>CAZLNM010000044.1:0-37101 GCA_964561025.1 uncultured Myxococcales bacterium
CGGCTGGCAATCACCGCAGCTCCCGCCGCAGCCGTCCGGGCCGCACTCCTTGCCCTGGCACTGGGGCGTGCAGCCCACGCACTGGCCGTTCGCATCACACGTCTGGCTCGGCTGGCAATCACCGCAGCTCCCGCCGCAGCCGTCCGGGCCGCACTCCTTGCCCGTGCACTGCGGCGTGCAGCCACCGGTCTCGGCGTGGACACGCAGGATGAAGTCTCCGGTCACGCCGATGGCGTTGGCGAAGGTCCAGTTGGTGGCCGGGCCGGTGCAGTTGGAGGAGCCGTACACGTGGAGCACGTTGGCGTTTTGGGTGGTGGCCTGGTCGAGCAGCGTGCCCACCTCCTGGCAACCGCAGGCGCCCAGCGACGGGTAGTACATGCACTGCATGGTGCCCCACTCGGTCTGCATGTCACGGGCGTCGTCGAGGTAGCGGATCATGACCAGGAACGAGCCAGAGTCGATGTCGGGCGGGTGGTTGTCGGGTTCGCTCTGGTCGAAGGTGATGGACATGGCGGTGTTTCCCTGCAGCGGCATGCCGAACTGGCCGGTGTTCGGGTTGTAGAGGTCGGCGGTGGTGATGCTCCACAGCGGCTGGCTGCCGGTCGGCGCCGCGCCGCTCCCCGAGTGGGCCCACACCTCGATGCGGGCGCTGACCTCGGCCGTCCCCGGCATGTTCGGCGGGCTGGCCAGGATGAGGTCGATCCCGGTGATCTTCACCGGGTACTGGCCGGCGCTCGGCCGGTACACCTGGCCGAAGGCCTCGCCGCTGGCGAACCCCGGCTGGGTGGCCAGCGGGATGGACGTCACCTGCCCAGCCGCCACGTTGATGTCGGGATCGAACTGGTCGTACTGGTAGATCACCGTCGCGGCCCCGGCGCTACCGGCCAGGGCCAGGGCGAATCCCACACAAACCAGGAGCGCAACGCTTTTCATGGGCTTTCCTCCAGGGCTCATTCTGAGCCAAGGCGGGCCGTCTTGGCAACAGACGGCTGGCCGGCGCATTCCTTGCCCGGACGGCGCCGGGGTGTTATTCAAGGGTGGATGAGCAAGCTCTCCGAGGCCCTGGCCCGGGGCGAGTTCGTGGTCACCAGCGAGGTGGGCCCTCCCAAGGGCACGCGGGTGGACGAGCTCATGGCCAAGGCGGCGTTGCTCGCCCGCTGGACCCACGCGGTCAACGTCACCGAGCAGCAGCACTCGTGCATGAAGCTCAGTTCGCTCGCGGCCTGCGCGCTGCTGTGCCAACGCGGGGTGGAACCCATCGTCCACGCGGTGTGCCGCGATCGCAACCGGGTGGCGCTGCAGTCGGATCTTTTGGCCGCCTGGGCCCTGGGCATCCGCAACGTGCTGGTGCTCACCGGCGACCACCCGCGCATGGGAGACCATCCCGAGGCGCTGCCGGTGTTCGACCTCGACTCGGTCCAGCTCCTGCTCACCGTCCAGCGGCTGAACCAGGGGTTCGATCTGGCCGAAAACCCGCTGGAGGGCGCCCCGGACTTCTTCGCCGGCGCGGTGGTCAACCCCACCTCGGATGCCCTGGAGCTCCAGCTCATCAAGATGAAGAAGAAGGTCGAGGCCGGGGCGCGCTTCTTCCAGACCCAGGCCATCTTCGCCCCGGAGCGCCTGGAGGCCTTCATGGAGCGGGCCGCCCCGCTCCGCGTCCCGGTGCTGGCCGGGCTGGTGCTGCCCAAGTCTCATACCCTGGCACGCTTCATGAAGGAGAAGGTCCCGGGCATGTACGTGCCGGACGAGCTCATCGCCGAGCTCTCGACGGTGCCCAAGGCCGAGCGGCGCCGGAAGGCCGTGGAGGTGGCGGCGCGCATCATCCGCCGCATCCGGCCCGTGTGCCAGGGCGTGCACATCATGGCGCTGGGTTGGGAGGAGCTGCTCCCCGACATCCTGGCGCAGGCGGGCCTGCGCGAGAAGCCGTGGGAGGATCCGGACAACCCGCACATCCCGGAGTGAGCGACGCATGAAGCTTACGGTGATCATGCCGGTGTACAACGAGCGGGCCTTCTTGGAGCGCATCGTCCAGCGGGTGCTCCAGGCGCCGCTGCCGCGGGACGTGACGCTGGAGCTGGTGGCGGTGGACGACGGCTCCCAGGACGGCTCGGCGGACATCTTGCGGGCGCTGGCGCAGCGGCACCCCGAGGTGCGCGCCTTCTTCCAAGCGCGCAACCTGGGCAAGGGTGCGGCGGTGGCCCGCGGCATCCAGGAGGCGGCGGGGGACATCATCCTGTTCCAGGACGCCGATCTCGAATACGACCCCGTCCATTACCCGACCCTGCTGGAGCCCATCCTGAGCGGGCGCGCCGACGTGGTGTACGGCTCGCGCTTCCTCGGCAGCGGCGAGCGGCGGGTGCTCAACTATCACCACGCCCTGGGCAACTGGGCGCTCACCCAGCTCTCCAACCTCACCACCGGCTTCAACCTCACCGACATGGAGACCTGCTACAAGGTCTTCCGCGCGGACATCCTGAAGACCATCCCCGTGCGCTCGCGCCGCTTCGGCATCGAGCCCGAGATCACCGCCAAGATCGCCAAGCGCCACTGCACCGTGTACGAGGTGCCCATCTCCTATCACGGGCGCTCCTACGCCGACGGCAAGAAGATCACCTGGAAGGACGGCTTCGACGCGCTGGGGGTCATCCTCAAGTACTGGCTGGTGGATGATTGCTTCAGCCAGCGGCACGGGCATTACGTGCTGGCCTCCATGTCGGGGGCGCGGCGTTTCTCCGAGTGGACGGTGGCCGCCATCTCGCCCTGGCTGGGAGACCGCATCCTGGAGGTGGGCGCGGGCCTGGGCAACATCTCGCGCCAGCTGCCGCGCTCGCGCCGCCTCACGGTGAGCGATCGCGACGAGGAGTATCTACGCCTCTTGCGCCTTGCCTTTCGCCACTACGAGAACATCGAGGTGGCCCGGCTCGACCTGGAGTCGGATCAGGACTTCGCCGCCCGGCGGAAGGAGTTCGACTCGGTGCTGTGCCTCAACGTGCTCGAGCACATCGCCGACGACCGGGCCGCGGTGCGGCGCATGGCCTCGGCGCTCGCGCCCGGCGGCCGGCTCATCCTGGTGGTGCCCCAGTTCCAGGCGCTCTTCGGGCCGATGGACCAGAAGCTCGGCCACCACCGCCGCTACCGCCGGGAGGGGCTTCGCGCCCTGATCGAGGGCGCCGGCCTGGAGGTGGAGGCGCTGCAGGACTTCAACAGCCTGGGCCTGGTCGGCTGGTTCGTCAACATGCGCCTGCTCAAACGCCAGAGCATGAGCCGCTTCCAGCTCAAGACCTTCGACACGCTGGTGCCCCTCTTGCGCCGCATCGAGCCGCGCCTGCGCCTGCCGGGGCTATCACTGCTGGCCGTCGGGCGGCAGAAGCCGTCATGAACGACCATCCGGCGCACCCCGATCCGCGGCACCGCTCCCTCGAGCGCCTGGCGCTGCTCGGGATCCTGGTGCTGGCGCTCGCGCTGCGCCTCCTGTTCTTCTCCGACTGGGCCGAGGTCATCCTGTACTCCAGCCTGTGGGGGGACGAACAGAACTTCCACCTGACGGCGCTCGCCCTGCTGGGACAAGGAGCCGATCCGGGCGCCTTCTTGTACGAACCGTTTTTTTCCTTCTACCTGGCGGCCGTCTACCGCCTGGCGGGCGCCCAGCCGGTGGTGGCGCATCACCTCCAGTTGGTCTGGGGCCTGCTTTCGGTGTTTCTCGCTTGCCGGCTGGGCCGGGAGCTCGCGGGTTCGGCGGCCGGTTTGCTCTCGGGCCTGCTGGTGGCCCTGTATGGCCCGCTCATCTTCCTGGAAGGCAACCTGCTCGATCCCGGCATCACCGTCCCCCTGTTGCTCTTGAGCCTGTGGCTGTACTTCGTGTCCGAGCGCACGGGAAGGCTCTGGCTGCTGCTGCCCTGCGGCGTGGCGGCCGGCCTGGTGTCCATGGCGCGCCCGAACTTCTTGCTGTGTCTCCCCGTGGCCGCGGTGTTCCTGTTCCGCCAGAGTCCGCGCTGGCGTCACCGCACCCTGTCGCTGTCGCTGGCGGCGCTCGGGCTGGCGCTGGGCATGGCCCCCGCCTGGATTCACAACGCCTCTCGAGGGGAAGGCCTGCAGCCCGTCTCCTCGGCGGGTGGCATCAGCTTCTTCATCGGCAACCACCCCGGCGCCCGCGGCCTGTACCAGGTCCCACGCGGCGAATCCATCGACGCCGACAGCCACGCCGCCTATCGCGCCAGCCTGCAGCGGCGCGCCGAGGCCGAAGAAGGGCGCCGCCTCTCGGACGGGAAGGTCTCGGCCTACTGGTTCCGCCGCGGCTTCGAGTTCTGGCGGGACCACCCGCTGGAGGCCTTGGGCCTGTATTTTCGCAAGCTGCTGTGGGCCGTCAACCACCAGGAAGCACCCATCCACCATCCGTTCGTGTTCGGCCAGGCGGTGTCCCCGCTCCTGCGTTTCCTGCCGGGGTTCGGCACCGTGTTTCCCTTCGCCATGCTCGGCCTGCTGCGGGCGTTCCGGCGACGGGGTGTGCCCCTGCTGGCCCTGTGCGCCGGGACGTACGCCCTCGGCATGGCGGCCTTCTATGTCGCCGACCGTTACCGCATCCTGCTCCTGCCCATGCTGTGGCCGCTGGCGGCGTTGGGGATGCTGGAGCTGTACCAGGAGGCGCGCCGCGGTTTCCAACGCCGCACTCTGGCCAGTCTCGCCTGGTTGCTAGGAAGCGCCCTGCTCAGCCAGGTGCCGCTGTGGTCGAGCGAGCAGCAGCGCCACAGCCTCTCCGCCGCCTACAACCTGGTCGGCAAACTCGAGATCGAAGCCGGCCACACGGAGGAATCGGAGGAGCACTTCCGGCGCGCCATCCAGATCGCCGGGCCCGAACACGGCATGCTGGCGCGCACCAACCTGGGACGCCTCCTGCTGATGCGCGGACGGCCCGCGGAGGCCCGCACGATCCTGGAGGAGGCCCTGGCCCTCGACCCCGAGAATGTCCAGGTGCTCAACATCCTGGCTATGGCGGCGGAAAAGGCGGGTGACCCGGTCCTGGCCATCCGCTGCCTGACCCGTCTGGTGGAGCTCCAGCCGCAGAACGCCGACATCCGGCAACGACTCGACCGCTTGAAAAACACCTCGTCCGAGTGAGCGTCAACCGCCCTGCCGGAGCGCCGCTACGCAGTCCTTGCCGCCGTAGAAGGCACCACCGAGCGGAAAGGCGCGGCGCACCTCGGCAAGCATTGCGTGAGCGAGCTCGCGGATGTCCCACTGCGCCTCGGGCGCGCAGCGCAGGCGGAAGAAGTGCCCCAGGGCGCGCCCGTTGATGCACATCCACACCCGGCGCCGGTGGGCGTTGGTGAGGATGTAGGCCGCCGCCGGCGCATGAAGTTCGGCGATGCGCCGGGACAGCGCGGTGGACTTCTCCAGCCACGAGGAGAACTCGTGCTCCGCCCCGGCGCGCCGGATCGACGGCGGCACCGTCCAGCCCAGCTCCGGCCGGTACGGCTGGGCCAGGACCGTCGCCATGCGGTGACGCTTGAGCTGGCCGAAGGCCGCGGCGCTGAGGACGAGCTCGAAGGTGAAGGTCACCCGCTCGAAGGCTCGCGGCAGCTGGTCCCAGGGCTGCATGCGGCAGAAGATCTCGCCGTACAAGCCGCGCAACTCTTCCGGGGAGAGCGCGCCCGCCGCCCGCCGGACCTCCTCGGCAGATGACCCTCCGGACTCGAACAGTAGCGCCTCGGCCACCACCCGGTCCGGCTCCGGGGTGTGCGACACGAGCCGCACCGGCTCGGTGGCGTCCGGCGAAGGCCGCGGCAGCCACCGCCCGGCCCGCTCCCGCAGGGCCGGCGGCAGCTCTCGAAGATAGGGCGTCGGCTCGGTGTAGCGGATCACCGAGGGCGCGATGGCTCGCACCGCCTCGTGCAGCGCCCGGGCCAGCCGCCGCTCCTCGTCCCGCTCCGACGAGGCCAGCCGGGCGATCATCCCTTCCAGGGTGCGGGCGTTGACCGTCATGCCGAGCTGGGCCTCGGCGCACAGGGGCAAGAGGTAGCGGGCGTCCTCGTTGGCCCGGCTCTTCACCTCGCGCTCCGGGACCGCCTCGCCGCACTCTTGCCGCGCCTGCTCGAGCAGCCGGCCCGCCAAGGACTGGTAGGCGTCGAACAGCTCGCGGGCCAGCCGGACGAAGTCCTCGGCGAGCTCAGAGGCCCGGATCTCCTCCGGCACCACGCAGGCCTCCTCCAGCCGGATGTAGCGCTGCGACTTCTCGGTGTAGGAGGCCAGGCGGTGGCGCTCCAGCGCCTCCACGCACAGCCGCGAGATTCCCGACACGTCCAGGTTGAACACGGCGTGCTCGGCCACCGAGGCGTGTCCCATGTCGAAGATGATGGTGCGGTTGCTGCGGCGCGCCTTCTCCACCTCGCGCCGGGCGTCGGCGCGGATCTCCGAGACGTGGCGCGGGTCGCGGCTGATGCGGGCGTAGGCGGCGGAGAGCGTCTCCGGCGACAGCGCGCCGGCCTCGCCCTCGGCTTGCCCGGAGAGCCGGGCCGCCAGCGCCTCGCGGTCCAGGTTGTGTCCGGCCAGCGTGACGGTCAGGGGCATGGGTGGCTCAGGGCTCCTTGCGCAACGGCTTCTCGCCGGGGCGCATGAAGCGCGGCAGGATGGTGCAGGCGCGCGGGATGGCCATCCAGTCGCCGGACTTGAGCGAGGCCGGGCTGCAGGCCGGCGGCGCCTTCTCGCCCTCGGCCACCGGCAATACCATAAGCTTCGCGTCCGGGCGGGCGTGGCGCGCCTGGATCAAGGCCAGGCCCACCTGGCGCTCACCGGTCGAGGCGGCGCTGGTCACCACGCCGGTGTACTCGCCCTTGCGGCCCTCCAGCACCGGCATGCCCGGCCGCAACACCTTGCCGCCCTTCTCGTCCACCTCGAAACGCACCACCACCCGCTCGCGCTTCTTGTGCGCCTCCAGCATGGCCGCGCGCCCCACGAAGAACGGCTTGTGCAGCTTGACGAACGAACCGTAGCCCGCCTCCAGCGGGTTGATGCGGTTCGGCCCGGCCAGCTCGTGGCCGTGCAGCGGGTAGCCCGCCTCGGTGCGGGTGGAGTCGCGAGCCCCCAGCCCGACCGGGACGACGCCGTCCGCCGCGCCCGCCTCCAGAACGGCGTTCCACAGGGTGCGCGCCGCCTCCGGGTGGACGAAGAGCTCGTACCCCACCTCCTCGCCGGTGTAGCCGGTGCGGGCGATGATGGTGTCGATGCCCGCCACCCGGCCCTGGATGAGGCAGAACTTCCGCAGCCGCTCGAGCTCCAGGCGGAAACGCGCGTCGTCGATCAGGCGGTTCAGCACGTTCCGGGCCCGCGGGCCCTGCAGGGCGAGGTCCACCCGGCAGTCGGCGCCGCAGGCGGGATCCTTGAGGTTGCGGAGCTCGACCGGCAGGTCGAAGCGCACCTCCGGCCGCGCCGGGTCGAGCAGCGTCTTCCCTTGCAGCACCGCGCGCAGCCAGGCCTCGTCCTCGTCGGCGTTGGCGGCGTTGACCACCACCAGGAAACGCTCCGGGGCGCGGCGGTACACGATGATGTCGTCGATGCAGCGCCCGTCGCTACCGAAGAGGTACGAGTACTGGGCCTGCCCCGGGGCCAGCATGGGCACGTAGTTGGCCGTCACCACGTCGAGGAAACGCTCGGCGTGCGGCCCGCTCACCTCCAGACACCCCATGTGGCTGACGTCGAACAGCCCGCCCCGCTGCCGCACCGCCGCGTGCTCCTCCAGGATGCCGGTGTACATGACCGGCATCTTCCAGCCGGCGAAGGGCACCAGGTGCTTTGCGCTGGTGCGCTTCTCGTGCTCGGGGTAGAGGCAGGTCTTCTTGAGCTCGGCGGCGGGCGCCTTCCACGCGAAGGCCGCGACCTCGACCGCGGCCGGCGGCCGCTCGCGGCGCAGGGCCCGCTGCCCGACGAAGAACGGCTTCTCCATGGCGATGGCCTGCTTCCAAACCCCCTCCAGGCGCCGGGCCAGCGTGTCGCCAGCGGCGAGCGGGTCTGGCAGGGCCTCGGCGCCGACCAGGGTCGCCCCGGCCTCGAGCAGCCGCTCGGCCAGGGCTTCCAGACGCGCCGTCTCGGCCAGCAGGAAGGCGCCGCCACCGAGCGCCGCCGGCCGGCCCCACACCAGGCCGAAGTCGGTGCGCTCGACCACGCCGGGTCCGGGCAGCGCCCGCCCCAGCGCCTTCTGGCCCACCTCGCCAAACCGCCCACCGCGCAGCCCCAGGACCGCGCGCGCCGGCCGGCCGTCCGAGGGCGACTCGAGGTCCTCGATCACCACCGGGCCCTCGGCCTTGAGCCACAGATCGTCGTCCTGCAGGAAGTACCCGTCGGACAGCCCCCGCAGCCAGCGCTGCAATCGGCCGGGCTCGCGGGTGTGGAGGACCAGGAAGTAACGGTTGTCGGGAGCGGGCGCGGGCTCGCGGACCATGAGCCCGTGGCCCAGCACCTGGCCCTGGCCGTCGGCGACGATGGTCATGTCCACCCGGCCCGGCGAGAGCGCCAGCGCCCGCGAGGTGCAAGCGGTCTCGAGAAAATGCGCCGCGCGCGGCCCGCTCACCTCGAGGGTGAGCGCGTACAGCGGCGGATAGACCGCGCAGCCGCGCTCGACGGCCTGCTTCTCCTCTTCGAGCTTTCCGCGCGAGAGCGGAACGACGAAGCCGTTCTTCTCGGCGGTGCGCACGGCGTGCTTCTGCAAGAACGCCTGGAGCGCCCCGCGGCGCGCAACAGGCGGCGGCGGCGGCGCGTAATGAGGATAGGCGTCCTGCGCGGCCGGCGCGGGATCGCTCCCCACCTGGCGCAGCAGCTCCTCTACTTCGCGGGCGGTGCGCTCGACCACCGCCGGATCGATCTTGCCGCGGCCCCACTCCAACCGGGCGCCCATGTACGAGAAGGGCTGGATGGCGCGCAGCACCCCGGCGATGAGCGAGGCCAGCCGGCGCATGTGGGCGGGCGTGAAGCCCCGCTGGGTGACCCAGGTGGCGCCGAAACGCAACCCCGAGGGGTGCACCGCGTTGGTGTCGCCGGCGATGGTGTTCTTGTTGCAGACGATGCCGCACAGGTCCAGGATGCGCGAGGCGATCTCGCCGGTCACCGGCAATCCGGTGGACGTCTTCAGCCGGCGCAGGTCCAGCAGGCACATGTGGGTGTTGGTCCCGCCGTAGGCCAGGGTGAGCCCCTCGGCCTGGAAGCCCTCGGCCAGGGCCCGGGCGTTCTCCAGCACCCGGCGCTGCAGGGCGCGGAACTCGTCGCTCTTCGCGATGGCCATGGCCACCGCCTTGGCGGCGATGGCGTGCACGTGGGGCCCGCCCTGCTCGCCCGGGAACACCCCGAAGTCGAGCCGGGCGGCGATGTGCGGGTCGGTGCACAGCAACATGGCCCCGCGCGGGCCGCACAGGGTCTTGTGGGTGGTGAAGCTCACCACGTGGGCCACGCCCACCGGGTTGTTGAGCAGCCCCGCCGCCACCATGCCGGCCAGGTGCGCGATGTCGGCGAGCAGGATGGCACCCACCCGGTCGGCGATCTCCCGCATGCGTTTCCAGTCGATGTCCCAGGGGAAGGCCGAGAAGCCGCCGATGAGGAGCTTGGGCCGGTGCTCCAGGGCCAGCTTCTCGATGGCGTCGTAGTCCAGCCGGCCGCCAGGCGAGAGCTCGTAGGGGACGATGCAAAAGTTCGCCCCGGAGCGGTTCACCGGCGCGCCGTGGGTGAGGTGCCCGCCGTGGGTGAGCGAGGCCCCCATCACCACGTCGCCGGGCCGGGCGAAGGCGTTGTACACGGCGTTGTTGGCCGCGGCGCCCGAGAGCGGCTGGACGTTGGCGAAGATCTCGTCGGCCGAGGCGTTTTCGTTGGCGAACACCTCGGCGGCCCGGCGGCGGCACACCGCCTCCAGCATGTCCACGTACTCGCAGCCCTTGTAGTAGCGGCGGTTGCTGTAGCGCCGGAACCAGGCCAGCTGGTGGCTGAACGACGAAAGCCGCTCGAGCGGCTCGGTGAGCGTCCGGGGCGAGGGGTAGCCCTCGGCGTACAGGTTGCCGAACTCGCACGAGAGCGCCTCGCGCACCGCCGGCGGGCAGATGCTCTCGGAGGCGATCAGGATGAGTTTTCGCTTCTGCCGCTCGGCCTCGCGCTCCACGATGCCGGCGACGATGGGGTCGATGGCGGCCAGCGGACGTTCGTCGACGAGCTGGGTCATGGATGCTCCTTTTTTGGGGTCCATTCGAAGCGAATCCGCAAGTCTGGGTACCACCCGGCCCAGGGTGTGTCAAGGCGCAGATCCCGCGCGATCGCGGGCGAATCCCCACACCCCGCGGCGTTCTGATCCGTCCAATTACCATCGAGGCCACCTGGCGCGACCGGCCGTGTTGAACATCCCGAGCGGATTCAATAGGATTGCGTTTCGGGAAGGCAAGGAGCCGGAAATGAAAGCCATGGGAACCTTGATCGGATTGTGCGGCGCGCTGTGCTGGCTGGGTTGCCCGGCCGCGAATCCTGCGGGCGAGGGCGGCCGGCCGGCCGAAGCAGGGACCGGCGAGGCGGTGGCCCGGGTGCTGCTGCTCCAAGGCGAGCCGAAGGCCACGGCGGCGAACGGTTTTGTGTTTTCGCTGCGGCCCGAGTGCGCGCTGCTGCGCACCGACCGGCTCTCCGTCCCCGCGGGCGGCCTTCTCGTCCTGGTGCTCAAGAACAACTACGTTTTGGCGGTGGACGAGGATCAGGAGATGCCGGTCGGTTCGCTGGTCATGCTCGACGAGCCGCCCGCCAAGGCGACGGTGTCGGAGCAGCTCGCCAACCTCTTGCGCGAGCGGAACATCTCGGCCCCCGAGCGCCTGGCGGGCTGGCGCCAGGGGATGGTGGGGGCGGAGACGGTGCCGGTCCAGGCCCAGCACGACGATCAGCTCGCGCAGGCGGACAAGGACGTCCGGGAGGCGAAGATCGCGGACGTGTCCGCGGTGGTGACGGGCATGCGCGGGCTCGACCAGACCGCCGAAAATGAGGCCTTCGCCAGGAAAAACGTTGCGCCGCCTCCCCCTCCCGCTCCCGAACCCCAGCTCCAAGTGCCGGCGCCCGAGCAGAAAAAAGAAAGCAAGCCCAAGGAAGTCGCGGCCAGCGACATGGAAGGCGCGGGCGGGAAAGGCAGCGGTTCGGAAAGGCCCGCGTTGAAACTCGACAAGCCGAAGACAGCGGCGCGCATGAAGTCGGCGCTGGCGCCGTCCCTCAGGGTCATCCGGTGGTCGATTTCATTCGAAAACACCGTATCTTCGAAGTTGCCCGGTGAGTTGCCGGACGGGCTCCAGCGGCTGCTCCAGGGCCCGGAAGCGACCACCTGTTCTCAAAGCATAAGAGAGAAGCAGAAGAAATTGCTCCTCGAAATCGACCTCCAGGACGGGGCCGTCAAGAAGGTCCGTTCTTCACCGGAAGCTTTCGCAAAGTGCCTCGAAAAGACCCTACGAACCGTAAACCTTGCGGAACTCGGCAAAGGCAAAAAGAAGCTCTCGATCGACATCGCCTTGCCGTGACGAGGGCCAACGGGCCGGACCGAAGCACGGCACCTTCTGCCGGGTCACCCAACAGACTGATGCATGGGAAAACCAGAAGAACCCACGGGGCCTACTGCCATTCGGGGACATGCTTCACTGCCGGTATCGCTGTGCTGCATGCTTTGCGCCAATTATGCGCGAACGCGGGGCAAGAACAGCCAGCGCGTTCGCGCGCATCCTTCATTTGCATCCACTAAAAAGAAAAATGAATCCGATGAAAAAAAACACTGGTTATTTTGACAAATACGGCCCCTGGGCGCTCGTGGCCGGGGCCTCGGAGGGGCTGGGCGAGGCTTTCTCGATCGAGCTTGCCTCGCGGGGCCTGAACGTCGCCCTGCTCGCGCGCCGGGTGCCACCGCTCGCGCGGCTCGAAAGAGATCTTGCGAACCGATTCCGCGTGGATACGAGGGTCATCGCCGCCGACATGGGCGGGCCGGACCTTCCGGAACTGGTCGCGCGGTCGCTTGCGGGACTGCCGGTCGGGCTGCTGGTCATCAACGCGGCCTTCGCGCCCGTGGGAGATTTCTTCTTGGCGCCGCTTACGGAGCACGAACGCCTCCTGGACGTGAACTGCCGTGGCGCGCTGCGCCTGCTCCATCTCCTCGTGCCGCCCATGCTCGAGCGTAAAAGGGGCGGCGCGCTCCTCATGTCCTCGCTCGCCGGCTTTCAGGGAACCGCGCGCGTGGCCCACTACGCCGCCTCCAAGGCGTACCTGCGGGTGCTGGCGGAAGGCCTGTGGGAAGAGCTCCGCGGAGGCGGTGTCGACGTCATGGCCTGCTGCGCCGGAATGACCGACACGCCCACCTTCCGCGGCAGCCGCCCGAGAATCTCCCGCGGTCTCGCCGGCCGGATGGCGCTCATGAAGGCCGGCGAGGTGGCGAAAGCCGCGCTCGACCACCTCGGGTCGGGGCCGATTTTCGTGCCGGGTGCCGTCAACCAGGCAGCCGCGCTCCTGCTCGGGCGGGTCCTCCCCCGCGCGCTCGCCGTCCGGCTCATCAGCCGAAACACCCGCCGTCTCTACCCGCAAGATCCTCGTCTCTAGAGGCGATCGCGCCTGGCCGCGCTCGCTCTTTCGGCATCGCGGCCAGACGTTTTGATGTCGAATATCTTTGCCCTCAGGGGTTCGCCGCGGGAGGTTGGGCCGGTGCCGGGGCGGGCGACGGGGCGGGCGCGGGGGCCGGCGCGGCCTCGGCCGCGGGGGCGACCTCCCCCATCACCGAGACGCTGCGGATCGGCTGTGGCAGCACCCGGTCGAGCACGCCGAAGAACCACAGCCCGGCCAGGACCAGGATGGTCGAAAGCACGAGCGCCAGGTTGCGTTTGAAGTGCTTGGGTTTGAAGGGGTCGGAGCGCTGGTAGCGGGCGCCGGGCGGCAGGTGTCCCAGGCCGGTGAGCGAGCGGCCGAAGGGCAGGTTGATGAGCGCGCGCGTGTTCACCGCGAAGCCACAGGCGTCCAGCAGGGGGCCCAGGTTGCGCTGGCGCAGCTTGAGCCAGGCGATGATCATCGAGGGGCCCGAGATGAGCAGGACCAGCCCCAGCAGCCCCAGCGGCATCCAGATGCCCAACCCGAAGAAGGCTTGCAGCAGCGCGCCCAATGCGGCGGTGATCCCGCCCACCGCCACGCCCAGCGCGGCCACCGTGCCGACGTCGATCTTGGGCTTGGGCGGCGGGCCCTTGGCCGGCTCGGCGCTTGCCGCGCCGGTGACGATGACGGTGGTCTTCTCGTGCGCGGCGCTGTCGGCCGCGGCGGCGCGCTTCGCCACCATCTCGCCGATGAAGCGCACCAGCCGCTTGTAGGGCGACCAGAAGGCCTGGCGGATGCTGATGGGGTTCTCGATGAGGCGCACCACGGTGGCGTCCCAGTCCCGGCCCTGCCGGTCATAGAACACGCCGTTGCGCCCGACCATGAGGTTGTCGGCATCGCCCGCGGTCATGGCCGCGGCGATGGTCATCTTCTCGCCCGAGCCGCGCCGCACGCAATCGCAATACAAGAGGTAGGTCTGGCTCAGGTGCGCGGTGGCGGCGTGCTTGGCCACGTCCTCGATGCGGATGCACAGGTCGCAGGAGCGCTGATCGATGTACAAGGTGCCGGCCTGGAAGACGGCCTTCTTCTCACGCCCGTAGAAGTCCTCGAAGGACACGAAGTTGCGAAGCAGCGTAAACAGGTCGCGGTGGTAGCGCGCCAGCCGGTCCACCGACACCAGGGCGTCGAACTCCGGCGCACGGGCCAGGTCCTTCTCGATGAGCGCCTCGATGGCGGCCCGCACGGCAGGTTGCAGCCGCTTGCGCAGGCGGAGAAGTTCGAGCTTGTCCACGCCGGTCACGGGCTGGGTCTTGCGCCAGGCGGCGTGGTCGGCGAACGTCTCTTGCAGCTTGCGCCAGTCGGCCTCGCGAAGTTCGGCCTTGTCCCCCAGCAAGGGGACCACCACCGTCTCCCGGAAGCGGGCGAGCCGCCCGGCCCAGGCCGGGTTGACACCCTGGAGCAACGGCAGCGCCCGGTCCGGCTCGACCCGGGCGAGCGGCAGCGCGGCGACCTCGGCGGCGTCCGGCGCGAGATCCCGGGCCGCCAGGGCCAGGTAGTCCTTCTCCTCGCGGTTCAGCGCCGCGGCCGCGCGCGCGTCGAAGCTGGCCAGCCGGCAGCGCACGAAGAAGTCCTCGACCTTGGCGGCCACCGCCGCCATGGCGTCGTAGGCGGAGGCGCTCTTTTCGCCCAGGGGCATGCTGCGCGGGTTCCGCTCACCGGCGGCGTGCCAGTCCGAGAAGGCCTGGGCCTCCGTATAGAACTTCTGCAAGATCTCCCGATCGATCCCCGGTTGCCCCGAGCGATCGGGCTTGGAACCCACCGTGGCCATGATGTCCTCGATGGCGGCCGCGATCTCGGGGTCCTCCGCGGCGGCGACGGGAATCACCCCATCGCCGTTGAAGCGGGTCTTTTCGAACACCCGGGCCACGTCGGCGGTCTCCTCGGGGCCGATGTCCGCCGCCTGGCCCTTGCCCAGCGAGGTCAAAATCTCCCGGGCCGCGGCCAGGATGTGGCGCCCGTCCGGGTTCTGGTCGTTGATGGCCGAGAGCGGCAGGCGCGCGCTCCCCCGGAGCAAGTCCTCCGGGTCGCGCAGGCGCTCCATGGCCCAGCGCACGGCGGCCAGCACCTCGGGGACCCGGATGCGCCCGTCGCCGTCGCTGTCGATGAGCTTCAGGGTGGCCGCGTCCAGGGCCAACCCGCTCACCGGGCAGGCCAGCGCCGCCCACAGCTTCTGATCGAGCTGCGGCAACGCCGCCAGGTCCTCGGCGCGCTGCAGGCGCACCTGGTTGAACCCTCCGATCCGGGAAAACAGCCAGCGATGCTTGCTCCGAACTTCGGTTGCCATCAGGACCTCCTCGGGTCGAGTTCACTGAATGTCGATGACCACACCGTGCTTCATGTCGCCGGCTTTCTTGCGCTCCGGGTCGCCGGCCTGTCGCAAGAAGAGCCGCTCGGGCAAGATCGCCGGATCCGCTTGCAGCGCCCGGAGCACCGCCGCCGCCCGGGCGGCACCGAGTTCGCGCAGCTCCTCCGCCCCGGCGGCCAGGCTGGTGCGCAGGAACTGCTCCTGCTCGGCTAAGAGCGCCTCGGGCGAGCGCGGTTCCGCGGGCGGCTTCCAGCCCGCCGCGCGCGCCACCGTGTCCACCAGGCCGGGCCGCTCGGCGGGCAGGATCGCCAGCGTCTCGGCACTGCCCGCCTCCCGCGCCGCGGCCGGAAGCGTGCTCGCCTTCTGGCGGCGCAGGGCGAGCTCCACCCGCGCCCGGGTGAGCGCCGCGCCGTCCGCGGCGGTGTCGGTGATGGCTGCGATGGCCAGGCGCACGCCGGGGCGTTTCTTCAGGGCCGCGATCAGCGCCTCCACCTTGCCGGAGGCCTCGGCCGGGATTTGGGCCTGACCCGGCTCCATGGCGATGCGATCGATGTCTTCTCCGCCACCCACCAGGCCGGCCAGGAAGCGGAAGGGCGAGGTGACAATCTTGGTGAGCACGTTGACGACGGCCCGCCAGATCACCTTGCCCAGCGCGAAGTCGGGGTCGTCGAGGCTGCCGCTCACCGGGATGTCCAGCTCGATGTTGTTGTCGCTGTCCCGGAGCAGCACCAGCGCCAGGCGGAGCGGGATGCCGAGGTCATCCGGGCTCTCCCGTTCTTCGCCCAGGGTGAAGTTGGTGAGCCGGAGCTTGTTCTCGCCCGTAAGCTTCCGATCGGAAATGGCCATGTCCACCAGCAGGTCCAGCTTGCCGGTGGCCACCGGGTACGACACGTAGCGCAGCGTGTACGGGGAGAAGGTGGTGACGTCCGTGTTGCGAATCCGTAGCTGGAGCGAGGGGTTCAGGCCGCTATCGTTGGGGTTGGCCGCGCCGGTGATCTCGATGGCGCCCTGGGCGCCCGCGTCGGCCGAGGCGGTTAAGGTGGCCCGCGCGCCGGGGCGGTTCGAAAACCCCACCACGTCCACTTCCAGGTCGGCGAGCTTCCCGACGAAGGGAGGGTCCAGCGTGCGATCGACGAAGCGCACCCCACCCTTGTGCAGGGCGATGCGCGGCAGCGCAAGCGCCATCCCCGGCCCGTCGCGGGCGGGCGGGGGCGAGACCGCCGGCGCCTCGGCCGGGGGCTTCTCCTGCTCCGCGGGGGCGGACGGCGGCGGCGGGCCCAGCAGCGCCCGGGAGAGGTTCAGGCCCCCTTCTTTTTCCAGGGCCAGGTTGGCCGAAGGCTCCTGCAAAAAGAGCGAACCCACGCTGCATTGCGCCGGGGCCGCCTGGTAGGCGATGCCGCGCAATCCCAGCGCGGCGAAGGTGACGACCGGCTCCGAGCCCGTCTTCTCCGAGAGTGAAAAGCGCAACAGATCGAGCGAGCGCACCGAAAGCCGCAGGGGCGAAAGCTCGAGCTGCGCGCCGGCCAGCGCCAGCCGGGCCAGCCCCGCCTGCGCCGGCGCGGCGCCGCCCCGCCGCGGCAGGGCAAAGCGCAGCCCTTTCCACTCCACGTTGCCGATCGCGGCGTTTTGCTCGGCCAGCGCAAAGCCGGCCTCGCGCAACTCGAAGCGCTCCCAGCGCAGCCGCGCGCCCGAGGCCGGGTGAGCGAGCGCCGCGTCGGCGAGCTGCAACCAGCCGTTCCGGGTGACGAGCGCGATCGGCGTGCCGCTCTCCTGCACCAGTGAAAACTCCGTGCCCACGCCGAGGGTGGCGGAGTCGATCACCACCGGCAGCTCCTTGAGGTAGGCCGCGTAGGCGGGGACGGCGACCCCCTGAAGCGAGAGTTTGCCTGAAATGATCAGCTTCGGCGCCAGCGAGACGCGCCCGTCCAGATCGAGGTGCTCGGGCCGGCCCTCGCCGACCCGCAGCTCGTACGCCGCCTCGCCGCCGGTGTTGTCGAAGTCCGATACGCTCAAGCGGATGGGGGCCAGCTCCATGACGAAAAATGGCGCAAGCCTCCGATCCTCGAAGGGGATGGTGCCGTCCGCCAACACGACGGAGCGGGCGGTGATACGGAAGGGCGCGGACTTCTTCTGCGGCTTCTCCTCGCCGGGCGGCTCGCCAGATGGCGGAAGGTAGCGGAGCGCGGTGACGTCTCCCTGCGGGTCCAGCACCACGGGGATGCGCGGACGGTTCCAGCGCACCGTCCGCAGCGCAAGTTGGCCCCCGAACACGTCGAACCGCTCGATCTCCGCCGAGAGACTTTCGAAGGCGAGCAGCGGCTCCCCGCCCGCCCCCACCAGCGCCACCCCGTCGAGCGAGAGCGTGCCCGAGAGCAGGAGCTCCGGGCGCTCGGCCTGGCGGAAGGTGAGCTTCACATCGCAGGAGAAGGTGCCGGTGGCGAGCCGGGGCCGGAGCGGCACGTACGCCCACAGCGGGACGAGGTCGAGTGCGGCGAGCGTAAAGTCGAACTCGGACTCCAGCGTGTCCTGGAAGGGCTTGCTGCGCCCGTTGAGCTCCAGCCGCTTTCCGTTGAGGCGCGCCCGGACTGTGGGCTGGATGAACTCGTCCCGCTCCTGTTCGCGGACCGAGACCAGCGGCAGCACAAGATCGAACTCGTCCAGGATGTGGCGGGTCTTCTTCTGCTGATCCACGAACTCGAAGGCGCCGCCCCGGATCTGCAGGTTGTACAGGATGACCGGCTGGCCCTTCTTGGCATCCGGCTCCGGCTCCTCGGCCGGCGGGGCCGGGGCGCGCGCCAGCCGGTCCCCAATGTCGGAGAAATTGAAGCGCCCGTCGGCGCGCTGCTCGATCCGGACAAAGGGCTTGACGAGGCGCAGGTCCTCGATCACCAGCGCCAGGCGGAAAAGCGAGGACAGACTCAGGTTGACGTGTAAAAGCTCGAAGCCGAGAAAACGCTGCGCCGGATCCTCCTCCGCCACCGAAAGCCCCTCGACCTCCAGGACCAACGAGTAGGGGTTGAAGCGCACCTTCTCCACGGTGGCCACGCGGCCCAGCGACTCGGAGAGTTTCGACTGGAGCACCGAGCGCGCGATCCAGGGCAGGATGAAAAAGCCCAGCAGCGTGTACAGCACCATGGCGCTGGCAACGCCGATGAGCCAGCGGCGAATCCGGCGGTGATCTTTCAGCCACGCGAACACCCGCGACATGTTGTTCCTTCTTTCGGCGATGGTGCCGCACGGTAACCTGTCAGCCCCTCGTTTTCAAGTGCTGGTTTTTTAGGGATAGTCAACCGGCAGCCTGGCCGGAGAAGGGTGCGCCTGGTGTCGGCCGGCCACTCCTGGCCGCCGCCACGGCACTCCCGTCCGTCACAGCCGGATCTGCTATCAGGCGCGAGTCGAGGAACACCTGTGAGGCGGAGGAGAGGCCCCACACCAGATAGGCGAGACCCACGGCGAACGCCGCCGCGAGTTCCAGGCCGCCGAGCAAGCGCCGCGCCGTGCGGGCGCCCGGGCGTGCGCGCCGGGCCAGCTCCGCGTGGCAGCGGCGCCCGATGGCCTCGGCCCGCTCCGCTGGCAGGTCGGCCGCGCCGAGCGAGCGCAGGGCCTCCATCTCATCGAACGCGCCTGGTTTCATTCCGTCGCTCCTTCCTGCGCCGCGAGCGCGCGCTGCAGCGCCTCCCGCGCCCGTGAGAGCCGCTTTCGCGCCGCCTCGTTGGCGATGCCCAGGATGCGGGCCGCCTCGGCGGGCTCGAACCCCTCGACCCCGCACAGGAGCAGGATCTCGCGCCACGCGAGGGGCAGGCCGGCCAGGGCCGCCTGAAGTCGCCGCGCGGTCTCGTTGCCGGTGGCGATCTCCGCCGGCGTGTCGGCCCGGCCATCCAGCGCCCGCCACTCGCGCCACTGCAAGACCCGCTCCTCCGACAACAGCGCCCGCCGCCGCTGGTCGAAGAACAGGTTGCGCGCCACCGTGAACAGCCAGGGCCTAAGCCGGGTGTCCGGCGAGAGTTCGCAGGCCTTGCGCGATAGGCGCAGGAAGGTCTCCTGGAGCAGGTCCTCGGCCAGCGCCGGGCGGCCGGTGAGCCGCAGCAAGAACGAGTACACCCGGGGCCGGTAGCGCCGAAAGATGCTCTCGAAGGCGCCCGCGTCGCCCGCGCGAAGCTGCTGGATGGGGTCGTTCTCTTCCACCTGATAAGAAACGTCCGGCGCGTTCGAGCGTGACCGGAAAGCGGCCTGTCACGCCGGCTCCGGCCGATCGTTATACCGGCGAACGAACTTTCACAAGGAGGTTGCCATGCTCGAGTTCATGCGCGAAGGCGGCTTTGCCATGTGGGTCATCCTGCTCTTCGGCTTGGGGACGCTGGCCCTGGCGGTGGCCTTCGCCGTCAAGCCCAAGGAGTCCGCGGTGCACGTGCTGCGCGCCGCCTCGCGGGCCACCCTCTTCGCCACCTTCACCGGCCTGGTCGCCGGCCTGGGGGCGGTGTTTCACAAGGTGCCCGGCAACCCCGACTGGGCGCACAGCCCCGATCTGCACCTCATCGTGATGACGGGCCTCGGCGAGTCGCTCGCGAACGCCATCTTGGGCTTTACCCTGCTCACCCTGGCCTGGCTGGCCGCCACCGTGGGCATGCGCCGGCTGCCCTGACGGCCGCGACCTCAGCGGAAGTTCACCTGCCAGCTCTCGGGAAGGTGGACGGTGTAGGCCAGGTTGAGATCGCGCTTCTCGCCCGCCTTCAGCACCACCTTCCAGGTGAGAAAGCCCTGGTGGGCGTCGAGCTCGAAGCCGCGGGTGGTCTTGTCCTTGGAAAGCTCCACCCGCACCTCCTCGGTCTTGCTCACCGGGATGTTCTCGCGCACCTCGACCACCTGTTGCCTCTCGGAGTTGTTGGTGAGCTGGACCTGGTAGGAGCGATCCAGATGACGAGTCGAGGAGAGCACGCCCGCCTCTCGATCCTTGCTGCGGACCTCCTTGCGCTCCACCCGGATCTCGTCGTCCTGGCCCAGCGAGATCTCCATCGGCTCGCCCGGCGCGGTGTACTGGATGGAGGTGTCACCCACGTAGGAACCACGGCGGTACAGGTGGACCCGTCCGGCCAGCAACGGATACGCCGCCGGGTTCTTGAGGCGGACCACCTGGAAGATCGTCGGACGCAGCTTGGGCACGGTGTACAGCACCGCCTCGCCCTTGGCGCGGGCCTGGTCCAGCGGCATCCAGTAGGGCCGGCCATCCGAGCGCACCGTGGCGCGGTGCGGCATGGTGAGCACGAACGACTGCCCGCGATCCTCGAGGGTCGCCGCGGCCGGACCGGTGTCGTTCTTGGCTCCGGCCCCGAGCAGCGCCTCGCGGTGCTCCATGGCCTCCACCAGCACCTTCTCCTTGCCGGCGGGGTACCCGTGAACGGTGAGCGGCGCCGGGTAGGGCGCCTCGGCGCCCAGGCGGGGTTTGGCGGTGGAGAGCACCAGGGTGGCGTTCTCCCAGTCCTCGCCGGTGCTCTGCTGCACCGCCACCCCCACCGTCAGCTCCACCTCCCCCGGGCCTACCTTGGCCCCCTGCGGCGGGAAGTAGCGCAGGTCGTACTCCGGATGCCAGGTGGCCTGGGGCACCACGTAGGAGAGCGACACCCGGGGCCGGGCTTCACCCTGGCACTCCACCGCCACCTCCACCCGCAGGGCCTCGGCCACGCCAGAAGGGGAGAGGTTCGCCAGGCGCCGCTCCAGGCGCTCGCGCGCGCGGTAGAGCTTGCGCAGCTCGACCTGGATCTCGGCGCCCCGCTTGGCGGCGGCCAGCCGTTCCTGGCTGGAGAGCTCGATCACCGCGCCCCAGCGGGCGAGATCGGGCCGCTCGGCGCGCGCCTCCTCCCCCGCCACCTGCACGAAGTATTGCAGGAAGCGCGCCAGCACGGACAGGCGCTGGCCCAGAACACCGCGCTCCTCCTCGAAGACCCGGATGCGATCGTCCAGCTCGCGAAGCTCCTTCTGCAGCTTGGCCACCCGCTCGTCGCGGTTCTCCTCGACGGGGAACACCCGGCTGGTGGTGCCCACCGCCCGGGCCTTGCCGGAGGCCGCGGCGCGCAGCGTGCGCACGTCCACCGTGGTGGGCAGCATGGGGAACACCACCTCGGCGCGATCGTTCTGGCAGGCGGCGGTGGTGGCGCGGGTCACCTCGGCCCGATCGGCGTACACCACCACCCGCTCCACCGGCGCCAACTCGGCGGCGCGCACGGCGTTGGCCAGCAGGAGGGCCGCTCCACATCCCAGGGCGACTCGAGTCGTCTTTTTCATGGCGTGTCCTCCCTCGGCTACTGGTGCAGCTGCCAGTTCTCCGGCCGCGTGATGCGGTAGGAGAACTCGATCTTGCGGGTCGCGCCGGCCGGCAGGTCGAGATCCCAGCGCAGCACCCCGTCGGCGTCCGGCCCCTTGCCGGCCACCGGGGAGACGGAGAGCTTCTCGATCTCGATCTTCTCGTGGCCGCCCTTGGGCAGCACGTCGTACACCGCCACCTTCACCGGGCGCTTCTTGTAGTTGCCGACCTCGATGGTCACCTGGTAGGTGGTCACCTCGTCCTTGGAGAACACTCCCTTGACCTCGGTGGCGGGCACCACCTTGCGCTTGAAGCGGATATCCTCGTCGGCCCCGAGCGGCAGGGCCAACACCCCGCCGGGCCCGGTGGTGGCCAGCTCGCCCTGGCCCGAGAAATCGCCGGACACGAAGATGTTCACCGGGCCGCGCAGGATGGGCTTCTTTCCCTGGTTGCTGACGGTGGCCTTGAGGTAGGCCACCTCCTTGAGCGCCGGGGTGGCCTCGTAGAAGGTCTGCACCGGGAAGCGCTCCACGGAAAGCGGCACGCGCAGCCGCTCGCTGTTGCTGGGGATGGTCATGCGGGTGGGGCTGGCGTACACGAAGTCGAGCCCCCCGGCCACCACCGCCGGCAGGGTGGGATCGGCAAAGAGCACCCGCGAGTCGGCGGGCGGCGCCTCTAAAAGGTCGAGCGCGGTGCGCCGGACCCGCTCGGCCCGCTCGCCCTTACCACTGACGGCGCTGCCCGTGGCCATGACCTTCTCCGCCACCTCGGGGTAGGCCTGCTCTTCTCTCTGCATCTCCATCTCCGCGGGAGCGGCCGGCGCCATCTCCATGGCTTGGGGCCGCACATTTCGCGGACGCGACGTGGGAGGCGGCGGCGGTGGAGGCGGTCGGGACGGCTGTGGGCTGGGCTTCGGGGCCACCTTCTTTGCGGCATCTCGGGTGACCTCGGCGGACTTGTAACCGACCCCTCCGCCGCGGGTAGAGACGCCCGCCGAATACCCGCTCCCCGCGCCGTACCCCCCGACCTCGGCGTCGCCGATACCGAAGCTTTCACCCGTCAACTGAGAGGCATCGGCCACCCAGCCCAGGCGATCGGCCGCGGCCTGGTCGGGGCCGCGGCGCGCCATGTTGGCCAGCTCCTGGATGCGGTTGTGCAGCACCTCCATGCGCGCCACCCGCTCGGCCTGGCCCGCGGTGGTGCCGGGAGAGGGAGGCGGGAACATCTGCGGCGGGGGCGGCATGCGCGCGGCCAAGACCCGAGGTATGAACTCCTTCTTCTCGCCGAGCGTCCAGGTGAGGAGCTGCGGCAGGTCCTGGGGCTGGCCCGGGATGGCGGTGGACAGCTCCAGCTCGACCTCGGTCCAGTCCTCGCCGGTGGCCTGCTGCACCAGGCCGGCGGTGCTGAGCACCACCTGGCCCTGCTCGGCCAGAAAGTCGAGGTCGTAGGCCGGCCACCAGGCGGCGCCGGGCACGAAGTATTCCAGGGTGAGCGGGGTCGGCCCGGCCTCGGCGCGCTCCAGGATCAAGAGCACCTGGACCTTCTGGTCGCTGAAGGCCCCCAGGTTGAAGCGCTCGACCTCCCGCCGGGCGCGCTCCCACTCCTCGTAGAGATCGCGCCGCGCCGCGTCCAGGGCGCGCAGACGCTCCTGGCCCTTCCGCTCCCGCTGGTCGAGGAAGTCCAGCACCCTCCTCCAGGTCTCGGGGAGGACGGGCGGCAGGGGCCGGCCCACCCGGTCCTTCTCCGGGGCTGGGGGCCTCGGCGAGATCGACTGGAGCAGCGCAAGCTCGAAACTGACCACCGAGCGCTCGGCATCGAGCAGCGCCAGCCGATCGGCGAGCCCCTCGAAGCGATCGAGCTGCTTCTCCACCTGGTCGATGGAGAAACGCTCGCGCTCCACCGGCACCGCCTCGACCCGCAACACCCGGCCGGCGCCGGCCTCCACCCGCACCGTGTCCAGAAGTACCGCCCCCGGCAGATCCGGCAGGCGCAGGGTGTGGATGCCGGCCGGCAGGTTGGGCGCCGCCTTGCGCCGCACCCGCGCCCGGTCGCTGAACACCGTCACCTGGGCGATGGGCGCCTCCACCACCTTGGCCTGATCCACCAGGTCGGGCCCGGCGGTGACGTTGGGGACATCGAGGAGCAGGGCGATACCCAAGAGCAGGTTCATGCGGACCTCCTGGATTGTGCCATCTCGGCCGCGATGGCGCGGGCGGCGGCTGGTGGATCGGCGGCTCGGGTGATGGGCCGTCCGACCACCAGCAGGTCGGCGCCCGAGGCCACCGCCTCGGCCGGGGTAGAGACGCGTTTCTGATCGGAAAGTTCTTTCCCCGCCGGCCGCACGCCGGGCACCACCAGAAGCGGCGCGGGGCCCAGGGCGGCTCGCAGCGCCGCCACTTCGCGCGGGGAACACACCAGCCCGCCGGCGCCGGCGGAACAGGTCAGCCGCGCCAGGCGCAACACCGCCACCTCGGGCGGGCCGGAGAGCCCCACCGCCTCGAGGTCGGCGGACTCCAGGCTGGTCAGCACGGTGACGCCGAGGATGACGGGCGGGTCGGGAAGCGCCGCGGCGGCCTCGGCGGCGGCGCGGAGCATCTCCGAGCCTCCCGAGGCGTGCACCGTGAGCAGCGAGGCGCCCAGGCGCCCAATCGAGCGCACCGCGCCGGCCACCGTGGCCGGGATGTCGTGGAGCTTGAGGTCCAAAAACACCGGAACGCCCAGCGCCCGCACCGCCTCGACGGCCCGCGGCCCGGTGGCCGAGAACAGCTCCAGCCCCACCTTGAACATCCCCGCCACGTCCCGCAGCGCCCGCGCCAGCTCCAGGGCCTGATCGAGATCGGGCACGTCCAACGCCACGACGATGCGCCGTCCAGGATCTTGCGCCGCCGCGGCGCGAAGCTCCGATGTCTTCATTTCTCGCGGCCTCCCACCGCTACTCAGATTGCAACCGCCTGGTGGCCTCCCCGGTCGCTCGCGCCCAGACACTCGAGGCAAGATACGGGTCCGCCACAGACAACGGGGCTAGCCCTCCTCGTTACCCGCCCGCTGGCGCAGCTCGGCCAGCCGTCGGCTCAGGCGCCCGCCCGCCGCATCGTCCAGCACGTCGAGCGCCTGGAAATGCGCGTAATCCACGAACGCGCGCAAGGCCTCGCGAGCGATCTCCAACGGATGGTCGGGCGAGACGGTCCGGGCATTGCGCAGCAGGGTGGCCGAGTCGAGCCTGCCCTCGGAATCGAACCCCACGTTGGCGAACAGGGGCCGGTGCGCCGCGGGCGGAGAGCCCAGGTAGGACTCCAGGCGGGCGACGTACTCCGGCTCCTCCGCGGCCAGGGTCTGGTGGATGTGGCGCAGCAACACCGTCCAGCACTTCAAGGGGTCCTCGCCGGCCGCCGGGAGCGCCTCCCGGCTGGAGCGCAGATCGAACAGCTGAACCCGGCGCAGGTGAGCCAGCGCCCGCAGGGTGTCCAGCTCGCCCAGCCGGGACTCCTGCAGGATGCGGGCGACCGTCCTCTTGCCGTCCACCAGGTGACGAACGTAACGCTCTGTCTCCCCCAGTCGCACCTCCACCGCCAGCGGGCGCGGGACGGGGACCAGCTCGCGATCGGGGAAGATCTCCTCCAGCCGGTTCATGACCTCGACCCGCCGGATGCCCTCGGCGATGAGGTCGCGCGTGGACTGCTCCAGGCGGACCGCGTTTTTCGGCGCGGAGGCGTCCTCCACGAACAGGAATTCGCCGCGGGTGAAGTGGAAGGTGCTGTACAGGATCTCGGTGACCTGTCCCTGGATGCCCCGGTAGAGGTCCCGCGGCGAGATCAAGCGCCGCTCCACC
Organism: uncultured Myxococcales bacterium; assembly: GCA_964561025.1. Taxonomy (GTDB): domain Bacteria; phylum Myxococcota; class B64-G9; order B64-G9; family B64-G9; genus JAAZNF01. The sequence goes on from CAZLNM010000044.1 coordinate 25,051, forward strand.
AGCAGCGCCCCGAGACGCTTCTTCGGCGTGACCAGGTCCTGCACCGCGCTGAGCTGCTCCAGGGTGATCCGCCCCTGGCGCCACAGGATCTCGCCCAGGCGATCGTCCTCCACGGTGGAGGTGGCGAACACCACCTCGCCGCCGGCGAAGAAGATGCTCTTCTTCGCGTCCGGGACCAGGATGTGCAGCACGCCGTCCCGCTGCATGGTGGAAATCAGCGCCAGGAGCTCCGCCACGTGGAACAGGCGCAGGTCGCCGTACAGGATGGCCTTTTCGCGCTCCCCCGGTTGCGGATGGAGCGAGAGCAACACATCCTCGCCGAGCTCGCGTGATTGCAGCGGGCCCTTCGCGGCGCCGAGCTTCCCCGCGCAGCCGCGCGGAACGATCACGTCGCCGTCCGCGGTGACATGTGGCCTATCCATGACGCGCCTCCGCCGCCTGCCGCAAGCGGCACATCAGGAGTCTCTCCAGCTCGTGGTTGGGGGCCGACTCGACGACCACCCCGCCTTCGAATAGCAGCCCGCGCCCGCGAGGCCCGAAGGCTATCCCCACGTCCGCCGCGCGCGCCTCGCCGGGCCCGTTGACCTCGCACCCCATCACCGCCACCACCCGCGAAAGACCGCTCTCTTCCAGGAAATGCTCCACCCTTCGGGCCACGGGCACGACCTCGGCCGAGGTCCGGCCGCAGGTGGGGCAGGAGACGACCGCGCCCCCCTTCCGCAGCCCCAGACACACCAGCAAGGTACGCGCCGCGCGCACCTCCTCCGCGGGCGATCCGGACAGCGAGATGCGCACGGTGTCACCGATCCCCTCGAGCAACAGCGGCGCCAGGGCAGCCGCCGAGCGCACCGCGCCGGAGAGCGGCGGCCCGGCCTCGGTGAGGCCCAGGTGGATGGGGAGATCGGAGGCCGCGGCAAAGGCGCGGTTGGCCGCGATGGTGAGAGGCACGTCGAAGGCCTTGAGCGAGACCTTGAGATCGAAAAACTCGCAGCGGAAGAACTCGTTGGCCATGTCGAGCGCGGCGCGGACCACGGCGCTCACCGAGGCCGCTGCCGGCCGGCCGGCCCGCTTGGGGAGCGAGCCGGCGTTGACGCCCACCCGGATGGGAATGCCGGCCGCGCGGGCGGCCTGCGCCACCGCCCGCACCGCGCGCGGGCCACCGAGGTTGCCGGGGTTGACCCGCAGCCCGTCCGCGCCACAGCGCGCGGCCTCGATGGCCAGCCGGTGGTCGAAGTGGACGTCCGCCACGATGGGAAGCCCGGTCCGCTCCCGGATACGAGGAATGCTTCGCGCCGCCGCCACATCGGGCACCGCCACGCGGGCGATGTCGCAGCCCGCCGCGCGCGCCGCCCGGAGCTGGCGTACGATCCGCTCGATGTCCTGCGGAGCGGCCTTGGCCATGGTCTGGATGGAGACCGGCGCCCCGCCTCCGATCTGCACCGCGCCGATACGGACGGCTCTGCTCTGCCGAGGGATACAGCTCTTACCGCTGCGGGTTCCCAGGCGTCTCACGGCGCCGCCCCCGGTCTGACGAAAGGCGCCCCGCTCTCCAGCCACTCCAGGATGCGCTGCCGCTCCTCGTCGCTCAAGGAATAGGCGCCTCCCCGATCCTCGGGGTGCCGCGAGGCGCCACCCATGCCCCAGGGGGCCCAGGCCGCCTGCCCGGCGCACTCGTAGCGGCAGGGAGCGCCCAATTTTTGCATGAGCCGGCTCCGGGCCGCCCAGCCCGGGACCACGAAGGCCGCCCGGGATTGCCGCACGCGCCCGCTCTGGGGATCGCGCAGCGCATCCACCCACAGCAGAGTCTGGTAGGAGCGGCTGGAGATCCCCGCCACCGCGCCGGTCAGATCGAGACCGACGAGGTTGCCGGAGAGATCCACGTAGGCCCCGGCCCGGGTGGCGGTATCGTGGCACCCGGAGGCGACGCAGGAGCGGTTGAGGATCGGCTGGATGTCGCGGACGTAATCGAAGCTCCGCCGTCCCGCGGCGGGCGCATCCAGGCGGCCTTCCGGCGCGGCATACGCCTGCGAGCCATCCAACCCGGAAGGATGGCCGTCGTTGGCGTGGCAACCGGCGCACTGGCGCACCGCGCAGGCGGGCCCGCCGCGCCACCACGGGTCTGCAGCCAGGGCGGCGCCGTAGCGGTCCAGGATCTGGAGCCGCAGGGGTGTATCCGCCGGCCCCCGGAACCGAAACGAGCCGTCGGCGTACACCGGCACCTCGTAGGTGTCCGGCGCGCCGTTGCCGTCGCTGTCCCCGGCGCAGATGGCCGCGCCGGAGGCGGCCCCCAGCTCGACCCGCCAGGGAACGTCCCCGCCCGACAGCGCCGAAAGCACCCGCAAGCGCACGGCACCCTGGGTGAGCGCCTTGGCGCCGACGAACCCCTCGAACAGCACTCCTCCCGCGGCACAGCTTTTCTCCGGCCGAGGCGGCAGGGAGACTCCGGGATCGAGCAACGAGCGCGGCGCCACCGGCCGGGGGAAGACGTCGGCGAGGCCGGGCGTGTTCCCCAGCGGGACCCGTTCGCCCGAGGCGGGATCGATCACCGCCAGGGAAAAATCCACCGGTATCTCTCGCGTCTCATCGGTGGCGTTCATGCAGCCATTGGGGACCCGCGCGTACGCCGCCAGCAAACGGCCGTCCTTGATGGGGACCGGGTCACGCAGCCGCCCCTCGGGCGAGCAGCCGTACCCCTCGGGCATGCCCGCCACGATGCCCCGCCACTCGCCCTCCGAGGTGCGCTGGCAGGCGGTCCCGGCCCCGAAGGCCAGGAAGGCCGGAACGCATGCGGCGACCCGCCGCCCGTCTTCGAACTGGATCGGGCCGAGCGGCACGCTGTCCTCCGGGGCCGCGGGCCCGTCGGGAACCACGCCGGACACGCCCATGGGGTCGAGCGAGACAGGACGATACTCCATGCCGGCCCCGGTCTCCATCCAACGTATGGCGTACACCCGCCCATCCGGGAGCTGGGATGCGCCCAGAACGTGACCGGGCTCGACGTCCAGCAGGGCCGCCCCGGTACCGTCGAGCTCCACCGCCCACAACCGGCGCGAGAGGCCTCGCCCGCGAACGTCCATCGGCCCGTCGGGATCCAGCCGGGTGAAGGCGACCCGGCCGTCGGGCAAGAAGAACGGCTCGACGTCGTCGGCGGGGCCGAAACTCAACTGCCGGCAGGCCGGTCCGAGATCGCCACTCTCGAGAAAGCACGGGCCGGCATCTCTTTCCAGGCGAACCTCGACGAGGTGAAACCGGTCGTCGGGGGAGGTGCGGACCGCGGCGATCGCCGAAGCGCCGTCGGGCGCGACGGCCAGCCCCTGCACGTCGCCCGCCGCAAGGCCGGTGAGCGAGATCTTGCGGCCCGCCGGCGCCGCCGGGTCGAGGAGCACCACGTTGCCACCGGGGAAGAAGCGCACCACCCCGGTGAGATCTCCCGCGTGGGCCGGCGCCGCCCGCTGGGCGAAGACGATCGCCGAGAATCCCAGGTCGGTGCCCAGGCCGGGCGGGAGGTCGTCCCCGCAAGCCGCCAGGGCCAGGAGGGCGCAGCTCAGCGCCCAGGACAGCGCGCGCCGGCCGCGCTTATGGAGGTGTGCTCTCACCGTCGCTCGGAGCGGGCAGGTAGCGCGGCCCCTCGGGCAGGACCACCGTGCCCTTTTGCTTAATGTAGGCCGCGACGAGCTCCCGGATCAAGGAATGCGTGTGGCGCACGTCCTGACCCCGGGCGAAGGTGAAGTACCCGTCCCCGCCGGTAAAGACGAAGTCGTTGGTCCCAACCACGTAGCTCTGTTCGGGAACGATCTCCCCTCCCCCCGCCAGGCAGATGTGACGGCAGCGATCCCCGGCCTTGGCCCCCATGTCCACGTACACCCGGAGGCCGGAGATCTCCATGGCGCCGTAGCGACCCGCCAGGCCGTGCTCCAGGATCTCCCGGATCTGGGCGCCGGTGAGCGACAGCACCACCAGGGTGTTGTCGAAGGGTAGCACCTCGTAGATCTTTCCGAAGGTGATGCTCCCTTCAGGGATCGCCGCGCGCAGCCCGCCCGAGTTGAACATGGCGATCTGGATGCCCGGGTCGGAGGCCCGGATGGCGTCGGTCACCAGCCCCCCCAGCGGCGAGTCGAGAGCACACTGGTTCGCGAGCGCCCGCTCGGCCCGGCCCAGGCGGATGTTCTCGAGGTGCTGGACGCCGCGGCGGTAGGCCTGCAAGCGCCGGGCAAAGCGCTTCTCGGGCACCAGCGCCTGTCCCAGGAAGACGGGCGCCTGGCCGGCGGGGCTCGGGCGCAGCACCGGATTGTCCGGCGCAAGCTGCGTCCGCTCCCGGAGCGCCCGGCGCGTCTTGGCATCGATGTACAGCTCGGCATACGCGAAGTTCGTTCCGTAGGCGCCCGCCTGCATGATGGGGATGCCGTTCACCCTCGCCGCCAAAGGATGGTGCATGTGCCCGCCCACCATGAGATCCACCTCGTCCGGGTCGAGCGCGTTGGCCAGCTCGGCCAGGGGCCCTCTCGCCTCACCGCCTGGCTCGACGAGTTCGAAGCCGCTGTGGACCAGCACGATGATCACCGAGGCCCCCCGCGCGCGCACCTCGGGAATCACTCGCCGCAGCGTGGCAAGCAACGGGCGAAACTCCAGCGAGTGGACGTTGGCCGGGTGGGTGGTGAGCGGCACGTCCACGGCGGTGAGGCCGATGACGGCCACGCTGACGCCTTTCCTCTTGATGATCCGGTACGGATACAAGTTGCGCCACTCGGGCGGCTTTCCGGTGTCGCGCTCGAAGATGTTGGCGCCCAGGAACGGAAAGCGGCCTTCGGCGATGCGCTTCTTGATGACGCCCAGCGGATCATCCTTCGGGGAGACCGGCGTGCTGTGGTACCCCTCGGGACCGAAGTCGAAGTCGTGGTTTCCCACCGCCATCCCGTCGTAGCCGAGGTCGTTGAAGAACTCGATGACCGCCTTCCCCTCGTTGGCCGCCGACAACAAGGTCCCCTGGTAGGAATCCCCGGCATCCAGTAGGATCACCCCGCCGGGGTTCGCTCGGCGCAGGGCGGCATAGTACGCCGCCAACATGTCGATTCCCCCAAGGGATTCATCGGGCTTGGAGCGGGTGGTACGGGGCTCGAGCGCGCCGTGGAAATCCGATGTCGCGATCACGGTCAAGCGGATGGGATCGTCCGCCGCCCGGCCCGGGACGGCAGTCCCGGCCACTACGAACACCACCAACCACATTGCGGCGGACATCCGGATCATCTGCGACGCACTCCAACCCTCCGCGTCCGCCCCCGTCTCTCCGGGTAAGATCCATGCTACCAGACGCGCCCGGGGTCAACTATTTCCTTGCACGGACCTGTGCTTGACCGGATCATGCACCCGGTGCCCACGGCATGGCGCCGGCGGCGGGATCCGACGCGGGCCCGGATCGGACGTGACCCGGAGAGGAGGAAAGCGGATGGCCAGAAGAAAGATCATCGGAGTGATGGGCGGGGCAAAAGCCACGCCCGAGGTGGAGGCTTTGGCCGAGGAGCTCGGACGGCGGATCGCCGAGGCCGGTTTCACCCTCCTCACCGGAGGCCGGCCATCGGGGGTCATGGAGGCCGCGAGCCGCGGGGCGAAGCAAGCCCAGGGGCTCGTGGTGGGCGTCCTGCCGGGCCCCGACCCCGACGAAGCCTCGAAGTTCGTGGACATCGCCATCGCCACGAACCTCCAGGACGCGCGCAACCTGGCCAACGTTCTTTCGAGCGACGTGGTGGTGGCCTGCCCCGGCGGCGCGGGCACCTTGACCGAGGTAGGGATGGCGCTCAAGAACAGAAAGCCCCTGGTCCTCCTCCAGTTCGACCCTGGGCCGGTCAAGGATTCCGCGATTCGTGAAGGAATTGCAGTGAGCGTGAAAACCCCCGCCGAAGCCATGGCCGCCGTCCAGGATTTCCTGGCAAAAGCAAAAAAATAGCATTCATTTCAGTAAGTTATTTGAACTTGCCAATGCGGCGTACGGAAGGTATATTCTATCCGTCACCTTTGGTGGGGGTGACTGGAGTTTGCAGTGCCCAAGGAAAATATCGACAAGACGAAAATTCATCGCCCGTACGGTCTTCCTCCCCCTTCTCCGGCAACACGAGCGCGCGAGGTCGAGGAGGTCATCATCCAGGTGACCCAGGCCTTCTGCCCCAACGGGCACAACCTGGTCCGCAACCGCCGGCAGCTCTTCGATGGCTCTCCGGGGATCTCGCTGCTCGTCTCCGACGGGAAGGATTGCCAGGACGTGATCCTCAGCCCCTTCCATGGCGACCACTCTCGCAAGGGAAAGGCCTGCTTCGAAGCCGGGACCCAGCTCGAGGTCTACTGCCCGGTGTGCCGCGCCCAGCTCCCGGTCCTCTCTCCTTGCACCTGCGGCAAGGGCAACCTGATCATGCTGTACCTGACGGAAGCGTTGGACGATGGGAACGTGGTGGCCCTGTGCGACGTGTGGGGCTGCCACCGCTCCAAGGTCTTCGATCAGGCCCAGCTGCTCGCCGCGTACCTCGACGACTAGCCACCCGCCGCCCGAAGAAAACCCGCTGACGAAAATAAGCCCACAAAAACTGCGTGCTCTCTTCCACGAAGCAGAGCGATCCAAGACCATTGACAGCGAAGGTCGGGCGGAGGCCATGCGCGGCGCGGAAGGCATCTTGTTCGAGTTGACCCAAAAGCGCGCGGGTGCGAACGTATCCGCCTCGTGGACGATGGCAACCAGAGATTGCTTTGGGAGGCGGCGAATGAACGCTGAGCGACAGAGGATGACAGCGGTGCTCCGGGCGCTCTCCAAGACCCGCGGCAGCACCATGCTGGCGCGACTGGGGCGGGGCAAGCCCTTCCATACCCTGGTGGCCACCATGCTCTCCGCCCGCACCCGCGACGAGGTGACCGAGACGGTGGCGGCCGAGCTCTTGCGGCACTACCCCGATCCCGGAGCGCTGGGGGCGGCCCGGCCGGAGCGGCTCTGGCCCCTGCTCCGGCGAATCGGCCTGTACCGCGCCAAGAGCCGCAACCTGGTCGCCATGTCCCGCGAGCTGCTTTCGCGCCACGGGGGCGAGGTGCCCGACCGCATGGAGGATCTGACGGCGCTCTCCGGCGTCGGCCGCAAGACGGCCGGCTGCGTGCTGGTGTACGCCTTCGGGAAGGTCGCGCTGCCCGTGGACACCCACGTCCACCGTATCTCGAACCGTCTCGGCGTCGTCCGCACCCGCACCCCCGAGCAGACCGAGCAGGCGCTGCTCGAGATCGTGCCCCGCCGCTACGTCCCCTGGGTGAACGACCTCTTCGTCCACCATGGCAAGACGGTGTGCCTGCCGCAGCGCCCGCGCTGCGCGCAGTGTCCGGTGCGGCGTCATTGCGCCTTCGCCATGTCGAATGGATTTGCGAAAATTACGGGCAAGGACCGGAGGCCGCGCCATGGATGAGCGGATCGTGACCAACATCGCCGAGACCCAGGAGAATGAAGCGCCGCCATCACCCCCGGCGCCGGCCGAACGGCCACCCCGTCTCCCCGAGGCGCTGGCCTGGGTCGGGTTCTTCCTCGTCTTGCTCGGCTATCTGATCATCAAGAGCTACTCGCTCCACTGGGAAGTCGGCGACGAGAACATCTACCTCTACATGGCCCGGGCCAGCGCCGACCACGGCGCGTGGTTCTACCGCGACTTCTTCTTCGCCCACCCGCCGCTCCACCTCCTGCCCGGCATCCTGCTGGCGAAGATCTCGCAGACCACCCCGTTCACCGCGCGCCTCATCCCGGTGGGGGCCACCGCCATCGGCGCCTTCTTCATCTTCCTGCTCGCCCGTCGCCGCGCCGGCCGGCTGGCGGCGGTGGCTGCGGCGGCGCTGTACCTCTTCTCCTTCGACGTGTTGCGGGCCTCCTCCCACTGGACCGGCATCAACCTGTCCATGATGTGGCTCTCCGCCGGCATGTGGGCCCTGGGGACCCACCGCTCGGCGCTGGCCGGGGCGCTCATGGCGCTGGGCGTGGGGACGGGCAACTACGTGCTGCCCTCGGCCATGACCGCCATGGCGCTGTGCTTCCTGCGCTCGTGGCGGCACGGCGCCCGCTTCGCCGCGGGCTTCATCCTCCCCTGGGCGGCCGTACAGCTCATCGGCCTTGCGCTCGGCGGCGGCGGCTACATCGACGCGGTGTACCGCTACCACGTGGCGAAACCCGGGGCGGCGGGCGGGACCGGCGACATGTTCGCCCGGGTGCTCACCGACAACTTCGCCCTGCTGGTCAGCGCATCGTGCGGCCTGGTCTTCGCCTTCTTGCAGGGGTGGCTGGACCGCCGCCTGCCGCACGAGGCGCCCGGGCCCGCAACGCCGCCCGAGGAGAACCCGGCGGCACCTACTTTCTTGCAGCGCGCCTTGCGCGCCCTGCGCGGCCTGCTGGACACCGGGGGCCGCCAGGGTTGGATCTATGCGCTGGGGATCTTCGCCCTGGCAAATCTCGTCTTTCTCGCCATGCTCTCGCGGCTCTTCCCCTTCTACTTCTTGCTTTTGTTTCTTTTCCTGGCGCACATGGGAGGTTGCGCTGTGCAGGCTTTCGCCGAGCGGGTGGCGGCGCTGTGGCGCGCCCGCCAGCGGCGGGAGCGAGCCTTCTTCGAGGCGCTGTCGGTAGTGGTGATCGTGCTGGTTGGCGTACTCGCGTTCGGCATGGCGCGCCTGCCGCTACAACGGTCCTTGCTCCCCAACTACGTGCGCGCCGAGGACCGGCCCATGGTGTGGGCCGACGCCCCCGTGCCGTCCTTCGTCAACAAGGTCATGCGCGCGTTGTGCTTTGCGGACGTGGCCCGCGCCTACCAGGACTACGGCACCTGCACCGAGGCCCTGTTTCACGAGAGCCAGTACTTCGAGTCGGCCGAAAAGCTCGCCGACTTCGTGCGCCAGAACACCCACCCGGCGCAGACCATCTTCGGCGACTCCTCCACGGCGGGCCTGATCGCGTTGCTCGCCGGCCGGCGGCTGGCCGCCGACGAGGCCGACACCAACGTAATGCGCTTCCGATCCGGCATCACCCCGGTCCAGGGTTTCATCCGGCGGGTGGACGACCCGCGGCTGGGCCTGGTGGTGGTGTCGGGAAGGGAACAGCGGGGCAAGGACGGGCGGGCGGTGCGGCGCTTCGACGGTTTCGCCTCCATGCCCGAGTTCCGCCGCTTTCTGGAAGAGAACTTCGTGCCGGCCTTTCAAGTCCGCGACCGGACCAAGGGCGACTTCTTCATCTACCGCCGGAAATGAGCCCGTCGGGCGTCTGGCCGCGATGCCGAATGCGCGGGCGGGCGCGCGCCTGGAGTCATGGAGTCGGGTCGTTCTTGAGCTGCTTCTGGTAGTCGGGGACGAAGGTGGTCTTGAGCTGGTTGGTGTCGCCCCGCGCCACCAGGTTGCCGGCGGAGTCTCGCAGCTCGCACACCGCGTAGGTGATGCGCCGCCCGTTTCGCAGCACCTTGGCCCGGGCCGTCACCGTGTCGCCCACCTTCACCTTGTCGATGAAGTTCACGTGCAGATCGACGGAGATGCGGAACCCCTCGTCGCCCAGGGTGGCCGCGGTCATGCCGAAGACGTCGTCGATGATGGCCGCCTGCACCCCGCCGTGCAGCAGCCCGGTGGGGTTGGCCATCTCGGGCCGCACTGTAAACTGCATCTCGATCTCGCCCACCCCGGCCGAGAGGATGCGCCCGTCGAGCCAGGCGGTGAACGGCGGCGCGCCCTCGAGCTTCTTGCCGATCGAGGCGCGAAACAGCTCCACCAGCGGGTTCGTCGTGTCGTTCATGGCATCCATGTCGTCACCATCCTCCTCCCGCGCCCGAGCGTAGTACGAACCTCCCCGCCGCGCCAGGCATAAACCTCGCCCCGACGATTTCAGGTCCTTGCAAACCGGCTGTTGCATTCGCTCCCCGCGCGGAGTATCTGCCCATCTAGCAACCCGGAGGTGTCCATGCCGACGTCCCTGCAGCTCTGGCAGCGCCTGTCCGAGCAAGAGCAGTACCGCGCCCGCATCTTCTCGGTGTGGAAAGGCCGTTTCCGCTCGCCCCATGATCAGCGCGAGCGGGACTACGACCTGGTCCGCGCCCCGCACTGGATCAACGTCATCCCCATCACCCGCGAGGGGAAGGTGGTGCTCATCCGCCAGTACCGGCCCGGCACTCACGAGATCTGCATCGAGGTCCCCGGCGGCATGGTGGACCCGGGCGAGGAACCGCTCGAGGCCGCCCGGCGCGAACTCACCGAGGAGACCGGCTACCGCGCCGAGCGCATCGAGCCGCTCGGGGTGGTGGCCCCCAACCCCGCCTTCCAGGACAACCTCACCTACTCGTACCTGGCGAAGAACGCCTACCGCGCCGAGGAGCAGCATCCCGACGAAGACGAGCACATCGAGGTCTTCGAAGCGCCGCTCGCCGACATCCCCGAGATGATCCGCAAGGGCGAGATCCGCCACGCGCTCGTGGTGTGCGCCTTCGCGCACCTGGCCATCGCCGGCGGCCTGGAACTCTCGGCTCGCCGCCGCTGAGCCCCATCACGCCGTGTACTGCCGCGAGAAGCGCTCGGCCAGGCGGACCGCCCGGCGGCGGCTGACCAGCGCCAGGCCCAGGCGGCCGAGCTTGTTCCACCCACCGGGGACGATGAGCCGCTTGCGCTTGAACAGGCCGCGCAGCCCCCGCCGCGCCACCTCTCGCGGCATCATCATGGTGGCGGTGATCAGCGGGTCCGGGCGGTGCCCGGCGCGCTCGAAGAACGGGGTGAGCATGCTCCCCGGGCACAGACAGCTCACCACCACCCCCTCGCGAGACAGCTCCTCGGCCAGCGCCTCGCTGAAGTGTTGCAGGAAGGCCTTGGCGGCGGCGTACACCGCGTAGCGGGGCGTGGGCACGAAGGCGGTGAACGAGGATACGTTGAGGATGAAACCGAGCCTTCGTTCGCGCATGGCCAGGGCGAAGGCGCGGCACAGCGCCGTGGGGGCGCGGATCAGCACCGAAAGCTGCACGTCCAGAGCGGCCTCGGGGAGCGAGAGGAAGTCCCCGTAGGAGGCGAAGCCGGCGTTGTTCACCAGCACGTCCACCGGCCGGCCCGCGCCCTCGGTCCTCTCCACCAGGGTTCGAACGGCGCCGGGGTCGGCGAGGTCGGCCACCACGATGCTGGCCTCGACATGGTGAACAGAGGAGATCCGCGTCGCGAGCTCGCTCAACTTTTTTTCGTCCCGGCCGGTGAGGACGAGCGAAAACCCCATCCCGGCCAGCTCCTCGCAGAACGCCGCGCCCAGGCCGCCGGAAGCCCCGGTGACCATGGCCGTCATAGTGCCTTCGCGTTTCTCCATGCCGCCTCCTCTTGCGAGCGGAGAGGCAGTGTAGCAGAACCATTTCGTATTTCCAGGCGCCGCGCCGGCCTTGACAAGCGGCGAGCGGATCGGCTTTCTGAAGAGAAATCCTTCGGGAGGTTCGCATGATCCCTGTGCCAGTGCCCATTCCGTGGGAGACACACCTCTTCTTGCTCGCGATCCCGCTCGCCTTCATCGCCGTGGCCGTGCTGGCCTTCGTGCTGGGCCGGGGAGGCCGCCGTGAGCCTTGATCCCACGATCCTGGTGGTGGTGTGCCTCTACATGGGGGCGCTTCTGTACCTGGGCTGGCTGGCCTGCCGCCGCACCAAGACCTGCGAAGACTTCTACCTCGCCGGCCGCTCGCTGGGGAGCTGGATCACCGCCATCTCCTCGACCGCATCCTCGGAGAGCGGCTGGGTGGTGCTGGGGGCGGTGGGCATGGTGTACAGCGGCGGGGTGAGCGCCCTGTGGTTCGCCCCGGGGTGCCTCATCGGCTACCTCATCAACCTGTACTGGCTGGCGCCGCGGCTGCGGCGCGAGGCGGCGCGCCAGGGCTCGCTCACCGTGCCGGACTTCCTGGCCGATCGCTTCGGCGATCCGCGCCACCTCATCCGCATGGTGGGCGTGGCCATCATCCTGCTGTCGCTGGGCGGGTACCTGGCGGCGCAGATGACCGCCACCGGCAAGGCCATGGACGCCATCCTGAACGTGGGCTACGTCCCGGGCATCCT
>CAZLNM010000045.1:0-36942 GCA_964561025.1 uncultured Myxococcales bacterium
GATCCTGGTCTTCGGGCTGGGCGAGACCGATCCCTACTCAAAGGTCGGACCGGTCCTGACTGTCGAGATCCCGGTGGCCTCTCCTCGTGACACATCGTCGTGGGTGAACTGGCCGCTGCTCATGATACTCGACATGTTCGGCAACTGGCTGCCCTTGGCCTCTCGGACTCCGCCGGCTCTCGCGGTGGATCCGGGAGACGGCTCGCTGCTAGGGGCGACGATCGCCGCCAATCACGTCATCCACATATTCAACAATCCATGGGGAGGTTGGACATCCTTCCGGGAACTCCCAGGTAGAGAGTACTGGCAGGATCGGCCCATGGTCACAGAGCAAACTGAAGCCTTCCAAGAAGAGAGGACGACAGACGACCGCCCGGCCTTGTTCGTCGAGCGGCTCCCGAACGGCCTGCCCCGCTGGACCATGTGGATCCACGGAGACGTCAAGGATGACGCTCCTCCGGAGAGAGCTTTCAACGGATACTTCCGGTTCGTCAGCACGATCATCTCGGCTCCAGAAGGCCCCAGGCCGGCGTTCTCGATGATCTTCGACGGCTCGACCGACGGGGTGAACCCGGTCCGTGCCACCAAAGCGATGAACGTGAGCCTGGTGAAGTACCGCGGCAAGCTCCGCGCGGCCATCGGCTACGACGTCGGGGTGGGCGGCGAAGAACGCAAGGGGTTCATGTTCTTCCCGTTGGCCGACGGGGTCTTCCACGCGGCGCTCAAGGACGTCAACGACGTGGAGATTATCGGGCAGCGCATGGCCGACACGCTCGGGCCGCTGTTTCACGGGATGACAGATACGGAACTGGATCAGGTCTTCCAGGCGAATCACCTCACACCGTCCAGGAGCCTTCTGATTTCTGGAGCGAGGCATGTGGATACGGCCTTCGATGGCATCATGGATGCAGATCTGGTCGATCTGCGGTGCTATCCAGACCTGTCAATCCTGGATGGGACGCACAACCCCGGGAGAACGCAGCCATGAAAGCGTCTGGCGTTCTCCGAGTGAGTGGCCTCCTCTTGATTATCGGAGCCGTCGGCTGTGGTAGCGGCTCGACGCCGCCAGATGGCGGAGGTGAGGCATTCGATTCCGACGGCGACGCCTCGGATAGCGGAGACGGCGCGGATGGCGGCGATAAAGTCTGCCGGGAGCCCGACTGGGAGTGGAACACGGACTTCGACTGGTGGAAGGCCCCGCCGGTCTGCGTGAATCCCACCGGCACCGACCCCTGCTCCTACGAGCACGCCCTGTGCCGCGATGGGGAGTGGGCGTGCGAGGATCCGAAGTCGGGTGTCTGGAAGCGCGTCGAGCTCGAGAAGTGGGCCTACGCCTGCGGGATCTACAACGAGGTCTTCGGCTGCCACCCCCGTCTTGAATACACGGAGCCCAAACCCGACTGGCAGGAAGAAGGGACGTACACGCCACCGGATCCGGCAACGCTGAGTGGCGAGTGGAGCCTGATCACCGAACCGGACGACATCATACCCCTCGGATGCAATACGTACTCCGGCGCACGACTTCAGTCGTTCGCCATCAACCCGAGGAACCCGGACGTGATGTACCTGGGAATGGACATGGAGGAGACTTCTTCGAAGAGCGCCGTGGCCGGGGTGTACAAGAGCGTGGACGGCGGCAAGACGTGGTTCGAGGCCTGGGCGGGGATAGGTGTGTCTGGCTGCGGCTGGTGCCGCTATGGTGTCACGGTGCGAGATATCTATGTCGACCCGGATGATCCCCAGGTTGTGTACGCCACCTCCGAGCAGCGCGGCCTGTGGCGCAGTAGCGACGGGGGAGCGCACTGGGAGTATGTGTGGTACCCCAACTTGTCGAACATCTATGTTGGAGAAGTTCGGGTGGGGAAGGGAAGAACGGCATATATGTTCGATAATGGCAGTGAGTTCTACCGCAGCACTGATCGAGGCGTCACGTGGGAGTCAAACGGCCTGATCAGCCACGAACGGCCGATAAAGGCTTTGGTTCCCGACCCGGTCCTGCCCGACCGGGTGTGGCTTGGAATGGGGCAGCCGTTCGATGGGCTGCCGAGCTCGGCGCCGCTCATCCTGGTGAGCGACGATGGGGGCTACACCTTTCGCGAAGTGGGTCACCAGCTCCTTACCCTGGTGGAGAAGCTCCCGGGAGTCGTTGACCTCGACATCTGTCCGGCCGAGCCGCAGAAGATGGCCGTGGCGGTCATCTGGGGCGGCATTTTTCTCTCCGACGACGGCGGAGAGACCTGGCGGCCGGGGGGCGGGCCGGTGAGCGGAGAACTGCGTTTCTTCGCTGCCGACGTGGCCTACGCGCCGCTCGCCGAGGGTTGCCTGCTGTATGCCAGCACGGACAGTACGTCAGGGGTCACCTACTGGACCGAGGACGGAGGCGCCACCTGGTCGGTGTTCCGGGAAGATAGACTGAACCACCTGACCTTCAACCCCTACGTCCCGCGGATGGTGTGGGGCCTGGCAGCCGTCAATTACTCCTATTACAGCCGAGGTCTCTATTTGCGAAAATGAGCCAGGGTGGTAGCCAGAAGGCGCCCCAAGGGCGCCGGGTTGGCCGTACAGGATCTGAGCCGGTACTTCAAGGAGTGAAGGTCAGGGGAATAAATGCCCTGCGGCGAGTGCAAGCCGACTGAACTACCCAGCCGCGACCGGGCGAGGACCAAAACGACGGACGTGGCAGCGTCAAGAGATCAGGCGGTGGGGGCCGCAGGCCGCGTCACATGTCAGACACAGGGTTTTCGCGACGGCTCGCGGATGCTACACTGCATCGTGCAATGAGCGTCTGCTTCTTCCTCTTTCTGGCCATCCACACCGCGCCCCCTGCCGCCGTAATCGAGGAACTCCAGTATTTCCGGTCAAATGGCAAAACCGCGGTGCTGCGGGTGGCGCACCAGAACGGGCTTCTCGTGGTCTTTGCACCGGGCCTATCCGGCGGCCCCATCACCATCGGGCGCCGCTTGCTGCTCCGCACCCGCGCCGGTGCCCCACCCATGGCCACCATCGCCGAGCTTTCACTCTCCGTGATCCGGCCGCTGGGTTCGCTTCCGCGCGCCTGGCTCCTGGAAGCGCCCGATCCCCGCGCGGCGGTGGCGGCCTGCCGGGAGCTCTTTTTGCGGGGGGAGGCGGAGTGGGCGGTGCCAGACTTTCGTATGCCCGTATCGCTTCATTTCCGGCCTGATGACCCTTTGTATCCCTCCCAGTGGCACATGTCTGGCAGCGCCGCGGCCGCCATCGCCGTCGAGGCCGCCTGGGACGTCACCCGCGGGGAGCCTTCGGTCGTCGCGGCGGTGGTGGATACCGGGGTAGACTTCACTCACCCCGACCTCGTGCCGGCGCGGATGTCGAACCCGCGAAACGTGCTTTCGCGAACCAACGACCCCTCCCCTTCGCCGCTCTCCATCGACTCGCACGGTACCGCCTGCATGGGGCTCATCGCCGCCAGCGCCGGGAACGCCGAGGGCGGCAGCGGGGTGTGTCCAAACTGCGGCTGGATGCCGGTGCGGGTGTTCGAGGACGGCGGCTATATGAACCTGGTGGCGTTGGTCGAGGGCATGGTGTGGGCTGCCGACCACGGCGCTTCTGTGATCTCCAACAGCTGGGGCATCGGGCAGGAGCTCATCGACCAGGGCGTGGACGTGGCCCCGGTGAAGGACGCGGTGCAACACGCGGTCACGGCCGGGCGCGGCGGCAAGGGCTGCGTGGTGCTCTTCGCCGCCGGGAACGGTGACGGCAACCTCAACGCCCAGCCCATCGGCCCCGACGAACTCCCCGCCATGGAGGAAACCGTGGCCGTGGGCGGCTGCGACGAGACGGGGACGGTGGCGCGCTACTCCGACTTCGGCCCCTGCCTTTCGGTGGTGGCGCCGACCTGGAGCGGAAACTCCGGCACACTCATGATTACCACCCTGGACACGCTCGGCGAGCGGGGCGCCAACAAGGGCGGCGCCCACTACCGCACCGATGCCGCCCAGGGCGACGTTCCGACCGGCGTGAACGAACCGGACGCGGCCGGCAACTACACCAGCCACTTCGCCGGCACCTCGGCCGCCACTCCCATCGCCGCCGGGGTGGCCGCGCTCGTGCTCTCGGCCAACCCCGCTCTCACCTGGCGCGAGGTCAAGGACATCCTGCAAGCAACCGCCGACAAGGTGCCGGACCCGTCCCTGTACGGTCCCGACGGGCACGACGACCACTACGGCTACGGGCGGGTGAACGCGCACCGGGCTGTGGCGGTGGCGCGCTTCGGCCGGAACATGCCGGCGGGGAGCCCCTGCCTCATCCCGGAGAACTGCGCCGGCGACTGCCTGGACAAGCCCCTGCGCGGCACCGGGCCGGCCTGCTTCACCCCCTGCGCGCGGCCCACCGATTGCCCCGGGCGCGAGGTGTGCGAGGCGGGCCACTGCTACCCGGAGGTGACGCTCACGGGCGGGTGCGGCTGTGCCACCTCGTCGCGATCCAACGGCGCACTCGTCTCGCTGGTCGTGGTTCTTGTCGCGCTGCGGCGCCGTGGTATGCTGCGCCCATGAACGACATCGAGACCCCTCCCAAAGAGATCCTCGAGGGCTACCAATTGCTCCCCTGCCCGATCGAGCCGGTGCGCTCCGGCCACATCAACCGCACCTTCCGGGTCCGCCGCGGCGCCGAGACCTTCGTGCTGCAGATGCTCAACCCCATCTTCGCTCCCCAGGTCCACCTCGACATCCGGGCCGTCACCGAGTGGATCGCGGCCCGCGGGCTGGTCACGCCGCGGCTCGTCCCGGCGCAGAGCGGCGCCGACTGGCTCGCCGACCGGGCGGGCCGCACCTGGCGCCTGCTGACCCATGTCCCCGGACAGACCCTCCTCGCGGCCGACTCCCCCGGGCGCTGCCGCGAGGCAGGAAGGCTGCTGGGGCGATTCCACCGGGCCGCCTGGGACTGCCCCCACCGCTTCGTCTTCACCCGGCTCGGCATCCACGACACCCCGCGGCACCTGGCCGCGCTGCGGGAGGCGTTGACGCAGCACCGCGACCACCGGCTGTTCGAGCCGATCTCGCGCCTCGCCGGACAGATCCTCTCGGCCGGCGAATCCCTGGAGCCGGTGGAACGGCTGCCGGCGCGCCTGGTCCACGGCGATCCCAAGGTGAGCAACTTCGTGTTTTCGGACGATGGGCGCGCCGTGGCCCTGATCGACCTCGACACGTTGGGCCGGATGCCGCTCGCGGTGGAACTCGGTGACGCGCTGCGCTCGTGGTGCGCGCCGCAGGGCGAGGACCGGGGCGAGCCGCTGCGCCTCGATTACTTCGAAGCCGGCGTGCGGGGCTGGCGCGAGGCCATCGGCGATCTGCCCGCGCCGGAGGAGGTGCGCGCCATCCCCGCGGCGGTGGCACGCATCGCGCTCGAGCTCGCCGCCCGCTTCGCCGCCGACGCGCTGCACGAGCGCTACTTCGCGTACGATCAAGAGCGCTACCCCGCCGCCGGCGAGCACAACCGGGTCCGGGCCGAGTCCCAGTGGGCGCTCTACCGCTCGGCCGATGAGCTTCGGCCCCGGCTGGACGAGGTGGTGGAAGAACTACTCGCCGTCTGAGCGATGCGAGCGCTCGACCAGCTCCAGCAGCCGGCGAACGAGCAACTCCTCGGCCCCGTCCCCCCACCGCACCGAGAGCCGCAGGGCGAACACCGGCAATTCGAGAGCGGCGCCCTCCAGGCGGCCCAGGTCCTTTTCGGTGGTAAGCACGCCGGCCGCGCCCAGGGCGCGGGCGCGCGCCGTGATGTCCGCAAGCTCCTTCTCTGAAAAGGGGTGGTGATCGCGGAAGGCGAGCGATCCGGCGAGTTCGACCCCCGCCTGCCGGCAGCTTTCGAAGAACCCGTCGGGGTCGGCGATGGCGCACACGCCGAGGAAAGCGCCCGGGCCGGGCACCGCAAGCAGCCGGTTCCAGTCGCCTGCCGCCACCCACCCCTCCGGCACCAGATCGCAGCCAGCGACGGGAATGCCGGCGGGGAGGCCGTGTCGCGCGCGCAGCTCCTCGAGCGGGCGGGCGGCGGCGTTCACGAACACGATAAGATCCGCGCGGCGGGCGGCCGAGAGCGGCTCGCGCAGCGGGCCGGCGGGCAGCAACCGCCCGTTGCCCGCGCCCCGCCGGGCGTTCCAGGCCAGGATGTCGAGGTCGCGACGCAGGGCCCGGTGCTGGAAGGCGTCGTCGCACACCACCACGTCCGGCGAGAACTCGCGTAGGGCGAGCCGGGCCGCCGCCACACGGTCGCGCCCCACCACGACGGGGAGATCGGGGCAACGCCGGGCCAGGAAGGCCGGCTCGTCACCGACGTCTTGCCACGCCGGCGGTCGCGCGCCGGGGCGGTGCGCCACCCGCACCTCGCCGGTGCGCCTGCCGTAGCCGCGAAAGACCAGAGCCGGGCGAAGCCCCTTCTTTTGCGCCAGGCGGCACAGCTCCAGTGCGAGCGGCGTCTTGCCGTTCCCGCCCACGGTCAGGTTGCCGACCGAGAGCACCGGACGGCCGGCGCCGGCACCCGACAAGGCTCCCCCGCGCAGGCCCAGGCCCGCCCGGTACAGGAGCGAGAGCGGCGAAAGCGCCGCGCCGCACAGCCGCGCCGCCACATCACCGGGCTTCGGGTACCACACGCGCTCGATCTTCATGCGAACCCCGCGAGGCGCAGCGCTTCGGCGGCCACCCGCTCGGGCGGCAAGGTCTCCAGGCAGGCCAGGGTGCCGAGCGGGCAGGCGCCGGAGCCGTGGTTGGAGCAAGGGCTGCACGAGAGAGCCAGCGTCAAGGCGCTTGTCCGCTCGCCGCGCGGCGCCCAACGTTCCGGCGAGGTCGGGCCGAACAGCGTCACCACCGGGACACCCAGGGCCGCGGCCATGTGCGCCGGTCCCGAGTCCGGGCTCACCACCACCAGGCACCGGCCGAGCACACCGGCCAGCTCGCCGAGGGTCCCCCCCTCGACCACCGGCGGCGCGCCGCCCAGACGCGCGGCCACCGGCTCGGCCGGGACACCGTTCGCCGGGTCGCCGACGAGCACGGGCCGCAGACCCCGCTCCCGCAACATCCGGCCCAGCGCCTCCCAGTGGCGCGCCGGCCACAGCTTGGTGCGCTGGCGTGCGCCCAACACCAGGGCCGCGTAGGGCCCGCCCGCGTCCGGCAGGCGCGCCGCCGCGCCCTCCACCCAGCGCGGATCGGGCCGCAACCGCGGCCGGGCCACGAAACCCGGCGGGGCGGGAGGCGCCTCGCCCTCGAGCACGGCCAGGTAGCGCTCGACCTGGTGCGGCGCGCGCAGGATCGAGTCCTGTCCCAGCAGCGCCCGCACCACCTCCGTGGCGCCCCGCTTGACGAGCTGCAGCCGCCGCGCCGGTTTCAGGAGCATGGCAAGCAACACCGAGCGCACCTTGTGCTGCAAATCGATCACCAGATCCACCGGCCGCAGCGCCTCCGAGAGCGCCGCGATTCCGCCCGGTCCGCGGTGCGCTCCCTGGGCGTCGAACTCCATCACCTCATCCAATCCCGGATGGGTCCGCACCAGGTCCCGGTAGCCCCGGTCCACCAGGAAGGTGATGCGCGCGGCCGGCCAGGCCGCTCGCGCCCGGTCGATCACCGGCGTCGCGAGCAGGATGTCGCCGAGCGACGAGAGGCGGATGATCAGGATGCGCTCGGGCGGCGTCATGCGGCCCCCGAGCGGTTCAGCTCTTCCAGGATGAGATCCGCCTCGCGCCGGCTGGCGCCCTTCACCCCGGCCACCGCCTCGAAGGCCAGCTCTCCCAGCCGGGTCATCTCCGCTGGCTGGGACAGGAGCTGGTCCAGCACCGAAAGCAGCCGCTCGAAGTCGGCCACCTGGATGCCGCCGCGGCCCACCAGGCGCCGCGCGGCGTCGGCGAAGTTCTCCACGTCGGGGCCGAACAGCACCGGCTTGCGACACGCCGCCGGCTCGAGGATGTTCTGGCCCCCGCGGCGCACGAAGCTGCCCCCGACCACCACGGCGCTGGCCACCCGGTAGAACGCGCGCAGCTCCCCCACCGAGTCCAGCACCACCACCGGCGCGTCCGTGGGGCAGCGCGAGCGCGGCGCGGCGGCCAGGTTGCGCTTGCGGCACAGGTGCAACACCTCGCGGTTGCGTTCCGGGTAACGCGGGGCGAGCAGCAGGCGCAGCTCGGGGTGCTTGCGGCGCAGCGCGACGAACACGTCCAGGAGCGGTCCCTCCTCGCCGGCGTGCGTCGAGCCAAACACCAGCGCGGGCGCCTGCGCCGGCCAACCCAGGGCCGCGCGCAGGGCCTGGGGGGACTTCTCCTCGCCACCGTTGAGCGCGGCGCCGAAGGCGTCGTACTTGGTGTTGCCCGTGACCACCACCCGGGAGGGATCCGCCCCCAGCCCGAGCGCGCGCTCCGCCTCCTCGGGCTCGCGCATGCACAGCCGGTCGAGCCAGCGCAGCGGGTTGCCGATCAGCCGGTACAGTAGCCGGTAGCGCCACACCCGCCGGGGGTGGATGCGGCCGTTGCCCAGCACCACCCGACCGCCCGCGCGTTTTGCGCCGCGAATGAGCGCCGGCCACAGCTCGGCGTACTCCAGCACCAGCACCCGCGGCCGGGCCGCGCGCACCACCCGCGAGACGGCCCAGGGAAGGTCCAGCGGGGCGTACGTCACGCCGTCCACTCCCGGAATGCCGCGGGCCAGCTCGTGGCCGCTACGGGTGATACAGCTCTGCAAAACGAACAGCTCGGGGTGGGCGGCCTTGACCTCGGCGATCACCGACTTCTGGGCCAGCACGTCGCCCGCCGAGGCGCCGTGGAACCACACCACCGGCCGCCCCCCGGCTCCTGGCCAGCCCGGCGCATGACGGCCCAGCCGCTCGCGGAAACCGCCGCGCAACTTGGGGTGGAGCCACAAGAGCGGCAGCGCCAGGACGAACAAAAGGTGCATGAGCGCGGCGTACAGCCAGAACATGCCGGGCATGCTAACCAAAAAGGAGCGGCTTTCCAACAGAAGCGCAAGCCGCGCAACTTGCCCAATTGTCGCGGCGCGCAAGCAGATCAATTGCGATGCACGACAACTACCTCTGCAACAATTTCGTTGACCCGCCGCGGCGGGATGCCTATGGTTTGGCGACAATACGCCACGGAGGACAAAATGGCCCTGAACTACGATCTGACCGAAGAACAGAGCATCCTGCGCGACAGCGTGCGCAAGTTCGCCGAGAACGTCATCAAGCCGGTCTCTCGCGGCTACGACGAGCGCGAGCAGTTCCACCTCGACTCCATCCCGCGCATGGCCGAGCTGGGGCTGTTCGGCATGGTGGTCTCGCCGGAGTTCGGCGGCCAGGGCCTGGACTACGTCTCCTACATCATCGCGGTGGAGGAGCTGGCCCGCGTCGACGGCTCCCACGCCGCCACCATCGCCGCGGACAACTCGCTCGGGATCAACCCGCTCTTCTACTTCGGCAACGAGCAGCAAAAGAAGAAATACCTACCCAAGCTGTGCCGCGGCGAGGGACTGTGGGGCTTCGGGCTCACCGAGCCCAACGCCGGCTCGGACGCGGGCAGCTCGCGCACCACCGCGGTGCTGGACGGCAACGAGTGGGTGCTGAACGGCTCCAAGATCTTCATCACCAACGCCGCCTCCCCCATCAGCATGGGGGTGACGGTGCAGGCGGTGACCGGCAAGCGTCCGGACGGCCGCCCGGAGCTGTCCTGCATCATCGTCGAGCACGGCACGCGGGGCTTCGAGGCCAAGGAGATGCACGGCAAGCTCATGTGGCGCTCCTCGAACACCGCCGAGCTGTACTTCGAGGACTGCCGCGTGCCACGGGACAACCTGCTGGGCAAGCGCGGGGATGGCTTCAAGCAGATGTTGGCCACCCTGGACGGCGGCCGGCTGTCCATCGGCGCCATGGGGCTGGGCTGCGCCCAGGGCGCCTTCGACCTGGCCCTGCGCTACGCCAAGGAGCGCGTGCAGTTCGGCCAGCCCATCTGCCACTTCCAGGTCAACGCCTTCAAGCTGGCCGACATGGCCATGGAGATCGAGGCCGGCCGGCACCTCATGTACAAGGCCTGCTGGCTGAAGGACCAGCACCGGCCCTTCGGGCGCGAGGCCGCCATGGGCAAGCTGTACTGCTCGGAGCTGGCGCGCCGGGTGAGCAACGAGGCGGTGCAGCTCCACGGCGGCTACGGCCTGATGAAGGAGTACGACGTGGAGCGCTTCTACCGCGACGCGAAACTCCTCGAGATCGGCGAGGGCACCTCCGAGGTGCAGCGCATCGTCATCTCGCGCCACCTGGGCTGCTAGTCCGCCCTTCCGGAAACACCTCCCACCAGAAGAGGATCTCGCACGGGGGCTCTGCCCCCGTGAACCCCCGCCGGAAAGAATCCCGGAAAAACCTGCTAATAAGGAAAAACAGGAAAAAACATCGGAGAAGACCTTTCTTGATTTTTCCCCTTCTATTATCAGCGCTTTTTCGGAGCTTTTTTTCCCGGGGTTCAAGGGGGCTGGCCCCCTTGCCAGATTCTCTCTCTCCGCCTTTGATTTTTCCCTCTATTATAAGCGCTTTTTCGGGGCTTTTTCCCCCGGGGGGCTCAAGGGGGCAGGGCCCCCTTGCCGTATCGTCTACGGGAGGTCCGCGTAGGAGAAGGCGGCGACGGCGACCGGGAGGTCCCACAGGTCGTTCTCTCCGAACCCGAAGAGCTTGGGGAAGGTCCAGCCGTCCTGGAGCCGCATGGCGATGAGCCCGGCGGCGGCGGCGCGATCCGTCCCGGTCGGGCTGGGCGGCAGGGCGATGACCGTCCGCGGCAGCTCGGCGAACACCCGCCACGGCCGGCCGTCCGCCGCCGAGAACTCGGCCACGGCCAAGTGGGCGCCGGCGGGCATGCCGCCGATTTCGATCTTCCGCTCGGCGGCCGAGAACGAGCCCAGCGGCGGGGTCAGGAAGGCGTCCAGCGCGAGCTCGCCGTCGAAGTCATCCAAGAGCACCACCTGGCCGGCGCGCTGCGTCGCATCCCCGGCCCGCCAGGCCAGCGCCAGCAGCATCCGTTGCGCCCCCGCCTCGGGCATGCGCCCGGCCACCTCCGAGACGCGCACCTCGACCGGGCCGGGGAGCAGGCCGTCGGGCGGATCGTGGACCGGGTCGTCGCTGTCGAAGCCGGCGGCCAGGCCCAGCGGCACGAACCCGCCGGCCGGGGTGTGGATGCCCGCGAGCAGCAGCACGCTGTCGTAGGCGTTGCCGGGGAACTGCGGCACCGTGACCCGTAGCCGGTGGCCTTGCGCCACGACGAGCGGCAGGTCGAGCGAGTTGAAGTTCTGGTAGTCGGGCACGAGCTCCGTGCGATCGCCGTCGCCGTCGAGGTCGCTGCGGTCCGCCACCAGCGGGATCTCGGCGATGAGTTGGTTGGGCGCCAGGGCGCCGTGACTGGCGGCGAGGTTCAGCATCCGGTACACCAGCCCCAGGGAGTCTCCACCGTCGGCGGCCTGCAAGAACGGCAGCAGCCGGGTCCTAAACTCCGAGACGTCGAGCTTGCCGCCCAACCCGAAGAACACGCGGTTCTCGGGAGCGGCGCTCACGGAGTACCGGTTCTTGTAGCTCGAGGTGTCGTTCAGCCAGACCTGCCCGCCCGGAAGCCGCAGGTCGTAGGTGAGATCGTCGAACATGAACCGGGCCCGGAAGACATCCTGCCAGGGGAAGTCGGGCGCGACGTCGAGCGGGAACCCGGGCAGTGAGAACCCGGCCAGGGCCAGGCTCATCTCGCAGGGGTGAAGGGCCGGGCAGCGGATCCGCTCGAAGGAGAACCGCCCGGCCACGCCGCCGGCCCGGTCCGGCTGCATGAGCCGCCGCAGCGGGATCACCAGGTCGCGCCAGGTGACGCCCGCGATGGTGATGAACTCGTAGGCCGGGTCGGCCACGGTGACGGCGCCGGGGTGTTCCGCATCGAGGTAGCGGTCGTAGACCCACGAGCCGGAGGCGTCCATGCGCGCCGCGGGCAGGTCGTCGATCTGGAAGAAGGCGCCCTTGACCGGCGCGCCGGTCTCGGCGTCGACCGCCGCCGCGCGCGTCCCCACCGGCGGCGGGTCCCCGATGTTGATGGCCCAGGCGTGGCACTGGGTGTTGCAGCCGCGCACGGTGGCGGTGAGCTCGACGGTCCCCGAGGCGGTGGCCCCCCCGGTGAGCAGGCCGTTCGCGCCCACGTCGGCGGAGGCCGGCGCGGCCGAGGACCAGTCGAACGTCAGCCCCGCCGCGAACGTGCCGTCGGCGCGGAAGGCGCCCGCCACGAGCTGCACCTGGTAGCCGGGCATGAACACCACCCACGGCGGCCAGATGCGGCAGGAGGCGACCTCGGCGCACCCCGCCGGGCTCAGGCAGTCGCCGCTCTGGCACACCCGCGCGCTGGAGCACTCCGAATCCAGCTCGCAATGCGCGTAGTCGCAGACCCCGTCCAGGCCGCACAAGAGGTCGGTGGCGTGCGGGACATCGGTGCGCTGGATGCAATCCGTGTCGAGGACGCAGCGGGCGCGGCACTTGCTGTCGAAGAGGTCGCAGGCCAGACCGGCGCAGCAGGCGCCCGGGTCCGAGGTGCAGTACTGGCCGTCCCCGATGCAGGGCTTCTCGCAGGTGCCCCCGGCCGTGCAGACCATGCCGGCTTCCGGGCAGTCGCTGTCTTGGCAGCACTGGTGGCACTTGCCGTCGGTGCAGCAGACCGCTCCGCTGCAACAGTCGTCCTGGCAGGTCTCACCGATGGCGCGGCAGGGCGCCTCGTGGCAACGCCGGTCCACACCGCACACGGGGGTCGCGCCGGAACAGTCGCCGTCGCCGCAGCACTCCTGGCAGGTGAAGTCGGCGCAGCACTTCCCGCCCGCGCAGGCCACCCCGGGACAACAGGCGTGGCACTCCCCGTCGCCGCAGCGCTCGGTGCCCGCCGGGCACTGCGAGCCACCGCCCCCGCCGCACGCCCCCAGCGCCAGCGCCAGCACCACACTCACAACCATCCGCAAGCCATGTGTCATGAACGACCCCTTGGTTAGATACGGTTCGACCCATTCTCACCACATGCAAAAACTCTTGGCAAGATCCTTTACGACAAAAACGATTGGAGGCGCGACCCGGCGGCGGTAGAATCATCCTGTCATGGTCCTCAGGCTGACGCTGGCTCTGCTGCTGTTGTCGGTTCCGCCGTTGGCGCGGGCCGAGCCGGTGCCGCTGGAGGCGCTGCGATCGGCCGCCGGGCCGGCCTTCGAGGTGCGCTCGGCCGAGATCTCGCACGGGGTGCTGGAGGTTGTCCTCTCCGGCGATTGGCGCGCGCTGCGAGACGATCTGGCGCGCGAGGATCTCACCCGCGAGCTGCTGTGGGCCGCCCGCCGGTTTGTCGACGCCGAGGGCATTCGCGTGCTGTGGCAGACAAACGAGGGGCGGCCGCCGCTCGAGCTGCTGGTGCGGGACCCATACGAAGCCGAGCGCATGCGCGCCATCATCGAGTCGCGCGCTCTTGCGTTGCGCCGGCTCCCGCCGCAGGACCTGCCCCTGGGCGGAAGCCTCCAGGGACGGACCATCGTTCTGAGCCCGGGCCACGGCTGGATCTATTACGACAGCCTCGCCGACTGGTCCACCCAGCGCGGCCTCATCAACCTGCCGGACTGCGAGACCTGCCGCGGCATCATCGAGGACTTCTCCAACGCCGAGATCTCCTTTCGCTACCTCTTGCCCGACCTGCTGCGCGCCGGGGCCACGGTGTGGGTGGTGCGCGAGCGGGACGAGGCGAGCTTCGAGCAGATCATCGACGACGGCGAGGCCGGCTACCTCGAGGAGGGGAGCTTTCGCGACGGCACCTCGGCGGGCGGTTTCAATGGCGGATACCGCGTACTGCTGGCCTCGGACGGCGGGCGCGCCCGGTACCGGTTCGTGGTCCCGAAGGACGGCGAATACTGGCTCTCGCTGTGGACGGTGGCGGGGAGCAACCGCGTCTCCGACGCCCGCCTGAGCGTGGCGCAGGCCGATCGGACGGAGTCGGCCCACCTCGACCTGCGCGTGGACGGCTCGCGCTGGCGGCACGTGATGCGGATGTGGCTTCAGGCCGGCCCGGCGGAGGCGATCCTGGAGCCCGGCCCCGCGGCCGAACCCGCCGGCTACCTGGTGGCGGACGCGGTGCGCCTCGGCGGCGGCGTGGACCGGAGCGTGGTGGCCGGGAAGGCCGCCGACAAGCCCCGCTGGCAGATGGGCGCGCTGTTCGCCCTGCCCTACCTCGGGTTGCCGTCGTCGCTCAACCCCGGCTCGGACGTCACGGTGCGGCCGGCGGGCGCCGAGTGGTTCGGCGCCGACGCCTACCTCTCGCTGCACTCGAACGCCTCCGGCAGCTCGACCCAGAACGCCTCGGGGACCTCCACCTACCGCTACAACTGCGGCAGCTACCCCGACCACTCGGTGGCGCCCGACCCTTCCCTGTGCGACCAGCCGCCGGGGAGCGACCGGCTCCAGAAGGCCGTGCACCAGTCCATGATCCAGATCCTGCGCGCTCAATGGGATCCGGCCTGGCGCGACCGGGGGACGCTGGTGGCCAACTTCGGCGAGCTACGGCCCCTGCGCACCATGCCGGGCGCGCTGGTGGAGAGCGCCTTCCACGACGGCATCCAGAAGGCCTCGGCCGACATGCGCATGGCCGACAACGAGGCGTTGCAGGACCCGCGCTTCCGCCACTGGCTGGCCTACGCCATCTACGCGGGACTCACCCGCTTCTTCGACCCCGACGCCGAGCTGGCCCCGGCCGAGGCCCCGGCCTGGCTCTCGGTGACCCACCGCGACGAGGGGGGCCTGCGGGTGGAGTGGGCGCCCGTCGCGGGCGCCCTCCAGTACCGGGTGCGCTGGTCCGAGGGCGGCCGGGCGCTGGACCGCTCGCTCATCACCGGCGAGCTCGCCGTCCCGCTGTTGGACGTCGTCCCCGCCGAGATCTACGCCGTGACCGTCTCCGGCCTCAACGCCGGCGGCGAGGGTCCGCCGTCCGAGCTGGCCACGGTGCGCTACCGCGGGCACGGCGCCCCGGCCGACCTCCTGCTGGTCGGCGGCTTCGACCGGCAGGACGCCCGCATCGGAGACGGTTGGAACCGGCGCGACCAGGCCTTCGCCCACGCCGAGGCGGTGCGCGACTACCTGCTCTCGCGCTATTACTTCGACTTCGCCTCCAACGAGCGGGTGGAGACGGGCGCGCTGGATCTTTCGCGCTACCGGGCCGCGCTGTGGATCCTGGGTGAGGAGTCCACGGCCGACCAGACCTTCTCGGCCGCCGAGCAGGCGCGGGTGCGGGACTACCTGGCCGCCGGCGGAGCCTTGCTCGCCTCCGGCGCCGAGATCGGCTGGGACCTGGTCGAGCGCGGCTCGGCCGAGGACCGGGCCTTCTTCGAGCAGGCCTTCGGCGCCGCCTACCAAAACGACGACGCGGGCGTGTACGCTGCCGAGGGCGCCGGGGCGCTGGCGGACCTCCCGGCCTTCGCCTTCGACGACGGGACCGCCGGCATTTACCCGGTGGAGTACCCGGACGTCTTCGCCCCCGCCGGCGGCGAGACGGTGCTGGAGTACGCAAACGGCCTGCCGGCCGCCATCGCCTACGCCGGACCCGGCGCGCGCTCCATCCTGATCGGCTTCCCCCTCGAGACGGTGGTCGACCCCGAGATCCGCAGCGATCTTACCGGCGCCTGTCTGGAGTGGCTGCTTCCCGACCACACGTCGGACGACTACGACCGGGACGGCCTGCCCGACGACTGGGAGGACCGCTACGGCACCGACCCCCGGACGCCGTCGGCCGCTCTCGATCCCGACGGGGACGGGGCCAGCAACCTCGAGGAGTACCGGCGCGGCACCGACCCGCTCCACCCCGACAACGAAACCGATGGCGGGAGCGACGGCGGCGCGGACGGCGGTGACCATGAAGCGAAGTCGGGCGGGTGCGGCTGCGGCGGAAACGGACCGGGCGCGGCGGGGCTCTTCTGGTTGGCGGTCCTCGGGCCGCTCTTTTGCTGCCGGCGATTCACCGGAAAACCAAGCGCTGAAAAATCCTTGACTTGAAGCGGCGGGATCGCTAATTTGCGCACCCGTGCCGGGGTTCCTGCCGAAGTGGCGGAACTGGTAGACGCGCTAGATTCAGGGTCTAGTGGGTTCACCCCCGTGCAGGTTCGAGTCCTGTCTTCGGCATCCCCCCGGTACCAGGCACCGCCTCGGCGGTGCTTTTTTTTTAGAACGTCGCCGAGATCTTCTGCGCCAGTTTCTCGACCGCCGGGAGCAGGGCCTCGATGGGCCCCTCGGTCTCCTGGGTATAGCGCGTCTTCACCTTGCCCTCGGCCGTGTGGAGCACCGCATCGAGCAAGTATTTGTCGCCCACCTTGCCGATGTTGAGGTTGAGCACGAACTCGGCGTTGGCGGCCTCGGCCATCTTGGCCAGGCACTGCTCCTCCTCGCAGGCGGCGAACATCATCTGATCCTGCAGGTGGGTGAGCACCGCGGCCAGATCCTGGGCGCACAAAAGGTCGAACTTCTTTCCCTGGGCCAGACTGGCGCAGAAGGCCCCCTCCAGCCCGGAGCAGGCGGCCCCGTCCACCGCCGCGCTCTTGATGGGCTTCACCGCCAGGCGCACCGTCTTGCCCGACTTCCCGCCGCTCTCCACCACCTTGACCTCCGTGTCGCCGCTGGCGCGCGGTCCGGCGCAGGCGAACAAGGAAACCGCCATCACCAGCCACAAACACGCCGAGCACAGGCCTTTCATGAGCTACCTCCCTTTGGCGCTGGAATCCCCCAGCCTCTTCTTGACCTCGTCCACCGGCAGCGAGTCCTTTGGATCGTACCCGACGTTCCGCAAGCGCACCACGTTGCGCTCATCGAGCAGAAACAGCGTCGGCAACGTGTCCACCTGGTAGCGGCGTTGCACCACCTGGAAGCGGTCGCGCAACACCGGGAAGGTGAGCTTGAGCTCGCCCACGAGTTTCTGCGCCTCGGCGATCTTCTCGGGCAACGCGTCCACGCCCACCACCACCACCGAAAGTCCTTTCGACGCCAGCTCCTGGTGGAGCTTCTGGAGCTCGGGCAGCTCGCGACGGCAGGGCTTGCAGTCCACGGAGAAGAAGCTCACCAGGCTCACCCGCGGCCGCGCGGCTCTGTCGCTCGGCGCGCCCTCTTCGACGCCGGCCCGGCGCTGGCCGCAGGCCTCGGGGTTGACGGTGGGGAGGGTGAACGAGGGCGCCGGGCTTCCGAGCCCGACCTTGTCCTCGGCCGCGGCCACGGCCGAGGCGCAGCAGCCGATGGCGAGACATACGGTGCGGATGGCTCTCGCGACGGTCATGAACGCATCTCCTCCGAACCACTCTGCCGCAGCTTCTCGCGTAGCAGAGCGTCCAGGCCCTGGCGCGGCACGCGGCTCTGCTTCTCCGAAGACTCGGCCGCGGCCAGGTCCTTGAGCGTGACCGTGCCGGTGCGCAGCTCCTCCTCTCCCAGGATGAGGGCCAGGCGCGCCCCGCGCCGGTCGGCGAGCTTCATCTGGGACTTTATGCTTCCGCAGCGGACATCGGACTCCACCCGCAGCCCCGCCCGCCGCAGCTCGTGCATGAGCGAGAGCGCGACCTTCTGGCTCTCGCTATCGAGCGCCAACACGAACACCAGCGGCGCCTCGGGCGCGCGCGCGCCCTGCTCGGCCAGCAGCATCACCATGCGGTCGAGCCCCGCCGCGAAGCCGATGGCCGGGGTGGGGCGGCCGCCCAGCATCTCCACCAGCCCGTCGTAGCGCCCGCCACCGGCGACCGCGTTCTGGGCGCCCAGGCCCTCGGCCAGCAGCTCGAAGGTGGTGCGGGTGTAGTAGTCCAGCCCGCGCATGAGCCGGTGATCGAGCGCGTAGGCGATGCCGAGCTGGTCCAGGAAGGCGCGCACCGTGCCGAAATGCGCGGCGCACTCCGCGCACAGCTTGTCCAGCATGCGCGGGGCGCCCTCGGCCGCGCGGCGGCAGCCCTCCACCTTGCAGTCGAGGACGCGCAGGGGGTTCTTGTGGAGGCGCTCGGCGCAGGTCGGGCACAGCTCGCCGACCCGGTTCGAGAAATAGGCGACCAGCGCCTCGCGGTAGCCCGGGCGGCAGGCGGCGCAACCCAACGAGTTGAGGTGCACCGCCAAATTCCGGAGCGAGAGCGCCGCGGCGAACTCCCACAGGATCTCGATCATCTCGGCGTCGGCCGCCGGGTGGGCGGCGCCCAGCAGCTCCACCCCCAGCTGATAGAACTGGCGGAAGCGCCCCTTCTGCGGCCGCTCGTGGCGAAACATCGGCCCCAGGTACCAGAGCCGGCTGAGCGGCAGCTCATTCGCGAGGTTATGCTCCAGGTAGGCCCGCACCGCCGAGGCCGTCCCCTCCGGGCGCAAGGTCACCGAGGCCCCGTCCCGGTCGGTGAAGGTGTACATCTCCTTGGCCACGATGTCGGTGGCCTCGCCGATGCCGCGGGCGAAGAGCGCGGTGGGCTCGAGCAGAGGGGTGCGGATTTCATGGTACCCGAAGCGCGAGAGCACCTCCTGCGCCGCGCGCTCAACCATCTGCCACAGCGGCGTCTCGGCGGGCAACAGGTCCCGCATACCACGAATGGACTGGATGCGTTCCATCGGCGGCAATCTAGCAACCGCGCCCCGGCGAGTCAATCGGAAGACACGGGCGCGGCCAGGGCCCGCCGCACCATGAGGTCGAGCCGCTCCAGGCTGAAGGGCTTCTCCAGCAGCAAAACGCCGGGTCGCAACATCTGATCCGTGGCGATGACGTTCTCGGTGTAGCCGGACATGAACAGGCAGCGCAGGCCCGGTCTTCGCTCACGCAAGGAACGGGCCAGCTCCACGCCGTTCATCCCCGGCATCACCACGTCGGTGAGGACCAGGTGGATCTCGCCGTCGTGCTCTCCGGCCAGGCGCAGCGCTTGCTCTGGACCGGCGGCGCACAGCACCCGGTAGCCGAGCGACTCCAGCATGCCGCTGGTCGCCCGGCGCACCATCTCCTGGTCTTCCACCAAGAGGATGGTCTCCGCGCCGCCCCCCGGCGCGAGCGCGATGTCGGCGGATGGCTGTTCTCGGTGCTCGCGGCAGCGGGGCAGGAAGATCTCGAAGCGCGCGCCCCGGCCGGGTTCGCTGTCGACGCGGATCTGGCCCCCGTTCTGGCGCACGATGCCGTACACGGTGGACAGGCCCAGGCCGGTGCCCCGCCCCTGGCCCTTGGTGGTAAAAAAGGGCTCAAAAACGTGTTCCAAGGCTTGGCGTGAAAACCCCGGACCATCGTCGCTGATCACCAGTTGCACGTACTCGCCCGTCAATCCACCGAGCGCAAGGTCCGGCGCAGGTAGGGCCGCATTCGCCGTCTCGACACGTATGGTTCCCGGCCGCCCGGCATCGACGAGCGCGTCACGGGCGTTCACGACCAGGTTGGCCACGATCTGGTCGACCTGAGAGGGATCCATCTTGACGGCCCACAGACCATCTCCCGGAGCGAAGTGGAGCTTTACGTCTTCCCGCAGCAGGCGCCGCAGCAGACGCAGGGTCGAATCCACCGCCTGGTTCAGGTCGAGCACACGCGGTGCGGCCGTCTGGCGCCGGGCGAAGGCCAGGAGCTGGCGCACGATCTCGGCCGAGCTGCGCGCGGCCATGATGATCTCACTCAAGTGCTGCCAGGGGGGGCTATCGGGCTCCAGCATGCCGGCAGCCAGCTCGGCGTTGCCCAGGATGACTCCCAAAAAATTGTTGATGTCGTGGGCCACTCCGCCGGCCAGCCGCCCGACGGATTCCATCTTCTGCGCCTGAAGGAACCGGTCCTGCAGGGCCTGCCGCTCCCGCTCCGTGCGCAGTCTTTCCCGCTCCACCAAGGCCAGCGCCACCTGGTCGGCGAGCTGGCAGGCGAAGGTGACCTCGTCTGGTTCCCATCGGTGGGGCTCGTCCACGTGCTCCAGGCACAGCGTTCCCAGGTTGCGGCCGCGGGAGCGGATCACCACGTCCAGCATGGAGCTGATGTGGTTGGGCTTGAGATAGCCCTCGACGTACCCGGCAGTGCGAGGATCGGTGAGCGGGTCGTCGGCCGCCACGTACCGTGAGGTCTTGAGGGCAGCAAACTCGTTGCGGTACTCGGGCTCGTGCAGCTCGTCCCCGGCGACGTGAAGATGCTGCCTGGCCAGGTAGGTATCCACACAGCGAAGCAGCGTCTCGCTCTCGTCGAACAGCCACACTCCGACCCGCTCCACATCGCAAACCGCCGATGTGGTCTCGGTGATGTCGCGGGCCAGGTCCTCTACCCGGCCTTCGGCGATGGCCGGGCTCATCGCGATCCGGGCCATGGCATTCGACTGCCGCTTCAACCTCTCGCTGCGGGCCCAAAGATCCTTCGTCACGCTGCGCTGGTCCTTGAGCTGGCGTTCCAACTCGGCCACCTGCGCGCGCAAGGTCATGACGTCGGCCGTCTCGTCTGCTGGGTTTTCTCCGTCCTGCATTCAGAAATCCATGACCCCCTGGACCCCGACCATCCACACCGGCGCGAGGGTATCGTTTCCGGGAGGCGGCGGCAACAGAAAAATTCCCGGCACCGGCGGACGGGGGAAGAAGCTGCGCTCGCCGGCCGGCAGGAAGGCCTCGCTGGCCGCGGCGGGACCCTGGGAGGAGGGAGCGCCCTCCGGTGGCGCAGGCGCCGGCGCCGCGGTGCCCTTGCCGGGGCCGCCGGGCGGGCCCGCCGCCGCCGTCCAGATCACGCCCGCCAGCCACCCCAGGGCGGTGGAGAGCGCCATGCCCCCGGCGATCACCCGCGAGTCCTTGCTGAAAATGGCGGAGAAGCTCACCCCCAGGGCCAGGCCGGCCACGGAGGTGATCTCGGTCCAGCCCACGCTCCAGTTGGAGACCTTCATGGCGTCGGAGAGCGCCAGCGCCGCCAGCAGCAGCCCCGCGTCGCCGCCGACCAGCGCCCCCAGCAGGATGGAGTCGTCGTCGTTCGCCAGGGCGTACATGCCCCAGGCGCCGATCCACGTCCCCAGCGCCGCCCCGCCGGCGATCAGGGCGTCCTGCAACAGGTTGTAGTCCTGGAACTGGTTGGTGATCATGGGCACCAGGAACCCGGCGGAAAGCCCCATGAGCGCGCCGGCGCCCAGCTCGCGGTCGGTCTGGTCGCCGAGCAACGAAAGGCCCAGCCCGTGCCAGCTCCCGTACGCCTGGCCGAGGAAGTATTCCCAGATGTCGTCCCGGCGGAACTTGAGCTTTCCGGCCACCAGCCCGGTGAGGGTCTTGAGACCCCAGCCCCCCAGCGACGAGGCCAGCGCGATGGTCCCCCCGCCGGCGTCCTCGTCCAACATGACCGCGCCCGCGCCCAGGCCGCTGCCGGCATAGGCGGAGAGCTCGGTGAAGAGCACCTCGGAGAAGTCCAGATCGGCAGCCCGGGCGAACACGTCGCCGGCGATGAGCCCGACGCCCGAACCGAAGATCAGCGCGCCGGCGAGCGGGTCGCCCTCCAGACTCGAGGCCTTGCCGATGAGGTAGCCCTGGAACAATCCCCAGCCGCCGCCCAGGCCCAAGGCCAGGTAATCGGCGCCGGTGTAGTGGGCCTCCTTGAGGGCGAAGGCGTACACCGAGAGCCCCGCCCAGCCGCCGGTCATGGCCAGCGCCAGCGGCCCCTCGTCGCCCAGATCCGGCACCATGAGGCCCAGGCCCAATCCCAACATGGAGCCGAACAGCCCGCCGGTGGCCGCGCGGCCCACGGTCGAGGGCGGGATCTCGACAAACTGCGCCAGCGTCCCGGCGGCCAGCGCGCCCCCCAGCCCGCCCAGGATGGCGCTGCCCCAGAAGGCCCGCTCGGTGAGAGCCTCGGAGGCGTCCGCCGCTCCGTACAGGGCCAGCCCCTGGTACAGGCCCCAGCCGGCGCCGAACAGCACCAGGGTGCGGTCGGCCGGCGAGAAGTGGGTGTGGGCCTCGGTGGCCAGATCGAGCGCCAGGCCGGCGTAGGCGCCACCGAGCAAGATGCCCCAGAAGGGTTCCGCCTCGAGATCGGGGAGCGACAGGGCCAGGCCCGCGCCGAAGGCCGTGCCCAGCCCGAACCCCAGCGTGGCGCGCCCGACCGCGCCGTAGCTGCCGTCGGTGTGCGCCGCCGCCACCGCGCCGGCCGTGAACCCCAGCGCCCCGCCCAGGGCCAGGCCGCCCAGATCGGCCGTCGAGTGCTCCGGGCGCAGCGCCCGCATCAGGCCGAACCCGGTGAAGCCGCCCATGGCGGTAGCCTCGGCCATGAAGAGTTTGTCGGGCCCGGAGTAGTCGAGCCCGCGCCCGAAGAGCGCCCCGGCGGCGATGCCCGCGGCGCCGCCGCCCAGCACGAGAAGCGGCGCGCGCCGGCCCGCCAGGTCATCGAACTGGAGCAGCGCCCCCAGCCCGGCCAGGTTGCCCGCCAAGAAAGACAGGTTGCCCATGACCAGGTCGGTCGGGCTGCTCTCGGAGTAGGTGGCGGCGACCGCGCCCGCGGCCAATCCCAGCGGCACCCCGGCCAGGATCCCGCCAGGTGCCGCCCAGGCGTGATCCGGTTGCGCGGCGTTGGCGATGAGCGCACCCGCCCAGCCGCCGTACAACCCGGCCGAGGCGGCCAGCCAGGCGTCGTTGGGGCCAAAAGAAACGGAGCGCGCAAGCAGCCCGGCGGTCCCCAGCCCGGCCAGCGAGCCGGACAGGATCCACAGGCTGTCCCACTGGTCCGATGGATCCGCACGCTGCCAGGCCAGCCCCAGGCCGGCCAGACCGCCGGCGACGAGCGCGCCGTCGATGCCGAGCAGCAGCAGGGGCGGCACCTCGGTCTTGGCGGCGATCCAGGAGCCCGCCGCGAACCCCAGGCCCATCCCCAGGATGGCCGCCCCGCCGGGGGCGGCGCGGTTGTCGAGCTGGAGGCTGTCCACCAGCAAGGCGGAGAGCCCGGCGCCGATGACCATGGTGTTCAGGGTCTGGAGGGCATCCCCGCGCTCGAACTTGAGGTCACGCCCGAGCGTCCCCGAGAGGGTCAGGCCGAGCAGGCCGCCGCCCATGGCCCAGGCCGCGGACTTGCTGGTGAGATCGTCGTCGAGCATCATGGAGAGGCCCAGGCCGCTCAGGCCGCCCACCAGCCACGACAGGTCCATGTACACCTGCTGGCCCCAGTCCTTGCCCAACGAGTTGCGGGTGAGCCAGCCGAAGGTCAGCCCGCCCACCTGGGTGGCGAAGGCCAGCGCCTTTCCCACCCGGACCATGTCGGGGTCCTCTTCTTCCCCCGATTGGAGCGCGAGCCCGAGCAGGCCCGCCTCGCCGAGCGCCCACACGCCGGTGGTGGCCACCCACACCGCCTGGGCGTTGGTGAAGCTCTCCTCCCGCCAGGTGAGGAGCAGCGAGCTTCCCGCGCCCAGGATGACGCCGCCCAGCACCGGCAGGTAGACGAGCTGGTCGTTCTCCGGGTCGCTGGCGTCGGCCACCAGGTACATCCCCACCGCACCGTGCAGGGCCATGAGCAGCGCCGAGGGAACCACCCCGGCCCGGCTCACCGGGACGGTTTCCTTCCAGGTGAGGCCGCGGGCGGCGGCGATGTCGGGGTAACGGCGGGTGAGGACCTTCCGGATAGGCTCGCGCAGCGCCTCCTCGGAGGAGGCGTGCAGCTCCTCGAGCAACGGCACGCCGGCCAGCGCCGGCTGGGCGGCCAGGGCCTCCACCGCCAGGATGCGAAGCGGCAGCGGGTGGGCGCGCTCGGCGGCGTAGCCCCGCAGAAGCGCGCGGGTCTCCGGCCGGGCGCGGTCTTCGAGCAAGGGAATCAGCCACTCGGCCTGGAGCGGGTTTTCCAGCTCGGGGACGAGCGCCGGCAGGACATCCGCGTCCAGGGCCGCCGCCCGCCGCAGGCCGTTCGTGTGCCGGGCCGCGATCGGGGAGAGGATGTCCAGCAGGATCTCGACCTCCACCTCCGGGTCGGCAGAGCGGGCCAGCTCCCGGGCGCGGTGGCGCTCGGGCAGGCGGCGCTGCAGCAGGGCGTTCGCTTCATCGGCCAGGCCCGCCATGACCCCCGGCACTTCCCAGGAGAGATCGAGCACCGCGCCGGCCGCGGCGGGCGTGTCCTGCGAGATCAGCGCGCGCAGGCAGGCGCGCTGTTCATCGTCCGAGATCTTCTTGCGCGCGTGCTGGGACAGCAGCTCGGAGGCCAGCGGATCGGCGATCTTCCCCAATGCGGCGATGGCCGAGAGGCGCCGGGCGGATTCGGCCTGCTGGAGCATGGCGCCCAGCGCCGGCACGGCCCGCGCGTCGCCGAGACCCGCCAGCGAAAGCGCCGCGCCGTCCTGAAGCGACGGGAAACGCGGATCGTGCAGGGCCAGCAAGAGCCGCGCGAGCTCGCCGTCGGTCTCGCGTTCGGCCACCGCGCCGATCTCGCCACGAGCGAGTGCATCCAGGATCGCCAACCGCGCGGTGTAATTCGCCTCGAGCTCGGCGCGGGCCGGCCCGGCGATCTCCGCGTCGTGCTCCCGCGAGAGCTCGAACAGCGTGTCGGCGGCCAGCTCCGTCCCCATCCGCCCGAGAGAGCGCACCGCCTCCAGACGAGCCTCGAGCCGATATTCCCGGGTCTCGACGAGGCGGCGCAGGTGTTCGACCGTGGCCAGCGTCGGGAATTTCGCCAGCGCCTGCACGGCCGGGATGGCCAGCTCGCCGCCCCCGGCAAGCGACAGCAGCACGGGCACGGCGCGCGCGTCGCGCAAGCGGGCGAGGTCGGAGAGCGAGCGCAACCGCACATCTCGGTCGCGGTCATAGAGGCCGAGCAGGGCCTGACGCAGCAGGCGCGCATCGGCGTTCCAGGTGAGCGTTGGGCTTTCGGGGATCTCGGACGGCGGCAGCGCGATTGCGACGGGCGGCGTCTCCGCGCCGGGCGTCGGCCCCGGCCCGCCGGCGAGGCCCCCCGGCGGGGCCGCCGGCGCCGCGGCCTGGTCCAGGATGGCCCCCGCCTTGAGAAACACGCTCGCCGGCACCGCCTGGGCCTTGCCCTCCAGGGCCTCGGCCAGGACCGACACCGTCTCCATCACCCGCGGGAAGTCCACCACCACCGCCACCGCGGTGCCGACGCCGCCCCGGGCGATCTTCGAAAGCCGGAGCTGCAGCTCGCGCACCCGCTCCGAGATGCGCTGCAGCGTCGGCCCGCTCACCTGCCAGCTCTCGCCCTGCTCCGCGGCCAGGGTGCGGATCTCCGCCACCAGCGCGCGCACGTCCTCGCACGCGCCACGGATGGTCAGGTGCGCCGAGGCCGCGTCCAGGGCCACGTCCAGGGGTTTGTCCTTCACCGTCTGGACCGTGCGTGTCATCCCAGTGCAGGCCGAAAACGCCAAGGCCCCGCCCAGCACGATGGCAAGCTTTCCGGCTTTCATGTCCGCTCCTTGACCTGTTGAACTGTGGGTAAAGCGTATTGTGCCGCCCGTAAATAATCAACCCTGCAGCAAAGACACCCCGAATCTCCTCAGCAGCTCGCACAGGCGGAGCAGCGGCAGGCCCTCGATGGCGGTGGGATCGGACGCGGACACGCTTTCGAACAGGGCGGCCCCCAGGCTCTCGAACCGATAGGATCCGGCGCAGTCGAGCGGCTCGTCCAGCTCCACGTAGCGGCGGATCTCCTGCGGCGTGAGGGCCCGCAGGCGCAGCTCGATCACCTCCAGCGCCTCCTCCAGCCGGCCGCGTTCGGAATCGACGACGGCCACCGCGGTCCACAGGCGGTGGGTGCGGCCCGAAAGCAGCTCGAGCTGGGCGCACGCCGCCTCCACGGAGCCGGGCTTTCCCAGGATGCGCCCGTCGATCTCGGCCGCCTGGTCGGCGCCGATGATCAACGCTTTCGGAAACCGCGCGGTCAGCGAGCGGGCCTTCTCCGCGGCCAGCGTCCGCACCAGCTCGGCCGGCTCAAAAAGACGCGCCTTGAAGGCACCCTCGTCGACCGCCGGCGCCGATGATTCGAAGGGGATGCGCAAGCGAGAAAGCAGCTTTTCGCGGTACGGCGAGGTGGAGGCCAGGATCAGTTTTTTCTTGCCTGTCATGGCGCTTTGGGTACCCTTGCCGGTTGGCCGGCTTTCGGAATGATGCGCCGTCGCATCGGCGGGCGTCAAGGCGAGGTCGAATCATGCGAACACTGCTTTTGTTGCTCATGTCTTTCCTCGGACTGGGCTCGAGCCTCGCGCCGGCGCAGGGTAAAGACGCGCCCGACGGACTTCCGGCAGCCGGAGAAGGACAGTCGGTGCCGGACCAAGGATCTCCGGCGTCCACCAGCGACGAGGCCCCGGCGGATTTCATCTCCGAGGCGCGCGCGCTCATGCGCGTGGTGGCCTGCCGCGAGAGCGAGCCGCTGCCCGAGGGCGTGGACGCCAAGACCGTGGAGCGGCACTGCAAGGAGTTTTCGCCCAAGCTGGCGGTGTACCGAAAGAACTACGTGGAGAAGGCCCAGAAGTTCCTCTCCACCCTGCGCACGCCGGACCTTCCCCGGACCGTGGTGTACCCTTTCGGCGGCGGTGACCTGCTCTCGGCCCTCACCACCTACCCCGAGGCGGAGAAGATCGTCACCATGTCGCTGGAGCGCGGCGGCGATCCGCGAGGGCTGGCCGGCCTCTCGCAGAAGCGGCTCGCCGAGATCCTCGGCAAGATGCGCCGGGGCGCCTGGGGGCTCCTGCGCGCCGACAACAGCACCAGCGAGAGCCTCATCAACCTGGAGGGCCTGGAACTCCCGGGCGAGCTGTGTTTCTTCTTGATCGCGCTCGCCGTCCACGATCTCGAGCCGGTCTCCTTGCGCTACTTCGGCATCGGGCCCGACGGAACGATCCACTACTTCTCCCAGGCCGACCTCACCGAGCTGGCCGAGCGCAAGGCCACCCGGCTCCACTACAAGTGGAAGAACTACAAGGGCTCGGTGGCCTTCTCCAACCTCGAGCTCGGCTTCCGGCGCAAGGACGATCCGGCGGGGCTGGTGCGCGTGCACCAGCACATCGCCGCCAACCTCAAGGACGACTTCCTCAAGACCGATCCGTCGCTGCTGCGCTACCTCGAGACGCTCGGCCCGGTGTCGGCCATGACCAAGGCCGCCAGCTACTGCCTGGCCAACCCGGCCTTCTCCATGATCCGCGACTACCTGCTCGAGCACATGAACATCCTGATCTCCGACAGCACCGGCATCCCGCCGCGCTACTACAAGAAGCTCCCCTTCACCCTGGACGCCTACGGCGACTTCGAATTCTCCCTGCTCAAGCTGCGGCCCGAGCTCAACGAAGAGATCAAGCGATTCTTCCGCAAGCAGAAGCGAAAACCCCTTCCCTTCCGCTACGGCTACCCCGACGGCCGGGGGGTGTTCCACATGATGGTGGCGCGGCGCAACGCCTCCACGGAGGTCCCGCCCGCTCCGGCCCCGGCCCCGGCCCCAGCCCCGGAGACCACGGGAAAATAGACGAAGGAAATCCGGTTTCACCATGACCCGGCTCAAGACCGGCACCCTGCTTTTGCTCTGGTTGGTCTTCCCCCCGGCTCCCCTGCGGGCCGACCCCCAGGTGCCACCGTTGTCTCCCGTCAGCGCGGACGAGGATCTCGTGGAACACCCCGGCGGCGAGGAGGTCTCGGGCGGCGTCCACTGGCGCTTCGAGACCGAGCGGGGCCCGGTGCACGTATGGCGCCCCTTCGCCTACCGCCACGAGACCGCGGGGGTGGTGGTGTACGTCCACGGCTACTACCAGACGGTGGACGAGTGTTTCCGCGACCACGGCCTGGCCGAGCAGTTCGCCCGCTCCGGCCGCAACGCGCTGTTCATCGTCCCCGAGGCCCCGGTGGCCAACGAGGACACGGTGCGCTACGACGATCTGGGCGCGCTGCTGGACCAGGTGGCCGCGCACACACGCCAGCCTGTCCCCACCGGCCCGCTGGTGGTGGCCGGGCACTCCGGCGCCATCCGCACCATCCGCCTGTGGCTGAATTATCAGCACATCGACGAGATCCTGCTGCTGGACGGCCTGTACGCCTTCGAGGACGAGCTGCGCGCCTGGTTGAACGCCGGGGCGGAGCACGGGGCGCGCCTCATCCTGGTGGGCTGCGAGACCTTCGATCGTTCGCTCGCCTTTCTGCAATCGGTCCCGGGGGCCCGCCTGCGGGAGGACCTGCCGCCGGATCCGGCGCTTTTTTTCGAGGAGGACTTCGCGGCCCGCCTGCTCTACCTCCCGGCGCCGGAGGGCCACATGGAGATCGTGACCCAGGGCCGGGTGCTGCCGCTCTTGCTGCGCACCACCCGGCTGGTGCTGCTATGACGCGCAAGCCGCGCCCGGGCGGCGTGCCGGCCGATCCCGCTTTCGAGGACGAGGCCACCCCCGCCGTGGTCCGGGAGGAGCTGCGCCTGCTGCACACGGTGCAGCAGGCCATCTCCCAGAGCCGTGGCGTGATTCCCTTCCTCGACTACGAAAGCGAGATGTTGGCGCTGCGGGACACGCTGGCCGAGGAACGACTGGCCGAGGACCAGGCCTCCATCATCGAGCAGATGGACCGCACCGCCGCCCTGGCGGCCACCCGGGTGCGGCGAACCCCGGAGCGGGTGGACGCGCGCTGCCCCTACTTCGGGCACCTGGTGATCCGCACCGATGACGGCCGCACCCGCGAGCTCCTGGTGGGCCCGCGGGCCTTCCTGGCGGCGGGCGTGCGCATCGTGGACTGGCGCGATGCGCCGGTGGCGCGCATCTTCTACCGCTACCGGGAGGGGGACGACTTCGTCGAGGACATTGCCGGCCGCGAGTGGTCCGGGGTGGTGGTGGTGCGCCGCCTGATCACCATCGTGGACGGGGCGCTGGTCCGGGTGCAGACGCCGGACGAAACCTGGGTGCGCACCCGCGAGGGGTTCGGGCGCGCGGGCGGTGGATACCTCCTCGCCGGCGGCGCGGGCAGCGCGTTGCGCCCCGAGAACGCCCGCCCCCTCCTCGGCGTCGGCCCGGGCGCCGCGCTGCGCGCCGATCTGGCCAACAACCAGGTGGCGGCCCTGCTGGACCCGCGCCAGTACGAGCTGGTCACCTCCCCCGGAACCGGCATGGTGGTGGTGCGCGGCGGCGCGGGCTCGGGCAAGACCACGGTGGTGCTGCACCGGCTGGCTTTTCTGGCCGGGCTCGATCCGCAGCGCTTCCGGGCCCGGCGCATGCTGGTGGTGGTGTTCAACCGCGCTTTGGCGGCCTTCGTCTCGCGCGTGCTGACCGAGCTCGGCGTCCACGACGTGCCGGTGGTCACGCTGGCCCGCTGGACCCGCACCATGATGCAGCGCCACTTCCGCCAGCTCACGCCCTACCGCTCCCAGAATCCCCCGGCGGCGGTGGTGCGCTTCAAGACCCACGCGCTCCTGCTCCCGGCCCTGGAGGAAGCCGCCCGCGCCGCGCCGAGAGCCGATCCGGGCGGCCTTTTCGACGAGCTGTTCACCGACCGCGGCTGGCTGGCGTCCTGCGCGGCCCGCCACGCCCCGGGGTGTTTCTCCGATAGCGAGATTACCCAGATCCACCGCTGGTGCAGCGACCTGCAAGGTCTGCGCAGCGAAGGTCGCGCCGCCGACGAGGACGACCCCGATCGCCCCGAGTACGATGAGGCCGACGAGGCGATCCTGCTCCGGCTGCACCAGCTGCTGCGCGGCCCGCTGCTGCACTCGCCGGGCCACAAGCTGGCCTACGACCACCTGGCCATCGACGAGGCCGAGGATCTGGGGCCGCTGGAGCTCTCGGTGCTGCTGCCGCTGGCGCGGGAGAACTCGGTGACCCTGGCCGGCGACGCCGCCCAGCGGCTCGGCCCGGGCGACTTCTCCTCCTGGGAGGAGATCCTGCCGCGCCTGGCCGCCCCGGCGGTGGAGGTGTCTCCGCTCCAGGTGAGCTACCGCTGCACCCGGCCGATCCTGGAGTTCGCGCGCGCCGTGCTGGGGGAGTTCGCCCCGGCGGAGACTCCCCGCGCCGTGCGCGAGGGCGCCCCGGTGGAGCTGCTGCGGGCGGGGAGCCGCGGGGCGGCCATGACCTTTTTGTCCGACGCGCTGTCCGACCTGTCGCGGCGCGAGGGCCGGGCCTCGGTGGCGGTGCTGGCGCGCGACGCGGCGCAGGCGCGGCAAGCCCACCAGATCCTGGCCGCCGCGAACCTCCCCGACCTGCGCCTGGCGCTGGACCAGGACTTCGCCTTCGTCC
This sequence comes from uncultured Myxococcales bacterium, assembly GCA_964561025.1. GTDB lineage: Bacteria > Myxococcota > B64-G9 > B64-G9 > B64-G9 > JAAZNF01. The sequence goes on from CAZLNM010000045.1 coordinate 30,123, forward strand.
CGGCCATCGAGGTGAGTGAGATCGCCCAGAGCAAGGGCCTCGAGTTCGACTACGTCATCCTGCTCAACCCCAACCCGGTGAACTTCCCCCCCACCCGCATGGCGCGCCAGCTCTGGCACGTGGGCGCCACCCGGGCCATCCACCAGCTATGGGTGGTGTGCTGGGATCCCCCTTCGCCGGCGCTGCCGCCGCTCCCGCCCCGGCTGGTGGGCTGAGGTCATCGTGTCGCGCTGGCTCAAGGGCCTCAACCCCGAGCAGAAGCAGGCGGTGACCCACCGCGGCGGCCCGCTGCTGGTGCTGGCCGGCGCGGGCAGCGGCAAGACCCGGGTCATCACCCACCGCATCGCCCACCTGCTCGAGCAGGGGTTGAGCGGGGAGCGGGTGCTGGCGCTCACCTTCACCAACAAGGCGGCCGCCGAGATGCGCGAGCGCTTGCGCCGCATGCTGGGAAAGCAAGCCGAGCCGGTCACGCTCAGCACCTTCCACTCCTTCGGCCTGATGTTGCTGCGCGAGCTGGAAGGCAAGGGCGCAAGCGAAAAGGCGGCGCGCCGGACGCGGCGCTTCGTGATCTACGACACCGGGGATCAGCTGGCGCTGCTGCGCGAGATCCTGCGCCGCACCCGCCTTGGGCGCGAGTTCGATCTGCCCGCCCTGCTGGCCCGCATCAGCGCCTTCAAGAACGCCTTCCTCCCCTGGGACGGAGTGCCCGAGAACGACGACCCGTACCACCAGGCGGCGGCCCTGCTCTACCCGCGCTACCTCGAGGCCATGCGGGCCTACGCGGCGCTGGACTTCGACGACCTGGTGTGCGAGCCGGTGCGGCGCCTCGAATCCGACGAGGCGCTGCGCCGCCGCCTCCAGCGCCGTCTGCGCGCCATCCTGGTGGACGAGTACCAGGACACCAGCGCCGCCCAGCTGCGTTTCCTGCGCCTGCTGGCCGGGCCGGACACCGAGGTGTGCGCGGTGGGCGACGACGACCAGTCCATCTACGGCTGGCGCGGGGCCGAGGTGAAGAACATCCTGCGTTTTACGGAACACTTCCCCGGCGCGCGCACGGTGATCCTGTCGCGGAACTACCGCTCGCTGGCGCCGGTGCTGGAGGTGGCCAACGCGGTGATCGCCGAGAACCCCGATCGCCACGAGAAGCGCCTGCGCGCGGAGCGCGGCGGCGGGGAGCGGGTGCGCCTGTGGTCCTTCCCGGACGGAGAGGCCGAGGCCGCCGGGGTGGCCGACGAGGTCGAGCGCGCCTTGCGCGAGAAGCGATTCGCGCCGGGTGAGATCGCCATCCTGTACCGCGGCTCGATTCTGTCGCGCGCGCTCGAGCCGCAGCTGCGCGCCCGCCGCGTCCCCTACCGGGTACTGGGCGGGACGTCCTTCTTCGATCGCCGCGAGGTCAAGGACCTGGTGGCCTGGCTGCGCCTGTGCCTGAACCCCACGGACGAACTCAGCCTGCGCCGGGCGCTCTCGAACCCGCCCCGCGGCATCGGCCCCAGGACCCTGCTGCGGCTGGAGGAGGCGGCCCGCCGCGAGGGCCGCGACATGATGTGGGCGGTCGAGCACGCCGGCCGCTGGTTGGAGCCGGGCGACCGCGCCCTGGAGCCGCTGCGGCGTTTCTCCGAGCAGCTCGCCACGCTGCGCCCCAAACTGCGCGGCAGGGATCTCGCGCAGGCGGTGCGAACCGCGGTGGAGCAGATCGGGATCGTGGAGGCGCTGGAGGAATCCCACTCCGAGAAGGCGGCCGAGTTCCGGCGCGCCGACCTGGAGGCCTTCTTGCAAGGCGTGGACGGGTACTGCCGCGCATCCTCCCGGCCCGACCTGCGCGAGTTCCTGGGCCGCATGGCGCTGGCCGGCAGCGAGCGGGATCAGGGGGAGGAGGCCGGGCCGCGCGTCACCCTGTCCACCCTGCACGGGGTGAAGGGCCTGGAGTTCGGCCTGGTCATCCTGGTGGGCTGCGAGGAGGGCCTCCTGCCCCACGATCGCACCCTGAACCCCCAGGTTAGCGACGTGGCCGGCGCCGATCTGGCCGAGGAGCGCCGCCTGTGCTACGTGGGGATCACCCGCGCCCGGGATCGGCTGATCCTGTCCTGGGCGCGGGAGCGCGAGGTGCACGGCCGGCCGCGGCCGCGCGCCTTGAGCCGGTTTTTGGCGGCGCTCCCGGAGGAATCCTTGGAGCGAACCGAGTTCGGCGCCCCGGCCAGCCCCGAGAAGGCCCGCGAGATGCTCTCCCGCATCCGCGAGATGCTGCGCGAGCCGGGCGCGACGAACTGACATACCCAGGAGGGACCCATGGCGCACGGAAAGTTCGGGACGGTCATCAACTGCATGGACGGGCGCACCCAGGAGCCGGTGCTGCGCTGGATGAAGGGCCGCTTCGACCTCGACTACGTGGACAACATCACCGAGCCCGGCCCGGACCAAGTGCTGCTCGCTGGCGACGAGGCCACCCGCAAGGCGCTGCGGCGCAAGCTCGACATCTCGCTGCGCGGTCACGGCTCCAAGGTGGTGGCGGTGATCGGCCACACCGACTGCGCCGGCAACCCGGTGGACAACGACAAGCACCTGGCCCAGATCCAGCAGAGCGTGGCCGCCCTGGAGGCCATGCACCTGGGCGTGCCCGTGCTCGGCCTGTGGCTCGACGAGAACTGGACCGTGCGTCAGGTGGCGGGCGCGTCGGCGGACGATTGAGCGGCCGGGCCGCGATCCTTTGTCCCGATACGGGAGCGCCGGCTCAGCGGGGCGGCGGGGCGGGTTCCTCGGGCGGGCGGCGGCGGTCCAACGCCGAGGGGAACTCCTCCGGCTTGGCCAGGATGTCGAGTTTCTGCTCGACCTTGCGCCGGTCGCGCCCGTCGGGTTTGAGGCGCAGGTAGGTGCGGTAGGCCTCGCGCGCCGGCTCGGGCTTGGCCGTGGCCTTGTCGGCCAGGTACTGCGTAAGGAACCGCTCGAACTCGCACTCACCGATCAGCAGCCAGGCCTCGGCGTGGTCGGGTTTCAGGCCGACCGCCTTGCGCAGCGGCTCGATCGCCTCCTCGTAGCGGCGCAGGCTGTGCAGCACGTAGCCGCGGTTGAACAGCGGCAGCGGATCGTCGGGGGCGACCTGCGCGGCCCGCTCGAACGACTGCAAGGCCTCGTCGAAACGGTGCCGCTCGGCCAGCGCGATGCCCCGGTTGATGAGCACCTCGCGGTTGTCGGGATCGAGTTGCAGGGCCTGGTCCAGGATCTCCAGGGCCTTCTCGTAGTTGCCGAGCCCCATGCGCTCGACCGCCTCGTTGTTGAGCCGGGTGGCCCGGGTGGCGTAGCGGTAGCTCAACATGGCCGCGGCCGCCACCAGCAGCACCACGAAGACCACCAGACCCGGCCGCAGCGCGCCGCGTTCACTCTTCCAGGGGTTCGTCGCTCGGTTCATGATCCGCGCTCCCTCGCGTGGCAAGGTGGGTCAGGATGCGGTCGGCGTTCTTCACCGCCCGCCGCATCCACTCGGCGATGAGCTCCTCCTGCTCGGCCGCCGAGAGGTCGCCGTGGCGGCCGAGCCGGCGCAGCCGCTCGCGCACGCCCACGGCCAGCGCCACGCCCGCGGCCACCGACACGTTGAAGCTGTCGCCGAAGCCGAACATGGGGATGCAGAAGGCCCCCGCCGCGGCCTGGCTGGTCTCGCGGGAGGCGCCGTCCTTCTCGTTGCCGAACACCAGGGCTAGCTTCTTCTCCCAGGGGAGATCGTCCACCGCCCGGCCGCCCGGACGGGGATCGGCCACCCACAGCTCGAAACCCTCCGCGCGCAGCGCCGCCACCGCCTCGGCCGGGGTGGGGTGACGGTGGATGCGGATCCATTTCTCGGTACCCTGGGACACCTTGCGCCGCACCCGGAAGGGCCGCTCGCTCTCGATGACGTGCAGCTCCAACACCCCGAAGCCGTCGCACGAGCGCACCGCCGCCGACAGGTTGTGGGGATCGTGCACCCCGTCCAGCACCACCCGCAGGTTGCGGGTGCGCTGGCGCGCCGCTTCCCGCAGGCGCTCGATGCGCGCCGGCAGCAAGAAGGGCTCGAGCAGCGCGGCCGGGTCTTCCATGGGGCGCACCTTAGACGCCGCGAAGCGAACCTGTCAAGCCGGCACCACCAGCTTGAGCTCGCGCTCGGCCAGGCCGAGCTCGACCACCTGGCCGCTCAAGAAGTCCAGCCGGTCGTTCTCGATGCCGTCGGCGAACACCACCCCGCCCTCGCCCATCTCGGAGAAGACCACCAGCCGCTCCCCCTCGCTCAGCCGGCCATGGTCGAGCGCGGTGCCGGTCGAGACCGAGGGGAAGGGCTCGCGCACGAACCAGGCCAGGGCGCGCTCGGACGGCGCCGGCAGCGGAAGCTCGAGCCCGCGCTGCTCGACGATCGAGCGGACCCAGCCGGTGGCCCCCGTGCCGGTGGCGCAGAGGAGCCCGCTCGACGACTGGCGCTCCTCGCGCTCGCCGCCGGGAAGGCGCAGCCGGTAGCGGGCCGACTGGTGCGAAAGGTGACCCACGAACACCTCGTTCAGCGCCAGCAGCTTCAGGCCGTCGTCCCGCTCGGCCACCGCCATGGCGCGCCGCTCGATGCGGTAGGCCGCGTCCGCGGGCGGCTGGCCCCCGGCGGCCAGCACCGATTCGGCGAAGGACAGCAGCGCCGGGATCTCGGCCGGGGTGTGGCGGCACAGCACCCCGTCGTACTGGCCCGGGTCGGGGTTCACCCCGATCACCAGCTGCCCGTCCAGGTACTTGGCGGTGTTGGGCACCAGCCCGTCCGGGCCCACCACCAGCACGATGTCGTCCGGGGCGAACAGGAAGCGGTTTACCTGCTCGCGCTCCACGTGCACGCGGCGCTGGTCGGCCGGGATGGACTGCCGCACCCCGGCCAGGTTGGCGCGGAAGCGCTGGTCGCTCTGCTCGAAGCCCTGGATGGTCTGGCCGCGGGCCTTGAGGAAGAACTCGGCCTGGCCCCGCGTGCCCTGGTTCTCGAGCAGAGATTCCAGGCCGGTCTTGCGCGTGACCAGCACCACCCGCGGGCGCTGGGCCGGCTCGGCGCGGGGGGCCGGCTCGGCGCGGGGGGCCGGCGCGGCGGCTTTGGCGAGCTTCTTCTGCTTCATCCCTTCTTGCCCGCGTCGGCCGGGGGCGGCAGCGCGCCGTCCCGCAAGAACTGCTGGAAGGTGTCGCGCAGCAGGTCCGGGGTCAGGTTCAGGTGCTGGATGGTCTGGATCTTGCCGGCCAGCTCCTGGGCGGCCATGGCCAGCAGCACGCCCGGCGGCGTCTGCTTGAGCACGCCCACCCGCTCGCGCTCGGCCTCCAGCAGCGCGGCCTGGCGCTGCCGCGTGGCGCCCGCCTCGCCGCGGGCGCGCACCTCGATCTGCTCGGCGTAGGCCTTGGCCATAAGATCCTCGCGGGCCAACTCGGCCTCCACCCGCGCGCGCTCGGCCTCGGCCTCGGCCTGCACGCTCTGCAGCCGGTTGCGCCCCTGCCGGGACAGCAGCTCGGCCTGGCGCTCGGCCAGGTCGATCTCGGTCTGCAGCTCGTTCTGCTTGATGGCCCGCTCCTTCTCCACCGCGTTGGCGCGCCGGGCGAAGCCGGCCTCGTCGGCCCGCTGCTGGATGGCCTCGCGGGTGGGGGCCTGCAACGCCTTTTCCAGGTCTGCGCTGGGGGCCACCCGGGCCACCTGGAGGCTGACCAGCGAAAGCCCCATCTCGGCGATGTCGGCGTCCTGGGCCAGGGCCTCTTGCATGGCCCGGCGGATGGGCTCGGCCCCCTCGCGCACCGCCTCCTCCACGGTGGCCGCCCGCAGGTATTCGCGCGCCGGGGGCTGCGCGCGCTGCGCCCACAGGCTGGCCAGGCGCTCGAGCGGCGCCTCGAGCCAGGCGCCGCTGCCGATGGCGATGGAGAAGTTCACCCGCCGGGCGGCCTTCTGGGGATCGGCGATGCGGTAGGTCAGCGTGCACTGCACGCTCACCTCCTGGAAGTCGCGCGAGCGCTCCTTGAGCAGGAAGGTGGTCTCGCAGTCCTCGACCGGCAGCATGGCGATGGCCGCGCTGAGCGGGTTGAACCAGTAGGCCACCCCGGCGCCGGAGCGGAGCAGCTTGCCGCGCCGAAAGTGCAGGATGTGTTGGTTGGGCTCGGCGCGCAGGTGGCGCCAGAACAGGAATCCTCCCATGTGGGCCATGTGTCCTCCGGGGGTCGGGCGGCGGTTCGTCGCGCGAGGAACGGCGCGGCGGGGGCCTGGCGGCCAACCCGGCCCGAGCGCCTGCTGCGCCGCCTGCGGCGGGGCGTCCGGCGGGGCTTGCTGACCGGGAAAACCTTCCTCGCGCATGGACCCGATGTACCCCGGCCGGCCCGGACCTGTCAACGCGCAGGAATCTTGAGGCACCCGGCTTGTGCATGGAAGGAAACGGTCTTGCAAGTAGGTGTGCAACCACCCCGTGGAGGAACCTCAAAATACCGCGGTCGGCATCAACTTGTATTTGTTTGGATTTTTGTCCTGCGAAAGATTTTTGGCCCCAAATGGGGGGTTGGATGCATCTATATGGTGGAGGGAGGACACCGTTTCTGCGAAGTTCAACAAGGTCGCCAAGGAGCTTGACTTGTACGGGAGTGGCGAGTCACACACGCCGGCCGGAGAGCTTGAAAGCCGAACCAAGGACGGCCAGACGACGCTGTACGAGTACGATTCGCTGGGCAACTTGAGGACGGTGAAGCTTCCGGATGGGCGAAACATCGAGTACCTCATCGACGGGCGGAACCGGCGCGTGGCGAGGAAGGTTATAATGGACCCCATTTTTTGGACAGTGGTCATGAGGATAAAATGGGCTGGGAG
>CAZLNM010000046.1:0-33093 GCA_964561025.1 uncultured Myxococcales bacterium
GTATTGGCCCTGCGACCGGGCGCTCGAAATTCACCGAGACTTCCTGGAACTGGAAGAGCATGCTCGCATGCTCGTCATATCAGCGATTTCAGCCGAAGCCCGACCGCCGTCAAGGGCGAGCACAGCGAGTCGCGAAGCGATCCCGACCCTTGACGGCACAGGTCGGGCGGAGGCTAGTCAAACGTCACTTGAGGAGCGCGATCTGCTTTCGCGCCTGCTCGGCGAAGCCGGAGTCGGGATCCAGCTTGAGATATGCCAGCCACTCGCGGCGGGATTCGTCGCTCTTGCCCTGTTGTTGCAGGAGCAGCGCCAGGTTGAAGCGCACCTCCGCCAGGTTGGGGTTCTGCTGCGAAAGCGCGCGCAGCTCCTCCAGCACCCCCTGGGGACGGTTCTGCTTCAGCCGGGCCACCGCCAGGTTGTTGCGGGCGCTGGCCGCGTCCGGTGAAAGGCGCAAGGCCTCCTCCAGGATCTTCTCGGCGCCCAGCGGGTCGCCCAGGTTGAGCACGCAGGAGGCCAGGTTGATGCGCGCTGGGAGGTAGGCGCGGTCGCGGCGCAGGATCTCGCGGAACTCCTCGGCCGCCTGGAGCAACAGCGGGCGGGCCGGATCCTTGACCTCGCCCGCGCGCAGCACGATGGGCGGCGGCCGGAAGCGCGGATCGAGGTCGGTGCTGAGGCGGAAGTCCACCTTCGGCTCGCGCAAGGCGAGGCCCATCTGCTGGCGGGAGAGCGCCAGGTTGTTGCGCCCGGCGGCGCTGGCCGGGAACAGCCCGACGAAGATCTCGAAGTGGGTGGCCGCGCCGGCGTAGTCGTGCTTGTCGAAGGCCGCCACGCCAGCCTCGAAGTGGCGCGCCTTGGCGCGCAGCGAAAGCAGATACTCGCCGAGCTGCCGCTCGCGCTGGGAGTGGGTGGGGTGGTCGCGGCCCTCGGGGACCTCCAGCCCCTTCTCCACGAAGCGCCGGTGCAGCAGCATGCCCGCCGAGGGATCGAAGCCGGCCCGGTAGCTGTACAGGCTCCCCAGCTGGTCGGCCTCGAACTCGTTGTGGCGGCTCAGCCCCACCACCAGCTTCTCCAGGTTGCGCACGTCGAAGGCCTGCCCCTGCAAGAGCTCGCGAGCCTCGCTAGCCAGGTGCAGCATGCCCATGCCGTGCCGCAAGGCCACGTGCGCCACCTCGTGCCCCAGCACCGCGGCGTAGGCGTCGTCGGTGTCCCCCAGGTCCTTGCGGATGAAGTCGATGAGCCCGCGGAACAAGAGGATGGTGCCGCCCGAGAAGCTCAGCGCGTTCACCGTGTCCAGGTTGATGAGCTGCACCTTGTAGGGCACGGCGTCCGGCAGGCGATCGGTGTTGGCGGCGATTCGGCGCAGGATGCGGTCGAGCCGCTCCTGCAGGGCCGGATCGTCGAGGCGGCCCATCTGTCTTTCGAGGAGCGAAGCCACCTTGTGGCCGAGTTCCACCTCCGCCGCCGCGTCGATGGCCTGGCCCTCCGAGAGCTGGTTGAGGTTGCCGGTCATCCAGCCCAGGCGGGAGCGTGCCTGCCGGCCCAGCGGCGAGTCGGGCGCCAGCCGGGCCACCTCGGCGAAGGCCTTGCGGGCCTCGTCGTCCTTGAGCAGCGTCTGGTAGGTGAGCCCGAGCTGGTAGTGGGCCTCGGCCAGGTTGGCGTCGAGGGAAATCGCCTTCTGGAAGGCCTCCACGGCCAGCTCCAGATCGTCGCGGGCGAAGGCGAACAGCCCGCGCTGCAACCAGGCCTGGGGGTGCCCGGGCGCCCGCTGGAAACTCGCCTGCGCCTCCGCGGTGCGGTTGACGGAGGGCTGCATCAGGGTGAGGCCCAGCAGGTAGTGGGCCTCCTCGAGATCCGGTTTTTGCTCCAGCGCCTTCTTCAGCAGCGCCTCGGCTTCTTTCCAACGCGCGCCGGTCATCTCCTCCCGGGCGCGCGACAGCAGGCGGCCCGCCTCTCCGAAGGTGAGCACCGCCAGCGTCTCGCGGGCGGCGGGGACGCGGCGATCGGCCGGGAACTTCTCGGCGAACTCCCGGCAAGCGCGCGTCGCTTCTTCTCGAACCGATGCGGCCGCGCCCGGCAGCTCGGCCAGCGCGGCGCGGCAGCGGCACATTCCGAAGAAGGCGCGAACCTCCTTGGGATCCGCGGCGCGCGCCTCCTCGAAACTGCCACAGGCGTCCGCGACCCGCCCCAGATCCATCAGGATGTTTCCCCGGGCGCAGGCCACGGGCGCCCGCTCCGTGCCGGTGGCGGTGAACTTGGCGAGCTCCTGCAAGGCGCCGTCCCGGTCGCCGGTCCGGTACAGGGCGTTGGCCAGGCGCAGGCGCGCCGCCCGCGGAGCGTCCTTTTGGGCGCAGGCCCGGCGGAAGTGCTCCAGCGCCCGCTGCCAGTTCCCCAGCTCGGCCCAGGCGTCCCCGCGTTCGGTCTCCTCGGTGGCGCTCGGCGAGGCGGCCCGCACGGAAACGGCGGCCAAAAGCCCCAGGAACAAGGCGACGAGGAAGACCGCGGTTCGCATGCACGCACCTCCCGGCTCATCCTACGGACGGCTGGCGGGCCGGTCAATTCCTATCCATTCCAGGATACGGAAAAAAGATGCCGCTTGAGCCGAAAAAGTGCTACAAGAACGGCCCAGGTATCGGCACCCGGAGACGCGCAGGATGAAGGAGACGCCCTTCGGAAAATACCTGTTGGTCGGACGCCTGGGCGGCGGGGGGATGGCCGAGGTGTTCCACGCGCGCCTGACCGGGCCGAGCGGGTTCTCCAAGGACGTGGCCCTCAAGCTCATCCTGCCGCAGTTCTCCGACGAGCCCGAGTTCGTCAAGATGTTCATCCACGAGGCGACGCTGGCGGCCCGCCTCGATCACGCCAACATCGTCCGTATCTACGAGTTCGACAAGATCGAGGGCCGCTACGCCATCGCCATGGAGCTGGTCGACGGCAAGGACCTGCGCCAGGTGTTCGCGCGGGCCCAGGAGCTGGACCGCCGCATCGCCATCCCGGAGGCCCTGGCCATCGCGTACCACGTCTGCCAGGGGTTGGCCTTCGCCCACGGCGAGCTGACCGAGGGCGCCGTGCCGGTGGTGCACCGCGACATCAGCCCGCACAACATCATCCTGTCCAAGACCGGCGAGGTGAAGATCACCGACTTCGGTATCGCCAAGCTGGCCTCCGCCTCGGGGTTCACCCGCACCGGGGTGATCAAGGGCAAGGTCTCCTACATGTCGCCGGAGCAGGCCCGGGGCGAGCCCGTGGACACCCAGAGCGATCTGTTCTCGCTGGCCTGCGTTTTGTGGGAGATGCTGACCGGCCAGCGGCTGTTCGTCGGAGACAGCGACCTGGCGGTGCTGGAGCGGGTCAAGCAGGCCCAGGTCCCGCCGCCGAGCGCCTTCCGGCGCGAGGTGCCGCCGGAGCTGGATCAGATCCTCCTCAAGGCGTTGCAGCAGGATCCCGCCCAGCGTTTCCCGGGGGCCACCGCGTTCGGAACCGAACTGGACAGGCTCCTCTCCCGTTGTACGGACGTGAACCGGGTCACGCTGCTGGTCAAGCTGTTTCGGGATCTGTTCGCGGGCATCGAGCGCCATGAAGGGACGCCGCTGCTTCAGATCTCCCCGGAGCTTCCCGGGTCCGGCTCTCCGGCTGCGCCGTCGCCGCTGCTGGCGCAGACCCTCATCGAGCCCGTGGGCCCCGAGGCGGCGACGAAAATCGAAGAGGTCTCACCGGCGCCTCGCAGGTCTGCCCTGTCGAGGTGGGCGCCACGTTTTCTGGCGGTCGTGGCGTTGATCTTTACGGTGGCTTTGGGCGTGTGGTGGGTCTGGCGCTCGCCTTCGACGACTCCAGTGGGTGGAAGCGAGGAGCCACGGGTGGCCGCTCTGGACGGGGGAGGGAATGGGGCAGCGGACGCGCGGCCGAGTCCCAACCTGAAAGGTGCGATCCCAGACGGTGCCTCGAGCCTGTCGGAAGAGCCGGTTCGTGGCCTTGACGGTGGCGAGATACGGGCCGCGGAAGAACAGTCGCCGGCGCACGATGGTGGTGACACCAGCGCGACGGACGCCGGGACAGCGGCTCTCCCGGATCGACACGGACCGCCCGATGGCGGGCCCTCACCGGCCGATGCGCCGCCGGGTGCTCCGGTTGCAAAGAAGCCTCCGCCCGCGCCGCCAGGCCTGCTGAATCTCAACGCCATTCCCTGGGCCAGGGTGTACCATGGCAAACGGTTCCTGGGGGAGACGCCCATCGAGGGTCTGTCCTTGCCTCCCGGCGATTACTCGCTCTGGCTGGAAGCGGCCGACCCGCGCATGAGCCGTAAGATCCAGATCAAGATTCAATCGCGAAAAACCACCCAACAGGTCATCGACCTGCGGCCGTAGTATTTTTTTTGCCGCGATGCATTTTTTTTCTTGACATAATATAAAGAATATAATACACGCAAAATAAGTTTTTGCGAGGAATATATTGTGAAGAATATAAGTAACATTATAAATAGAAAATAATATAAAGAATATATGACATCGCCGGAACAGACCGCAGCCGAGATTTTCTCCTCCGCGGAGCTCGCGCAGCTCGAGCGAGAGCACCGGGCCGGCATCTCCAGCGTGCAGGTCCTTTCCCTGTTCCAGCAAAAAGGCATCAAGCTCTCCGAGGCCACCTTCCGCAAGTACGTGCAGATGGGGCTGCTGCCGACGTCGCGGCGGGTAGGGGAGAAGGGCAAGCACCGCGGCTCCCGAGGGTTGTATCCCGCGACGGTGATCCGGCGCATCGCGCTCATCAAGCGCCTGATGAGCTCCAACATGACCCTGGAGCAGATCCGCGACTCGTTGCTCTCGGTCCAGATCGAGATCGAGCAGACCGAAAGCTGCCTGCAGCGGTTGCTGCGTCAGATGCAGACCCGGCTGGAACGACTGGAAGCCGAGGGGTCGAGCGATCCCCGGCTGCAGCAGGACTTCGAATCCGCGCGCGAGAACGCGTCGGCGTTGCTTGCGACCTTGCACCACATGGGCAGCCGCCTGGCCGCGGTCGGCGCCCATCCCATTTTATCGGAAGAAGGAGGAAATCCATGAACCGCTCCGTCGTCGGTCCGGCCCGGGAGCCGAGAGGAATTCGCAGCCGCGGACAACGAAGGTCGAAGACCATCGCGCGCAAACAGATGATGCGCGAGCGGAAGTTCTTGCAGGTGGACCCGGAGCTGCTGGCCCTGGCCGACCGGGAGAGGCCGCGCTGCCGGCGCGAATGCATCGGCGCGCCGCGCCCGTGCCTGTTCGTCTCCTGCAAACACCACCTGTATCTGGACGTGAATCCGCTCACGGGTTCCATCAAGCTCAATTTCCCCGACCGCGAGGTGTGGGAGTTGCAAGAAACCTGCGCGCTGGACGTGGCCGATCGCGGCGGTTTGACCCTGGAAGAGGTGGGCGAGATCCTGAACCTCACCCGCGAGCGGGTGCGCCAGGTCGAGGCCGCCGGGCTCAAGCGCCTCAAGGAAGAGGCCGGGCAGGACGACCTGCAGGATCTCTTGACCGACGACTCGTGGTAGGCGACGTTTCCTCCGGCTTGACGCGGCCCGTCCAAGCTGGTTGGATGATGACCTCTGTGTCCGCGCGCGAGGTGATGCGCATTGAAGATTACCTGCCTGCAATGTCTGGCCGTTTACAGTATCGATGATGCTTTGCTCAAAAGCGGTCCGGTGAAGGCTCAGTGCCCCGCCTGCCAGAGCATGGTGGTGGTGCAGCCGCCCAGCGCTCCCACCGCAGCGCCGAAGGTCGAGCGGACAAATCCGGCGGACTTGCTGGAGCTTCCCCCCATGCCGGGCGGAGAAAAACCGTCCCCACCCCCGACCGCGGCTTCGCCTGAGGTGCCGGGGCGGCCGGCGGCCCCGGAGGAGCGGTGCAGCCGTTGCGGTGGGTTGATCCGGGAGAACCTCGCCGAGGGAGGACTGTGCCAGCGCTGCCGGCAGCTTCTGGACGTACAGAAGATCAACGAAGAACGCGAGTGGCGCGTGAAGCGCGAGGACGGCGTGATCCTGGGCCCGCTCTCCCTGGCCGAGGTGAAGAAGAAATTCCAGCTCGGTGAGATCTCGGCAAAAGATCTGCTGGCACGCGGGGAGCGGGAGTTCCGCCTGGGTTCCAGCTACCCGGAGTTCCTGATGTTCTTCCGGCGCCCGGGGGAGAACCTGCAGCTCAAAATGGTTTCGCGCGAGTCGCGCACCGGCCGCTTGCTCACCGGGATTATCCTGGTGCTGGTCCTGGGAGGCGCCGGGCTGGCCTGGTGGCTGTGGCCTCGCGCCGGCGTGGAAGGCCCGAAGAACGATCCGCTTCAGCAGATGCTGGCGGAGTCACCCGGTGACCCGTCGGCGCGCGTTGGCGATCCCGCCGAGGTGCTCCAGAGCGTCCGCCGGCTCTTCTGGCGGGGGAGCCGTCTGGGCTACCTGGAGGCCGACCGGATGCTCAAGGAGGTGCTGCGGGCCGATCCGGCCAACCGGGAGGCGGTGGCCGCCTGGGTCCAGAACCGCGCCATGCTCGATCTGGCGCGAGAGGAGGTGACGGGTCGCAAACAGGCGCTGGACATCGTGGATGATACGCTGCGGCGCGATCCGGAGAACATCGGGTTGCTCAGGGCCCGCGCCTTCTTGTTGTTCAGCCTGAACAACCTGGTGGAGGCGCGCGAGCTCTCCATGCGCATCGAGGCGCAGCAACCCGAGGACGCCGAGACCTTGCTCCTTCGCGGCATGGTGATGCTGGAGGCCAACACCGAGCTCGCGCTCGAGTCGCTACAGCGTTCGTTGAAGCTCAACCCGCAGCTGCTGCTGGCCTATCATTTCCTGGGCGAGGCGCATATCCGGCAGGGGAAGTTCCGCTCCGCGCTGGCGGACTTCGAGCAGCGGCTTCGGGCGGATCCCGGCCAGATCGAGACCCTGATCGCCAAGGCCCGGTTGTATCTGCGGGTGGGGCAGTTCAAGGAGGCGCAGCAGACCTTCGAGTTCATCCTCTCGGCGGACGAACAGAACATCGAGGCGGCGGTGGCGCTCGCCGCCATCGAGATCCAGCTACGACGCTCGCCGTCCCGAGCGCTGGACCTGCTCTCGGGTTTTCTCGAAAAAAACAAAGATCCAGCCGCGCGCGCGCAGTTGCTCGCCCAGCGTGCCATCGCCCTGCGGCTGCTAGGGAAGCCCGCCGAGGCGCAGCAGGCGATCGCGGCCGCCGTGCAGGCGGATCCGATGTGCCTGGAGGCGCTGTACCAGCGGTTGGCGCTGGCCCAGGAAGCGGGGCAGATCGGACAGGCCGTGAGCTTTGGCAACGAGCTGAAAGCGTCGCTTTCCGGCCACGCCCGCCTGGCCGCCCGCATGGCCGAGCTGGACTACCAGGTGCCCCGCTACGACGAGGCATCGCGCGGCCTGCGCCGGGCCAGCGAGCTGGACCCCTTGGATCTGGAAGTCGTGCTGGCGCACGCTTCCTTGTTCCTCAGCCTCGACGACATCAACCAGGCCTATACTTGGCTGCGCCGGGTCGCCGGCATCTCGCCCTTTGTCGACGAGGACTTTCGACGCCTGCGGCCGTACTTCGACGGGCCGGGCTTTTTGGCCCCCTCCTTGAAACGGATCGAGGGTGCGCTGTCACGCTATTCCGAAGATCCGCTGGCTCATGCCCTGGCCGGCATCGTCCAGTACCGCATGGGGCGGGCCGAGCCCGCCCGCGCCGAGATGCAGAAGGCCCTGGAGCTAGATCCCGAGTGCGTGCTCGCCAACCTGTACCTGGGGGTGATGTCCCTGGAGGCCGGCAAGCTCGAGGCCGCCGTGCGGTACCTGGAAGAAGCGCACCAGGGGGACGCCAACAGCTCCGCGGCGACCCTGGCCCTGGGAGTGGCGCGTCTTCGGCAAAACCGCGCAGAAAAGGCGGCGGCGCTGTTCGAGGACATCCTGCTCGCCAATCCGGCCGACATCCACGCCAGGGCCTGGCTGGCCGAGGCCTGGCTGGCGCGGGGGAAGAAGGACAGGGCCCTGGCGGAAGCGCTCAAGGCCTATCCCGTGGATCGAAACCATACCCACGTGTGTTGGTTGCTGTTCCGCATGGGGTACTGAGCGGGGAGGTGCGCGGTGCGAGTCATGCTCCTCGGAAGCGGCGGCCGCGAACACGCGCTGGCCTGGTGTTTTGCAAAAAGCCCGCACTGTGAGGAGTTGCTGTGCCTGCCGGGAAACCCGGGGATTGCCGCCCTCGAGAAGTGCACCTGCCTGGAGGGCTCCGCGGAGGACCTGGAGGGCGCGCTGCGCCTGGTGCGGGAGCGGCGGCCCGATCTGGTGGTGGCGGGGCCCGAGGCGCCGCTGGTGGCGGGGCTGGCCGATCGCTTGCAGGACGCGGGGGTGGCCGTGCTGGGGCCCACGCGCGCGGGCGCCCAGCTCGAAGGCAGCAAGGCGTTCGCCAAGGAGATCATGCGCGAATCCGGCATCCCGACCGCCGCCTTCGAAAGCTTTGCGGATGCTCCCGCGGCCCGTGCGTTCCTGCAGGCGCACCCCGGCCGCTGGGTGGTCAAGGCCGACGGCCTGGCCGCGGGCAAGGGCGTCTTCCCCTGCGATGGCGTCCCCGAGGCCGTGGCCGCGGTTAATCGCCTGATGGAAGAGCGGGCCTTCGGAGCCGCGGGCGCGCGGGTGGTCATCGAGGAGTACCTCGAGGGCGAGGAGGCCTCCTGCATCGCCCTGACCGACGGCAGCCAGATCTTGATGCTGCCCTTCTCCCAGGATCACAAGCGGGCGCTGGACGGCGACCAGGGCCCCAACACGGGGGGGATGGGCGCCTACTCGCCGGCGCCGGTGGCGGACGAGGCGCTGGCCCAGCGCGTGCGGCAACAGGTATTCGCGCCGTTGCTCGCGACGCTGCGCCGCCGGGGCATCGAATACCGGGGCTTCCTGTACGCGGGCCTGATGATCGCGCGGGGAGCGCCGCGGGTGTTGGAGTTCAACGTGCGGTTGGGCGATCCGGAGACCCAGGCGCTCCTGCCCCGGCTGGAGAGCGACCTGCTCCCGCTGGTGTATGCGGCCGCCACGAAAACCCTCGCCGAGGCGCATCTCGTCTGCAGCCCGCGCGCGGCGGTGTGCGTGGTGCTCGCCTCCCGCGGCTACCCCGGATCGTATGAAAAGGGCCTCCCGATCACGGGGCTCGAGAGCGCGCAGGCGATGCCGGACACCTTCGTCTTTCACGCCGGAACACGGCGGGAGCGGGGCCAGTGGCTCACCGCCGGCGGGCGGGTGTTGGGGATCACGGCCTTGGGAGACGACATCCCCGCGGCGGTCGCGGCGGCCTACCGGGCGGTCGCGGCCATCGAGTTCCCCGGCAAGACCTGTCGGCGCGACATCGCCCATCGGGCTTTACGGAGGTAAAGATGGAAAAGAAGAAGGTCCTGGTCCTGATGGGATCCGAAAACGACCGGCCGGTGATGGAGGAGTGCCGCAAGGTGCTCTCGGACCTGGGCGTCGAGTGCGAGCTTCGGGTGGCCTCGGCCCACCGCACGCCGGGCAAGGTGGCCGAGCTGGCGGCGGGGGCGGAGGGCCGTGGCTTCGGGGTGATCGTGGCCGGGGCCGGGCTGGCGGCCCACCTGGCCGGGGTGGTGGCCTCGCAGACCCTGCTCCCGGTGATCGGCGTACCGCTGGAGGCCGGGCCCTTGAAGGGCCTGGACGCTCTGCTGTCCACGGTGCAGATGCCTCGCGGGGTGCCGGTGGCGGGGATGGCCATCGGGACCCACGGCGCCGCCAACGCCGGGCTGTTCGCCGCCGCCATCCTGGCCCTGTCGGATCATGCCCTGCGGGGCCGCCTCGAGGCCTTCCGCCGCGACATGGCCGAGCGGCTCGAACGGCAGGACGCAGCCGTTCGCGGCTGAGATGCTCCTCTTTCGCTATATCCTGCGCCACTGTCTTCCGCCGGCGCTGGGGACCTGTGTCGGGCTCAACCTCATCTTTCTGATGGTCCAGTGGCTCAAGGTCTCCGAGCTGGCCTTCGGCCGCGACGTGAGCTTCGGGGAGATGGTGCGTCTCGGCGGGCTGTTCTTGCCGCAGTTGGCCGCGCTCACGGTGCCCATCTCGATCCTCACCGGCGTACTGCTGGGGTTCGGCGGGTTGGGGGCCGGCGGCGAGCTCACCGCGTTCTGTGCCGGGGGGGTGCCGCCACGCCGCCTGTTGCCGGCCCCGGTGACGCTGGGCATGGCGGCGGCCGTGGTCTCCTGGTTGCTGGGGAGCCTGCTGGCGCCCTATTGCGCGGGTGAATTGGCGCGGGCGTTTTCCGATCTGGCGCGCCGCCAAGTGGTGGCGTCGTTGGTCCCGGGGCGGTTCTTCGAGCAGATCCCCGGGGTGGTGCTGTACCCCGCGCGGGCGGGGACCGCGGCGGACGCCTTTGAGGGTTTCTTGATGAACGATTGCCGCGACCGGCGGGCCTGCCGCACGGTGTTCTCCGAGCAGGCGCAAGTGAGCGCGCGAGCCGATCGCAACGCCCTGCGGCTGCTGCTCTTCCGGGGGGAGGTCCACCAGCGTGGCCCCGAAGGCGAGTACACCCAGGTCGGCTTCGCCCGCGGCCAGATCGACATCGACCTCGACTGGCTGGTGTCGGTGAAGGCCCGCTTCGTGGCGGAGGGAGAAAGGCTATCCTCGCGCGAGCTCGCCCTGCGCTCCCAAGACCCCGCGCGGCCGGAGCGCGAACGCCGTGTGCTGGCCGTGGCCTGGCACCGGCGCTTCGCCATCCCTCTGGCCGCGCTCCTCTTTTCCATCTGGGGAACGGTGCTGGCGGCGGGGGGAAAGCTCCAGGGATGGCGCCGGACCTTGGTGGCCGCGCTCCTCTCGGTGGCGGGGTACTACCTGCTGCTGCGAACAGGAGACGCCCTGGCCCACGGAGGGCGTCTGCCTCCGCTGGCGGCGGCCTGGTTGCCGGATGCGCTCCTGGCCGTCCTGATCGGGATACGCCTGTGGCGGGTGGAGCGGAGCCGATCATGACGGCGCGCCTGATCGCAGTTTTGCAGCTTCGGCTGCTCGGGATTTGCGTGCTGGTGCTGGCGGTCTTGGCCGTGCTGGTGGACTTCTTCGAGCAAGCCCGCTACCTGGTGGGTGGCCGGGGCGAGCTCGCCGACATCGCCCTGCTCATCCTGTACCGGCTGCCCTCCTGGCTCCACCTGTTGTTCCCGGTGGCCCTGCTCGCCTCTGCCTGCCTGGCGTTCGCGCTGCTCAACCAGCACCAGGAGCTGCGGGCCCTGGCCGCCGCGGGCGTCGGCCCCGGAAGGATGGCGCGGCCGGTGCTGGCGGTGGCCCTGCTGTGCGCCGCCGTGATGTTCGTCTGGCAGGAGCTGGTCGTTCCCCCGGCGCTGGACCGCCTGGAGCCTCTGATGATGAGCCGGTTCGGTCGCATCGACGCCTCCTGGGACTTCTTCCGGCGCCACCAGTGGTTCGCCGGGCAAGAGGGACGGCTGTTTTTCGCGGCCGAGACCGGCTCCGAGGGGACGCGGCTCTCCCGGGTCACGGTGTGGGAGCTTTCCAAGCGCTTCTCGCCGCGGCGCCGCATCGACGCCGAGCGCCTCGAACGTCTGGACGGCGGTGGATGGCACGCGCTTGGTGTGGAGGAGCGGCGTTTCGGCGACGGCGAGATCTTGGCGATGGAGCGACCGGCGCAGCGAACCTTCGACTTTCCCGAGACGGCGGAGACGTTTCGCGATCTGGCCGGCCGCCCGGCGCAGAAGACCCTGCCGCGGCTCGGCGCCGATATCGAGGCCATGGAACGGCGCGGCCTTTCCTCCACGGAGTACCGCCTGGCCTGGCACCAGCGCTGGGCCTACCCGCTCCTCGGCATGGCGTTGCTCTGGCTCTGGTTCCCGGCCCTGGTCGTACCCTGGCGCCGGCGAACCGTCTCGCAAGCGCTGACCGAGTCCGCCGCTCTCGTGCTGGCGGGCTACCTGCTGCTCGCCCTGTGTCGCTCGGCGGTGGCGGGCGGGCGGCTCGCGCCGGGGCTCGGGGCCTGGTTGCCGCTGGCCATCGTGCTGCTCGCGGCCGGGGCCCACTGGTCCTGGCTGCTGTGGGGCATGAAACCGGGGTTGCGTCAATGAACGGCGCGGCGGGCGGTCTGCGCTCCCTGGCCGGATGGCGGCGCGCCTGCGCGCTGGCGCTGGCGGTTTCCCTGCCCACCTCCCGCTTCGGAATGCAGGGCGCGGTGATCGTCGGTGGCGTGGTGCTCCTGCTGTCCTGGTGTTTCGAGCCGCCCCTTCCGAGAAACCCCCTCGACCGGCCCGGCCTCCTGTTGCTCGCCGCGGCCCTGCTCTCGCTGCTGCTCGCCCCCGGCGGCGCCCATTCGCTCAAGAGCGCGAGCTCCTTCTGGGTGTGGCTGGCGGGATGGGTGGCCTTCTTCGGCCTGGACACCGCGCGAGCCGGCCGGCGCGCGGTGCAGGCCCTGCTGGTGTGCTCCGCCACCGCCGCGGCCCTCGGCCTGTTCCAGGCGCTGACCGGCGTGTTCCCCGGCGGGGCCTGGCTCCACCCTCACGCCGGGCTCCTGCCACCGCCGGCACCGGGGGCGCCCGGGCACTTCGCGGCCACCGGCTGGTTCGACAGCCGGGTGACCTTCGCGCTGGTGCTGCTGTTTCCCTTCTGCTGGCAACTGGCCATCGGCCTCGAGGCGCGGCGGCCCGCCCTGCGCTTTGCGTTGTGGGCGGGCGCGGCGCTGGCCTGGGGCGCCATGCTGGCCAGTTTCACCCGGGCGGCGCCGCTGGCCGCGGCGGGCGCGGCGCTGTTTTTGCTTTTGCGCTGGTGGAAGGGGCGGCGCTGGCGCCTGCTCCTGTGGCTCCTGCCGCTGCTTGGCGGCCTCGCGCTCTTTGCGGCGGTCCCGGGCCTGTGGGACCGGGCCCGGCAGTCGTTCGAGCGCAACCGGGACTGGGGCCGGCTGGCCCTGTGGCACACGGCGCTCGATCTCGCCGCCCGCCGGCCCCTGCTTGGCGTGGGCTATGGAAACTTCCAGCGCGAGGCCACCCCGGTCATCGAAGAACGCATCGCCCGGATGGGGGAGCGGCGCTTTGGCGGCGTCATCGCCTGGGCCCACAACGATCTCTTGACCATGCTGGCCGAGTGCGGCGTGCTGGGGGCGTTCGCCTTCTGTCTGTTGTTCGTGATCTTCTTCCGGGAGACGGGGTGCGCCTACGCTCGCTTGAGACCGGACGATCATTGGCGGCGGGGGTTCGTACGCGGCTCGTGCTACGCGGTGGGGGCGCTGCTCGCAACCAGCCTGTTCCACGACAACTTCTACCACGGGGAGATCTCTTTTGTGCTGTGGTTCACCATGGGGGCATCCCTCGCCATGGGCCGAGGGGGAGAGGAGGAGCGGTGAGCCGGGCGCGAACATCGTCGCTGCTGGCCTGGTGGGCCCTGGCCGCCGCCGCGGCGCTCTCGAACCCGGTGCCGGCCCCGCTCACGCTATGCGTTTCCGGCGGAGCGTTGCTGGTCTTCGTCCTGGCGCGTCTGGTGAATCCCCCGGTTCTGGGCGAGCGTGCGCGGCTCCTGCTGCCGCTCTCGCTGCTGCTCTTGTTCGCGGACGCCGCGGGAAATCTCGAATCCTGGGGCCGGCCGCAGTGGAGCGCCATGGTCGGGTTGAGCCTGGTCCTCTCGGCCTGGAGCGTGTACGAACACCGCCGGGCGGATCTCAAAGCGCCGCTCGCGGATACGGGCCGGGCCGCGATCGTACTGCTCGTCGCTGCGTCGCTGTCGGTCCTCGCCGCCCTCGGGCTGCTCCACCTCCGCTCGACCCTTCCCATCCCTGCCGGAGACGTCGGCCTGCTGCTCGCGCTCGCCGCGGCGCTGGCCGCCGCCTGGGGGCAACGCGGAGCGCTGGAGCGGGGAGGGAACTGGCCACGTGTGCTGGCCATCGCCTTGGCCTGGATCACGCAGGCCGCCCGCGTCCTCTTCGCTTGAAGGCCGATTATTCCGTTGACGTCCGCGCGCCGGGGGTGGTATGCAATCCGCGGGGAGCGGTCCGGATGTCCCAGACGCGCCACAACCGAACGCTGGAAGACGAGGGGCAGGGTGTGTGGGAGAGGCTGCTGTTCAGCGCGCGGCAGGCTCGCGAGGATCTCGAGATCCAGTTGGAGAAGGTGCTGGCGGGGCCGGCCCAGGCCCTGCGCCGGGTGCGCGAGATCCTGCACACCGCGCCGCTGCCGGATCGCTGCCTCGGCACCTCCGGCGAAGAAGGAGCGTTGCGGGTGGCGGGCATCCTGGACGAGTTCTCCCAGGCCACCTTCGCGCTGGAGTGCGAGCTCATCGACTTCGGGCCCGATGACTTCCGCGAGGTGCTGTCCCGCACGGACCCGCACTTCTTGCTGGTGGAGTCCACCTGGCGCGGCAACGGGGGCCGCTGGCGGGGCCTGGTGGACGATCCGTTGGCCCGGCTGCTCGACGGCCGCCTGGAAGAGCTGCTGCGCTTCTGCCGGCGCCGCGGCATCCCCACGGTCTTCTGGAACAAAGACGACCCGCTGCACCTGCGGCGGTTCCTGCCGGTGGCCCAGCTGTTCGATCATGTCTTCACCACCGACGCCAACTGCATCCCCGAGTATCACCGGAGGCTGCGGCACGAGAACGTCCACGTGCTTCCCTTCGCCGCCCAGCCCCGCTTGCACCACCCGGTCCTGGATGCCCCCCGGGAGAACCGGGTGTGCTTCGCCGGCAGCTACTGGGCCGACCGGCCCTGGCGGCGAGCCCAGCTGGAGAGCCTGCTGGCCCCGGCGATTCCTTTCGGGCTCGACATCTTCGACCCGCACCACGGCGAACGCGGGTTGCGCGCGCTTCGGTATCGCTTTCCGCGCCGGTACCAGTCCTGCATCCGTGGCCGGCTGTCGTACGCCGAGACGATCCAGGCCTACCGGCGCTACCGGGTGGTGTTGAACGCCAACTCGGTCGTCGATTCGCCCACCATGTTCTCGCGCCGGGTGATGGAGGCGCTCGCTTGCGGCGCGCCGGTGGTGAGCTCGGCGGCGCTGGGGATCGAGCGGGTGTTGGGCAAGGACGCGGTGTGCCTGGCGCGAAGCGCGCAGGATACCCACGAGCACCTGGCCCGCCTCACCGCCGACGACGAGGTCTGGGCGCGCCAGTCCCTGCTGGGCCTTCGCGCCGTGCTGCAGTCGAACACCTGCGCCGATCGGCTGGCGACGATTTGCTCGACCTTGAACCTACCTGCCCCGGAGACCGGCATCCAGGGCCTGGGTTGTCTGGTGCCCATCCGCGAGCGCCGCGATCTCAAGTGGTTCGGCAGCACCCTGGACCGGCAGCTGCGGCTCCCGGAGGCCATCTGGATCCTGGGCGAGCCGCCGGTGAACGCGGCCGACCTGGAGGTGCTGCGCCTGCGCTTCCCCGAGATTTTGGTGCTGGGCTTGCCCACCGAGGTGGAAGCGGAGCAGCTCCTGCCGGTGATCCGCGAGAGCGGGGTGGACCTGGTGACCTGCCTCCGGCCGGGCCACTACTACGGGCCCAGCTACCTGCTCGACTACTCGCTGGCGGCGCGCTTCGCCAAGGAGCCGGCGCTGGGGAAGGCTAGCTTTTACCAGGCCACGGGCGAGGGGCGGATCGAGCTGCACCAGGCGGGCCGGGAGTTCTGCCGGGTGGATCGCCTGCCCGCCGCCAGCGCCATGCTGCGGGTCGATTCGCTACCGGGCGGCCGGCTCATGGAACTGCTGCGCGCCGAGGAGCTGACCGGCTCGCCCGGCGAATTCTTGTCGCTGGATCATTTCTCCTACGTGGCCGCCCCACCGGGCCGAAGCTGGAAGAAACTCCTGGACCGACCCGTCGTCAGCGTGGACGTGTGAAGGCCGGCTGGCGGTCGCTCGGGGCGCCGCGCCCAGGGATGAATCCGAGGTCATGTCGTCAAGCAAGGAACGGCCAGCGCTGCAACGCATCGGGCCCTTCACCCTGGTGGAGGCGATCGGCAAGGGCGGCATGGCCGAGATCTTCCGCGCCGAGGAGACCCTGCCCGACGGCCGGGTGCGTCCCGTCGCCATCAAGCGCTTGTTCCCGCGCCTTTCGGCGGACCGCGAGTTCGTGCGCATGTTCGTCAACGAGGCCCGCCTGGCGGCGCGCATGCAGCACCCCAACATCGTCCGCACCTTCGATCTGATCAACACCGGTTCCTATTACTACATCGTGATGGAGCTCCTCGAGGGCGCCGACCTGGAGGACATCCTGCACCAGGGGGCGCCGGGGACGCCGGTGTTCAGCCTGGAGGAGACCGCCTTCGTGGTGTCGGAGGTGGCGCGGGGCCTGGACTGCGCCCACCGCGGGGGCCACGGCGGCGGGACGGTGGTCCACCGCGACATCTCGCCCGGCAACATCCTGATCGGGGTGCAAGGCGAGGTGAAGATCACCGACTTCGGCATCGCCCGGGCCCTGGAGGCGGTGAGCCACACCCAGCCGGGGATCCTCAAGGGCAAGTACGAGTACATGGCGCCGGAGTACGTGCAGGGCAAGGAGATCGACGGCCGCGCCGACCTGTTCTCGCTGGGGGTGGTGCTGTACGAGATGCTGACGACGGTGAGCCCGTTCGCAGCGGTCCTGGCGCAGGACGTGTGGGACCGCCTGCTGTACGAGGAGCCCGAGCCCCCCAGCCGGAAGGTCAAGGGACTGCCCCGCGCGCTCGACGGCGTGGTGGCGCAGGCCCTGGCCAAGGAGCCGGCGCAGAGGTTCCAGGATGGCGAGGCCCTGGCGCGCGCCCTGCAACCCTTCTGGCGGCGCTTCTCGGCCGGCGAGCTCAAGCGTCGCCTGGGCGAGCGCGCCCGGCGGATCCGGGAGGCGCGCTCCGCCCCGGCCACCGAGGCCAACCTGGCGGCCTTCCTGCCGCCGGGCGAGGGCGGGGGTGACCGCACCCAGGAGATCCACGTCGACGAGGTGCTGGACCTGGTGGCCCCCGGGACCGGCGAGACCTCCCTGCCGGAGGCGCAGGTGAAGGCGCGTCCCACGCTGGACGAGCGGGGTCCGACCCGGCGGCCGGGACGGCCCGTCCTGGTGGTGCTGGCACTGCTGGCTTTCGCGGTGCTGGTCTTTGCCGGATGGGGGGCCTGGCGCTTGTGGTTGCGACCGGACCCCGTGGGCTTCCTCTCGGTGACCTCCGACGAGCCGGCGCACGTGTGGGTCAACGGCGAGGACCTGGGCGCGGTCCCACTGAGCCGCATCGCCCTGCCGGTGGGAAGCCACGAGGTCGAGGTGCGGCGCGCCAACGGGGGCGTGCTGCGGCGACAGATGGTGATCGAGGAGGAGCGGGAATCCACCCTGGCGGCCCGCTTCCGCAAACCCCCGCGCAAGCCGCCTCGCCCGCCCAAGAAACGCCGCTGAGGCCGGGTTGCGTTGACGCGGTCCGGCAAAGGTGCTTCAATCCGCCCGGATCCTGACCGGAGGGACTCTCGTGCCCGAACCCAAGACCGAATCCTTCTTCGACGCCCGCGATGGCGTGCGCCTGTTCTTTCGCCGCTTCGACGCGGCCTCGCCGCGGGGCCTGGTGGCCATCGTCCACGGTTTCGCCGAGCACTCGGGGCGGTACCTGGAGCTGGCGCGCCGCCTGAACGAGGCGGATTTCTCCGTGGCGGCCTTCGACTACCGCGGCCACGGCCAGAGCGGCGGCCGGCGGGCGCACATCGACAGCTTCGAGGAATACCTCAACGACACCCGCTCCTTCCTGGACCAGTGCCGCGGTCTGGGCTTTCCCCGGCCGGTGCTGCTCGGCCATAGCCTGGGCGGGTTGATCGCCGCCCGCCTGGCGGAATCGGAAGGCGAGGGCCTGGCGGCGTTGGTGCTGAGCTCGCCGTTTCTGGGCCTGGCCATGAAGGTCCCGGCGGTCAAGCGCGCCGTGGGCAACTGGGTCTCGCGGTGGATCCCCACCCTCAGCATGTCCACCGGGCTGGATCCGGCCTGGCTCAGCCACGATCGGGAGGTGGTGGAGCGCTACGCGGCGGACCCGCTGGTCAGCCGGGTGTGCTCCGCCCGTTGGTTCACCGAGACCGTGGCCGCCCAGAAGCAGACCCTGGCCGACGCCGGTCGCCTGTCCCTGCCCCTGCTGATCCAGGCCGCCGGCGACGATCACCTGTCGGACCTGGCCGAGACGCGCGCCTTCTTCGAGCGTTGCGGCAGCGCCGACAAGACGCTGCGGGTCTACGACGGCCTGTTCCACGAGATCTACAACGAGGTGGAGAGGCAGCGCGTGGTGGGTGATCTTTCCGCCTGGCTGCGGGAGCACGCGGGACAGAAATGAACTGGCGCTTCCTGCTCCCCAACCTCGCGACCGGGCTGAGCCTCGGTCTGGGGTTGGCCTCGGTGCTGGCCTCGGTGCTCTCGCACCTCGAATGGGCCGCCTGGATGATCCTGTGGGCGGTGCTCCTCGACAAGCTGGACGGCACGCTGGCCCGGTTGGTGAAGGGCACCTCCCGCTTCGGCGCCGAGTTCGACTCGTTCTCGGATTTTACCGCCTTCGGGCTGGCGCCGGCGGTGCTCCTGTTCCAGTACCTGCGGTCCATGGGTCTCCCCGAGCAGGGGGGCGCCTTCGTGACCGCGGTGGTGGGGTGCGTGTTGTACGCCCTGTTCACGGCGCTGCGCCTGGTGCGCTTCAATTTGATGGCGGGCGGGGCGCCGGCCCGCTGGTTCACGGGTGTCCCCACCACCCTGTGCGGCGCGCTGGTCAGCAGCGGGATCCTGTTGTGCATCCGCTACGGGTTGCCCGCGGCGCTGTTGCCCTGGCTCCCGGCGCTGCTTGTGCTGCTGGGCCTGGGCATGGTGTCGCGGCTGCCCATCCCGAAGCTCGTGCCGCGCAAGCAGCGCTGGTTCAACTGGTTCCAGGCTCTGAACATCCTGGGTGCCTACGCCTGCGGCATCCTGCGGCGTTTTCCCGAGTACCTGATGGGTCTGGCGCTTCTGTACCTCGGGGTCGGGCTGATCGCGGGCCTGGTCCTGCGCCCGGGAGAACCGGGCGCGCCGGCCCAGGATCCGGCGGGAGGCAACGGTTGACAAGGCGCGGCCGCTGCTGTTATGGTCCGCCGGAGCCGGAAGGAATCTTGCGAGAGAATCCGCCGCCGCGGGGACTGGCCTCGCCCGGCGAAAGCGATCAAGGAGGCTTGTCATGGCCAACGAACCACCGGGTGTGATCGGAAAGGGCATCGCGATTCGCGGCAACCTGAGCGGGGAAGGGGACCTCATCATCGAGGGAACGGTGGAGGGAGAGATCTCCTTGAAGAACCACCTGACCATCGAGGAGACCGGCGTGGTGCGCGCCGACATCAAGTCGGAGCGGCTGACCATCCGGGGCGAGATGAGCGGCAACATCGAGGCCAGCGACCGGGTGGCCATCCAGGCCAACGCCCGGGTCACCTCGGACATCAAGGCCCCGGTGGTGGTGATCGAGGACGGGGCGCGTTTCAAGGGCAAGGTGGACATGGACGTGGAACTGCCCGACGGGATCCTGTGAGAGAGCAAAACCTGAGAGGAGAATCCTATGGCCAACGTCATCGGTAAGTCCATTGTGATCGACGGAGAAATCAGCGGTGACGAGGATCTGGTGGTGCAGGGCACGGTCAAGGGAAAGATCATGCTCAAGGAGAGCCTGCTGGTGGAGAGCTCCGGCACGGTGGAGGCCGACATCCAGACCCAGAACGTGGAGATCTCCGGGGCGGTGACGGGCGACATCCAGGCCTCCTCCAAGGTGGAGATCAAGTCCGACGGCCGGGTGGTGGGCAACATCAAGGCGCCGCGCATCCTGATCGCCGACGGGGCCAAGTTCAAGGGCAACGTGGACATGGACCGCTAGCGGTCCGGCCGGAACACAAAGGAGCCTGCCATGGCGGATACCAATACGATCGTCGGCCAGACCATCCTCATCAAGGGCAACCTCCAGGGCGATGAGGACCTCACCGTGCAGGGACGGATCGAGGGCTCGGTCCATTTGAGCAAGACCCTGATCGTGGAGCCCACCGGCGTGGTCAAGGCCGAGGTTTCGGTGTGCAACGCCGTCATCAGCGGCATCATGGTGGGCAACGTCAACGCCACCGAATCGGTGGAGCTCGCCGAGACCGGGCGCATGATCGGCGACATTCGCGCGCCGCGGGTCATCATCACCGAGGGCGCCCGCTTCAAGGGACAGGTCGACATGGGAGACGTGGCCTCCACGCGCGAGTCTCCCGCGCGCGCCGTGGTGGCCAAGCCGGCCCGCTTCGAGCCCGTCCGCAAGACGAGCGCTCCCGCGGCCCGGCCGGCGCCGATCCCCGCGCGCCCGGCGCCGGTACGCGCCGAGCCCAAGCCCGAACCCCGCATCGAGAAGAAAGAGCTCGTCGACGAGGAAGGCGCCTCGAAGAAGAAGATCGTCGTTCGCAAGCGCCGCTGATCCATGTCCCCGGCGTCCAGCCAAGAGCGAGAACGCCTGCTCGGATTGCTGCGGGAGCGTTCGTTCCGCGCCGGCCGGGTGGTGCTCAGCTCGGGCAAAGTCTCCGACTTCTACATCGATTGCAAGCAGACCTCGCTCCACGCCGAGGGCGCCCGCCTGTGCGGCGTGCTGTTTCTGGAGCGCATCCGGGCGCGTTTCCCCGCGGCCCGGGCGGTCGGCGGGCCCACCCTGGGCGCCGATCCCCTGGTGAGCGCCGTGGCGGTGCTCAGCGCCCAACAGGGAACGCCGCTGCACGCCTTCATCATCCGCAAGGAGCCCAAGGCCCACGGCACCGCGGCCTGGATCGAAGGGATGGGGAACCTCGCGCCGGGTGACCCGGTGGTGTTGCTGGAGGACGTGGTGACCACCGGGGCTTCGACCCTGCGCTCGATCCAGCGCGCCGAGGAGGCCGGCCTGAAGGTCCTGGGTGTGCTGGCCCTGGTGGATCGCTGCGAGGGCGGCGCCGCGGCCATCCAGGCGACCGGCCGTCCGTTGGAGGCGCTCTTCTCCCGCGCCGATTTCGTGGCGGGAGATCCCCCGGCCTGAGGTCGCTCAGGACGGGCCGCACTGGACCTTTTTTCTTGATGCCCATGGGGGTCCATGGGGCAGGTGCTCCCATGCCAAAGGATGGGATCTCAGGGGTTGGGCCGGGCGCCGGATCGCTTGACCCCGGACGAGGCGCGGGGCATGATCCGCCGCATGATGGATGGTAGAAGGAAAGCGACACGAACCCGCGCTGGGCTGGTGGTGATATCGGTGGTGGCGCTGGTCGGCGTGGCCTGCTCGCCACCGCCGGACATCCGGGGACTGCAGAACCTCAGCCGCGGCTACGAGGAGGAGCTGTTGCGCTGGACCTCCTCGAGCCGGGTGTACCACGGCCTGGACCGGGTGATGTTCGTACACGCGACGTATCTCTCGCCGAAGTTCCGGCAGGCCTTCGGGGTGCAGTACCTGGCGGTGTTCGGTATCGATCCCGGCAAGGTGGACAGCGACCTCGAGCGCCTGGCCACCTCCGAGGGCCGGGGCCTCGAGTTCTTCGTCTTCATGGACACCTCGGACTACTCCTGGAACAACCTCGACGAGCGCGGCTCGGTGTGGCGCATGGCCCTGTGGGGCGGCGCCGATCAGCTCGGAACGCCGCCGGCCTCCATCCACCGCTTCAAGGGCCGCGGTCCCAACCTGCAGGCCTTCTTTCCGTACCTCAACGGCTACGGCCGGTCGTACCTGGTGACGTTCCCGCCGCAGCAGGCGAACGGCAACCCCATCCTGTCCGAATCGGGTGGCTCGCTGGTGATCCGCCTGTCGTCGGCCTTCGGCACGGCCGAGCTCTCCTGGAGGGTCGGGACATGAGCCTGGCCGGCTTCTGGCAGCGCTGGCAGGCGCGGCGGCACCAGCGCGCCGTTCAGCGTCACCGCAAGCACATCAAGAACCGCTTCGGTTTCGGAGAGGACCGCAAGCGGGCGGTGGAGTTCTTCCGCGCCCTGGGCGGGCTGGAGGGGTGCCGCGGCCTGCTGGAGCGGTTCATGGTCAACATCGATCACACCATCCGCGACGAGGAGGAGAAGCAAGAGGTCTTCGGCATCATCCAGAATTTCGGCGCCGAGGCGGTGCCGGCCATCGAGGAGTACCTCAACCGGCGCGACGCCACGCGCGTGCCGGCCACCTGGCCGCTGCGCCTGCTGGCCGCGGTGGCGCCGCCCGAGCAGGCGGTGTCGGTCATCATCGGCACGCTCGAAAAGTTGGGCACCAGCTACACCACCGATCCCGAGCGCAAGGTGCTGCTGGTCTCCCAGCTCGCCGAGTACGACGACCCGCGGGTGGTGCCCACCCTGATCTCCTTTTTGCGGGATCACCGGGACGAGGTGCAGGTGGAGGCGCTGAACGCGCTGGTGCGGCGCGCCGACGAGCGCGCCCGCGAGCCGATGCTCGACCTGCTCACCGACGACGAGACGCCCCTGCGCATCCGGGCCGCGGTGGCCGACGCGCTGCAAAAGCTCGACTGGGACGTGAAGGGCTTCCGCAAACGGGTCGAGGAGGTCCTGCCCGAGGGCCTCCACGTGGACCGCGCCGGACGCATCCGGGGGCGCTGGGCGGGGGCCAGCGGAGACTTGACGGATGAAGCGGGCTGAGCGGCTGCTGGACCTGCTGGCGCTTCTGCTCAATACACGGCGCCCGGTGCCCTTTTCGGAGATCCGGGAGGCCTTCCCCGAGGACTACGGCGACTGCTCGGAGGAAGCCGCCCTGCGCAAGTTCGAGCGCGACAAGGCCGACCTCACCGAGCTGGGCATCCCCCTGGAGTATCAGGCCGGGGACGAGCTCTCGGACGAGGGCTACCTCATCCGGCGCGAGCGCTATGCGCTGCCCGCGCTGAGGCTTGCGCCCGAGGAACTGGCCATGTTCTTCCTGGCCGGCGTGGCGGCGCTCCACCTCGAGGCGTCGCCCTTCCACGACGACCTGTTGCTGGCGCTCAACAAGATCGCCTGGGCGGCCGGGGATGGGGAGGACGCCGGCCGCGGCTTCGCCCTGCCGCGCTCGCTGGGGCGCGTTCCCCAGGAGGGCAATCCGCGCTTGCAGGAGCACCTCGACGCGTTGCGGCGGGCGATCGTGGCTCGCAAGTCGGTGACCCTGTCCTACCATGGCTTCTGGCGCGACGAGGTCAGCCAGCGCCGGGTGGACCCCTACGGGTTGGTGCTGCGCCGGGGGGCGTGGCACCTGGTGGCGTACTGCCACACCCGGCGCGACATCCGGGTGTTTCTGTTGGAGCGCATCCGGGGGCTCTCGGTGAACCCGCTCAAGCCCAAGACGCCGGATTTCGAGTTCCCGGAGGGCTTGAAGCTCTCCGAGCGCGTGGCCCGCGAGCCCTGGGAGATCCGGTCTCATCCGCCGGTGCGCGCGCGCATCCGCTTCGACCCCCCGGTGGCGGAGGCCGCGGTGGCCGAGTTCGGCCCGCGCGCCTGCCAGGTCGAGCAGGACGGCGAATCCCGCATCCTGGAACTCGAGGTCACCTCGCTCGATGGCCTGGTGCCGACGGTGCTGTGGTACCGGGGGCGCGCCACCCCGCTGTCCCCCCCGGAGTTGTGCGAGCGGGTTCAGGCCGCCTGGCGAAGAATCGGCGAGGAACACGCATGAGAGATCTCAACCAGCGCCTGCGTATCCTGCTGTTCCTCGTCCCCTATGTGGTGCGCAACCGGGGGGCCTCCCTGGCCGAGTTGTCGCGGCGGCTCGGGATGCCGGAGGCCGAGCTGCGGCAGGAGATCGACTTTCTGCTCATGATCGGCCAGCCCCCGTTCGCGCCGGACGACCTCCTCGAGATCTACGAGGAGGCGGGACGGGTGTACGTGCACCTGCACCAGTCCTTCGATCGCCCGGTGAACTTCACCCTCTTCGAGGCCCTGGCCCTGGTGTGCGCCGGCCGGATGTTCTGCACCCCGGCCATGGGGGACGCGGCCGTGGCCATGGAGGGGGCGATCTCGCGCATCCTTTCGGCCCTGCCTGCCGAGATGCGCCGGCTGGTGGCGGATCTGGCCGAGCGCTTCGTGTTCGAGAGCGGCGAGGCCGCGCCGCACCTCTCGCTGCTGCGCCAGGCGGTGGAGGAGCGGCGCGAGGTGGACATCCGGCACTTCAGCGCCGGCCGGGGCGAGGTCATCGCGCGTAGCGTGCGGCCCCTGGGCCTGCATCTCTCCCGGGGCCACTGGTACCTGGTGGCCTTCTGCACCCGCCGGGAGGCGGTGCGGGTGTTTCGCCTGACCCGCATCCAGCAGGCCACGCTCACCGATCGCATCTTCGACCCCATGAGCGAGATCGACGTGCCGGGAACCGTGGAGTCGGCCCTGCGCCTCCCTCCCCGCGGCTCGCGCGAGGTGGTGATGTCTTTCTCTCCGGCGGTGGCGCGCTGGGTGCGCGAGAAGTGGGGAGGGGAGGGCTGCCAGCCGGAGCCCGACGGCGGCCTGCGCCTCCACCTCTTCGACATCAGCGATGAATTCGCGCTGTCCTACGCGGCCTCCTTCGCCGGGGAGGCGCGCATCCTGTCGCCGCCGCAGCTCGCCGAGCGCTTGCGGAACGAGGCGCGTGCCCTGGCCGGCGGCGCCGGCTGCGTGGCGACACCTGCGCCGGAGGGCGGCATTTGACGGGCGCGCGCATATCGGCTACATAGCCCACAACCCGCGGGGACGGACCCCGCCCGCACCGAAATAAGGGAGGAGTGCATGCCCACGGACTTCACGGTGAACAAACGCGATCTGCAGTTCGTGCTGTACGAGCAGCTCAAGCTCGAGGAGCTGTGCGCCCTGCCGGCGTACGGCGAGTTCGGCCGCGAGATGTTCGACATGGTGCTCTCCGAGGCCATCAAGGTGGCGGTGGAGGTGCTGGCGCCGCTCAACGGCCCGGGGGATCGCGAGGGTTGCACCTTCGACAAGGGCACGGTGCGCACCCCGAAGGGCTTCCGCGAGGCGTACCAGCAGTTCGCCGCCGGCGCCTGGAACGGCATGGTGCACAGCCCCGAGTACGGCGGCCAGGGCCTGCCCAACCTGCTGCGCTCGGCCTGCGCCGAGGTGTTCGCCGGGAGCAACGTGGCCTTCTTCTTGACCTCCATCCTGACCGAGGGCGCGGCCCACCTGATCGAGTCCTTCGGCAGCGACGAGCTCAAGCGCATCTACTGCGAGAAGATGTACACCGGCGTGTGGGGCGGCACCATGGGCCTCACCGAGCCCTCCGCCGGCAGCGACGTCGGCAACCTGAAGACCGTGGCCAAGCGCAACGGGGATCACTTCCTGATCACCGGCCAGAAGATCTTCATCACCTCGGGCGAGCACGATCTCACCCCCAACATCATCCACGCCGTGCTGGCGCGCATCGAGGGCGCCCCGGCCGGGACCAAGGGCATCAGCCTGTTCCTGGTGCCCAAGTTCCTGGTGAATCCGGACGGCTCGCTGGGCGAGCGCAACGACGTGTGCTGCGCCGGCATCGAGCACAAGATGGGCATCAAGGCCTCGCCCACCTGCACCCTAAACTTCGGCGACGAGGGTCGCTGCCGCGGCTGGCTGCTCGGCCAGGAGGGCGGCGGCATGAAGGCCATGTTCCAGATGATGAACGAGGCCCGCCTGGGCGTGGGCGTGCAGGGGCTGGCGCTGGCCGCGGCCGGGTACCAGGCGGCGCTGGATTACGCCAAGGAGCGCACGCAGGGCTCGCACTGGAGCAAGGGCAAGGATCCCAGCGCGCCGCGCACCGCCATCATCGAGCATCCCGACATCCGCCGCGCCCTGCTGCACATGAAGGCGCTCACCGATGGCATGCGCTCCATGATGCTGTTCGTGGCGCGGGCCATCGACCTGTCGCTGCACTCCCAGAGCGAGACGGAGCGGGAGCAGAACCTGCACCTGGTGGAGCTGCTCACCCCCATCTGCAAGGCCTACGGCTCCGACCAGGGCTTCCGCGTCAACGAGATGGCCATCCAGGTGTTCGGCGGCTACGGTTACTGCCAGGAGTACCCGGTGGAGCAGTACTGCCGCGATCAGAAGATCGCCTCCATCTACGAGGGCACCAACGGCATCCAGGCCATGGATCTCTTGGGCCGCAAGGTGCTGGGGAGCGGCGGCGCCTACGCGCGCGAGTTCGCCGCCCTGATCTCCCAATTCATCGAGCGCCACGCCCGCCACCCGGTGCTGGGGCCGCTGTGCGCCAAGCTGAACGAGGCGCTGCAGGAGCTGACCCGGGTCACCTTCCACCTGGCCGGCACCATGCAGAAGGACACCGCCCTGGCCCTGGCGCGCGCCACCCCGTACCTGGAGATGTTCGGGCACGTGGCCACCGCCTTCTTCCTGCTGGACGGCGCGGCCGTGGCCGAGGAGAAGCTGGACGCCATCGCCAAGCGCGAGGGCGCCGCGGACGAGGCCGCCCGGCGCTGCCTGGCCGAGAGCAGCGCCGAGGCATGCTTCTACCTCGGGCGCATCTCCTCGGCGCGCTACTTCGTGTCCCAGGTGTTGCCGCAGGTGCACGCGCTGGGCACGGCCATCACCGACGGGGATCACAGCCCGTTGGAGATCGTGTTCCCCCGTTGACCGCGAAAGCCGTGGGTCCGCCGCCTCTGACGGCGTCTTGGCGGCCAAGGCCGGGTCCGCTCCATTCTACAAAGCATGGCAGCGGGTCGAGGAATATCGCGCGATCCGCGAGAGGGCACCCGGTGCGGTCGGTGATCTGAAGAACCTCAGATAGCGTTCACGTCCACGCGCAGCTTGATGTCCAGCTGGAGATCGACCCGGTCGGGGGGCAGCGGATCCAGGCTGGCGCTGGCGCCGAGGGCCATGCCGCCGGCCTCGAGGTACGGCTTCAGCTCGAGCTGGGGCGTCACCGGGATGGAGGCGCGGCGGGTTCCGGCGGAGAACTGATCCTGCCCGGCCAGGCGGGTGGCGACCATCCCGTTGGCCTGTACCGTGAACATCAGCCCGTGCAGGAAGGTGAGATCCCGGGTGAGGCCCCCGTCCGCGGTCATGGAGAGCACCACCGAGGTGACCCGCATGGAGTCCACGTCGTCGGGATCGACGCTGTGGTCGGACAGGGCACGGAGCAGCGTCCCGCCGAACTGCTCCATCCCGGGGAACTGCAGCGAGGCCATGCCCACCTGGCCGGTCTGGGTGATGGTGAACTCGACCACGTCCAGGCCGCACCCAAAGAGCCAGAAGGTGCCAATGAGAAACATCCAGCGCTTGCTGGCCATGCGGGCTCCTTTCCCAACCGTCATGACAATTGCATACTGCCGCCGAAACGTGCCGGGCGCAAGCGGGTCGCGTTGACAGGGCAGGGGGGTTCTGCTGAAATGCCGCGGTCCGTTCACCCGAGCCAGGAGTCGATGCGACATGGGTTCTCGACTACGCCTTGTGCTTTCTCATCCGGACGTGCTGCGGCTGCTGCTCCTCGTGACGCTCACCTGCGGGGCCTACCTGCCCAACCTGGGCAGTTACGCCTTCTGGGACCCGTGGGAGCCCCACTACGCGCAGGTGGCCAAGGAGATGGCGGACCACGACACCTGGATGGATCCCTGGTACCGCGGCCAGGACAACTGGTGGTCCAAGCCCATTCTGCCCTTGTGGTTGCTGCGGGCGTCCTTCGCCGCCTTCAACATCTCCGACCCCGGCGACCCCTGGGTGCACTTCGCCGGCAGGCTGCCCATCTTCCTGATGGCGCTGGCCGGCATCCTGCTCACCTACGGCTGGGTGTCGCGGCTCTTCGACCGGCGCGCCGGCCTGTTCGCCGCCCTGGTGCTGCTCACCACGCCCATGTACGCGCTGCTGGCCCACCAGGTGATGTTCGACATGCCCTTCGTCAGCATGTGCAGCGCGGCCCTGGGTTACTACATCCTCTCCCGCTCGGAGAACGGCCGCCCCGCCCACGTGATGGTCTTTTACCTGCTCACCGCGCTGGCGTTCTTGTCCAAGTGGTTGCTGGCGCTGTTCATCCCCATCGGGGTGGTGTTCGCCATGTCCGTGATCCGGATGGATCTCGGGTTCTTCCGGCGCATCGGCTGGCGCCAATGGTCGGCCTGCGGGACCATCCTCGCCGGCGCGGCGGTGTACTTCTACCTGGCGACGCGGGACGTCCGCTTCGCCGGCATGCTGCTTCTGGTGGTGGTCTCGTTCATGCTGGTGTACCTGCTGGGCCTGGATGCGGTGCGGCAACTCGGCGCCAGGGATCGGATCAACTGGATGGGTTTCGGCCTGCTGATGCTGATCGTGTTGCCCTGGCACATCTTCATGATCGCCCGGCACGGCTGGCCCTTCGTGCGCGAGGCGGTGATCTACCACCACTTCGACCGCGCCGCCGGGACCATCGGCAAGCCCGAGGGCACCTTCGACGTGTACGTCAAACAGATCGGCTTCGCCCTGTTCCCCTGGTTCTCGCTGTTGCCGGCGGCCGTGATTCGCTTCCTGCGCTGGAACGCCTCCGACCTGGAGGGCGCCGGCCGGCGCAACCTGTGGGTGTTCTTGGCGGCGGCGGTGCCGTATGCCGCCTTCAGCCTGTTCCAGACCAAGTTCCACCACTACATCTTCCCGGCGGTGCCGTTTCTCTCGGTGATGATCGGGGTGTTCCTCTCCCGGATGGTGGAGGAGGACGACCGGGCCTGGATGCGCCTCCTCACCATGCTGTCGCTCCCCGTCGGCGCGGTCTTGCTGGTCGATGTGCTGAATGACTACCAGTGGTTCGTGCACCTGTTCGACTATTACTACGGCTACCCGCTGCCGCCGCAACTCAACCCCTACCCGTTCTTCGCGGTGGCGGGAGGGCTGTGGCTGCTCTTGCTGGCCTGGCTCTTCTTCCGCCGGCGCATCGGGCGGGCGGCCTTCGCCGGCATGGTGGTCGTGGCCGGGAGCATCTGCGTGTTTCTTACCGCCTGGATCCTGCCGCGGGTGACCCGCACCTTCACCCAGGAGCCGCTCTACCGAGCCTACATGAAGGAGACCGGCGGCAAGGCGCCCATCGCCCACTACAATGGCTGGCTGGAACGCAGCGTGTCGTTCTACTTCGACAACCGGGCGGCCGACCTGTCCCAGGCCGATCAACCCAACGTGGACAAGGCCATCGAGTT
This sequence comes from uncultured Myxococcales bacterium, assembly GCA_964561025.1. Lineage (GTDB taxonomy): Bacteria > Myxococcota > B64-G9 > B64-G9 > B64-G9 > JAAZNF01. The sequence goes on from CAZLNM010000046.1 coordinate 28,954, forward strand.
CCTGCGCCGGCCGGAGCGCAGCTTCCTCATCCTGGGCGCGGGCTACGGGCGGGACTGCAAGGCGCTGCTGGCCGATCTGCGGCCGCACGTCCAGCGCCGGCTGAACCGCTCGCTGTACGTGATCTACGATCAACACCCCTTCAGCTGCCTGGTGTCCACCGAGCGCGATCCCGAGGGCGAGCGCCGGGTGAAGGAGTCGTTGCTCACCGAACTCCCCGCCGGGGCGCGTCCCATGGACGTGGACTTCGAGGGCAAGATCCGCCTGGTCGGCTACCAGCTCGAGCCGGAGGAGGTGCGGCGCGGCGAGTCGTTCCGCATCTCGTACTTCTTCCGCTGCACCGCGCCGGTGAACGACGACTGGCTGGTCTTCATCCACGGCGACGGCCCCCAGGGCGGCGCGCACCGGGTGTTCGGCGACCACGCGCCGCTGGGCGGCCTGTACCCCACCTCCGAATGGAAGGTCGGCGACCTCATCCGTGACGAGTACGAGATGAGCGTTCCCGCCAACTATCCCTACGAGGGGTTCACCTTGTGGATGGGCTTCTGGAAGGGCAACATCCGTCTCCCGGTGAGCCAGAAGTACGCCCACGACGGCGACAACCGGGTGCGCTCGGCCTACGTGCGGGTACGTTGACGGTCGCTCAAGCCTGGGACGGCTTCTCCGGCGAGCGGCACGGCAGATCGAAGCGCTGGCACAACGAGCGGATGGGATCTTCCGCCAGGCGCTCCAGTACGCCGTCGAGGTGGATCGCCTGGGCCACCGCTCCTTGCTCTGCGGCGGTGCGCCGGGCCAGGGAGAGCGCCTGCTCCAGAAGCTCGTTGTCCAGCCGGTCCCGCGGCATGCCGCCCCCCGCCCGGCGAGGCCGTAGCAGCGCCTCCAGCAACTTGACGAAGGGCTCCGGCGGAACCCCCGCCCGCTCCAGCCAGCGCATGAAGATCTCCGGCTCGTGCTGGCGGACCGCCCACAGCAGGTGGTAGATACCCACCACGCGGAAGCCGCGGCGGCGGGCGTCGTCGGCGGCGAAGCTCACCAGCATCTCCAGGGTCGCGGCCAATGCGTTCTCCTCTGTGGGCAGTGTAGGTTCACCGCAGGACGGAGTCAATGCCAGGCCCGCTCGTGGTCGAGAGTTTGACAGCATGTCAGGATTCGCCTCATCATGGGTTCTACGGGGAGAACATGAACGCCAAGATCCTGGTGGTGGACGACGATCCGGTGGTGTTGCGAGCGACCGCGGAGTGGCTCGAGCGGGCCGGCTACCAGGTGCTCACCGGCAAGAGCGGACAGGAGGCCCTGGCCCGCCTGCGGGACGACAAACCGGATCTTCTGCTCATCGACGTGGAGATGCCCGACCTCGGCGGGCGGGAGATCTGCCGCATCGTACGGGCCAACAGCAACAAGAGCTTCGGCTTTTTGCCGGTCATCCTGATGACCGCCCGCGGCGACGTGCAGCAGAAGATCCAGGGCCTGGAGCTGGGGGCGGACGATTACCTGATAAAGCCCCTGAACGATCTCGAGCTGCTGGCCCGCGTGAAGTCCATGCTGCGCCTGAAGTCCTTGCAGGACGAGCTGCTGTCGGCCAACCAGCGCCTGCAACAGGTGAACGAGAAACTCTCCGAGCTCTCCATGACCGACGGGCTCACCGGCGTGTACAACCGCTTGTACTTCCAGAAGCGCATCGGCTACGAGTTCCAGCGCATGCAGCGCTACCGCAACCCGCTCTCGCTGCTCATGCTGGACCTCGATCACTTCAAACGTCTCAACGATTCCCACGGGCACCTGTTCGGCGACTACGTGTTGCGCCACACCGCCGAGATCATCCGCCGCTCCATCCGCGGGGTGGACATCGCGGCCCGCTACGGCGGAGAGGAGTTCGCCATCCTGTGCCCGGAGACGAACCTTATGCAAGCCCGTATCGTGGCGGAGCGTATCCGGAGCAACGTGGAACGCGCCCAGTTCCGCCAGGAAGAAGTGCAGGCGCCGGTCACCATCAGCGCCGGTTACGCGGTGTGCCCGCACGACACCATCGGAACGCCCGAGGCCCTGATCGAGCGGGCCGACCAGGGTCTCTATCAGGCCAAGGAGTCCGGGCGCAACCGCGTGTGCACCGTTCTCTCCGGAGAGTGAACCCGCCCGCCCGCTCGTGTCTTTCGAAAACGTGCCCCGAGCATTCTCTCATTCTCCCGCTCCGCTGCGGCTGTCACTTAGTCACAAATCTTCACGCATTGGCCTGGTCGCGCTGGCTTCAGGGATCCTGCGACCAGGTGTTGGATCATATGAGGTAGGTCTTCCTGGCGCAGGAAGAGCATGCCTGCATGCTCTTCATATCAGCGGATTTGCCGAAGCTCGGCTGCTGTCAAGGGTGAGCAACGCGAATCCCGCAGGGACCGAAGGCCCTTGACAGCGCAAGCCGAGCGCAGGCTACGCCTGGAAATGTGACTACAAGACAGCCCCGTAAACATCGCCAATAGAGAAGCCAACGTGGAGGAGCGAGATCGCCGCGGAAAATACGCTCACTTCGGATCGGCGCAGCAGCGGAAGCCCAGGTCGCCCTTGGACGAGCCCGGTGGCAGGTTGCTGCGGCTGGCGCAGCGCACCGCCCAGTTGGGCCGCGAGGCCGAACCGCCCTTGTAGGTCCGATCGCCCACACCGTCCGCCCAGCGCGAGGCGGTCCACTCGCTGACGTTGCCGCTCATGTCGGCCACCCCGAAGGGGGAGAAGCACTTGGCGAAGGCGCCGCTGACACCGACCTCGCGGCCCTCGCCGTCCGCGTTCTGGGAGTTGCAGGCCTCGGGATCGAAGGCGTTGCCGTAGGGGAAGCTCAGGTTGCCCCGGCCCTTGCAGGCGAACTCCCACTCCTCCTCGGTGCACAGGCGCTTGCCCTTCTTCTTGCACATCTGGTCGGCCTGGGTCCAGGAGACGCCGGTCACGGGTTTCGCGCCCTTGCCATTGGGGTACTCGAAGATGTCGATGCAGAAGGCCCCGACAGTGACGGTGTGCAGCTTGATCTCGCCGAAGTTGCGCATGGGATCGTTGCTGGCCGAGCCGATGGCCGCGTCGCCGCCGGGAATGTGGATCATGCCCCGGGGACAAGCGCCCTTGCCGGCGGGGGGCGAGGCCGCGGCGACCTTCTCCTCCTCGACCGGGGTCGGGGGCGGGGTTGGAGGCTCGGCCGGGCGGACAGGCGCCGGAGGCGGGCTCTCGCCGCCGCCGACGTCCGGAACCTCCTCCACCGGCAAACGGCTCGCGGTGCGGGCCTTCTCGGCCTCGGCCTTGCGGCGGGCCTCTTCCTCTTTGCGAGCCCGCTCCTCGGCAGCCCGCTCCTCGGCCTTGCGGCGGGCCTCCTCGCGGGCGCGCTGTTTCTCTTCTTCGATCCGGCGCCGCTCCTCCTCACGGGCGCGGCGTTCTTCCTCCCGCGCCCGGCGGCGGTCCTCCGGGTTGCGGCTGGCCAACAAGGCTTTGCGCGCCTCATCGGCTCGCTTCGCTTCCTCCAGCCTCTTGGCTTCCTCGGCCTTCTTCGCCTCCTCAGCCTTCTTCGCTTCCTCGGCCTTCTTCGCTTCCTCGGCCTTCTTCGCTTCCTCGGCCTTGCGCGACTCTTCTGCCAGGCGTGCCTCTTCGGCCTTCTTGGCCTCTTCGGCCTTGCGTGCCTCCTCCGCGGCGGCCCGGGCCTTCTCGGCGTCGGCGGCCGGCGGCGGCTGGATCTGTGTCTCCGGCGTCTTGGCGGGCTCCTTGGTGATGGCCGCGGCCAGCAGCTTCTTGGTCTCGGCCAGCTCGTCCTGCTGGCTCTTCATCAGCACCAGCACCGCGGCCAGGGCCCCGGCGAACACCAGGATGCCCAGGATCAGCACGATCCAGGGCAGGCGCGAGGGCGGCGCCGGCGGCTGGGTGTAGATGACCGGCTGGCTGAACGGGCCGTAGGCCTGCGGCGGGTACGGGGCGCCCGGGTACACCGGGCCCCCGGAACCCTGCGAGACCGGCGGGACGCCCGCCGGAGGCGACGAGAAACGACCAGCAGATGGCCCGGTGGACACCGGCGCCGGCGCGCGCCGTATGACGCTGGAGGTCTTCTTCTTGGGTGGCTGCGATTGGATCGCGGCCGCGACCGGGAGCGGCTGGTTGACCGGGAGGGCCACCCGCACCTC
>CAZLNM010000046.1:33103-36082 GCA_964561025.1 uncultured Myxococcales bacterium
TTGACGCTCCGGCGCGGGGCGAACCGGAGTGGCGGGGCGGGCCACCTGGGTCTCGCTGCCGTCCTCGGCCGCCTCTTGCTCTTCGGCCTTGGAGGTTTCGTCCGTGACCTCTTCCTCCATCATCTCCACATCGCCGACCGACTCCCGCTCGGCGGCGTCGGTCTCCACCTCCTCCTGGGAATCCCCGGCCAGCTCCTCGATCAACCGGTTCTCATCGACCGGCGGAGCTGGCGCGGCGGGTTCCTCCTTGCGGGGCGAGTCGAGCATGATGGCCGCGTCGACCACGGTGGGGGGCGCATCGTCGAACCCGTCGCTCGCCTTGCGCGCCGCCGGGGCCGGCTTGGGGGGGCGCGACACGGCGGGCATCTCGGGACGGGTGGACGGACGGGCCGGCACCGCCGGCTGCGGCGCAGCGGCGGGCTTTTCTTCCTCGCGGGCGGGGGCCGGGCGCGGCGGGCGGGATACCCGGGAACGGCCCGGGGCCATGGCGGTGTGCAGCTCGTCGAAGAACTCGCGGGCCGTGCGCGGACGCTTGCCGGGTTGCTCGTTGAGCGCGCGCTTCACCACCGGAAGCAAAGGCTCGAACTCCGCCGGCACCTGGCCGAGGCTGGAGGCCGGGCCTTCGTACAGGCGCCCGGAGATCATCTCCCACAGGATCACGCCCACCGAATAGGTGTCGGCGGCAGGCTCGGCCCGCTGCTCGCCCTCGCGGATCTCGGGCGCGAGGTACGCGAGGCAGTGTGCGGCGGCCTGGGCGGCCACGAAGGGACGCCGCGGCAAGGCCTCCAGCAACCCGAAGTCGGTCAGCTTGAGCATGTCCGGCAGGACGATGACGTTCTCCGGCTTGAGCCCGCCGTGCACGCAGATCTCGTGCGCCCGATCCAGCGCCTGGCAGATGTGGGAGAAGATGGGCTCGATCTCCTTGATGGCGAACTGCTGGTTCTTCTCCTGGCGCAGCCGGATGATCTTGCGCAGGCTCAGCCCCTCGAGGAGCTGCATGGTGAAGAAGGTGAGCTCCTCCTGCTGGTCCTCGTCGTACAGGCGCACCACGTTGGGGTGATTGATCTTGCGGGCGTTGCGGATCTCCACCAGGAACTTCTTCTTCTCCTCCTTGGTCTGCAGGAGCTTGCCCGCGATGACCTTCACCGCCACGTCCACGTCGATCTCCAGGTCGTGGGCCCGGTACACCGTGCCCACCGGCCCAGTGCCGACGACGGCCTTCACCTGGTAGCGCTCGCCGATCTGCCGGCCCGCCTGGAGCTGCGGCGCCTCCTCCGGCGGTTTCTCCGTGGGGCGCGGTGCGGACACCGGCGCCGCCACCGGCTCGGCGGGCGTCTTCTTCTTCTCGCCGAATTTCTGGCCGCACTGGGAACAGAACTCACTGCCGTCCGGATTGTGGCTGCCGCAGCGGAAACAGAGCACGGTAGTCTCCTGTTTTGACCGCAACCGGTTATGTCAGCGGAAACACTCCGGATCCCGCCTACCACAACTGTGGACGTCCGACAAGAGTTTTGGGTTTGGGACCGGGGTCCGGGAGGGTCAGGTCCCGGTGTGCCCGAAACCGCCATCCTGGCGCGGGGTTTCGGGCAGGGTGTCGGCCTCGACGAGCTCGGCCCTGGCCACGGGGGCGATCACCAGCTGGGCCACGCGCATGCCGCGCTCGATCGACACGGGTTGCTGGCCCAGGTTGACGAGCAACACCACGAGCTCGCCGCGATAGTCGGCGTCGATGGTGCCGGGCGCGTTGAGGACGGTGAGGCCGCAACGCCGGGCCAGGCCGCTGCGGGGCCGCACCTGGCCCTCGAAACCATCGGGGATGGCCAGGCAGATCCCGGTGGGCACCGCCATGGTCTGGCCCGGCGCGATGATCACGGTCTCGGCGACGGCCGCCGGAAGATCGAGCCCCGCCGACCCGGCGGTAGCGTAGGCGGGCAGGGGGAGGCCCGCGCCGTGGGGCAGGCGCCGGAGCAGCACCCGGGGAGGCCTGGCCGCGGCGCGGCTCATTCGGGCTTCTGGTTGAGCGCCTCTTTGCGCGAGAGGCGGATCTTGCCCTGACGGTCGATGCTGACCACCTTGACCAGCACCTCGTCGCCCTCGCGCAGCACGTCGCTGACCTTCTCCACCCTCTTGTCGGAGAGCTCGCTGATGTGCAGCAGGCCGTCGGTGCCAGGCAGGATCTCGCAGAAGGCCCCGAAGTCGGTGATCTTGCGCACCGTGGCCATGTACAGCTTGCCGATCTCGGCCTCCTGGGTCAGCTCGCGGATGATGCGGATGGCCTCCTTGGCCATCTCCGGGTCCGAGGAGCCGACCCGCACCGTGCCGTCGTCCTCCACGTCGATGGAGCAGCCGGTGCGCGCCACCAGATCCTTGATCACCCGGCCTCCCGGCCCGATCACGTCCTTGATGCGCTCGGGCTTGATCTGGATGGTGGTGATGCGCGGGGCGTAGGGGCTGAGGTCGGGGCGCGGGGCGGCCAGGGTCTTCTCCATCTCGCGCAGGATGTGCAGGCGAGCCTCCCGGGCCTGGGCCAGGGCGCGCTCCAGCACCGCCCGGTCGATGCCGGTCACCTTGATGTCCATCTGGATGCCGGTGATGCCGTCGCGCGAGCCCGCCACCTTGAAGTCCATGTCGCCCAGGTGATCCTCGTCGCCCATGATGTCGGTGAGCACGTGGAAGCCGCTGTCTTCCTTGATGAGGCCCATGGCCACGCCGGCCACCGGCTTTTGCAGTTTGACCCCGGCGTCCATGAGCGAGAGCGAGGCGCCGCACACCGTGGCCATGGAGGAGGAGCCGTTGGACTCCAGGATGTCCGAGACCACGCGGATGGTGTAGGGGAACTCCTGGTGATTGGGGAGCATGGCCTTGATGGAGCGCTCCGCCAGGGCGCCGTGGCCGATCTCGCGCCGGCCCGGGCCGCGGATGGGCCGCACCTCGCCCACCGAGAAGGGCGGGAAGTTGTAGTGCAGCATGAACTTCTTG
>CAZLNM010000047.1:0-21858 GCA_964561025.1 uncultured Myxococcales bacterium
CGTGCGCCATTCCTCGATGCTCATCAGCGCGGCCGGCCGCGGGGCCGACGCGGCTTGCGCGGGTGAGCGCGCGCCTGGGGTGGCGCAAGTCTGAAGCCGAAGGAGAAGATGCAATGAAGTGGATGGTGTTGCCATGTTTCGTGTGGGGATTGTGCGCCGGGCCGACCGCGGCAGAGGAGCTGGGCCCTGCCAAGGTGCGGCAGGCCATCCAGGATCACGGTGCCCGCTGGAGAGCCGGGCCCACCTCGGTGTCCGGGCTTTCGCTCGAGGAGAAGCGCCGCCGCCTCGGCGCCGAGCCAGGCCCTGTCCCGCCGGGTGTGCCGCGCTTCACGCCGCCCAAGGGGCTGAAACTCCCGGCCGCCCTCGACTGGCGCCAGAACGGCGGGAACTTCGTGACGCCGGTCCGCGACCAGGGCGGGTGCGGGAGCTGCTGGGCCTTCGGTTCCACCGCGGTGTTCGAGTCGGCGTACCTCATCCAGGCCGGCACCCCGGGGGTGGACTTCGACCGCTCCGAGCAGGACGTGGTCTCGTGCAGCGAGGCGGGGAGCTGCCTGGGCGGGTTCGTCGAGGGCGCGCTCGCCTTCATGCACAAGACCGGCATCGTGGACGAGGCCTGCTTTCCGTACGCGGCCCAGGATCTGCCCTGCACGCAGAAGTGCGCCGACTGGCCCGCACGGGCCATCCCCATCCACGGCTACTTCTACGCCGGAAGCGACGTGGCCAGTCTCCAGGCCGCCTTGCAGCAGGCCCCGCTCACCTTCGGTTTCACCGTATACGAGGACTTCTACTGGTACCAGGGCGGAGTGTACGAACACGTCACCGGCGAGCCGGTGGGCTACCACCTGGTGGCGCTGGTGGGCTACGACGACGCGGAGCAGGCCTGGATCTGCAAGAACAGCTGGGGGCCGGGCTGGGGCGAGCAGGGGTTCTTCCGCATCCGCTACAACGATATCGGCAGTGGCGGAAGCGTGTACGGCATCCAGCTCAACCGCGCGCCGGTGTTCGATCCCCTTTACACCCGCACCACCCGCGCCGGCGAGGAGCTGCGCTTTACCGTGGTGGCGCGCGACCCGGACGGTGACGAGGTGCACTACCAGATGGAGGCGCCGCCGGAACTCATCGGCGCCGCTTTCGATGGCGGCAGCGGCGAGTTCGTGTGGACGCCGCCGGCGGGTTCGGAGGGGATGTACCGGGTGCGCTTCACCGCGACCGATCGCTGGGATCCTGTGGCCTCGAGCGAGGGGTGGGTGTGGGTGAGCGTGTGCTCGAGCCCCTGCGACGACGGCAACTTCTGCACCGACGACACCTGCCCCGGCGGCGTCTGCCAGCACGAGTTCAACAACACCATCGCTTGCCCCGACGATGGCAATTCCTGCAGCGACGACACCTGCCGCGACGGGAGCTGCTACTTTTTGCTCCCCGATGGCGAGGCCTGTGACGACGACGGCAGCGAATGCACCACCGACGAGTGCCGGTCGGGCCTTTGCGCCCATACGCCGCTCCCCGACGGCGCACCCTGCCAGGACGACTGGGTGCAGTGCACCGAGGACGCCTGCCGCGCCGGGTGGTGCTCCCACGCCCTGCTCCCCGACGACACGCCGTGCGACGACAAGCGCCAGTGCAACGGCGCCGACCGCTGCGTCCAAGGCGAATGCCTGGGCACGCTCCCGCCCGATTGCATCGACGGGCTCGACTGCACCCGCGACGACTGCGACGACTACCCGGCTCGCATCGAGTGGTGCGACGAACCGTTCGAGGACATCTCCCGCCAGGGGACGGACATCGGGCTTTTCGGCGACGACATCACCATCGGGCCCGTCGAGATCGGGTTCGACTGGGTCTTTCCGCTGTCGAGCGAGCCGGTTCAGCGCGTCTTCGTCAGCGTCAACGGTGCCATCACCGCCAGCGGTGTGGAGCCCGGCCCCAAGAACGTGTGCCTGCCCGACGCGGCATCCCCGACCCGGTTGCTGGCGGTGTACTGGGACGATCTCTACTGCGCTGCCGAGGAGGGCTGCCGGGTGCTGGTGGCGCTGGAGGGGGTGGCCCCCGCGCGCCGTTTCATCGTCCAGTGGCACCGGGCGCGGCCCCTGGGCAGCCCGACCGCGTGGATGGACTTCGAGGCCATCCTGCGCGAGGGCGGCGGGCTCGACTACCGCTACCTGCGGCTCGCCGGCGACGCCGGCCGCTCGGCCACGGTGGGCTTGACCGGCGACGATCCCTGGAACGCCTTGTCCTGGTCGTGCGAGGGCCACCTGCCCGACGGGCTGTCGCTTCGCTACGCCGACGCCGGGCCGGTGTGCATCCGCAAGACCGAACCCGGGACCTGCGCCATCGACGGCGCCTGCTGGCTGGAAGGGGAGCCGAACCCGGGCAACCTCTGTCTGCGGTGCATGCCCTGGTTCGATCCGTTCCATTGGAGCAGCGACGAGGGAGCGCCCTGCGACGACGGGCTCTCCTGCACCCGCGAGGACGCCTGCCGGGCCGGCGCCTGCCGTGGCGATCCGCCCAAGGAGTGCGACGATTTCCTGGAGTGCACCGAGGATGGCTGCCGGGACGGCGACCCGTTCGAATGCACCCATCGTCTGCAAGAGGGGTATTGTCTCATCGACGGGGTCTGTTACCTGTGGGGCGCGCCGCACCCCAGCGACCCGTGCCTGGCCTGCCGGCCGGACCAGGCCGTGGAGGTATGGAGCCCGGCGGACGGCAACGGCTGCGACGACGGCGACAACTGCACCTTCAAGGACATGTGCCAGGGCGGGATTTGCGGCGGCATCCCGTACTCATGCAACGCCGGGCCGTGCGTGTCCGCGAGCGAGTGCGATGGCAGCGGGTTGTGCGCGCTGACCTTCCACCCGGCCGGCACGCCGTGCGAGAAACCCCTGTGCCTGGAAGGCGTGCTCTACGGTGGCGCCGAGTGCGACGGGGCGGGGACCTGTCTGCCGTTCGGGCTTTCGAGTTGCCGGCCCTACGCCTGCGCGGACGAGCACACCTGCGCCAGTTCCTGTTCGAAGGACGGCGAGTGCGATCCGAGCGGCTTCTGTGAGACAACGTCGGGTGAGTGTCGCGAGCGCCGGCCGGACGGAGATGGCTGTCAATCCGAGCGGGAGTGTCTGAGCGGCGCCTGCAGCGGCGGGTGGTGTTGCCCCCGGGGTGCGGACTGCTGCACCCTCGCCGAGGACTGCCCGGCCATGTATCAGGCCGATCCGGTGTGCCACGATCCGGGACGCTGCCAGGGCTCCCGCCGTGATGCCCGCTGCGACGCGAATCACCAGTGCGAGTCGGTGTGGCTGGACGACGACTCGGCCTGCACCGCGTTCATCCGCTACCCCTGTCCGGGCGGCGGCGAGCAGCTCTGCACCGGGGAGCCCGAGCAGCCCGACCAGACGTGTCTCGAGCAGTGTCTCGGCGACGAGGACTGTGACGACGGGACTTGCGTCCAGGGGTTGTGCCTGCCCAAGGAAGATGCTGCATCGGGCTGCGGCTGCGGCAGCGGGGGCGGGAGGGATCCCGGCGGCGCGTTCTTGGGGACTATGCTTCTCTTGAGCCTGTGCCGGCGCCGTGGAGGCCGCCGGGTCACAGGTCCTCGGGGATGAACCCGTAGTAGCGCCCCATCCAGTAGGCCAGCAGGTAGTCGGTGGGGGGCTCGATGCGGCGCAGGTTCTCCTCGCAGCCGCGGATGTCGTAGGGGTTGGCCCACCACAGGAACTGGCGCACGCAGCGCTCGCACACCGGGCGCGGATAGTCGGAGAGACTTTCGCCCAGGCGCCCGGTGCACACCGGCTGGCACCTGTCGGGCGGGCAGGTCACGGCCCGGTGGTGCTTGCGGGTGGGGAACTGGCGCAGCATGCAGACGCCGTTTTCCACCGCTTGGTAGGCCGGGCCGGTGCTGCCGGGCCCGAGTTGTTTGAGGGCGGCGTAGGTGAAATCGAACCAGGCGTTGTTCTGATCGCGGATGGCCTTGGCCGTCCCGGCCGGCGGGTCGAAGATCTCCGCAAGGTGCGCCTGCACCGCCTGGCGGGTGGCGGGGTCCCGCTCGAACCAGATGAGGTTGTGCAGCGAGCAGAAGTGCATGGAGATGTTGTTCCAGTTGGTGGAGCAGTTGCCGGCGCCCACGTACATCCCCGACTGGGAGAGATACTCGGTGTAGGGCCGGGGGGTCTCGCTGGGCCGCTGCAGGCAGTCCCGCGTGCCGCCCTTTTGCAGCAGGCAGTTGTCGTAGAAGTCGACGAACTTGGGGTTGCCCGTCGTCTCGGCGCACATCTTGAGGAAGTCCAGGGCCATGGCGGCGTTGAAACCGGGGAACTCGTCCAGCGACATGGCGTAGAAGGTCCCGTGCTCCACCGGCCGCCCGTCCCAGTCCTGGAGCAGCAGGCGGGTGTCCACCAGCGCGTCGCACACCTGGGTGAGGAGATCCTTCACCGTCGTCTGCACCTCGGGATCGTCCACCAGCTTCGCCAGCGCGCCCAGGGCCAGCATGTGGCCCGCGTACTCGTCCCGCGAGACGTTGTCCAGGAAACAGTAGCCGGCGAAGCGAGACAGCCCGCAGTGCTCGGTGGCCCGCCAGGCCATGGTGCCGCCGTCGACCACCTCGACGCAGCCGGCGGAGTTGACGCGCACCCAGCGGTTGTCGTCCTTCTCGACGTCGGGGACGTAGGCCGAAAGATCGGTGGGGCAGGCCAGCCCCGGCACGCCGGGCGGGACCAGCTGGCGGGTGAAGATGCCCCGAACCCCGGTGATGGCCATGCGATCCGCCTCGCCGGCCAGGAGTAGCTTGATGGTGGCCAGGGCCTGCGCGTCTTTCGTGGCGCCGTAGCGGAAGGCCTGGGAGGCCAGGTACAGCGCGCTCCACAGCCCGTCGTTCTCCCCGCTGTCCCAGGCCGCCACGTCCTGAAAGGTGGCGGTCTCCTGTGGCACGCCCGCCCGGGTGCAGTCGGTGCCGACGCAGGGAAGGTCCACCGGGGCGATCCATTTCAGCTCGGGATGAATGTGCAGGCGCCGCGCGATGTCATCGAAGAAGGCGGCCTTCTCGTGCAGGCTCTCGGCGGTGGCGCGCGGCTCGTCGGGACAGCGGGAGAAGACCGGGGAGTCGTAGCGCCAGGGGTCCACGCAGGCGCCGGCCTGGCACAGCTGGCCATGCTCCGCCATGCAGTCGGTGGCCTGCCACTGGCCCGCCACGCACACGGTCAGGAGCCGGCCGTCCTCCGCGCAAGAGGCCTCCCCGTCGCGGCACTCGCCACCGCCGGACGAGCTGCACCCCGAGAGCGCGGCCAGAAGGAAAAGAAAGGACTTGGCGTTCATTGATCCTCCTCGTTCCCGGTCCTCCGGGGATGCGCGTCCGATATTACCGGATTTTCCACCGCGGTAAAGCCGCACCTCGAGTTTTTGTCCTTTTCTTTTTCGGGGATGCTTTGCTAGACTTCGCCCGGAAGGAGCGGACGGCATGGAGCGGGACAAGCCCAACAAGGCGCTCTTGGTCATCGACATGCTGCGTGACTTCATCGAGGAGGGTTCGCCCCAGGAGGTCCCCGCCGGACGCTGGATCATCGAGAACATCGCCGGCGAGATCCGTTACGCCCGCGAGAAGAACCGCCCGGTCATCTACCTGTGCGATCGGCACGAGCCCGACGACCCCGAGTTCGAGGCCGCGCCGCCGCACGCCGTGCGGGGGACAGCCGGGGCCGAGGTCATCGAGGCGCTGGCGCCGCGCGCCGGCGACCCGGTGGTGGAGAAGACCGGCTTCTCGGGGTTCTTCCACACCCGCCTGGAGGAGCTGCTCGACGAGCTGGAGATCGACGACCTGCTCATCTGCGGCGTGCTCACCAACGTGGGCGTGTTGTACACCGCCATGGACGCCCTGCAGCGGGGCTTCGGCGTGATCGTTCCCGAGACCTGCGTGGCGGCGCTCACCGAGGAGGATCACAAGTTCGCCCTGCGCCAGATCACCTCGGTGTTGAAACCCATTGTTCGCTGACGGGAGGTGCCCGATGAGCAGGATGGCCTGGTGGTTCGGGGCGGCGGGTTTGTGTCTCGCCGCCTGTAGCGAAGGGGGAACGTCGGTCAAGTGCCTCACCGATCGCGATTGCCCGGATCCGCAACAGTGCATCGGCGGGGCCTGTGTACTGCCGGGGGATCCCGGCGTCCGCCTGTGCTCCGGCGACAAGGACTGCCGCATCGACGAGTTCTGTGATGACGGGCAGTGCCGGACGAGGCCCGATGAGCCGCCGCAAGACGGTGGAGACTCGCAGCCGGGCGACCTCGTCCCGGACGGTGGCTCCGATCCGGGGCCTGACTCCGGCGACGGCGGTCCGCGCACCTGCACTCGCGACGAGGACTGCCTCCCCACCGAGTTCTGCGACGGAGGCATCTGCGCCGCGCGCCCGCCTCCCGACTACTCCTTCCTCAACTTCACCGTGGCCGTCGCCCGAGGCGGCACCAGCGGCCCGGCCACCCAGTGCATCACCGGCGTGCGCCCGGTGGCCCGCCAGGGCGGCACCCTGCCGCCGGTGACCGCGGTGACCGGCTTCACCGTGCAAGGGACGGTCAAGGACAGCGCCGGCGCCGCCGCCCCCGCGGCCCGCGTCTCCATCCTCAACGCGCCGGCGGAGTGCTATCCGGCCCCGGTGACGGCCGACGGGTCGGGGCGATACGCCTTCTACCTCCCCGGCGGGAACGCCACGCCGTACCGGCTCCAGGGCGAGACCGCCGCCGGGCCGGTGGCGCAGGCCGAGGTGGCTTCCCTGTCGGGGAACACCACCCGCGATCTCGCCGTGGGGACGCTCATCGACTGGCACGGCGGGCCGCTCGAGGACGCCAACCGCACCCCGGTGGACGGCTGGACCGTCCAGGCCTACTACCGCACCGGCGCCAACGCCGGCAAGCTGGCCCACGCCGGCGCGCGCTCCGGCCCGCCCGAGGCGGCCGGCGAGTTCACCCTCAAGGTCACCGACCAGCTCCACTACGACCTGATCGGCTTCGGCCCCGCCGGAACCTCCTACCCGCCGCAGGTGCTGTGGGAGGATGTCTGCCCGCCCACCGGGCCGGGCTGCGGCCCGCTGCTCTCGCACACCCTGCGGGAAGGGGTGAACCTCACCGGGCGCATCACCACACCCTCGGGCGCCGGCGCTCCGGGTTGCACCCTGCGCTTGCAGAACCGGGACGATCCGCGCTTCGTGGCCACGCCGTCCTCGGCCACCGACGGCAACTACCAGGCGCGGGTGCGGCCGGGGGCCTTCGACGTGTTGGTGTTTCCTTCGCCGGCGGCCTTCCAGGAAGGGGCGGCGCTGTACGCCCGGCCCAACCTCTCGGTGTGGGAGGACACCACCCTCAACGTGGCGCTCGCAGCGGGCGAGAAGGTCGTCTTCTCCGGCAAGATCCTCGACGCCCAGGGCCGGGGCGTCTCCGACGCCACGGTGCGGCTGCTGGTGAGCGATACCTACGTCGGGCCGGGCGCCTACACCCACTGCGATCTTTCGCCGGCGGCCACCGCGGCCGATGGGAGCTTCCAGATCACCTGCAACGTGGTGCGGCCCTGAGGCGCGCATGGGACATAAGGAACACAAACACCACGCGCCGCGCCAGGTCGGCATCGGCGTCATCTCGGTCTCGACCTCGCGCACGCCCCAGACGGACGAGAGCGGAGATCTCCTCGTGGAGCTGGCCCGGCGCGGCGGCCACGAGGTGCTCGACAAACGCCTGGTCAAGGACGACGTAGATCAGATCCGGCGGGCCATCAACGAGATGGGCGCCACGGTCCGGCTACGGGCGCTGCTGCTCACCGGCGGCACCGGCATCACCGGGAACGACGTGACCCTCCGGGCGCTGGAGCCGTTCGTAGAGACCTGGCTGCCCGGGTTCGGCGAGTTGTTCCGCATGTTGAGCTATCAACAGATCGGTTCCGCGGCCATGCTGTCGCGGGCGGCGCTGGGGGTGGGCCGGCTGGGCGAGGTGCCGCTGCGCCGGGTGTTCGCCGCCATGCCCGGCTCGCCGGAGGCGGTGCGCCTGGCCATGGAGGGCCTCATCCTGCCAGAGCTGGGGCACCTGGTGTATGAGCTCGATCGCTGAGCCCGAAGTGCTGGCCCGGCTGCGCCAGGCGCTCGGCCACCTGGGGCCGGACGTGCTGCTGCTGACGCATCATTACCAGCGGGCGGGAGTGGTGGCCCTGGGCCACCGCGTGGGCGACTCCTACGAGCTGGCCCGCGCGGCCGCGGAGAATCGCCTGGCGCGGACCATCGTGTTCTGCGGGGTGCGTTTCATGGCCGAGGCCGCCGAGGTGCTGCGCCGGGAAGAGCAGCGGGTGGTCCACCCCGAGCCGCTGGCCGGCTGTCCCATGGCGGACATGGCCGACGCATCCTTGGCCGAGATCGCCTGGCGGGCCCTCGCGGCGGCGGGGGCGAAGGACACCATCCCGGTCGTGTACATGAACTCCAGCGCTCAGCTCAAGGCCTGGGTGGGAGAGCGCGGCGGTTGCGTGTGCACCTCGAGCAACGCAGAGCGCGCCTTCGCCTGGGCGCTGGCGCGGGCGCGGCGGCTGCTGTTCTTGCCGGACGAGCACCTGGGGCGCAACACCGCCCGGCACATGGGCATCGCCGAGTCGGAGATCGCCCTGTGGGATCCGAAGCTTCCAAGTGGAAGCGCAACGCCCGAGGCGCTGGCCCGCGCGCGGGTCGTCCTGTGGAAGGGGTTCTGCCACGTGCACACCGCCTTCACCGCGGAACAGGTGCGCGCGGCGCGGGAGCGTTTCCCCGGTGCCCGGGTGCTGGTCCATCCCGAGTGTCCCTCCGATGTGGTCCTGGCCGCCGACGGGTCCGGCTCGACGTCCTACCTGGTCCGGGCCGCGGCCGAGGCCGCCCCGGGGAGCACGCTGGTCATCGGCACCGAGATCAACCTGGTGTCGCGGCTGGCCGCGCAATACCCGGACCGGACCATCGTGCCGCTCGCGCGTTCGCTGTGCCCCAACATGTACCGCTTGAGCCCTGAGAAGCTCCTTACGGTGCTGGAAGACCTCGACGCCCAGCCCTCGGTCGAGGTGCCGGCAGAGGAGAAAGCCTCGGCACGGCTGGCGTTGCAGCGGATGCTCGAGCTGTAAGCCATCGGCTTCTCCACCCCTTGAACATTTCAGGCGTCTGGTGGTGCGGGGCCGGCAGCGCCAGCGCGGCCGGACGAGCGCCACCCGTCAGCCGCAAGAGCCGGATTTTCGCTTTTGCGCGCTCTGCACCCGCACCTTGCGCTCGAAGGTCCGCCCGCGGATTACGTCGGGCCCCGGATCGGCCTCGGGGTGACGTTCGCCCAGGGCGGCCTCGAAGCGGTAGCGGCGGCACTCGTCCTGGGGGCAGACGGGCCGGGAGGGGTCGATGCGCTCCGGGTGGCCGAAGGCGGCCAGCCAGCCGTGGATCCCGCCCCGCAGCATGTAGGAGCGCTCGAAACCGGCGGCGGCGAGCAGCAACCAGGCCTCCCGGGCGCGCCCCTCGCCGTTCGACACCACGATCACCGTGTCGTCGCGGGCGAGGCCGGCGATCTGTCCCTGCGCCAGCGCCTCGATCGTGACCCGGTGGGCGCCCGGGAGGTGGAACAGGTTGAACTCGTTCTCCTCGCGCACGTCCAGCAGGCGCAGCCGGGCGGCGGGGTTGTAGAGCAATTCCAGCACCTCCTCGGGAGCGACCCGGATGTCGTCCGAGGCGGCGCGGGGTTCGAGCGCGGCGCGCCGGGCGGCCAGGCGCGAGCCCGGGTCGGGTCGGTACAGGACGGCCAGGACCGCGGCCAGCAGCACCGCCGATGCGGCGGCCAGGCGTTTGGGCGTCAGCATGGCTCTTTCTCCCGCTTCCCGAAGTGCGCCTCCAGCCGCTCCGCGGCGAAGAACATCCCGATGGCCATCACCACCACCAGCAGCACCACCACCCCGGCGGGCAGGCCCAGCGCCTGCGGCAGGGTGACCTCTCCCAGGTTGCCTGCATCGTCGAAGAAGGCCTGGAACAGCGGCAGCGCCTCGCCGAAGATCACCATCCCCGCGGCCAGGCCCAGCACGAAGAAGGCGCCGTCCAGCTTCAGGGTGGCCATCGAGACCAGCGAGGTGCCCGGGCAGTACCCGCCGATGACGAAACCCACGCCGAAGATGAGCCCGCCCACGATGCCGGGCCACAGGTGGGTGGGGTTGACGTACAACGCCCCCGGCCGCAGCAGGCCCAGCACCTCGAGGCCGAACAGCAGCAGCATGGCGGTCACGATGGCGGTGAACATCACCTTCAGCACGCGCATGTCGCTGAGGTAGAACTGCGAGGCCAGCTTGCGCGAGTTGCCGAAGCCCGCCTGCTCCAGCGCGAAGCCGAAGAAGAACCCGGTCAGGACGTACAGGGCGTTGGTGCCGGCGTGTCCGAGGCCTTCGAGGTTGAGGGGGAACATGGCCGCCTCCTCAGGTCCACAGCCGGCGCACGAAGTACGCCAGCGCGTAGGCACCTCCGAACACCGCGAACATGAAGGCCCACGAACCGGCGGACAGCACCGCCCCGCCCGAGAGCGCCTGGCTGGAGGTGCAGCCGCGGGCCAGCCGCACCCCGAAGCCGGCGATGGCGCCGCCCAGGAAGGCGAATCCCCAGCGCGCCCGGGCGCTCAGGCGCGGGCCGTGGAAGGTCTCGATCCTCACCCGGCCCGAGAGCCAGCCGGACACCAGGCCGCCCAGAATCACCCCCAGGATCTCGAACACCGCCCAGTTGTCGAGCGGGCTCTCCGGCGAGACCACCAGGTTCACCAGGTAGGCGCTCTTCTCGGCGCGGCCGGGGAAGAGGGCGCTCTCGGCCGCGCCGGTGAGCGAGGCCACGCCGCCCGAGGCGCCCAGGCCGTGCCCGAAGACGAGGAACGACCCCGTCAGCACGATGCCCAGCAGGACGCCGGCCAGGTATGGGTTCATGTAGTCGGCGCTCTTGCGGCTCATGGCTTTTCCTCCCGCGAGCACTCGCGCTCGCCGTAGCCGGTGAGCATGGCTTTGAGGTTCGAGAGCAAGGTGCGGCCGGTGGTGGTCATGTAGATGTGGAGCACCAGGAAGGTGACAAACAGCCAGGCCCCGAAGCGATGCAGGGTGGCCAGCAGCGGCAAGCCACCGAAGGCGTCGGCCCACTCCGGCCGGTGTCCAGCGATGAATCGCAGGGCGCCGGTGACCACCATGAGGGGCAGCAGCAGGTTGAGGATCGCGAAGTAGGTGACCTTCTGCAGCGGCAGCAGGCGCTTTTCCGGGGTGCGGTCGAACGGGTGCGGCTCGCCGCGGAAGATGCCGAACATGTAGTAGCGCGCGTGGCGCACGCCCTGGCTGAACAGGTCGGAGGCGGTCGGGACGTAGCGCCGGATGAGGCCGCTGGCCAGGTTGTAGAACAGCGCCAGCCCGGCGTTGGCGATCAGTATTGCGGCGAAGGCGTTGTGGACGTGCACCGCGGCGCGAAAACCTTCGCCACCCTCGGCCGGGGGAAAGGAGAGGTAGAAGCCGGTGGCGGCCAGCACCGTCACCGCCACGGCCTGCACCCAGTGCCACAGCCGCTCGTAGGGTGTGTAGAAGCGGACCTTCTGCGCGGGCTGGTTCATGCCGCACCTCCCGAACGCTTGCGGCGCAGGGCGACAAAAGCCCGCAATCCGCCGTGGAGGATGACGCCGCCCAGCGTTCCCGCCAGCGCCAGCATCCCCAGCCAGTCCATCCAGTGGAGCCGCTGCGCGCCCATGACGTAGAACCCGGCGGGGCAGCGTTGTGGGCGCAGCACCAGGCCCCCGGCCGGGGCGACCTCGATCGGCCCGGGCAGCATGAGGCCGGCATCCGCCACCGGTTGCGGTATCGCTCCGGCGGGCATGGCCTCGGCCAGCGGAAGGGGTTGGCACATGCGGCCGGCCGGGCCATGGCAGGCGGCGCAGTCGCGCTGGGCGGAGTCCGGGTGCCCGACCCCGTGGGCGACGGTGAACGGCTGGATCTCGCCGGCGATGCGGGGCGTCCGGTAGCCGAGGGCCTGGAGTCGGCGCGCCACGGCCTCGACCCGCTCGGGGGTGTCGAGCACCAGCTCGTCGTGGGAGAGCGACCCATCCCGATCCCGGTCGAGCGCCGCCAGTATGTCCCCGTGGTAGCGATCTTTATCGAAGAGGGCGCGCTCGAGGTCGCGCAGGCGCACCGGACGGGGCGGTTCGCCCGCAACCCAGTACCAGGCGGTGTGCAGGAGCTGCGGCTCGAGACGCACGCTCTCATCGGCCGCGCGGCGGGGGAGCAGCGCCGGAGCCTGTCCGGTGAGAAGGCTCAGCGGGTCGTCCACCGCCCCCTGCACGCCGGCGTGCTCGAACCTGGGCTTCCGATCCGGCTGAAGCATGGTCCAGTCGGTCACGCGGCGGGTGGGCGGGAAGATTCGCGGCACGTGGCAGGCGGTGCACTCGAGCGCCGCGAAGTGCGTTTTTGGGAAGGGGAGAAACTCATGCGTCTCTGCTGCCCGGTGGCAGTCGCGGCAGTCGCGCATGGTCCCGGCGAAGCGGCGCCCCACCGTGCCCTGGGCGGTGTCGCCCTTGACCAGGTTGTGGTCCGGCCGGAAGAGGTACTCCGACTCCCGGGCGCGCCGGGCGTCGAAGGCCAGGTGGCGCACGCCGGGGCCGGCCAGGCCGCCGCGGTCATAGGCCGGGTTGTTCGGGGCGTAGTGACACTGGCTGCAGGAGAGCAGGCGCTCGGCGTGGACATCCCAGGGAGAGCTGAGCGACTCCTTGCCGGACAGGTTCATGCCGCTCTGGCTCATGCGGCCGGGCGAGAACACGCTCCCGCTCGCCTCCTCCTGCCAGTTGTCCCGGCCGCCCTGAAAGACCACCGGATCGGTGCAGCGGCAGGCGCGGCCGTGGCACTGGCGGCAGTTGTCGCTGCGGGCGTGGCCCAACCCCAGGAGGCGGGCGGAAACCGCGCCGTCCGGACCGATGCGCTCTTTGTTCCAGAAGAAGCCGAGATCCCCGAAAGCGACCAGTCCGGGTCCGGCCAGAGTGGCGGTGGAGGCCCAGGCGAACTGGCCCCGCTGGATGGCCCGGATGCGCTGCGCGTTGTCCGGGCGGCGCATGTGGCACAGCAGGCAGTTGAGCTCCACCGTGCCGGACTTCTGCCAGTCCCAGGTGCTTCGTTCTCCGGTCTTGTCGTCCAGGGAGGGCCCGTCGGGATCGGCGGCGCCGGCGGGTGGGCTGCCCAGGATCCCGCCGTGGAAACGGCTCCGCTCGGCCGGCCCACCCCCCACGTGGCGCGCGGCGAACAGGCGGATCCAATCCGCGCTCCCGAGGTCGAGAGGTTCCTCGGCGGGCGGAGTGAGCGTCCGGCCCAGGAAGGGGTCGAAGCGCCCGAACATCCCCGGCCCGGTGTCCCACGGCCGCCCGCTCGGCGCGCGCCCGGCGTCGCTCTGCTCGTCCAGCCCGGCCTGGGCGTGATAGTTGTTCTTCTCGATGAACTCGACGTCGTGACAGGCCCCACAGCTCTTTCGTAGCGAGAGCGGTGTCCCGTTCGCAGGCGCGATCCGGCCCTGCGCGTCGAGCAGCACCACATCGGGGTGCATCGAAGGCGGTGGCGGGGGAGGGGCGGGGCTCAAGTTGCGGATGGTGACCGCCGGCGGCTCGGACGCCTGCGCCGGAGCGGTGTCCGCCGCCGGAGGGTTCGCCAGGATGAGCCCAAGCAAGGTAAGAACGGCGCCGCTCACGGCAGCACCCCCTTGTCTCCGGCCGCGGGCCGCAGCATGCGCCGGGTCTTGCGCCCGCCCATGTCCGCGGGATCGCCGGGGTAACCCAGGGCGGCGAAGTTCATGCGGCTTTCTTCCCCGTGACAATCGGTGCACTGCAGTGCTCGATCCTTGGGGGCGATCATGTGGGAGAGGTTCCACACCATCTCGGTCTCGGCGAAGCCAAACTCGCCGGAGTACGGGATACCCGAGGCCGCCGAGCCCAGCCGGAACGAGCGGTCCCAGTCGAAGGTGACCCAGAACCCGTCGGGCGGAACGGTCTTTGGCACCAGCAGGGTGCGGTACCGCAGATCGGCCGGCTGCTTGCCGCGGTGGACCTTGAAGGGCCAGATGCGCGCGTCGGGATCGGCGATGTCGCCCTGTGGCGGGTTGAGCGGCGTCACCCCGTCGAGCGCCACCGGGTCGCCCTTGAGGTAGCGGCCCACCCGGCCGTTGAACCAGCGGTACTCCGGGATCAGGCCCCGCTGGTACACGAACGAGCCCTTGATCTTGAGGTAGTGGTGCGGATCGGCGCCGGGCACGTCGCGGCCGGCGGTGGACCAGTCCCAGGCCATCTTGGTGGGGGTGACGCGCGCCACCTCGGGCAGGTGGCAGGTCTGGCAGGCGATCGCGTCCACGTGGGCGTTGAGACGCTCCGAGCGGTGGGGCTTTGGAGCGTGGCAGTCGGTGCAGGCGACGTTGTTGCGCTGGGTGGTGCTCACCGAGATCATGCGTCCGCGGATGGCGTGGCGCTCGGCGCGGTGGCACTCGGTGCAGGCGAAGTCCCGCCGGCCCATGTGTACGTCGAGCCGTTCCACCGGCCGGGCCAGCGTCCCGTCCAGATCGCCGTGCTTGACCGCGTCGCCGCCGCCGCCGGCGAAGTGACAGACGCCGCAGTTGTCGCGTCCGGGCCGGCCCACGCTGCGCGCCGCCGCCAGAAGGTCGGCGCCCTGGGCCGGAAGCCCATAGTCGCCCTTGGCGTAGCTACCGGAGCGGTCGTGGCACACCAGGCAGTCCACCAGCTCTTCCTTCTCGAAGTCGAAGGAAGCGTCCTTCCAGCCGTAGCCGGCGTGGCACATGGTGCACTTCTTCCAGTTGCTTTCGGTGCTGATGCAGAAGTTGTTGATCAGGTTGCGCTTGCCGATGCGCATCGGCTCCTTGTGCCCCGGGACGAGTTCGGGCTCGCCGAGCCACTGCCAGTGCGAGGTGCGCATGAAGTCGCGCGCCGCCTGGGGATGGCAGCGCAGGCAGGCCCGCGTCACCGAGGGGCCGTCGGCAAAGGTCAGGCCGGCGAACAGGCCGCGGTGGTCGGTGGGCGTGAGGCGCGGCCGGACGTGGCGGCCCGGATCGTCGGGCGACCGTTCGCCGCCAGCGCAACCGGCGGTACCGGCGAGGAACACGAGAACCGTAAGGAGAGGGCGCGGCGCGTTCATGAACGGTCTTCTCCGGCTCGTTCCTGGATGCAGCCGTGCAGGCAGTTGAGCATGTGGCGCACCCGGCGCTCCAGGATGCGGTAGGGGCCCCGCTCACCGGCGCGGGCCGGTCCGACGAGATTCCGGGCGCGCAGGATGGCGAGCTGCTGGGAGACCGTGGCCTGGGCGATCCCCAGCTCCTCGGCCAGCGCGCCCACCGTGGCCGGAGAGGCGGCCAAGCGGGCGGCGATGCGCAGGCGCAGCGGGTGGGCCAGGGCCTTGATGATCTCGGCGCCTTTCTGACAGAAGGCATCCTGCGAAAACAGCGGAAATGGCGGCGCGGCGGCACGGCGGGATTTCACGCGGGGACTCATGGGGCACCCCTTGGAATAGCGAATATATGAATATCAATATATAAATATGAAAGTCAAGCCCCCATCCCGCGACGTCCGGAGGTGCGCGAAAAAAGGCAGCGGCCGCTCAGGGCTGCGCCGGCGCCGGGAAGTCCCCCGCCCGCACCAACGAGAGTTTCGCCGGGTCCACCAGCTTGCGCAGGACGGCGGAGATCTCAGCCAGGGTGAGCTGGCGGAGCCGCTCGTCGATGGCCGCATCGAAGGCCATGCTGCGATCGAGGTTGAGATTGGCGAGCAGGTTCATGGCGAGCCGGGCGTCCTGGGCGCGGTCCTGTTCGCGCTCCTTGAGCAGTCCCTCCTTGGCGAGCTTCAGCTCGTCGGCGGTGAATCCCTCGCGGACGGCTTTCTCCAGCTCTTCGCGGAAGCCCTTCTCCACCGCGTCCGCGTTCGCGGCGCCCAGGATGGCATACCCCATCAGACCGGCGTTCGGCTCATAGGGGGAAACGCTCAAGAAGGTTCCGGCGCCATAGGAAAACCCGTCCTTCTCGCGCAGGCGTTTGGGGATGCGGCCGCTGAGAAATCCTCCACCCAAGAGATAGTCGGCCATGAGCATGGCCGGATAGTCCGGCTGGTTGTCCTGGAGAGGAAACACCACCCCGGCCCCGAAGAAAGCCATGGGTTTGTCCGCGATGCGGATGACCTTACGCTTGCCCTCCACCACCACCAAGGGATCGGGCACGCGCGCGTAGGGTTCCTGGCCGCGCCAGGCGCCGAGCAAGCGCTCGAGCTGGGCGCGCACCTCCTGCGGATCGAAGTCCCCCACCACGACCGCCAACCCATCCTGCGCCCCGTAGAAGCGGGCGTGAAACTCGCGCGCGTCCTCGAGGCGGGCCTTCTGAGTCTCCGAGATCCGCTCGGCAACGCTGGGCAGGTACCGAGGATGGTCGGTCGGGTAGGAGTTGAACAGACGCAATAGCTCGTTGAACCCCACCCGGGAGGGGTCGTCCTTGTCCTGTTCGAAGCTGGCCAGCATCTCCCGACGCAGCTCCTCGAACTCCTTCGGATCGAAGGCCGGCTCGCGCAACAATTCGGCGACCAGGTCGAGCAGCGCCGCCAGGTTCGGCCGGCGCACCTCCAGCGTCACGCTCACCCCGGGCTGCGAGCCGCTGATCTGGACCTGGGCCTTGAGCTCGTCGAACTTGTCCTTGATCTGCTGGCGGGTCATTTTCTTGGTCCCGCGAATCAACATGCGGGCCGCGAGGTCCGCGGCCACGCGCTTGCCGGTGAGGCTCTTCTCGTCGCCGAAGCGGACGTTGAGGATCGCGCGCACGGTCTCGCCGCGGGTCTTCTTGGGCAGCATTGCCAGCTTCATGCCGTTGGCGAAAGAGACGATCGTGGTGCGGGCGTCGATGTTCTTGGGGGTGGCCTCGAAGGCCTCGCCCTCGGCCAGGGCCGCGCGGCCCGTGTATCCCCGGAGCATGGCCGCCACGTCCGCCAGCGGCGGGATCTCCGAGCGGTCGGGCTTCTCGGTGGGGACGTACTCGCCGAGCGTGCGGCTCGACGGCTTGAGGTACTTCTGCGCCACCCGGTTCGCATCCGCCGCCGTGACCTTCTCGATGCGGTCGCGGTGCAAGAACAGCATGCGCCAGTCTCCCATGGCGGCGAACTCGGAGAGCATGATGCCGATGCGCTGGGAGTCGTTGAGCACCAGGTCGAGGTACTTGAGGAGCGCGCTCTTCGCGCGGGCGACCTCTTCCTCGGTGATGGGCTTCTTGTCGAGGCCTTCGATGGTCGAGATCAGGATGGAGCGCACCTCGTCGGGCGAGTCCTTCTCGCCGAGCTCGGCCATGCAATAGAAGTACCCCGGCTCGCGCAGCTGGTAGTTGGTGCAGCTCACCTTGGCCGCCTTCTTGGTCTCGATCAGCGCCTTGTACAGCCGGCCCGAGGGCGCGTCGCCCAGCACCCGGTCCACCACGTCCACCGCGGCGTAGTCGGGGTCGGTCCCCGCCGGGACGTGGTAGCCGGCCATGAGGAGCGGCGTGCCCCCGGTGCGCCGGACATAAACCACGCGCTCTCCGTCCTGCACCGGCTCGCGGGTGTAGGTGGCGGGGAGCTTGCGGCGCGGCCTCGGGATCTTTCCGAAGTACTGCGCCACCAGCTTGAGGGTGGCCGCCGGGTCGAACTTGCCGGCGATGACCAGCATGGCGTTGTCCGGCTGGTAATAGGTCTCGTACCAGGCCAGGAGCTTTTCGTTGGGGACGTTTTCGACATCGCTGGCCGGGCCGATGGTGTCGTCACCGTAGTTGTGCCACAGGAAGGCCGTGGACAGGACGCGCTGGGTGAGCACGTTCTGCGGGTCGTTCTCTCCCATGTCGAGCTCGTTGCGCACCACGCCCATCTCGGTGGCCAGCTCCTCGCGGCTGATGATGGCCGCGCGCAGGCGCTCGGACTCGAGCTGCAGCGCGCGGCGGAGTTTCTCGGGCTCGGCCGGGATGATCTCGAAGTAGTTGGTGCGGTCGTACCAGGTCGAGCCGTTGGCGAAGCCGCCGAGGCGGGTGAGCTCCTCCTTGATGGATTTGAAGCTCTTCGTCTTCTTGAACAGCATGTGCTCGAAGAGGTGCGCCATGCCCTTCTCGCCGTAGTTCTCCTGGCGGCTGCCGGAAAAGACGGTGAGGTTGACCGTGACCGTCGGCTTGGAATCGTCGGGCACCAGCAACACCTGCAGGCCGTTCGGCAGCCGGTAGGCGGTGATGCCCTCGACGGTCGATTCCAGGGTGAAAGGCCTGGGCGGTTTTACCGGTGGGGCGGCCAGAAGCGAAAGCACCAGCGCCAGGGTCACGCTCATGGAATTCTCCTTGGGAAAATGGGCTCGAACATACGTTACCAAACCACGGGGCCCCGGGTGTGTCAATCGCAACGAGCCTCCCCAAAAAATACGCGATTCGCCCTTGCCGAATGCCGGAGCGTCTGCTACTCAAGGCGGGGCCGTATTTGGAAGAGTTCGTGTCACTGAAAATTCGGAGCCTTGCCCGCATGAATCGCGCGCTGGAGAGCCTGTTCGGGATCGACGCGGTCGCCGAACCCATCGACCCGGCGGTCCAGACCCGCCAGCTGCTGGTGATGCTCATCCGGCGGTTGTTCTTCCTGCTCCTCATCCTGAGTGCGGTGATCCTGCCGGCGTCGTTGCTGCGCCTGCCCGCGGTGGGCTGGCACCCGAGCCTGCTGGCCGACCTGGCGGCGATCGTCGTCGTGTTGGCCCTGCTCTTGTTGCGCAATCGACTCTCCCCGGAGTTCGTCGGCGGCGGGCTGCTCGCGGCGCTGCTGGGCGTGGCCTGCGTGAAACTCCTCTCCCAGGGGCTCTCCAGCATCGCCACGCCCTCCATCATGGTGGGGAGCGCGCTTTGCGCCATCTTCTTCGGCCTGTCCATGGCGATCACCTACCTGGTCGCGGGTCTGCTGCTGCTCGCCGGGATCGGTGTGGCGGTGTGCGGCGGAGCCGTCGAGCTCGCGCCACCGCCCGAGACCTACGTGCGCTCGGGATGGTTCTGGGTCGCCAATGGCGCCGGGCTCGCCCTGATGGGGTCGGTGCTGGTGATGGTGATCTCGGCCCTCAAGCAGCGGCTGTTCCGCTCGTTGAGCGAGGCCGACCGGCGGGCACGAGAATCGCTGGCCCGGGAGAAGTTGTACGAACTCTTGGAACAGAACATGGACGATTGCCTGTTCGTCCAGGATGACAAGCTGCGCATCCTGTACGTCAGTCCGAGAGTCGAACAGCTCAGCGGATATACGCCGGAGGAGCTTTCCCAACTCGGAATGGACAAGATCATGACACCCGAGAGTCTCGAGCTGGCATTACGAGACTACTCGGAGCGGTGGGCTCGCGCGAACGATGACCCGAGCGCGACCATCCCGCTCATGGAATACGAGTACTTGCGCAAGGACGGCTCGCGTTTCATGGGCGAGTTGCACGTGCGCTGGCTGCGAGACTCGAAGGGCAAGGCCGTCGGCTGCGTGGGTGTCATCCGCGACGTGACGGAGCGGCGCCGCGCCTTGGAGGAGCGGCGGCTCCTGGAGGAGCGGCTGCGCCAGGCCGAAAAGATGGAGGCCATCGGGCAGCTCGCCGGCGGCATCGCCCACGATTTCAACAACCACCTGGGCGGCATCCTGGGCGCGGCGGATTGCCTGCGCCTGGACGCGCCGGAGGGAAGCCAATCCCAGAAGTTGGCGGAGCTCATCGTGACCGCCGCCAAGCGGGCCGCCGACCTGACCCGGCAGCTCCTGGTGTTCTCCCGACGCCAGGAACCGCACAAGACGCCGCTTTCGGCAGGGCGGTTGGTCGACGAGACCGTGGCCCTGCTCCGCCCCGGCCTGCCGCCGGACGTGGTGTTGCGGGTCGAGGCCGCAAAGCCCGATCTGTGGATCAGCGGTGAGGCGGCCCATCTGGAGAGCGCCCTTCTCAACCTGGGCATCAACGCCCGGGACGCGGTGGGAAAGAAAGGCGAGATTGTTTTTTCGTTCCGGCGGCATCGGCTGGAGCGCGAGGAAGGTTTTGCCGGAGGCGTCACCCTGCCCCCGGGAAGTTACGTGCAGATCGGCGTACGCGACACCGGCGAGGGCATGTCCGAGGAGACGCAGCGGAAACTGTTCACCCCCTTCTTCACCACCAAGAAGCCAGGCATGGGGACCGGGTTGGGGCTGGCGGCGGTGTTCGGGGTGGTGAGGTCGCACGGGGGTGGCATTCGCGTCGAGAGCCGCGTCGGCCAGGGTTCGTGTTTCGAATTGTTCCTCCCCGCGCTCGAGCCGCTCGTCGCCGAGGCAAACACCTCGGCACGGACGAGTCCGGAACACCGCGGGCAGCGGGTCATCCTTGTCGAGGACAATCCCATGGTGCGCGAGGCGACGAGCGCCATGCTCTCCCTGCTGAACCACCAGGTGGTCGTCTGCGCGAGCCCGGCGGATGCGCTGGATGCGGTTAGCCGGGACGGTTGTGAGGCGGACCTGGTGCTGATGGACGTCAACATGCCGGGACTGTCCGGGATCGAAGCGGCGGGTGAGATCCACCGCCGCTCTCCGTCCCTTCGGGTGTTGTTGGTTTCGGGGCGGCCGCTCTCGCCGGAGGACGCCGCCCGCTTGCCCCCGAACGTCTGTGGCTATTTGGCCAAACCGTATTCGTTGGCGGACCTGGAAGGAGCGCTGGCTCGCGTGGTATCCAAGATCGAGCTGGCCCCGAGAACGAGCACCGACTAGCCACACCTCAACGACGGTTGCGAGATTGTCGAGCGAGCCACAAGCTGAGATACGATTCGCGAATGAAGGAGGAAAGGCAAAGCTTTCGCGCCAGCGCAAGCAGCCGCCGCTGTGCCGCGGCCCGGTCGGTTCCGATGATCTCGAGTTCCACGAAAGAGCCGAGGCCCTCGACCTCATCCAGACACACGGTGATGCCCGAGAGGGTGTAGGTCTCGCGCCGCTTTTGCACCCGGCCGAAAACCCGAAAGCCGAGTTTTTGCAAGATCTCGCTCATCTGGCGAACGGAGCCGATGGCGACTTGAACTTCGGCACGGGTCTTGGCGATTCCGGGTTGGCGCGGCCCCTTGTAAGTGATGAAAGATGCCTTGCCCGCGCTGCGTAGTCGCAAGGCCTCGCCGGTGACCCCGAAGGCGCGGCCGGGGTGGCGGAAGTATTCGTCGCGCTCGATTTGTTTTCCAACGCGTACTCCACCGAGCCGCACCACCCGGCGGCGGATGGCCGAGAGCGACCGGACGCGCGATTTGAGCTCGACCTCGAGCATCGGATCCTCCGTGGTGGGTGCGGGGAGGATATTTCACGGATCTGTGGTTCTGCAAGCCAAAACCAGTCCATCGGGGCCGATCTTGGCGCTTGACAACGGACGGCCGGAGGGGTTTGTTCTTTGCCGGCCGCGGGCGCGATGCCCCGCCGGGAGGGGTAGAGGAGATTCCCATGAGTCCCACCGTCGCCGAACCGTTCCGTAACAAGGTCATCGAGCGCATTCCGGTGGTGTCCTACCAGCGCCGTCGCGAGGCCCTCATCGAGGCCGGGCACAACCCCTGGCTGATCCGGGCGGTGGACGTGCCGATCGACTTCCTTTCCGATAGCGGCGGGGCGGCCCAGAGCGATCGCCAGTGGGCCGGATTGATGGTGGGCGACGAGGCCTACGCCGGTAGCCGCAACTTCTACCAGCTGGAGAAGAACTGCCAGGAGGTCTTCGGGCACCGCTGGATGGTCCCCACTCACCTGGGGCGCGGCGCCGAGCACCTGGTGAGCCGCACCCTGATCCCCGATCCCGGCCGGCCCGTGCGGGTGCTGGCCCAGAACCCCGCCCCCACCGCGCGGGCGCACTGGCACCGCCGGGGCGCCTCGGTGGTGGAGATCGCCGGTGCA
>CAZLNM010000047.1:21868-35558 GCA_964561025.1 uncultured Myxococcales bacterium
GGGGCCCCACACCCCCGCCCCCCGGGCGGGGGCGCTGGGGCCCGGCGGGGGCGCGGGGGTGGTGGAGCGCGCGGGGCCCCCGCCCCACGACCCGGCCTCGAGCGAGGTGTTCCGCGCCGACGTGGACCTGGACAAGCTCAAGCGGGCCCTGGCCGACCGCGCGACGCCGGTGGCCTTCGTGGCCCTGGCTTGCTGCCCGGAGTTCATCGGTGCCGCACCGGCGCGGCTCTCCAACCTCAAGGAGGCGGCGCGGCTGGCTCGGGAGGCCGGCGTGCCGGTGGTGCTGGACGCCTCGCGCATCGCCATGAACGCCCTCTTCGTCCAGCGGCACGAGCCGGGCCAGGAGAAACGCTCGTTGCGTGAGATCATCCGAGAGCTGGCCGCCTGCGGCGACACCCTGGTGGTGAGCGCCAAGGAGGCGTGTCTTGCCAACTGCGGCGGGTTCGTGTGCACCCAGAAGGAAGAGGTGTACCAGGGCGTGCGCTCGCTGGTGGTGGTCTACGAGGGTCTGCACACCTACGGCGGCATGGCCGGCCGCGACATGGAGGCGGTGGCCACGGGGCTGCTGGAGATGTGTCAGCCGGAGTTCATCGGCTGGCACCAGTACCAGCTCGAGCAGCTCGCCCGGGCCCTGGAGGGCGCCGGGTTGCCGGTGGTGAAACCGGTGGGTGGAGCCGGGGTGTACCTGGACGCGCGGCGCTTCGCTCCCCACCTGCCGCCCGAGCAGCACCCGGCGCTGGCTGTGGCCTGCGCCATCTTCCTGGGGGCCGGGGTGCGCTGCGGCGAGCGGGGCCTGGCCTCGCGGCCGCGGCTGGAGGCGACGGCGAACGGCGCGGGCATGGAGCTGGTGGCGCTGTGCCCGCCCATGCGGGTGTACTCGTTGGCCCACCTGCAATATGCCGCCAAGGCCATCGCCGGGGTGTACGCCAGGAGAGACACGATCCACGGGCTGCGCCTGCGCCAGGCGGCCGGCGCCCTGTCGGGGTACGGCGCGCTCTTCGACCCGGTGGAGGCGGACACGGTGTTGCCGGTGCCCCCGCCCGATCCGCAGGCCCAGCCGCTGGAGTACGAGCCCTACCGGACCAAGACCGTCGAGGTGCTGCGCACCACCGACCGGGAGTACCGCGAACGGGCCGCGGCCGAGGCGGGCTTCAACACCTTCTTGCTTCGCTCCGAGGACTGCTACATCGATCTGCTCACCGACTCGGGCACCTCGGCCATGAGCGACGACCAGTGGGCCGCGGCCATGTTGGGCGACGAGTCCGTGGCGGGCTCCTGGGACTTCTACCAGCTCGAGGAGGCCCAGCGCGAGGTGCTGGGGTTCGCCCACATGGTGCCGGTGCACCAGGGCCGCGCCGGCGAGCACCTGATCTCCCAGGCCATGATCAAGCCGGGCGACACCATCCCCGGCAACATGTACTTCACCACCACGCGCGAGCACCAGGAGCTGGCCGGCGGCACCTTCGTGGACGTCATCATCGATCAGGCGCACGACCCCGCCAGCCAGTACCCCTGGAAGGGCGACATCGACCTCAACAAGCTCAAGTCGCTCATCGAGAAAGTGGGCGCCAAGCGCATCCCGTACGTCAAGTACGAGTGCTCGGTGAACATGGCCGGCGGCCAGCCGGTGTCCATGGAGAACGCCCGCGCGGTCTCCGAGCTGTGCCACGCTCACGGCATCCAGGTCATGTTCGATGCCACCCGCTGCGCCGAGAACGCATACCTCATCCAGAAGAAGGATCCCAAGTACCACAAGGTGCCGGTGGCCCAGATCCTCAAGGAGCTCATGTCCTACGGCGATGGCTGCACCATCAGCGCCAAGAAGGACCTCCTGGTGAACATCGGCTCCTTCTGCGCCACCAACCACCGCTGGGTGTACGAGCGGATGCGCGAGATGTGCCCCATCTTCGAGGGGCCCCTCACCTCGGGCGGCATGACCGGCCGCGACATGGCCTGCCTGGCGGCCGGGATCTACGAGATGGTCGATGACACCTACATCCGCTCCCGTGTCGAGGCCACCCAGTACCTGGGCAAGCTGCTGCTCGACGCCGGGATCCCCATCGTGGAGCCCCCCGGGACCCACGCCATCTTCCTGGACGCCAGGCGGTTCCTCCCGCACATCGAGCAGGATCAGTACCCCGCCCAGGCGCTGGCGGCGGAGCTGTTCATCGAGGCCGGCATCCGGGCCATGGAGCGCGGCAACGTCTCGGCCGGCCGGGACAAGAAGACCGGCCAGAACAAGCGCCCCAAGCTCGAGCTGGTGCGCCTCACCATCCCGCGCCGGGTCTACTCGCGCAGCCAGTTCGAGCTGTGCGCCGAGGCGGTCATCCGGGTGTGGAAACGGCGCGAGTCCATCCGCGGCCTCAAGATGGTCTTCGAGGCGCCGCAGCTTCGCTTCTTCACCGCGCGCTTCGAGCGCCTGTGATCCGAGGGCAGGAGGGGAAGCGGCCACGAACCCGGGGAAAAAAGGGAGGGGGTGAAAGGAGGAAAACCCTTGTCCCGGGCCCGTGGCCGCGGAGTCGCCCGGCGCCGTAGCTTCGGCTCGGGGCTCGTTCCGGCCGATCAACGTGCGGCTTTCCGGTAAAATTCCCGAAACTGAATCCTCTTTTGATTCCGCGGGGGTTGACAGACCCTCGGGTGAAGCGTAAGGGATCTGCCGGTCAGGAGTCTGGGATGAAGCTCTCCGTCGCCTCCAAGACCGACATCGGCAAGAAGCGCAAGCACAACGAGGACGCGTTGCTCGTAAAAACCGAGCTGGGCCTGTTCGGGGTGGCCGACGGCATGGGCGGGCACGCCGCGGGCGAGGTGGCCAGCAACGAGGCCCTGCAAGCGCTCTATGACACCATCCTGGCCAACCAGCAGACGCTCGACCAGTTCGACGGCGATGCCTCGGTGGAGCAGGCCGACGAGGTGCGGCGCATGCTGGAGTTCTCGGTGCGCAACGCCACCTACCAGGTGTTCGGCCTGAGCGAGGTGGATCCCGACCGCCGCGGCATGGGCACCACCCTCACCCTGCTCCTGTTGCGGCCCGGGGTGGCCTTCATCGCTCATGTGGGGGACAGCCGCCTGTACGTGCTGCGCCAGGGTGTGGTCAAGGTGGCCACCACCGACCACACCTTCGTGAACGCCCTGGTGCAGCAGGGCCGGCTCACCCCCGAGCAGGCGGCCAACTCCAAGTTCTCCAACGTGCTGCTGCGCGCGGTCGGCTCCAAGGACTACGTCGAGGTGGAGACCCGCATGGTCCGCCACCAGGTTGGCGACGTGTTCGTGCTGTGCACCGACGGGTTGCACGGCTACCTGAAAAAGGGCGAGCTGGCCTCTGTGGTGGATCCGGCCGATCTCGAAGGGAGCGCGCAGCGGCTCATCGACCTCGCCAACGGGCGCGGGGGCAAGGACAACATCACCGTGGTGCTGGTGCGGGTGGACGAGTAGGGGTCGGGTTCAGCCGATGCGCTCGACCCAGCCGAAGGGGTCGGGCTTCTTGCCGTACTGGATGTCCAGCAGAAAGTCGTACAGGCGCTGCGAGAGCGGCCCGGTCTTGCCGTCGGCCACGGTGTAGTTCTGGCCCTGGAAGTGGATGGTCGCCACCGGCGAGATGATGGCCGCGGTGCCGGTGCCGAAGACTTCCTTCAGCGCCCCGCTCTTTTGGGCGGAGATGACCTCGTCGATGCTGAACTTGCGCTCCACCACCGGCACGCCCCACTTGCGCAGGATCTGGATGACCGAGTCGCGGGTGATGCCGGGCAGGATGGAGCCGTCCAGGGGGCTGGTGGCCACCTCGTCGTCGAACATGAAGAAGATGTTCATGGTGCCGACTTCTTCGATGTACTTGCGGTGGATGGCGTCGAGCCACAGCACTTGGGAGAAGCCCTTCTGCTTGGCCTCCTTCTGGGCCAGCAGGCTCGCCGCGTAGTTGCCGCCGGTCTTGGCCTCGCCGATGCCGCCGCGCACCGCACGCACGTAGCGATCCGACACCCAGATGCTGACCGGGTTGAAGCCCTCGGGGTAGTAGGCGCCCACCGGGCCGATGAGGATGTAGAAGATGAAGTTGTCGGCCGGCTTCACCCCCAGGAAGGGGTCGACGCCGATGATGTTGGGCCGGATGTACAGGGCGCAGCCGGGGCTGTGCGGAATCCAGTCGCGGTCGAGCAGCACGAGTTTTTTCAGCGCGTCGCTCACGAAGTCGAGGTCGATCTCCGGCATGACCAGCCGGCGGCAGGAGGCGTTCATGCGGCGCAGGTTGTCCCGGTGGCGGAAGAGGAAGATGCCGTCTTTTTCGCCCCGGTAGGCCTTCAGTCCCTCGAAGGCCTCCTGCCCGTAGTGCAGCACGGTGCAGGCCGGGTCCAGGGTCAGGGGATGGTAGGGTTCGATGCGGGCGTTGTGCCAGCCCTTGTCCGTGGAGTACTCCATCTGGAACATGTGGTCGGAGAACACGCGCCCGAAGCCCAGCTTGGAGTCGTCCTTGGGGATGGGCTTCTTCTTGGCCGGATCCACGGGAAGAACTCGCAGCTCCATACCTGTGTCCTTTCCGGTTGAGGGTCCGATCTCCCTATAATCCCGACCCCGGAGCGGATCAATAGTTTTGTGGCCGGCGGACAAGCGAAAGCTCGCTGTGCAAGCCCTCGGGAGTGAACTCCATGGTGGCCCGCAGGGAGCGCAGTTCGCCGAGCAGGCGCGCAAGCTCCGAGTCGGCCGGGAGCGGATCGGGCCAGCTGGGCTCCCAGCGCGTGCCGGTCTGGGAGCCGGTCACCTCGTTGCGGTTGCGCTCGTAGCGGTAGCTGTTGCCCAGGGCGCTCTTGATCGAGTATCCCAGCACCGCCTCCGGGGAGAGCAGCGCCCCCGGCCCCAGCCCGACGAGGCGGGCCACCACGCCCAGCGTCTCGAGGTGCTCGAGCTCCGTGCGGCGCGCGCGCTCTGCGAGCTTTCGCTGGAGATAGGCCTGGGCGTGTTTTTTCCCGTCAACATCCAGCCGCAGCGCCAGGTGGCCCTGCCGCGCCGCGCCGAAGCGCTCGCTGGCGGGTTTGCCGCCGGGGGAGAGCGTGTTGTCCACCACGCGCTTGAGGGCCTCGAAGGAGGTGCTGAGGTAGAACATCTTCCCCACCGCCCCGTAGTAGATGGCCGCGTCGTGGAACCCCGGATCAACGGCCGCGCCCTGGGCCCCGGCCCGGATGCGGGTGAAGGCGAAGTCCCGGTATTTCTCCGTGGGCTCGAACACCACCAGGTTGGGGGCGCTGGTGTCGACCAGCGACTTCAGCGCCACCAGGAAGGCGGTGAGCCCCAGCGGGTTCTTGACCTCGATGGCGGCCACCATGGGGATGTGGAAGAACTCGGCGGCCCGCTCGGGCTCCGCCTTGCGCGACAGCGCCGGGTGGTCCTCGATCCAGAACTCCACCCGCTCGCCGATCCACTCCACCGTGGCGCGGTTGCGGTCGGGCAGCAGGTTGACGGCGAAGGTCTGCAGGCGCTGGTAGTCTTCGCTCTTGGGGTTGAGGTGGGCGGCGAAGTGCGCCACCACGCCCTCGCCGCGGAAGAGCGGCTCCAGCTCGACCGCGGCGCCGCCGAAGAACTCCTTGGCGTGGTTGTACTCGCTGTGGTCCAGCAGCGGCAGGATGGTCACCGACAGCGCCAGGCGCTCGCGGGCGGTGATGCGGATGCCGATCGGGTCGAAGTACTGGCGCCAGTAGTCCTGGTAGTTGCGGCGGAACCTCTCGTACTCGTTCTTCTCCTGCTCGGTGACCTTGTCGATGGCGATCTCGCTGTTCGGCACCATGTCGCCGGGCCGGCCGTAGCGCTCGCTGCGGGCGGTGAAGGCCTGGGGGTCCCAGGTCAGCCGGTCGCCCGGCTCGAGCGCCAGATCGGCGCGGTCGATGACCCCGGCCTTCAGCATCTGCTCCAGGGTGGGGACCTTGGCCCCCGGGCGCTCGAAGAGGTAGAGCAGGGCGGCGTTTTTCACCATCTCCAGGGTGGTGAGCGTTTCCAGGCGGCGCTTCTCCGCGATGCGCAAGCGCGGCCCGGTGATGGCGCGCAGGAAGGGGTCGCTCAGGAACAAGAACCCGTCCTCCTCGGAGGCTCCCAGCGGAAACAAACTACGCATGTAGGCGAAGTCGAGCGCGGCCTTGAGCGACGGGCGCTTGCCGCGGGCGGCTTCGATGATGCGGACCAGCGCTTTGCGCGAGTTGGCGTACACGGCGTACTCGCCGAGCTTGGCCCGGTGGCAGCGCACCGCGCCGTCGGGGGTGGTGTAGGCCTCGATCTCCGTCTCCAGCTCGCGGGTGCGGCTCTCCCCGAGATCGGGGTGCGCGCGGCGGGCCTCGTCCAGGTAGCGGTTGACGGCCGCGAAGAACAGCGGCTCGGACTTGAGCCGGAACACGATGGCCAGGTCGGTGCCCTCGCGCAGGTACGGGTCGCTGCCGGTCAGCGCCAGGCTCTCGACCACCGATTCGCCGAGCAGGGTGGAGAGCCACGAGGTGCGAAGACAGAGCTGGCGCTCCAGCTTCTCGCGGGCGCCGAAGTCCCGGCCGCCCAGGTCCACCTCGGCCAGGATCGAGCCGCCCCAGCGGTCGGCGAAGTCCAAAAAGTCCTTCATGGCCTTGATGGTGGTGAAGCGCAGGTAGTACTGGTCCGCCGGGATGAGCCCGGCGATGGGCTCGATGGCGGGCGTCTTGCCGGCCAGCATCTTCTGCCAGGGGTGCTCGCGGATCTCCACGCCCGCAAGACGCGCAAGCGGAACGGTGCGCGCGCCGAGATCCGGCCGGGAGCCGCGCAGGCGATCGAGCTGCAGGCTCTCCTGTAGGGCGGTGGCCCCGGTGGTGATCTCGTACAGGCCCGGGCGTCCGACACCCCGGGGCGCGCGGCTCATGGCGCGGCCGGCGGCGCGGTTCAGCCGGGCGCGGGTCTTCTCGCCAGCGAAGGCGAAGAAACTCATGTCGCCGGGGGCCGGCGCCAGCGCGAAGAAGTCGGCCTCGGCCAGGCGCCAGGCGTCGAGCAGGTTGCGCCCGGGTCGCGCCTTGGTGAAATCGACCTTGAGCGGCAGGTAGGCGAAGCGTCCGCCGGGTTGCGGGCAGCGCAGCAAGAAGTCCTGGAGCTTACGGGTCTTCAGCTTGCCGACGAACACGGCCGGGTTGGGAAGACTGCTCTGCGCCTGCCAGCGCTCCGGCGGCGTGGTGTCGCCCGCCGCGGAGAACTCGCGAAAAACCAGGTAGGCGTTCTCGTCCTGGGGGACGAGCTCCAGAGAATCCGCCGGCCAGTACCCGTCGGCAGCCCACTCTTCCCAGTCGCTGCGGAAGACCGAGACGCCGGGGGGCACGTCCTGCGCAGGCCAGTTCACACACACGCGGAAAAATGTTTCGCCCCCCCGGGTCTCGACGGCCGCCTCCTCGACCACGGCCGAACCCGGCGCCGATTGAGAAAATGCGCTCGCCGGAACGAGTTGCACAAAGAGCAAGGCGAAAAATGGCGGAAGAAATCGTCGTTCCATGGGACCCTCCTTGGGGCCGCGGGGCCGCATATAACGCGATGCAGCAAGAACGGTGCCACGATCCGCGCTCGCGCCTTTGTGCACCTTCATATCATCGCGCGGCCCGGTCCAAAAACTATTTGTTTTTCTCTGGAATTGCGCCATGGTCTGGGTATCATGCGCCTATTCTGGGAGGCTCCATGAGCGATCGACCCAAGCTGGCCATCAAGGCTCCGCCGGTTCTGTTCACCGCCACGCAGAAGATCGTGCGGCGCATCCAGCAGCGTCTCCAGATCCCGTTCCTGAGCTACTGGAACTCGCCCGACGGCTCCATCTGCCAGAACGACGTGGTGGGCTTCTACGAGATCCTGCGCGGGCTCTCCCGCCAGAAGCGCATCGCGCTGTTCGTCAAGTCGGACGGCGGCTCGGGGCAGGCCTCGCTGCGCATCGTGCACCTTCTGCGCCAGTTCACCGACAAGCTCTCGGTGCTGGTCCCGCTCAACTGCATCTCCGCCGGCACCATGCTGGCGCTGGGCGCGGACGAGATCCTGATGGGGCCCATGGCGTACCTCTCGGCGGTGGACACCAGCATCCGGCACGACCTGTCGCCGGTGGACGTGGACAACAGCCGGGTGCTGGTGAGCCAGGACGAGCTCACCCGCGTGGTCAACCTGTGGCGCCGCGAGCGCGCCCGCGGGCAGGACGCCACCAACCCCTACCACGCGCTGTACTCCTACGTGCACCCGCTGGTGGTGGGCGCGGTGGACCGGGCCTCCTCGCTGTCGATCAAGCTGTGCGAGGAGATCATGAGCTACCACATGCCGGACAAGAAACAGGCCTTGCACATCGCCCGCACCCTGAACAGCGCCTACCCCTCGCACGCCTACCCCATCACCCTCAAGGAGGCGCGCCGCATCGGGCTCAAGGTGCACACGCTGGAGCCCGAGCTCAACGAGCTCCTCATCGAGCTCAACGAGTTGTACAGCGAGATGGGGCAGCAGGCGGTGACCGACTTCGACGAGGAGAACAACCACCACAACGAGATCCTGAATATCCTGGAGCGCACCAACGTGCAGATCTACTACCAGACCGACAAGGACTGGCACTACCGCAAGGAAGACCGGCGCTGGGTGTCGCTGAACGACAAGTCGAGCTGGCGCAAGATCGAGCGCAGCGGCGGCCGCACGCGCAAGTCCATCTTCCACATCCGCTAGCTGCCGGCGGCCGTGCCAAACCAGGGAGGGCGGGCCATGAGAGCGAAAGAACGGTTCGGGCTGGTCGGGCGCGTGCTGCTGGCCGGCGCGCTGGCCGGCTGTGGCGCGGCTCCCGCCGCCATGGCGCCGGCGCCGACTCCACCCGCCGCGGCGGCCCCGGACGGGCGCGTCTTGACGGCCACGGTGCAAGAGTCGAACCTGCTCATCCCCGACGAGCCGCTGGCCAAGGACTACCTCAGGAAAAAACTGCTCCAGGCCTTGACGGAGCAGCTCGTGCCGCTCGGGTTC
Organism: uncultured Myxococcales bacterium; assembly: GCA_964561025.1. Classification (GTDB taxonomy): domain Bacteria; phylum Myxococcota; class B64-G9; order B64-G9; family B64-G9; genus JAAZNF01. The sequence goes on from CAZLNM010000047.1 coordinate 30,827, forward strand.
GACGCCGCCTCGGCGGCGCGTCTGGCCGCGGCCGGCCAGGTCGAGGAGTTTTCGGTCCGGCCCCATAAGGAGCAGGTCTTCGGGACCGGCGTGGAGGAGGGGAAGGTCCGCTTCGTCACGTTGTGGGACGTGGCGGGGAAGCTATCGCTGCGGCTCTCGGACGAGCAGGTGGCCGAGCTGGGGCGCGCGCTGGACGCGCTGCCGCGCACCTCGCTGGACGAGATCGAGGCGGTGGAGACCTACCTCGAGCGTTTCCGCTCGCTGCGCCCGGAGGCGGACCAGCTCGCGGGGTTGGACAAGGCCGTCGGCGATCGGCTGGCGGAGGCCCTGTCCGGCTTCCTCAAGGTCCAGCTCGCCACCCCGGCCTCGCCGGAGGACGAGTTCGAACAGGCGCTGGTGCGCGTGGCCCGGCCGCTGCGCAACTTCCGCAAGCGGCACCCGGGACACGCGGCCTTCGGCGAGCTGGAGAACGCCTTCCGGGTGGGGGCGCTGAAACGGCTGCGCGCGGTGCCGCTCGAGCCGAAGAACATCCCGGCGCTTCGCGCGCTGTTTTTGCGCTTTGCCGAGATGTGCGGGGACGAACTCGCCGAGTCGTACCAGTACCTGCGGCGCACCCTGGAGCTCGACTGGCGCAACCGCATCCAGCGCCAGGACGAGGGGGGCGTTCCGTTTCCCGAGCTGCGGCAGGACTTTCTGCTCTTCATGCAGGAGTTTCCGGGCTCCGACTTCTACCCGGAGCTCGAGCTGCGCTTTCTGTCTCGCTGGGTGGATTTTCTGCTGGCCCTGCGCCCGGCGGATGTGGAGGCGCTGAACGATCAGGTGGACCAGGTGAACCTGCTGGGAGAGCGGTTCCCGCGCTGCGCCCGGCTCGCCGAGATCCGCGCCGCCCTCGGGCAGCGCTGCGTCGAGCTGTTCTCGAACCTTGCCATCCCCGACCTCGAGCGGCTCAGGCGCGTCCAGGACACCCTGGCGCGCTGCGATCCGTTCATGGGCGCCGGCCTGGAGACCATGGCCATGCGCGAGCGCATCGCCCGCATCACGGAGAACCTCGAGCGGGCGCGCGACGACCGCGCCGAGCGGGAGGCGCTGAAGGATCTCACCTTCTTCATCGGCTGGGACGCGCGCATCGCCAAGCTCTCGTGGGGCAAGCCGCGCGCGGAGTTCCCGGGGCAGGCGGAGTTCGCCGCGGCCTGGGCGCAGGGGGCGGACGCCGGCAGCGAGTGCCACTGCTCGCTCGACCCGGAGGAGCCCTGCCGGGCCTTCGAGAGCGAGGGCTCTCACGGCGGGTTCGAGGTGGTGGCGCGCTTCTACCGGGAGCGGCTGCTGGGGGTGGACCTGTGCCAGGTGTTCACCGGGCCGGACCTCTCGGCCATCTACGGCTTCTTCGCGCGCCGCTACCCCAAGGCCCACACCAAGGCCCAGGCGGCCGCCTTCCTGGCCGGCGGCGGCGCGGTGCGCGAGGTGGCCTTCGGGCAGGGCCCGGGCCTGCGGGTGATCCTGGCGCGCGGCGCGGACACCTGCTCGGTCCGCTACCGCGACGGGGGCCTGCTCAAACAGCAGGAGCAGGACGAGCTGGCCGAGAAGAAGCGCAAGGAGGAGGAGGCCCGGCGCGCCCGCGAGGAGCGCGTCCGGCGCGGCTGGCAGCCGGGGGAGTGCGTGCAGTGGGACTGCGAGGCGAGCTGCGCCTTCCGGGGCACGGTGCGAAAGCGCGAGGAGCGGCGCTACCTGGTGGTGATCACCGCGGCCGAGGAGGAGGGGCGTCAGGTCGGCACCGCGGTGTGGGTGCGCGCCCAGGAACTCTACGACTGCCCGGAGTGAGAAGTCGGGGCCCGGATCAGAAGCGGAGATCGAGGGACAGGCCCAGGCCCGCTGACGCGCCAGAGCTCCGATATGCTGGGGGAGTGATCATGGGGGCCACGGTCACCTGGAGCCCGGCATCCTTGGGTTGAACGGTCGGAGGTGAGAGTCCCAGCCACACCAGTTCCGCTACTGTCAAACCTGCCAATACACCGAGGCTGGCGAACATCAATGCCTTTTCAGGGCAGGATTCGGTCGACGAGTCGCATAGCTCGATTTGCATCCACCGGTAGAAGGAGGTCACGACGGACAGTGCGCGGGCCATCGAGAAGAGAAAGCCTCGCAGCGAATGGCCCGTGTAGAAACTGCCGATTGAAGGACCCAGGGTAAGACCCACGCCGAGCAACACGAACCCGAATTCTTTTGCATCAGAGGTGGAGACCAGGCCTAGCCCGAGCGCGGAGGGCAAGATCGTGCTGCCGAATGAGAGGACCAAGGGGAGTCGTGTGTTCACCGGCTTCGGCTCTGGCTGGTCTAAGTTGGGATGTTCCTGGATAGGGGTCGGGTTGGAATTGGTGTGGAGTTCTTTCTGGGAATCCTTGCAAGTGCATCGCTGGTTATGTGCGGGATCGGATTGCTGGTCTGCACGCCATCCGTGGGCGCAACCAGACATCAAAAAGAGAGCGAGCAGGGTGGCCTTTTTCACGGTTGGTTAGAAATGCAAGGCCCATGCCAGGGAGGCTTATGCATTCACTATGCGACCAGAATGCAATTCCGGGAGCGGACTCCGTGAAACCGGGGTACATTGGTATCCGGAATTCACAACGGGCGCCCTGATGGAGTCGGGCAGTTCACCATTCGGAATCGCGCGGCCGCAATCGGAGTCAGGGCCGGTCGAGCACGCAACGCACGCCGCCGGGGCGATCCATCTCGGCCACGCACTGGTTGCAGGCGTCGCAGCGCGAGCGGAAGCGCGGGTCTCGCCGCAGCCGCTCGACGAAGTCGGGCTCGGCGACCAGCGCCCGGCCCAGCACCACGAAGTCGAACCCGTCCTGCATGGCGGTGGCCACGCCGTCCCCGGACACCACCCCGCCGAGCAAGCCCACAGGGATCTTCACCGCCGCCCGTAGCCGCAGCGCGTCCTCGCGAAAGAAGAGCTCGGTGAACGGCCCCGAGCGCATGACCATGCGGCCGAAGAGCAAGAGGGCGAGCTTTTGCCGGTAGAGGTGCTCCACCGCGATCATCTGGCGCAGCGGGATCTTGCCGCGAAAGAGGTAGAAGGCCGAGCGCGAGACGAAGCCGCCGGACGGCACCAGCCCCGACACGCCCTCCCGTTCCAGGGCCTTGGCGATGGCCGCCGACTCCTCGATCTCGAGGCCGCCGCGAAAGCCGTCGCGCAAATTCACCTTGCACAGCACCGGAAAGCCGGCGGGGAGCGAGGCGCGCACCCGCCGCACCACCTCCAGGGGAAAGCGCAGGCGGTTTTCGAGGCTCTTGCCGTATTCGTCGCGGCGCCGGTTGGTCTTGGGCGAGAGGAACTGGCTCAAGAGATACCCGTGGCCGAGGTGCAGCTCCACCGCATCGAAGCCGGCCTCGCGCGACATGGCCGCCGCCCGCGCGAAGTCCTCGGTGACCGCGGCGATGTCGGCTGTTCGCATGCGCCGGGCGATGGGCATGCCGACCAAGAAGCCCAGCAGGTTGAGGGTGGCCGAGGGGCCGCGGGGCCAGCCGGGTGAGGCCTCGCGGTTGCGCGAGAAGTACCCGCAGTGCCCGAGCTGGAGCGAGACCGCCGCGCCCTCCTTGTGCACGGCCTCGGTGAGCCGGCGCAGCGGGGGCAGGATCTCCGGGCGCATGTGCATCTGCTGGGCGAAGGTCCGGCCGTCGGCCGATACCGAGCAGTAGGCCACCGTGGTCATGCCCACGCCGCCGCGGGCGATGGCCTGGTGGTGGCGCAGCAGCTCGTCACCGGGCATGCCGCTCGGGCACATGCCCTCGTACGCCCCGGCCTTCACGAAGCGGTTGCGCAGCACGAGGTCGCCGAGCTTCACCGGGGTGAAGGCCTTCTGGATCGAGGGGGCTTCGCTCATGTCGGACATTGCCGCCGGCAGTTTCCTGTGCTGAGGAGGAAGGCTCTAGGTCGCCTGGGCGGGAGGAGCCGGCGGCGCATCGGCCGGCGCGGCCGGTGCCGGGGCGGGCGCGGGCAGGGCGCGGGCCACGATCTCGGCGAGGTCCAGGGTCTTCACCTTCTCCTCGACCCCTTTGTCCTTGACGCCGTCGTCGAGCATGATGAGGCAGAAGGGGCAGGCGCTGGCGATGGTGTCGGGGTTGAGCTCCAGGGCCTCGGCGGTGCGCGCGCGGTTGATGCGGGTGCCCAGGTGCTCCTCCAGCCACATGCGGCCGCCGCCCGCGCCGCAGCAGAACGACTCGCTGTGGTGGCGCCGCATCTCGCGCACCGGCTGCCCGGTGGCCGCCTCCAGCACCTCGCGCGGCGCGCGGTACAGGTCGTTGAGCCGTCCCAGGTAGCACGAGTCGTGGTAGGTGAGGGCGCCGGCGGCCTGCGGCTGGAGCCGCAGCCGGCCCGCGCGGATGAGATCGCGGATGAACTCCGAGTGGTGCACCACCTGGTAGTTCCCGCCGAACTGGGGGTACTCGTTCTTCAGGGTGTTGTAGCCGTGGGGGCAGGTGGTCAGGATCTTTTTCACCTTGTAGTTCTTGAAGGTCTCGATGTTGGCCTGCGCCAGGGCCTGGAACAGGTACTCGTTGCCGAGCCGCCGCGCCGAGTCGCCGCAGCAGCCCTCCTCCATGCCCAGCATGGCGTAGTTGACGCCCGCCGCCTCCAGGATGCGCACCATGGCCCGGGCGATCTTCTTGTTGCGGTCGTCGAAGGAGCCGGCGCAGCCCACGTAGTACAGCCACTCCACCTTGGCGGGATCCT
>CAZLNM010000048.1:0-9792 GCA_964561025.1 uncultured Myxococcales bacterium
AGCTGCAACAAGTTCTACCTCATCAGCGTCGAGAACCCCGCGCCGTCCCCGCCCCCCCCGCGCCCCGCCCCGCCGGCCGATCCGTCAGGCTAGCTCGTCTGGGCCGCCGCTCGAAGCAGCAACCGTCAAGTTTCGCCGGAAAAAATGATACAATCCCCTCAGGGGCGATAGGAGGTCACATGAAGAGCGGCCTGAGAGGATGGTTTGCGGCCTTGGTTCTTCTTTCCGTCACCTTGGCCCGAGCGGGGGAGATCCGTGAGTTCCCCGCGGGGAGCCTGATCATCCCCATGGATCTCGCCTACCAGGACCACGGCATGTTCCAGGCCTACGGGCTGGTGTTCCAGCTCCTGCGCCAGGGCGTGAAGGTCCACTGGGTCATCGCCACCGACAAGACCTGGCACGCCGCGGCCTGCGACACCGCGGGCGACCCGTGCCCCTGGTACTGCTTCGCCGAGGGCACCGGAACGAAGTGCCCCTATCCCACCGCCGCGCCGGACTTCTTCGTCTCGGCCAAGGTGGTGTGGGACGGCGAGGGAAGACAGCGGCCGGGGGACGAGGTCGGGCGCCACGGCTACCGCGGCGGGCCGTTCGTGATCGACGCCACCGACGCGGGCCGCGCCCGCCCCATCATCGACGCCTGGAACGACAAGGCACAATGGGACGCCGCTCCGTGGGCCCGGCGATCGGTGTTCGCGGTGGTGAGCGTCCACGAGGCCATGGAGGCCTTCACCGGCTACGTGCGCAAGGAGATGGTGGCCGCGCCGACCATCGCGGTGTTCTCCGACGGCAACGAGGACATCGCCACCGCCTACCTGCTGGCGGCGGGCATCCCCCAGTCCAACGGCCGCGAATTTCCGAAGGACAAGTGCGATCGCGTTCCCTGCGGCCCCGGCACGGACAACCCTGACATGCTCACCGTGCCCAGCGTCATGGGCGACATGGGCACCTGCGACGCGCCCAACCTGGACCACCGCAACGGGGCCCTGTTCACCGCCGACGGCATCCCCGCCTACTGCCAGATCATGAGCATGCACTGGGACGTGGCCGATCGCGAGACGGTGCTGTGCAACGGACGCGCTTGCCCGGGAACCCAGGCCCAGTGCGCCGGGCAGCCCATCACCTACCACGGGCACGAGGTGGTGGCCGAGGTGCGGGAGTTCTTGGCCTTTCCGGTGCACTTCTTCGCCGAGTGCCAGGCGGTGAACGCCTACGAGAACACCGTGCCCAACCCGGCCTGGCCCTTCCTCGACGACGCGGGCCGCATGGGGCACTTCCTCACCACCGTGGGCGTACCGCCCGACTGCCAGAATGGCACCTGCGCCGACGCGGCCTTCCAGTGTGTACGCGGCGGCTGCGACGCTGGCGCGCGCGACTGTTGCCTGCCGCGCAACCTCAAGGAGCAGGGCGCGGGGTTCATGATCGCCACCCAGCCGGCCACCGAAAGCCTCAAGATCATCCACCCCGAGGTACCCTACAACCAGCTCGACGGCGTCTTCGGAACGACGGGAGGCAGCGAGCCGGCCTACAACCTGAGCACCTTCATGGACGTTCGCTACAAGAACGACATGGAGGTGGTGTTCATCACCGGGCCCAATGGGCCGGGCGTGGAGGACGTGTGGATGACCGGCTTCCTCGACGGCGAGTGCGACATCACCGATCCCTACCGGGACTTCCGGGACGACCCGGTGCAGTGCCAGACCGGCAAGGTGAGCTACCTGGGCGGGCACCGATACAGCACCACGCTTCCGCTCAGCGAAAACGCGGGCAGCCAGGGGACGCGCATGTTCCTAAACGCGTTGTTCGAGGCCGACTGCGTGACATCGCTGGGGCAACCCGATCTGCGGGTGACCCTGTCCGGCCCGGCCGAGTGTTTCGCGGACCCGCTGCCGGCGCGCTGCGACTACCAGGCGGCCTTCGCCAACCTGGGCGCGGGCACGGCGCTGGATGCGGCCTGGACGCTGCATCTCCCCGCCGGGGTACGCGCCCTCTCGGCCGAGGGAGGGGGCCAGATCGGCGCCGACCGGGTGGTGTGGAGCGTGGGCTCCGTGGGAAGCTCGGTGGGCCGCCCCGGCGAACCGCCGGCGGTGGGGGCGTTCGGGGTGGAGTTGGCGTTCGACGCGGAGGGGGAATACACGCTCTCGGGCGAGATGAGCTACCGCGTGGGCGTGTCCACGCTCGTGGCCGGTCCGGTGGTCCTCACCGTGCGCGCCGTCCGGGGCGCACAGCCTGACGCGGGACCTGACGCAGGGAGCGACGCGGGACCGGACGCCGGAGGCGACAGCGGGAGCGACGCGGGAACAGACGCCGGCGGCGACCCGGGCGGGGGTGGGGCTTCCAGCGGCTGCGGCTGCAGCACGAGCGGCGCGGTATGGGCGCTCTGGCTCCTGCTGCCCGCCGGGCTGGCCGTGGTCCGGCGCCGCCGTCAATCGCGAACAGACTCGACCCAGTAAACGAGGTCACCAAACCGATCCAGCAGTACGTCCGGCGCGAGGGCGGCCAGGCGCTGGCGGGACCAGCCCCCGTAGGTCACCGCCGCTGCGTGCACCCCCGCCGCCCGCGCCGCCAGCACGTCGCGATCGGTGTCCCCCACCAGCGCGGCAGACTCGGCGGGCGAACCCAACGCGGCCAGGGCGCGCCGGACCACCTCGGGGTGCGGCTTGGGTGGAAAGCCGTCCGTCCCCTGCACGTGCTGGAAGCATCCCCGAAGATCCATCTTGGCGAGCACCTGCTCGGCCACCGATGTCAGCTTGGTGGTGGCCACTCCCAGGCGCAGGTGCGACAGCGCGCGCAGCGTCTCCTTCACTCCGGGGTACACCGTGGTGTGCTCGGTCCCGTGCTCGGCATAGTGGCGGCGGTAGGCCTGGATGAAACGCTCGCGCCGGCCGGTGTCGCCATCCGGGCACAGCGCCTGATACAGATCGGCCAGCGACAGCCCCAGGTGAGCGCGCACCTCGTCGCGGGAGATGCCGGTGACACCGATCTCTTCGAAACCGCGCTGCGCCGAGATGGCGATGTCTTCGGCCGAGTCGATCAACGTGCCGTCCAGATCGAAGAGCAGCGCCTTCAACTTCTCACCTCGGCGCGGGCAGGTTGAGGCACACCGCCTCGGCCGCCTCGACGCGGCCGTCTTTTTCCTGGAGGCGGCAGGCGGCGACGAAGGGATCGTGCTCGAAGGCCAGGATCCAGTCCTCCTCCAGCGCCTGGGCCAGCAGGATCTCCTTCTCCTCCAGCGTCAGCAACGGGCGCTGATCGTAAGCCATGATGTAGGGGAGCCGGAGGTGGGTGGCGGTGGGGATGAGGTCGGCGCAGAAGACCAGCGTCTCGCGCCCCTCGCCGACGATCACCACCTGGTGTCCCGGCGTGTGGCCGGCGTTGGCCCGCACCCGAAGGCGCGGGGCGAGCTCGGCGTCGCCCGACAAGAAGTCGAGCTCCAGGCTCCGCTCCCACACGTCGAGGTCCTGCTGGAAGAAACTGGCCTCGTCCCACAGCGAGGGGGCACGGGCCCACTCCCACCCTTCCCGCTGCAGGTGGATCCGGGCCCGCGGGAACACCGGGGTCAGCGCGCCGTCCGCTCCGGCGGTCAGCAACCCGCCCACGTGATCGAAGTGCAGGTGGGAGGCGATGACGTCGGTGATGTCGTCCGGCCGCACCCCGAGGCGGGCCAGATTGGACGCGAGGCCGCCGCCGTTCGCCCGGTAGCGGTAGATCTCCTCGCTCTTGCCGCGGAAGCGTTCGCCCAGGCCGGCGTCGATCAGGATGCGACGCCCCTCGCCGATCAGCAGCAGGCAGCGCAGCGCCATCACGATGCGGCCGCGCTCGTCGGGCGGGTGGTGCCGCGCCCACAGGGGCCGTGGCACGATGCCGAACATGGAGCCGCCGTCCAGCAGGAAGGTTCCCTCCAACAGCGAGAAGACCTGGTAGCCGGATATCCGCATGTTCGCCTCGTTCCCTGGCTCCACTTGCCTCGGCCGGGGATTGATACGATACTCGGCCGCCGGATGCAATGCCCGGCGCGCCGGCGCCAGGAGAGGCAGCGTGCGCTACGAACTGATCCTCCGCGCCGTGAGTGAATCGAGCGGCAACCGCGATGGCCTGGGCGCCTCGCTCCTGCGCCGCGGCTTCTTGGAGACCACAGCGGACCATTTCGAACTTGCCCTGCCGGGCGGCGTGGTGCGGCTCGCGCCCAGCGCGGCCGGCGGCTGGGACGCCCAGGCGGATGCCCAGCGCACGTCGCAGAGCCTGACCCTGGACTTTCCGCTGGGGCTCTCGGACGCCGACGGGCGGCGGGCCATCGACGCGGCCTTCGACCTCGCCCAGGAGAACGGGCTCGAGCTGTTCGATCCCCAGATGGGCGAGTGTCTGCACGAAAAAGACCGGGAACGGGTGTTCGAGAACTGGCGCCGCAGCCACGCCTTCCAGTTCGAGGTGGCCGGGCGGACCGACCTGGGGGTGGACCTGCCCTCGGCGCCAGCGCCGAAGACCTCGTCGAACACCCGGATCAAGATCCTGCTCCTGTTGGTGGGCCTGTGCGTACTGGCGGTGCTGGTTCTGCGCTCGTGTTTGAGCCAGCTCCTCGACCGGGCCATGAACCCGCCGGCCGCCGGCGCCAAACCGTAGCCTGGAGATGGAGACTCATGGGAAGCGAGTTCTTGAACCTGCTATCGGTCGATGAGGTGCTGCGGCTGTTCGTGCGCTTTCGGCCGGTGGAGCGCACCGAGAGCGTGCCCCTGCTCCAGGCGGTGGGCCGGGTGGCGGCCGAGCCGGTGGTGGCGCCCGAGGCCCTGCCGGCCTTCCCGCGGGCGCTGATGGACGGCTACGCGGTGCGGGCCGCCGACGTGGCCTCGGCCCGTGAGAGCGCGCCGGTGTTGCTCCCTGTGCGCGGCGAGGTGCGCATGGGCGAGGCGGCCGCGGTCGAGGTCGGCCCGGGGCAGGCGGTGCGGGTGCACACCGGCGCCATGCTGCCGGCGGGAGCGGACGCGGTGGTGATGATCGAGCACACCCGCCCGGCGGGAGACTCGGTCGAGATCACTCGGGCCGCGGCGGCCCACGACCACGTGTTGCTCCCCGGCGAGGACCTGGCCCGAGGGATCCAGATGTTTCCCGCCGGGCGCCGCATCGCGCCGCTGGACGTGGGCGCGCTGGCGGCCACCGGCATCACCCAGGTGCGGGTGCGCGCGCGCCCGCTGGTGGGCATCCTGTCCACCGGCGATGAGCTGGTGGACATGACCCAAGCGCCCGGCCCGGGCAAGGTGCGCGACACCAACGCGCCGGTGCTGTCCGTCCAGGTCCTCATGGCGGGAGGCACGCCGGTGATGCTGCCGCGCGTGGCCGACGACGTGCAAGCGCTGGAGCAGGCGGTGCAGCAGGCCCGCTCGCGGGTGGACCTCCTGCTCATCTCCGGCGGCAGCTCGGTGGGCGAGCGCGATCACACCGCGGACGTGCTGGCGCGCATGGGGCCGGCCGGGCTGCTGGTCCACGGCATCGCCATCGCCCCGGGCAAACCCACACTGCTCGCGGACATCGGCGGCATCCCGGCCTTCGGCTTGCCGGGTCACCCGGTCAGCTCGTTCGTGGTGTTCGCCGTGGTGGTAGCGCCCCTGCTGCGACGACTGGCCGGCGAGGCGCGAGCGCCGCTGCCGCGCACGCGCAAGGTCCGGCTGCGGGCCAACGTATTAGCCATGGGCGGGCGGGAGACGTACGTGCCGGTGCGGCTGGAAGAGGAGCGCGGCGCCTTGCGGGCCACGCCGGTGCTATGGAACTCGGCGGTGTTCACCTCGCTCTTGTTCTGCGACGGCTGGGTGCGCATCCCCGCCGGGCGTGAAGGGTACGCCGAGGGAGACGAGGCGGAGGTCGAGCTGCTACGATGAAGCCCCGTTACCGCGAGCTGATCGAGCCGCAATTGGCGCTTTCCCGCCTGCTCGAGCGACTGGGTCCGCCGGGGCGCCTGCCCGCCGAGCGCGTCCCGGTCGAGGAGGCGGCGGGCCGCCTGACCTCGGCCAGGGTGCGGGCCCGGTATAGCTCGCCCGCCTACCATGCCGCGGCCATGGACGGCATCGCGGTGGCGGCGGCCTCGACCCGCGGGGCCTCGGCCACCTCGCCCCGGCGTCTCGCCGCCGGGCGCGAGGCCTTCCCCATCGACACCGGCGATCCGCTGCCGGCGGGCTGCGACGCGGTGATCCCCATCGAGAACCTGCAGGCCGTCGCTGGCGGTTTCGAGATCACGGCCGCCGCCTTTTCGCGGCAGCACGTGCGCCTTACGGGCGAGGACCTGTCGGGCGGGGAGATCCTGCTCGCCTCCGGGCGCTGGCTCACACCGGCGCGCCTGGGCGTTCTGCTGGCCGCCGGTGTCACCGAGATCGAGGTGCGCTGCCGGCCCCGCGTGGGCATCCTCCCGACCGGGGACGAGCTGTGCCAGCCGGGTGAGGACCCCCGCCCGGACAAGGTGGTGGAGTCCAACTCGCGCATGATCGCGGCCATGGTCGCCGAGTGGGGAGGCGCGCCCGAGCGCCTTTCGCCGGTCGCCGATCGCGTGGACCTCCTCGAAGACGCCGTTCGAGACGCGGCGCGGCGATTCGACCTGGTGCTCACGCTGGCGGGCTCCTCGGCCGGCCGCGGCGACTTCATGCCGGAGATCATCGCCCGCCGCGGCGAGCTGCTGTTCCACGGCCTGGCCCTCATGCCCGGAAAACCGGCGTTCGCCGGCCTGGTGGAAGGAACGCCCGTGATCGGGCTCCCCGGCTTTCCGGTGAGCGCCGCGGTGGTGGCCGAGCGGCTGGTGCGGCCGGTGCTGGCGCACCTCGCGGGGGCGCCGCTCCCGGAACGCGAGCGCCTGCGCGCCGAGCTGCTTCGCAATGTTCCCAGCCGGGCCGGGCTGGAGGAGATCATCCGCGTCCTCCTCTGCAAGATCGGGGCGCGCTGGGTGGCGGTCCCGCTGGGGCGCGGGGCGGGCGCGCTGACCACGTTGGCGCGGGCCCAGGGGCTGGTTCGGATCAGCGCCGCCGACGAGGGCCTGCAGGCCGGCGCGCCGGTGGAGGTCGAGCTGCTCTGCTCCCGCAGCGAGCTCGAGGGCAGCCTGCTCTTCGCCGGCTCGCACGATCTGGCGCTCTCGCTCCTGGACGACTTCATCGGGCGCAAGGCGCCGGGGTGCTCGCTCGCGGTGCTGCCGGTCGGGAGCCAGGCCGGGCTGCTCGCCCTGGCGCGCTCGGAGGCGCACCTGGCCGGCAGCCATCTCCTCGACAGCGACGGCCGAGACTACAACCGTGAAGCGATCGCCAGGTTGTTGCCGGGCCGGCCGGTCGAGCGAATCACGCTCGCGCTGCGAAAGCAGGGCCTGTGCCTGCGGAAAGACGATCCGCGCCGGCCCGCCTCGATCGGGGACGCGGTCCGCGCGGGAATGCGCTTCGTGAACCGGCAGGCAGGCTCGGGGACCCGCGTGCTGTTCGACCACATCCTGCGGCGGGAGGGGATCGAACCGGCGCAGGTCCCGGGCTACGATCACGAGGAGTTCACCCACCTGGCGGTCGCCGAGGCGGTGCGCTCGGGGATCGCCGACTGCGGCCTGGTCATCGGCGCCGCGGCCGAAGCCGAGGGCCTTCACTTCGTCCCCGTCGCCGACGAGCGCTACGACCTGGTGATCCCCCAGGAACATCTCTCGGACAGGCGCATCCAGCTGATCCTCGAGATCCTGGCGGACAAGAATTTCCATGCAGAGGTCGAGAGACTGGGCGGTTACTCGACCCGTAAGACCGGGACGTTCCAAAGATAAAAAAACACCCCGGAGAGGTCGTCCCCGGGGTGCCTTCCATCTCGGTCGAGAAGATTCTACAGGCTGTGCTTCAGGTCCTTGGAGGGCCGGAAGCGCACGGTCTTGGAAGCCTTGATGGTGATGGGCTTCTTGGTCTTGGGGTTCATCCCCTTGCGGGCCTTGAGGTTGCGCACGTTCCAGGTGCCGAAGCCGGGGTAGGTGAAGCGGCGGGCCGACTTGATGGCCCTCTGGATGTTGTTGAAGACCGAGGCGATCACCTCGCTGGTGGCCTTTTTGGTCAGTCCCCACGGGTTGTTCTTGGCGATGGCGTTGATGAGTTCCTGCTTGGTCATTTTTCCCTCCTCTGGAAAAAGTTGTCTTGAAGTTAGACAGAGACAAAAGATGTTGTCAAGATAAAAATGCAATACAACGCATATATTGCCATGACAATATGTGACGTGTTTCCCCTGCTCTTCGATAAAAGGCTTCTATGAATCTCGCAACATGGAGTAAAAACAAGCGAAAAAATGGGGAAAAAATGGGGACAGGCCCCGCCGAGAGAATCAAAGGTCGAGGAAAAAAGTGGAGACAGGCCCTGAATGAATCACTCACTTGGCGACCGGTCCTTCGGGATGCCTTCAGCGGGACATCTTCTCCTTGGAGGAATTTTGAGCCGTCTTCGCGGCGGGCGCCGGATTGCCGCAGGGTTGGACCGGAACGAGCAGGATCCTTCCCGCGCGGATGCGCCGGGGGTTGGCGATCCCGTTGGCGGCCATGATGGCGTCGACCGAGGTGTGGTAGGCCAGGGCCAGGTGGCTCAGCGTCTCGCCGCTCTGCAACCGGTGCCGGGCGAAGGTGGTGCGGTGATCCCGCACCTCGGGATGGTAGTTCTCGAAGAAGCGCGCGGCGCTTCCCTTGGGAACGCGCAGAGTGTAGCGCTCGCGGTAGGGCGGGCTGCACCAGTAGCGCAGCTCGGGGTTGAGCTCCTGCATGGCTTCGGGCGAGATGCTCACCGCGCGCGCGGCGGCCCGCAGGTCGGCCATGCCCGACACCTCGACCTCCTCCCATTCCAGCGGCGATTGATAATCCACATCGCCGAACCCGTACTTCGCCGGGTCCTGGAGGATGAGCGCCGCCGCCAGGATCTTGGGGACGTACATGCGGGTCTCCCGGCTGAGGGCGCGACCGCTGGCCAGCTCGAAGAAATCGCGGGTGCCGGTCTTTTGCACCGCCCGCGCGATGGCCCCCGTCCCCGCGTTGTAGGCGGCGAAGGCCAGGTACCAGTCGTCCCATTCGACGTACAGGTCCGAAAGGTGCTCGGCCGCGGCCTCGGTGGCCCGCGCGATGTCGCGCCGCTCGTCGACCCAGAAGTCCACCTTGAGCCCGTACTGTTGAGCGGTCCCCCGGATGAACTGCCAGGGCCCGGTGGCGCTCGCCCTGGACACCGCCGCGTAGTACAGGCCGCTCTCGATCAAGGCCACCGCGGCCAGCTCGCGCGGGAGCCCGTGGCGTTCGAGGATGTCGTGAATGAGGGGGAAGTACCGGCTGGTGCGGCCCAGCCAGCGGGCGAACACGGGCCGGATGCGCGGGCTCTGCCAAAACTGCAGGCCTCGTTCCACCATCTCGTTTCTCACCAGAGGGACCTGGTTGTCCGGCCCGAGGTCCGCGCCTGAAGCGGTGCCGGGAAGAAACGATTCCGCCGCAGCCTCCCCGGCAATCTTCTCGGAGAGGACGTCCTCTTCATCCGGGATCGCGAGTTCCTCGGCCTCCTCCACGATGTCCAGCTCGCCGTCCTCTTCGGGCGGCTCGCTCACCAAATCCTGAGCCGGGGAGGCGGCGGAGTCTTCGGCGAGTGCCCGGGCGAGCGTGTGGAGAAGCTCGAACGGCTCCACCAAACCAGCGGGCGGCAGCGCAAGAAGCAAGATGAGCCCGGCGACCATGCCGCACATGATACCGGAGCCGGGTCCAGCTTGGCCAGCAAAACCGCCACGGCGCACCCTGACCGCACCTTACAAATGCGGCAATTCGACGGAGCCCCGGTGGACCTT
>CAZLNM010000048.1:9809-34721 GCA_964561025.1 uncultured Myxococcales bacterium
CGTCCAAGAGAACATCGTCGGGAAAAAAGTGAGGTGCGGTCAGCCGCGCATTCCGTTGCGCCACCCGACCGGACCGGCTACAATGCGCCGGCTGGAGAAAACGGTGTGGAGTCAACCGCAAGATAAGGTATCGGAGCACGTCGCCACCCTGGGCTCGATGGCCTTTCCGTTCTTTTTGGTGCGGGGCCGTCAGAGCGCCCTCATCGACGCCGGGGTGACCGCGCTCCTGCCGCTGTTCGAAGAGCGCTTCGGCCCGTCCGGCCTGCGGCCGGAGTGGGTGCTGCTCACCCATTCGCACTACGACCACGTGGGCGGCCTGGGCATCCTGCGCCGCCGGGTGCCGGGCATCCGCGCCGCCGCCTCCCGGCTGACCGCCGAGGTGCTGCGGCGCGAGAAGGTCGTCTCCTACATCATCGAGATGAATCGCAAGGATCACGCGAACTACGGCTTCGCGGGCCCCGACGCCAGTGAGCTGCTCTCGGCGGCCGACCTGCGCGTGGAGCGGGAGCTCGCCGACGGGGACGAGCTGGACCTGGGCGGGGGCGTGACGGTGAGCGCCCACGACGCGCCGGGGCACACCAAGGACTCCATGTGCTTTCTGGTCCGGCCGGACGGGGTCCTGTTCGGCGGCGAGGCCCTGGGCTCCTACGTGGGCCCCGACGAGGTCCAGGCGCAGTTCTCGAGCTCGCTGGCCGACTACCTGGCCAGCCTGCGCCGCCTGGCCGCGCTGCCCTTCACGGCCATCGCCCTGCCGCACCATGGCCTGCTGACCGGCGAGGACGCCCGGCGCCACTTCGCGGTGGCCATCCGTTGCGCCCAGGAGTTTCGCGATCAGGTGCTGTCGCGGGCCGCCCGGGGACAGGAGCCAGCCGCCATCGCGGACGCGCTGGAACCTGCGCTGCGCCACGGCCTGGCCGAGCTGCAGCCCCGGCACGCCTTTCGCGTCAACCTGGAGGCCATGATCCGGGTGGTGCTGCGCGAGGCGGGGGCGGGCGCATGAAACTTCGTGGGCTATCCCTCGAGCCGGCGGTGATGCTGGCCCCGATGGCGGGCTTTTCCGACTCGCCGCTGCGGACGTTGGCGCGGGAAGCGGGCTGCGCGCTGGTCTTTACCGAGATGGTCTCGGCCGAGGGGTTGCTGCGCCGCCAGCGAGGGAGCCGCGAACTGTTGCGCTTCTCGTTGCAGGAGCGGCCTATCTTCGCCCAGCTCTTCGGGCGCGAGCCGGAGCGGCTGGCGGCGGCCGCCGAGCTGTGCGCCGGACTGGGCTTCGACGGGGTGGATCTCAACCTGGGCTGCCCCATGCGCAAGATCGTGTCCGGCGGCGCCGGGGCCGCGCTCATGCGCGAGCCGGAACGGGCCGAGCGCATCGTCTCGGCCATGCGGCGGGTGCTGCGCGTGCCGCTCACGGTCAAGATGCGCGCCGGCTGGTCCGCCAACGAGAAGAACGCCGAAGGACTCGCGCGGCGCCTCGCAGGCGCCGGGGCGGACGCCATCACCCTCCACCCGCGCACCCGCGACCAGTTCTACGGCGGCGCCGCCGACTGGAGCCTGGTCGCCGCCCTGGTGCGCGCGCTCGCCATCCCGGTGGTGGGCAACGGCGACGTCCGCACGCCGCAAGACGCCGAGCGCCTGCGCCGCGAGACCGGCTGCGCCGGCGTCATGATCGGGCGCGCCGCGCTGGGGAACCCGTGGATCTTCTCGGCATTGGCCGGCCGCCCCGTCCGCCTGGATCCGCACGAGCGCTTGCGGGTCTTTGGCCGGCACCTCGAGGCGATGGTGCGCTTCTACCACGACCCGCGCCGCGCGGCGCGGAACATGCGAAAACACCTGGTCGCCTACACCCGCGGGCTCCCCGGGGGAGCGGCGCTGCGGGTACGGCTGCAAACGCTGGACAGGCCCGAGCAATTGCTCTATGAGTTCTCGCGCCTGCTGGGAATCTCTGGTTCGGATGCTCCTGTGACTTTGGCGAGGTCAACCCATGGATATCCGTCGGATCAAGTCGATGCTGGAGGAGAGGATGTGGCAGACCATCGGCCGGGTGCTGGGGGAGCCCCCGGGGACGTCTGACATGCGGCGCAAGGTCCGAGAGCTTGAGGACGCCGCCACCCGCCGGGAAGCCGAGCTGTCTCGGGAGAAGGCGGCCCTGGAGCAGGAGCTGGCACAGCTTCGCGAGGAACGCTTGCGCTGGATGGCCAAGGAGTCCAGCACCCGCAAGGAGTTGCAGGAGTGCCAGGAGCGGGCCAAGGAGCTGCTGGAGCAGGTGGTGCGCCTCACCCACCAGCAGCAGCTCACCAAGCAGTCCCTCATCGACCAGCAGTTCAAGACCGCCACCACCCCGCTCGAGCGCAACCGCTTCGAGATGGAGCTCAGCGAGGCCCGGGCCAAGGTGAAGGAGGCCGAGGAGCGCATGCGCAAGGCGGAGGAGCGCGCCGCGCGCGCCAGCGAGCTGGAAAGACAGCTTCAGCGGCTCAAGCAGGTGGAGTCCGAGCTGGCCTGGGCGCGCCAGCAGATCGAGCTGCGCCAGCGCGCGCTCCAGGCCGCCGTGGAGCGGGTGCGAGAGCTCGAGGACGGCGCGCCGCGCCCGAGGAGCAAGACCCCCAGTGCGGCCCGGCGCGCCTGGAAGAAGCCGGCCCTGCGGCCGGCCAGCGGCCCCCAGCGGGCGTTCTTCTCCTCCACCCCGAGTTCGTAAATCGTTCGGATCCGGTCAGGGGCGGTAGAACCGATCCACCAGGTCCGCCAGCCCCGGCACCGCCTCCTCCACGTTGCGCAGGGCGGAGGGGCGGAGCTTGCGGTACAGGCCGCGCAGGGTGCCGTGCTTGCTCTGCTCGGCGCGCCGGTCGGTGACGCGCAGCAGGGCCTCGGCCACCCGCGGCGCCTCGCGCTTCATGCGGCCACCGAACGAGCCCGCCGGAGCGGCGGCGTGCTCGGCGTGCAGCTCCTCCAGCGCGGCCAAAAAATCGTCGAGCAGGCCGTCGATGGCCTCCGGCACCACGCCCGGCTTGATGGCCTTGAGCGCGCCGTACCCGGCCTTGACCGCGAACCCGCCCAAGCCGCTCTTGCGACTGACCTCGCTCTCCAGCAGGTCGCGGCAGGCCGCCACGATCTCGGCGCGCCTTTCGGGGAGCGGCAGGTGTGAAAGCAGTGTGCTCATGGGTCTTCTCCCTAGAACCAGAAGTTGAGGTCGGCGAAGAGCTGCAGCGGGCGGCGCGGCACGGTGAGATCGGCGATCTCCTCGCTGGCGGGGTAGCCCGCCTGCCAGTCCAGAAGATTCCGCACGCCCGCCGCGTAGCGCAGGTGGAGCGCGCGCACCTCGCCGGACAATGTCACGTCCCACATCACGGCGGCCTCCCCGCGCGAGCGATCGCGGCGCAGCCGCCCGGACTCGACGCCGACCCGGGAGGCCAGCCGCAGCTCGGGGTGGTGCAGCGGCACCACCAGCTTGAGCGACCCCAGCAACGCCGGCGAGTTGACCAGCTCGGCCGACTCTCCCGGGGCGAGCTCGCCGCGGTTGCGCGTGTGCTGGAAGGAGAGCTGCGCCGCCGCCATCCAGCCCTGGCGGAACTCGCGCCGCAGCTCGAGCTCGCCGCCCAGGCCCAGCACCTCGCCGTCGCGGTTGATCAGCCGGAAGGGATCGGCCGCGGTTCCGCCGCCGCGCTGCTCGATCAGGTCGAGGATGAAGTTCATGAAGACCGCCGAGGTGACCCAGAAGCCGCCGGGGAGCCGGTGGCTGTATTCCAGCTCGGCGCTCCAGATGCTCTCGGGCGAGAGGTCCGGGCTCTGGAGCTGGGTCCGGCCGCCGTCCCAGTAGGTCAGCTCGTAGGCCGAGGGCGCCCGGAAGGCGCGGCCCCCCATGAGCTTGAAGGTGCCGTCCTTCCAGGGACGGACCAGCAGGGCCGCGCGGGGAGAGAACGCCGACAAGAACCGCTCCCGCTTGCCGCCGCCGCTTTCCGGAAGCTCGGAGATCCACCAGCCGTCGAAGCGCAAGCCCGCGGAGACGGTCAGCGCCGGCCAGGGCGTCCAATCGGCGACGGCGTAGGCCGAGAGCAGGTGGAAGGGGTGGTCCTCATCGTAGTAAGGGACCTCGCCGGCATACGCGCCGTGGGCGCGGTTGCTCAAGTGATACTCGTAGCCCGAGCCGGCGGTGAGGCGCAGCCCGTCCAGGGGACGGGCCAGCAGGCGCAGCTCGGCGCCCAACCAGGTGCTGGACATGGCCTCGGCGGCCACGGCGCTCGGGTCGGCGGCGTCGGGATACACGCCCTGGTAGTCGTAGTGGTCGGCGTAAACGCGCGAGAGCAACTGCAGCCAGCCGGTGAGCTCCGGCTCGGCCCTGAGCTCGACAAACGAGCGCCCGTCGTATTGCCGGGCGCGCCCGTCCCCGAAGGCGGTGTTGAAGGCGCCGTTGGGGATGTGCTTATCGCGCTGGTTGAAGTAGCCCTCCAGAGTGAGGGACCGCCAGAAGATACGGCCCAGCACCGAGTTGGCCTCGAAGGCCCCGGCCGAGCGGGCCACCCCGTCCGGGGCGACCGGGTTCCCCACCTGGGCGGGCGAGTAATAGTCGGCGCCCTGGGACTTCACCCCGCCCGCCGAGATCCAGAAACCGCCGTCCTCGCCTAGTTTCGCGCCGCCGCCGGCGGTCAGGCGCAGCACCCCGTCCGAGAGTCGGCCGAAGCCGGCCCGCACCATTTCGTGGGGCGCGTCGGCGCGGCTGACCAGGTTGATCACGCCGAAGAAGGCGCCCGTGCCGTACAACGCCGATCCGGGCCCGCGCAAGACCTCGATACGATCCAATGCCAAAAGGTCGGAGAGCAGATCGAACTCCAGGTAGGACTGCCCGATCCAGTCGTCGTTCAAGGTGTGCCCGTCGAGCTGCACCTGCACCCGGTTGCCGTACTGGCCGAAGGGAGAGAAGCCGCGCACCCCGGCGTACAGGTAGGTCCCGTCATCGGTGAGATAGACGCCGCGTACGCCCGAGATGGCGTCGGCCACCGACTCGTACCCGAAGGACTCGATCTCGCGCCGACTCACCAGGCTGATGGAGGCCGGGGCGCTCTGGACCGTCTCCAGCGCGCGGGAGGCCGCGGCCACGTCCTCGGCCACCTCCAGGTTGATCTCGGCCACCACCCGTTCGTCGGGCTTGACCTGCACCGACTGCCGGTGCGGCCGGAACCCTTCCAGCTTGAGCAGGAGCTCGTGGTCTCCGGCCAGCAGGTTGTCGATGACCGCCGGGGTGAAACCCGAGGGCTTGCCGTCGGTAAAGATGAGCGCGTCGCGCTCGTCGGACTGGACCACCAGCGTGCCGGTCTGGGGGACGAGGTTGACCTCGATGGCGGCGCTCTTGCCCGCCTCCACGGTCACGCTGAGCGCCTGGGGCTGGTACCCGTCACGGCTCACGGTCACCGCGCGCACGCCGGGTGAAACCTGGAAGACCGCCGGCAGGACCGCGCTCTGTGGGCCGGCCGGATCCTCGATCCGCACCATGGCGCCGGGCGGCTGGCCCTGCACCCGCAGCTCGCCCAGGATGCGTTTGAGCGTGACCTGGACCGGGACCTCCTGTCCGGCCTCGGGCTTGACCTCCAGCGTGTGCGGCTCGTAGCCCGCAAGCTCCAGCAGCACCCGCGCCTTGCCCGGCGGCACCGCCAGCAGCAGCGGCGACACGCCACGGCTGCCGAGATCGCGGCGCTTGAGGAACACCGTGGCCCCGGGGGGATCGGTCTCCACCCGCACCAGCCCCACGAACGGGCGCACCGCCTTGAGCGCCTTCTGCAACGCGGCGCGCTCCTCCGGCGTCTGCTCGGGCGTGTCGCAGCTCTGGTAGTAGCGGAAGGCCTCGACGTACTGGCGCAGCTGCTCGTAACAGCGTGCGATGTTGAAGCGCACGTTGCGGTTGGGCGCCAGCCGGTTGGAGGCGAAGTAATGCGACAGCGCCTTGTGGAAGTCCTTGTCGCGGTAGGCGTCGTTGCCCAGGATGAACTCCACCTCGGCCTCGTCCGAGATGTCGCGGTTCACTTGCGCCAGGACGGCGCCGGGAGAGAGGGTCAGCACCAGGGCCCAAAGCGGAAAATTCTTCACGATCTATCGCTCCGTCTTGATGTCCGGGACCGATGGCATTACGTCCTTACCGATCGGCGGCTTGCGGATCTTGTGGGGGGCTCGCCCGGGATCCGCGGATGTAGGCGCGGCCCCTGGGTCGGATGGCGGGCCCGCGTCCGGTTCCCCTGCGGCCCCGGCGTCCGGCGACGAGGGCTCCTCGGCCAGGCCCGCGTCGATCGCGCCGGCCGCGGGCTCCAGCGTCCCGGGGACCACGGCAGGTCGTGGCTCCGTCCGCTCGAAGAACAGCAGCCAGGCCGCCACGGCCAGGATGCCGAGCGCGCCGAGGACCGCCAGCACGGGAAGCAGCCAGCGGGACACCCAGGACCTTCGCCGCGGCTGGACCAGCAGGTTGCGGGTGAGGGCCTCGGAGCCGGCGCGTTTCTCTCCGGTATAGGAGATGGTGCGCTCCAGGTGGGGCGCGTCGGCCTTGTGGATGTCGGGCAGCTGGTTCATGCCCTTCTCCAGGCGGACGGCCCGCTCCTGCTCCATGTCGGAATCTTCCTGGAACAGCTCCTGCACGTAGGCGGACAGGTGCGCCGCGGAGGCGACCAGGCCCGTGCTCAACATCAGGTCCTCGATGGCCAGCTGGAACTCGCGCGCGCTCTTGAAGCGCTTGTTGGGGTTCCGCTCCAACGCCTTGCCGATCAGGGCCTCGATGGGCCGGGGCACGGATTCATCGAGCTGGGTGATGGCGGGGATGGGCGCCTTGCGCACCGCGTCCAGGGTGGCCACCTCGCTGTCGCGCTTGAACAACCGCCGGCCGGTGATCATCTCGTACAGCACCACGCCCAGCGAGAACACGTCGGCCCGGCCGTCGAGCGCGGTGCCCTCGATCTGCTCGGGGGACATGTAGGCGTACTTGCCCTTGAGCACGCCGGACTTGGTCTTGGAGACGGCGTTCAGCGCGCGGGCCACGCCGAAGTCCACGATCTTCACCCCGCCGTCGAAAGACACCAGGATGTTCTGCGGCGAGATGTCGCGGTGGATGATGCCGGCGGGCTTGCCGTCCGGGGTCTTGAACTGGTGGGCGTGGTGCAGCCCCTGGCAGGTGTCCGCCCCGATTCGCAAGATGAGGTTCAGCGGCACCAGCTCGCGCCGCTCGTAGGACTTGAGCATGAGGTTGCGCAGGTCCCGCCCGTTCACGTACTCCATCACGATGAAGTACACGCCGCCGATCTCGCCCAGGTCCAGCGTCTGGGCGATGTTCTGATGGTTGAGCTGGGCGGCCACCTTGCCCTCGTGGAGGAACATCTCCACCACCTCGGGCTCGTCGGCGAAGGCCTCCAGAATGGTCTTGATGACCACGCGTTTGGAGAAGTCGGCCAGGCCCTTCTTCTCGGCCAGCCAGATCTCGCCCATGCCGCCGCGGGCCAGCCGGCGCAGCAAGAGGTACGGGCCGAATTCCTTTCCGATTTCGAGAACGGACAAGCGCGTCTTCCCCAGAAAGAAGGCCTGGCCAGGGACCTTATCATCCGGGCCCATGCAATACAACTCGAATTGGCCGGTAGGCGAGGCCGGCGCCTTTTCATCGGCCGGGAGAAGTGCTATCTGTGACCTGCCGCAGCGCGGCAGGGAGTCCGCCATGAAAAAATCGTGCCTGCTGGTCTTGTTTTTCGCGCTCGTGCTCTCGCTCACTTGTTGCAGCCGGCGCATGCCAGAGATCGACCTTCGCGGCCTCGATCCCGGCCTGCTCGAGCGTTGCCGCGAGTCGCCCGGGGTGCTGGTGGTGGCGGACGAGCTCTTCGACGCCTACTGGGGCGGGGGCTACGACACCATCCGGCGCAAGCTGCTTGGCGAATACGGCGGCGGCGGCACCACCGCCGACCCCACCACCCGCATGACGGTGCGGCGCACGCGGCTCTTGATCCTCTCGTCCGGCGGCGGCGACGCGGCCCGCAAGTTCTACGTGGTGCACTACCGCGAGTCGATCCCGCCGGTCGAGGCCCGCGCCTGGATGGAGAACGGCGAGGAGAAACCCGTCAACGTCATCCCCGCCGGCACCCGCGCCCTGGCCGACTGGCCCTGCGATCTGGGCTTCCCCCGGGTGAGCGAGTTCACCCTCAGCACCCTGCTCCCGGGCGACCTGGTGGAGATCCAGGTCCCGGTGTCGGGCCCGGACATCCTGTTCTTCCGTTTCGGCAGCGACCGCTTCTGCAGCGCGAACGTACGGGCCACCTTCGGCCACCCCGACGACGAGTATCGGCCGGACCTGGCCGCGCTCACCGTGGACGCCACCCGCGAGGTCCGCCTGGAGAGCCCGCCGGGGGAATACCCCCAGGTCTTTGGCCTGCGCCGGCTGCTGCCGCCCCTGTCCGAGCGGCGCCTGCCGTACGTCCTGCGCGCGCCACGCTGCCCCGGCTGGCCGCACCTGCGCGGCCGCATCTTCCACACCCCGCTGTGCCTCTCGCGCGGCGGCGACATCGCCGGGCGGGGACGGGCCCACCCGGTGCTGGTGTCACCGGTCAAGCCGGGCGAGCGCACGCGCCGGGTGGCGGCGGTGGCCGAGTGGCTGGAGCGGCACTTCGCCATCGAAGAATCGAACCTCCCATTCTGGGGGCGCTGGCTCCCCGACGCCCCCGCCGAAAAGGCCGTCACCAAGCGCCGCGGCAACGCCGGGACGGCGGCGGTGCTCGCCTTCCGCATCCTCGAGGAGGCGGGGCTCTCTCCGCGCCTGGCCCTGGTGCTCGTGGATCCCCAGGCGCCCTTCGACCCGGCCTTCGCCAGCCCCGCGCAGTTCGACACCCTGGCGGTGGTGGTGGCCGGAGACAAGGGGGAAGACCTGTGGCTCGTGCCGGGGATCAAGTTCGATCCGGAGGGAAGGCCGCCGGCCGAAATCCGGCGCGCGCCGGCCCTGGTCGTCGAACGCTGGTTCATCGAGCGCGACGCCGCGGGCTCGTGCTCTCCGGCCAACGAGGCCAACTTCTCCTGCCAGAACAGCACCCCCGAGCCGGTGGAGCTGAGGATGGTAGATTTTTCCAAGCTCCCGCCGCCGGAACCAGCCCCCGAGGCGCCGGAGACAAGTCCCGTGTCGCAACCTGAATCCGCCGCCCCCTCCACGCCGCCGAACCCATGAGCGGCTCCTCCCCCGCGGCGAACATCTCTTTGCGCTGGAACGCTGGCCCTCGACGGGGCCTCCTTGGAGCGCTGGCCGCCCTGCTGGCATTGATGGCCGGCGCCGCCTGCAGCCGCACGGATTCCTCGAGGGCGCTCGAGATCGCCACGGCGGCGTCGCTGGGGAACCTGTTCGATGATCTGCGGCCGGTCTTCGAGCGCGCCCACCCGGCGAGCAAGCTGCGCCTGGACGTCGGCGGCTCGGTGATGCTGCTGCGGAAGATCCAGGATCTCGGCGTCACCCCGGACCTCTTCGTCAGCTCCGACTGGCGCCTGATTCAGGACTGGCTGGTGCCAAAGCGGGCCGACTTCAACCTGCGTTTCGCCGCCAACGAGCTGGTGCTGGCGTTCGGCGCGCACAGCCCAGGCGCGGACCGCATCGACGACGGCAACTGGCCCGAGCTCGTGCTCGCTGACGGGACGCGCCTTGCGCGGGTGGACCCGGCGACGTCTCCCGCCGGCTACCAGACCCTGCTCGCCCTGCGCCTGGCCGAACGGCTCTACGGCGCGCGGGCGGCCGAGCTGCGCCGGCGCTTCGTCGAGCGGGTGCCACCGGAGCGCATGACGCGGGACATCGAGGAGACGGCCGGCCTCCTCGAGAGCCGCGCGGCGGACTACGCCCTTCTGTTTCGCAGCGTGGCCGAGGAGCACCGCCTGCGCTTCTTACCCTTGCCTCCCGAAATCAACCTGGGGGACCCGGCGCAGGCCGCGCGCTATGCCGAGGTATCCGAGGAGATCGCTCCCGGGAAACGCGTGGCCGGCCAACCCATCCTGTACAGCCTCACCATCCCACGCGAGGCCAAGAACCCCGACGACGCCGCGGCCATGATCCGCCTGCTGCTCGGCCCCGAGGGCCGCCGCCGCCTGCTCCAGATGGGCCTGAAGCCCCTGCCTGCCCCGGACTGCCCGGCCCCCTGCCGCCTGCCGGCCGCGCTGAACGATCTCACCCCCCCGTCCGGGTCTTGACACGGCGCGCCCGGCCGGAGTAGAAAGCGCGGACGATTCGCCACCGAGGAGGTATTCGTGGCCCGACATCCATCCGCCCTGAAACGTCACCGTCAAAGCCTGAAGCGCCGGGCGCGCAACGCCGCCCGTCGCTCGAACATCCGCACCCGGCTGCGCAAGGTGCGCGAGAGCATCGAGAAGAAGGACGCCGGTTCCGCGCGCGAGCAGCTCAAGCAGGCCGTGTCCAGCTTGATGCGCGCCCGCAGCAAGGGCGTGCTGCACAAGCGCACCGCCGCCCGCCGCATCGCCCGTCTCAGCCGGGCGGTCCATCGGCTGGCGGGACCCAAGTCCTAGCGGATTTCGCACAGCGCCAAGATCAGGCGCTCCAGCTCCAACCGCTCCGGAAATCGCGACCGCTTGAGGTTGAGGTCGGCCTCCGCCAGACGGCGCAGGCGGCGCGAAAGATCCGTCTCGCGAAAGCGCTCGGCCTGTTGCAGGCACTTCTTCACCACGAAGGGGTGCAGCCCCAGCGCCTCCTGGATGGCCGCGGCGCTCTGCCGGCGCCGGGACAGGGCCTTCACCCGGGCCAGGGTGCGGAAGTGCCGCGCCAACTGGGCCAGGAGCGAGAGCCCGCTCTCCCCGTCGCGCAGCAGCCGCCGCACGGTGGCCAGGGCCGTTCCGGTGCGGCCCTCTGAAACCGCGTCCACCAGGGCGAACACCGACTCCTCGCGAGTGTCGCTCACCACCGCGGCCACGTCGCTCTCGCGGACCCGGCCGCCGGAAGAGTACAGGGAAAGTTTCTCCACCGCCTGCATGGCCGCGCCCAGGTCCTCCCCCACCGCCGAGGCGATGGCGTGGAGCGCGCGATCGTCGGCCTTGAGCGAGCGCCGCAAAAGCATCCGCTCCAGAATGGCCGGCACCTCGCGGGGCTTGGGCCGCGGGCAATCCACCACCGCGCCGCCGGCCTTCTCCACCGCCTTCGCCAAGGCCTGCGCCGCCTTGGCCGCCTTGGCCCGCCGCGGATCGCGGCTGCCGAGGCCGACCCCCCGCGCCAGCAGCACGAGCACGCTCCCCACCACCGGCCGCTTCAGGTTTTCGAGCAGGCGCTTGTGCTCCTCGGCCCGCAGCTCGTGGGCGTCCTTGACCAGCACCAGGCGCTGCCCGCCAAACAGCGAGACGGTCCGCACCGCGCCGTCGATGTCCACCGCCGCGGCCGCGCGCCCTTCGAACCGGGTGATCTCGGCCTGCCCCGAGCGCCCCACCGCCCGCGCCAGAATGAGCTCGCGGGCCCGCTCCACCAGGGCCTCCTCCTCTCCCGCCACCAGGTACAGCGGCCGCAGGCGCTTCGATAGATCTTGTTCCAGCTCGTCCAAGGTCATGGCGACGCGAACCCCCGGCTGGATTCATTCACGATACGCTCGGCCAGGCGTTGCAGTGCCCGGCGCACCGCCAGCGCGCGGTTCGTCTGCGTGCCACGAAGATCGGGCGCCACCACGAAGCTCTCGCCTTCCCGGAGCCGCCGCGGTGGCGACGAGGTCGGCCCTTCCTGCCACACGATCTCGACCGCCAGGCGCACCTCCTCCTCGCGGGCGGCGAAGCGCCCGCCGCCGGCGGCGATCCCGCGGGGGATGGTGTCGAGGGACAAGAGGCGCGCCCTGAGCTGCGGGGCGGCCGGATCCGCACTGAGCACGAGCCCGGCGCGCCGCGCTTCGGCTCGGAGCCGCTCGCCCAGCTCGCTCGCCCACCCCGCCTCGGCGACGGCGCTCTCGACCGGCGCGATGCTGAGCTCCCGCCCGCCCCCGGGCAGCCGGGCCTCGCCGGCGCTGAAGCGGTAGCCGCAGCCGTCGGCGAAAAGTAGCAGCAGCGCCGCGCCCAGCATCACAGCACGATGTTGATCAGCCGTCCGGGCACCACCACCAGGCGGCGGATGGCCTTGCCCTCGGTCCACTTGCGCACCCTTTCGTCGGAAAGCGCGATCCG
This sequence comes from uncultured Myxococcales bacterium, assembly GCA_964561025.1. Classification (GTDB taxonomy): domain Bacteria; phylum Myxococcota; class B64-G9; order B64-G9; family B64-G9; genus JAAZNF01. The sequence goes on from CAZLNM010000048.1 coordinate 21,936, forward strand.
CTCGATCTCCTCCCGCGGGGCCGCCCGCGGCACCTCCAGGTTGGCGCGCACCTTGCCGTTGACCTGGACCACCAGCGTGACGATGTCCTGCACGGTGAGCGCGGGATCGAAGGTCGGGAACGGCTGCAGGCAGGCCCGGCCGGGCATGCCCAGCGCCTCCCAGGCCTCCTCGGCGAAATGGGGGGCGAAGGGCGCGAGCATGAGCGTGAGCGAGCGCAAGGCGAACCCCAGCAGGCGCAGGGCCTCCCGCGCCGCGGCATCGTCCGGGCCGCCGGCGGGCAAGGCCTCGAACACCTTGCAGGCGTTGCACAGCTCCATCAGCGCGGCGATGGCGGTGTTGAACTGGAACTCGCGCTCGATGTCCCGGCGCACCCGCTCGATGGAGCGGTGCAGTTGGCGGTGGAAGGCCTTGAGCTCCGGCGAGAGCTGCGCCTCGTCCACGGGGCCGTCGAGCGTCCGCAGCACGTCGAAGCGCTCCTGGTGGCGCAGCAACAGCGCCCACACCCGCCGCAGAAACCCGAAGCAGCCGGCCACCCCGGCGTCGCTCCACTCGATGTCCTTCTCCGGCGGAGCGGCGAACAGACAGAACAGCCGCGCGGTGTCGGCGCCGTACTGCTCGAACATGGCCTCCGGCGAGACGCCGTTGTGCTTGCTCTTGGACATCTTCTCCAGCCGCACCTCGAGCGGAGAGCGGCACTCGCCGCAGCGCGCGGTGCCATCGTCCTGGATTATGCCGCTCTCGGCGCGGTAGCCGTGTTTCGGGCAGCGGTAGCTGCTGCGCACCACCATGCCCTGGGTCACCAGCCGCCGCGCCGGCTCCTCGATGCCGACCAGCCCCAGATCCCGCATGACCCGGGTGAAGAAACGGAAGTACAGAAGGTGCATCACCGCGTGCTCGGGGCCTCCGATGTAGATGTCCACCGGCAGGTACCGATCGGCCGCGGCGCGGTCAAAGGGCAGGCGTTCGTTCTTGGGGTCGAGGTAACGGGCGAAGTACCAGGAGGAGTCGAAGAAGGTGTCCATGGTGTCGGTGTCCCGCCGGGCCGGGCCGCCGCAGCCGGGACAGGTGGTGTGCACGAACTCGGCCACCTTGGACAGCGGAGACTCTCCGGTGCCGGTGATGGGCGCCTCGGGCGGGAGACGCACCGGGAGCTGCTCGTAGGGCACCGGCACCGTGCCGCAACGCTCGCACTCGAGCATGGGGATGGGCGTGCCCCAGTAGCGCTGCCGCGAGATGCCCCAGTCGCGCAGGTGGTAGTTCACCGTGGGCCCGCCCTGCCCGCGCGCCTGGGCCTCGGCGGCGATGTCGCGCCGGGCCTGGGCCGAGCCCTTGCCGTCGTGCGGGCCGCTGTTGTGCAGCACCCCGTCCTCCACGAAGGCCTGGGTGAGCTCCTCTGCCCTGCCGGCCGGCCGGCCGGCGGGAGCGATCACCACCCGGATGGGGAGCTGGTATTTCTTGGCGAACTCGAAGTCTCGCTGGTCGTGCGCCGGCACGCTCATCACCGCCCCGGTGCCATACTCGGCCAGCACGAAGTTGGCGATCCACACCGGGATGTCCTCGCCGCTGAAGGGGTTGTGCGCCATGGCGCCGGTGAACACCCCTTCCTTGGCGGTCTTCTCGTCGGTGCGCACCGCCCGCTCGGTGCGGGCCATGCGCTGCACGAACTCCTGCACCGCGCCGCGCTGCGCGGGCGTGGTGATGCGCTCCACCAGCGGATGCTCGGGGGCCAGCACCATGTAGGTGGCCCCGAAGACCGTGTCGGCGCGGGTGGTGAACACGCGGATGGCCTCGCCGCCGCCGCACAGGGGGAAGGTGAGCTCGCAACCCTCGGAGCGCCCGATCCAGTTGCGCTGCATGGTGACCACCCGCTCGGGCCAGGCGGTCAGGGTGTCGAGGCCCCGCAGCAGCTCGTCGGCGTAGCGGGTGATGCGCAGCGCCCAGTCGGGGATCTCGCGCGGCACCACCGGGCTCTGGCAGCGCTCGCAGCGCCCCTCCACCACCTGCTCGTTGGCCAGGATGGTGAGGCAGCCGGTGCACCAGTTGGCCAGGCTGCGCCGCCGGTACACCAGCCCCTTCTCGAACATCTTGATGAACAGCCACTGGTTGAAGCGGTAGTACTCCGGCTCGCAGGTGATGATCTCGCGCTCCCAGTCGTAGGAGAGCCCCAGGCGCTTGAGCTGGCCGCGGAAGGTTTCGATGTTCTTCAGGGTGCGCTCGCGGGGGTGGATCTTCTCGCGGATGGCGGCGTTCTCCGCGGGGAGCCCGAAGGCGTCGAACCCCATGGGGTGAAACACGTCGCGCCCGTGCATGCGCCAGTAGCGGGCCAGCAGATCGCCGATCACGTACACCCGGGCGTGTCCCATGTGCATGTTGCCCGAGGGGTAAGGGAACATCTCCAGCACGTACAGCTTCGGGCGCTCGGGGTGCGCCCCCGCGCGGTGCAGGCCCTCGGCCTCCCAGACCTCCTGCCACTTCGGTTCGATGAGCTTGGGGTGGTATTTTTCGAGCATGGCGTCTCCCGGGCTCGGCGTGCCGGCCTTGTAGCACGGGGCGCAAGACCATACAAGACCCGCCGCGGTTGCCAGCTTGTGGTATAATGAGGCCGGGTGCGAAAGGAGGCCGAGATGCTCAAGGGAAAGAAACCGCTGCTCGTCGCCGGTGTTCTCGGGGTGCTCGCGGCCATCGTGGCCTTCCAGGTCATGCACCGCCACGAAAAAGCCTGGGCCGAGCGCAACCGGCCGGTGGACGTGGCGGTGGTGAGCCGCGACGTCCAGGAGGGCGAGGTCCTGAACTGGGACATGCTGGCCCGCAGCCAGATGCCGGCGCAGTTCATGACCGGGAGCGTGGTGCGGCCCGAGCAGGTGTCCAACCTGGTGGGCCAGCGTTTCGCGGTGCCGCTCAAGGCCGGCGATCCCGTGCAGTGGAACCAGTTCCGCTCGGCCGTGACCTTCGATCGGCTCTCCTCCATGGTGCGCGAGACCGGCCGGGCCTTCAGCATCGATATCGGCGGTTCGGCCGGCGTGGCCGGCTGGGTGCGCCCGGCCGATCACGTGGACATCATGGGGACGTTCCAGGATCCCAAGGACAACCAGATGGTCACCGTCACCCTGATGCAAAACGTGGTGGTGATGGCCACCGGCTCCCAGACCGCGTCCTCCATGGCCAACCTCTTGCCCAGCGAACGCCGCGAGGCGGGCTACAACACCATCACCCTGTGGGTGCTCCCCGAAGAGGCCGAGATCCTGGCGCTGGCCGCCGAGCTCGGCACGCTGCGGCTGACCCTGCGCAACCCTCACGACATGAGCAGCATCAACGCCCTGGGCAAGACCAACCGCGACACCATCTTCACCGGTGTGCGGGCCCAGGAGGCCTACCAGCGCCGCCTGCCCATGCTTCCCACCGTCGATCGCCTCACCAGCCGGCCCCCCGAGTCCTCCAAGCCTTGACGGGCTTCTGCGGCACGCCCGCCTCGCCTCAGCGCCGCTTCTTCTGCACCGCGATGGTGAGCAGGACGGCCAGGGCCGCGGCGGCCACCCAGAACATCATCACCTCGTGATAGGCGGCCACGCCGGAGAACGCGCGGCGGCCCTGCCCGATCAGCTCCCCGCTCACCCCGTCCTGCACCGCGGCCCCCAGGTAGCACAGCAGCCCCACCAGCCCCATGGCGGTGCCGGTGGCCTGTTGGGGGACGATGTCCGCCGCCATCAACCCTCCCAGGTACACCACCAGCCCGCCCAGCGAGAGCCCGACGAGCAGAAGCGCCAGGGTATCGAGCCAGCGCTGGCCGGGCGGCGCGAGCCATAACAGCGTCATGCCGGCCACCAGCATGGCGCCCATGACCAGGCACAGCATGTTGCGCCGCGTGCCGAAGAAACGGTCCGAGATCCAGCCCGAGAGCGAGCTCCCCAGCAGCCCCAGCACGGCCTGGACCGCCAGCAGGGTCCCCGCCTCCACCCCGCTGTAGCCTCGCGCCTCCTGCAGGTACAGGCTGCCCCAGTTGTTGATGCCGTAGCGCGTGATGTAGATCAGCGCGCCCGAAAGCCCCAGGACCCACACCCGCCAGTTTCGCAGCACGGCCCACTGCTGGGCGCGTTGCCCGGCACCGCCCTCGGCATTTTCCTCCCGTTCCGGATCGTCGCGGTAGACGTCCACCCTCGGCAGGCCGTAGGTGCGCGGCCGGTCCATCAGCGTCCGGAGCAAGACGAAGCTCACCACGAGGCAGAACAAGCCGGGGCAGAAGAAGCCCCACTGCCAACCCCAGGCTGCCACGGCCATCGAGGTGAGCAGGAAACTCAATCCCTCGCCGATGCCGTGGGCGATGCTCCACAGGCCGTAGCGTGTGCCACGCTCGGAGGCCGAGAACCACTGGGTCAGCGAGACGATGCACGGGGCGGAGCCCATGGACTGGAACCACCCGTTGACGGCCCAAAGCAGAGCGAAGAAGACCGCCCCGCTCGTCCAGCCGAGCAGCAGGTGAGCCAGCGCCGAGCCCAGCAGGCCAAAGGACACGAAGCGGCGGATGTTGGCCCGGTCGGCCAGCACGCCGTTGGTGAAGCGGCCCAGCGAATACACCAGCAGCATGACGCTGCCGGCGTACCCCATCTCGCTCTCGCTGAGCACCCCGGCGTCCAGCATGGGCTTCTTGGCCATGGAGAACGAAAGCCGGCACAGGTAGAAGAAACCATAGCCGAAGGTCACCGACAAAAAGACCATCCAGCGCCGGCGCTCATACTCGCGCCGCAACCCGGTGGCGTCGAGCGCACGCGGCGGGAGGTCCGGCCCGGTCCCGAAGTACCCGGCCAGCGACTGCCACAACCTCATGCCCGTCCGGCGCAGCATGCGGCATCTTGTTCACATCGTGGCCGCCGGGGCAAATCGGAGGGCCTATCTACCGGCGCTCCAGGCGCAGCCCGAGGTCCATGGAAAAGGTGGGAAGCACCAGCCCGGCCGTGCCCCCGTCCACCGTCACGTCCGGGAGCGCTCGCAGCGAGCCATCGTAGGGATCGACCGCGCGCGCCGAATACACGCCGTCGCCCAGGCCGGTCAGGGCGATCGAGGCTCCCTCGACCGGGGATTCGTCATGGCCGGAGAACCACAGGTTGGCCCGGTTGCGGACCCAGATCAGGGCCAGCCCGTCCCCAAAAAGCGCGAAGGCCTCGAGATCCCGCCCCGGGGCGCTCGCCTGTGGCTTGAGCGCCACCCAGCGAGCGCGATCGAGCGACAACCCGTCGAGCAGGCGGGAGATGGGGTACAGGTGCCGGTACCATTCCTGGCTTTGGGCCAGCGAGTCCCACCACCAGCTGGCGCCCGTCCCCAGGGTCTCCGAGAAGAGCCCCATCCACAGGCTGTCGTGGTAGCCGGCGGAATGCGGATCGCGCGCCAGGGTCTCGGCCGGGCCGCGGTAGTCCACCCCGACCTCGCCGGCCAGCACCGGTTTGCCGAAGGCGCGGTAGGTGCCCGCCACCCGCGGCATCTCCACGGTGAAGTCCACGTCGTTGCCCTCGTAGCCGTAGAGGTGGAACTGGGCCAGGTCGATGTCCGACAGCGCATAGAGCTCAGGGTCCAGGCCGTACAGGGCGCCCAGGTTGGCGGTGCTGGTGGTGACCAGGTGGCCCACCGGGTCTAGCGATTTGAGGAGCGCGGCCATCTCGGCGTGCCAGGCCACCACCTCCGCCTTGTCGCGAAAGGCGGTCAGATCCACCTCGTTGAAGAGCTCCCAGGCCAAAAGGTTCGAGGCGTAGCCGTAGCGCGCCACGAGGTAGCGCAGGCGCCGGGCGAAGAGGGCGCGGGCGGCAGGATCCGTGAAGAAGTCGCCCGGGGCCGCGATCGGCCCGCCGTTCGCGGCGTTGTAGGGGTTGTCGTCCCACTCGCTGAAGCTCACGCTGGAGAACGGCCCGTGGTTCTGGAGGCACAGCATGACCTGCACCCCCAAGGTGCGCGCCCGCTCCAACACCGTGTCGAGCTGCCAGGCGCGGGACAGGCGAGTCCGGTAGTCGCCGAGCGAGCTGGTGACGATCCGCCCCTCGGCGTCGCGCTCGAGCCACTCCAGGCCGAATCCCCAGGAAGGCATCCACAACCGGACGTAGTTGCCCCCCTGGCCCGCCAGCGCAGCCAGCCAGCGGTCGTAGTCGTAGCTGCCGCCGCTCCCAGTCCAGGCCATGTTGCTCCCGATGGCGAAGAAGGGCGCTCCGTCGGCGTATGCCAGGTAGCGTGTGTCGTGCGGGCTTTGCCGCAACGGGCCGTGGGTGCCCCCACGCGGCGGCTCCACCCGCAGCTCCCGCCAGGCGGTGGCCCCGCGCCGCTCCCCGGCGCTCACCCGCCAGCGGTAGCGCCACGTCCCCGGACGATCCGGCATGAATCGCACCCGGAAATGCCCGTCCCCCACGGGGGTGAGTCTCTCCGTGTCGCCGTCGAGTTCGCGCCGGTATCCCTGGTACCAGAAGCCGGGGATCTCGTGGATCCGCTCGTCGGGGTCCCGGAACTCTCCCACCAGATCCACCTGTTCCGGGTCGAAGGGGTTGTCCACGGCCACGCCCAGCCAGCCCGCCGTCTCGAAGAGCTCGTACACGGCGGCGCTGTCCGGCGCCTGGAAGATCTGGATCCACGCCGGGTCCGTCGCCTCACACCCCACCCCCAGGGCCAGCAGGCACCAGAGACCGACCGACTGTGGCGACGGCGACATGGCCTTCATTTCGCCTGCGCTGCGATCCGCTCCGCCACCTGCGGCACGGCGTCGATCAACGCCTTTGCCTCGCAACCGGACTTCACCGTGACGGCCGCCGAGGAAGTTTCAGAGAGCAGATCGTAGAGGCTGGCGGTCACCACACACTCTCCGCCGACCTCCAGGATCTGCGTGGCCAGGGTCATCTGGGCGGCCACCGCCTTGCCCAGCTCGATCTGGCAGGCGCTGTCGAAACACTCGCGATAGCCCGCCTGCTTCTCCTCCTGGAGACGGCTGCGCAGTTGCTCGCGCGGAATCACGCTGAACTTGCCGGTCTGCGCCACCGCGGCGGTGAGGAAGGCGGAGAGCTGCACCCGCTCGTCGGTCTTCAAGCGCCGGGCCACGTCCTCGATGTCGAAGACCGCCAACACCTGGCGACGGGCCTCCGCGCCCGGAGCGGTCTTCTCCTCCGCGCGGGCGGACGCGACCCCGGACATCGTCCCGTGTTCGGACTCGTAGCGCGCCACCACGAACCCGATGTTTTCGACCACGGCCTCCAGAGAGCGCCCGAGAGCAAGCCCGACGCTCTCGGGCCCGGAGCACGCCCCGTCGCCGCTCCCGAAGGAGAGCCGCCCCTCCCAGACCACCCCGCCGCCGGGGGAGTGAAGCGCGGCGTCGAGGTAGATCTGGCATTTCCCCAGGCCGACCGGCAGCGCCCAGATCAACCCCAACAGCGGCGGCAGCAACGCCCCGCCGAGCAGCAGCGCCAGGCCGCCCCGGGCCGGGCGGAAATTGTCGACCACGAGCGTGCCGGTCAGGCGAAAGCCCTCCAGCAACGGCTCGGTGATGCAGCGCGCGAACAGGCCCCGCGCGCACAGGTACTCGCCGATGCGGATCTGCAGCTCTTCGGCGAACCGGGCGGCCACCGGGCCGAAGTCCCGGTCCGCGTCGTTGTCGATGACGGCGGGCCGCTCCACGTACAAGATGGCGCCGGAGCGCTGCACGGAGTGGGAGTCGGCGACCTTCGGATCGATCTGCAACACGGCGATGTCCCCCCGCCAGGCGGGGGCGCACCCCACGGCCCACCCCCCCATGATCCCCATCAGGCAAAACACGACTCTCGGCATCATCGACACCTCCTGCTCGTTCTTTGTGTCGGAGAAAAAGAATCGCCGATGTTCCGTGGACAAGCAAGTGCCGCCACCGCCCCGTCCTCCCGGAATCCCCCCTCCATGTCCGGGTGCGTCATTTCCCGCGGGCGGGGGCTTGATCTTTTTTTGGCCTCCAGCCGAGAATGTCCGGGACCGGGGGTGAAACCAAGGAGGTTTGCATGCGGCTTCGACTGGTGGCGGCTGTTGGCGTTGCGGCGCTGCTATTGTCTCTTTCCGCGATGGCGGGCGATCCCGTCGAGCGACTCCTTGGTGAGAGCCGCGCCGTGCCCGTGTTGTGGCCGGACGCCGAGCATCCCCGGCTGCTGCGTAACCTCGCCTTGTCGCTCCCCGGTGAGACGGCCGCGGACCGGGCCCTGGCCTTCGCAGCGCGCTACCGCGACCTCCTGCTCCCTGGCGACGCTAAGAGCGAGCTCTCCGTCGAGCGGGTGGTGGATCTCCCCGGCGGCCCGGTGGTCCAGCTCGGCCAACGCCTCGGCGGCCGGCGCGTGCTCGGGGGCGGCCTCAACCTGTCCTTTGCGCTCAGCGGCGAGCTCGAAACGGCGGCCAGCTCGCTTTGGCCGGTAGGCTCCCTGTCGCTGCTACCGGACGGGATGGAGCCGCAGGCGGCGGCGCGGCGCGTGAGCGAGGCCGTCCGCTCCGCCGGGGGAGAACTCCGGGGCGAACTTCACGCCGAGCCCGTGTGGGTCGTGGCCGCCGAGGGTCTGGCCGCCGGGGTGCTGGTGCGAGCGCCGCTCTCCCGGCCGCTGGGCGAGTATGAGTTTCTGCTCCTCGGCCCCGAGGGCCGCATCGCGGCCTTCGCGCCCCGCCTGCCCATGGCCCAGGGGTACGCCTACCCCAAGAACCCCTACCGGGGCACCTACGAAACCGTCACCCTGCCCGACCTGACCTCCACCGAGCACCTCACCGGCAGCTACGCCGACGTGTACAACTGCAGCGGCTCCAGCAACGCCACCTGCAGCGCCAAGCAACAGCGCGCCCTGCCGGACAACGACGGCAACTACTACATCGAGCCCACCGGGGCCAACGAGCCGGCCAAGGCCGACGACACCTTCGGCGAGGTGCAGGGCTACTACGGCATCAACACCATCCGCGCCTACTTCGTGAACCTCGGCGCGAATCCCAGCGCGATCAAGGTCGGCGTGAACGTCCCGCTCGACGACAGCATGGGCCCCAACGCCTTCTACACCGACCGGGAGCAGAGCCTGGGCAACGGCCCGGCGGTCATGATGGGCCAGTGGCGCAACATCGATCTGGCGCCGGACAACGACGTCATCTTCCACGAGTACGGCCACCACGTCTTCGGCCAGATGTCCTCCACCGGCATGTTCAACATGGACCAGTACGGGCCGGTGTTCTGGGGCCTGATGTTCAGCGAGGGCGCCGGCGACTATTTCTCCTGCTCGGCGCTGGACGATCCCAGCATGGGCGAGTACTTCGCCTCGCTGCTACCCATGTACTTCCCCGAGGGCTACCTGCGCATGCTCGACAACCAGCGCACCTGCCCGGAGGGCCTGTACGGCGAGGCCCACGACGACTCCATGGTGTGGACCGGATTCCTGTGGGAGGTGCGCGCGCTGCTGGGAGCGGCGGTGGCCGATCCCTTGTACCTGGCGGTCATCCCCAAGCTCCCCGAAAGCGCCGACTTCCCGGTGGCCACCCAGCTCTTCCTGGACGAGGCGGCCAAGGCGGTGGACGCGCCGACGCTGGCCCAGGTGCGCGCCATCGCCGAGCGCCGCGGGGTGGACGACTGCCAGCGCTTCATTCCCCTCAGCAAGGACGGCCACACCGGCTTCGTCTACAGCCGCCAGATCCTGGGGCAGTACGCCAACATGCTCCCCTACATCCCCGCCGAGCTGCACTACAAGATCGAGGTCCCCGCGGGCGCCACCGGGCTCGAGGTGAGCTGGAGCACCTTCCCGATCGGCCTCGACGTGGCCCTGCTGGTGCGAAAGGACCAGCCGGTGCAGCACACCTTCAGCTACGTGGGCGGCCTGCAGTCGACGTACGACTTTGTGCTGAGCGGCGGCGGCGGGAGCTACGACCTGCTCCAGCCCACCACGGCGGCGCCGTTCGAGGCCGGGCACACCTACTTCTTCCAGCCCGCCAACAAGGACATGACCAATCCGCAGGCGGAGTACACCATCCGCGGCAGCGTGACCATGCCCCAGTGTCCCGAGGGCCAGGAGCCGGCGGTGAAGAACGGCCAGGTGGTGTGCGCCCCCATCTGTGAAGCGGGCCAGGAGCGCATCATCGAGAACGACGAGTTCTTGTGCGTGCCCATCTGTGGGACCGGAACCGAGCGGGTGAAATTCGAGGGCCAGTACGTGTGCGCCCCCATCTGCGGCGCCGGCTTCGAGCGGGTGATCTACGAGGGCGCCTACGACTGCGCCCCGCTGTGCGACGAGGGCTACATGCCCGAGAAGAAGGACGGCCAGTGGAAGTGCGTCTCCGAGTCCTCGGGCGGCTGCGGCTGCGGCGCGGCCCCGGGCGCCTCCCTGCTCCCGCTCGTGCTGGTGCCGCTGCTGCGCCGCCGCTCGCGCTGATCCGACCTACAAACTGATCAGGCCCTTCTGCAAGGCCAGCACCACCGCCTCGGAGCGGGAGCTGGTGCCCAGCTTGCGGTAGATGTGCGCCAGGTGGGTACGCACCGTGCGCCGGTCGAGTTCCAGCACCCGGCCGGCCTCCTGGTTGGTGAGGCCCCGCGCCACCATCTGCAAGATGTCCCGCTCCAGTTCGTTGAGCAAGGAACTGGCCTGACCTTCGGCCCGGCCGCCCTGCACGCTCTGGAAGTAGTTCCAGAAACGCTTGGCCAGGCGGGGCTCGATGACCGTGCCGCCGTCCAGCACGTCCTGGATGGCCTGGCGCAAGAGCCGGGCCGCCTCGCGTTTCACCAGGTAGCCGCCGGCGCCGGCCTGGATGGCCTGGTACACCTTGGTCTCGTCCTCGAACGAGGTGAGGATCAGCACCTCGATGTCGCCGTGCGTACTGCGGATCCGGCGCGTGACCTCGATGCCGTCGATGCCGGGGAGCTCGAGGTCGAGCAACACCAGCCGCGGGGTGAGGGCCTCGACGATCTGCAGCGCGGCCTCGCCGGTCACGGCCGAGCCCACCACCCGCAGCTCGGGCAGGGACGACAGCAGGCGCACCAGGGTCTTCAGGGTGCGGGGATCGTCCTCCACCACCACCACTTCCACCGGTTCTTCCGTCACCTTCGTCCTCCTGCGGCTCAACGCCCCGCGGAGCGCTTGCGGGGAGGCTTCCGGACGGGCGGCTTGAGCTTCGGCTGTGGCTGTGGCTGTGCTTCCGGCGCCTTCTCGGGCGGCTTCGGCTGAACGCGTGGCGGAGGCACGGCATAGGCGGGGATGGCCACCACCCGGTGCTCTCCCGGATTGATGGTGAAGGTCTGGTCCAGGATGGGTACGCCCTCGGGGGTCTTCACCGTCAGGCGGTGCTCGCCGACCCGCAGCAAGCGGTGGCGTGCGGGGTGGTCGCCCGAGAGCAGCTCGTCATCCAGCAAGAGCAGCACCGGCTGCGACGCCTCCACGGTGAGGAACGCCAGCGGGGTTTCCTGGCGCTCCGGCTCGTTTCGGCCGGTTCCGAAAAAGAGCACACCGAGGAGCCCCAGCACCGCAAGCGACAGGAGCACGATGATGGCCCGCCGCCAATCGACCCGCGTGGCCCCCGCCGCCGCCGGGCTCGCCCGGGGCGCTTGCCCCACTGGCCGCTGGGGCGCCGGGACCGGCGCCACCTCGTCGGTGTCCTCGTGAGCCTCCACCACCGGCGCCGCCGCTGGCTCCGGCGCCTCATCCAGCGCGGGCTCCTCGACGGTCCGAGGCGGTTCGACGGCCGGGCGCATGCCGACCGCCGTGATGGGCTCGCCCTCTCCCGCGGGCGCCGGCGGCGCGGCGATCGGTGTCGCGTCGAGCCACGGCTCGTCGGCCGCCGGCGGGGCGTCGGGCGGCACGGGAGGAGGGGCAGAGGAAACCTGCGCAGGGGCCGCCGGACCCGGCCGGGCCGGTGACGCGTTCGCCACGGGTTCGGGAACGGGGGACCGTTCCGTGGCGGTGGGAATCCGCTCCTCTCCCGACGCCGGCAGCGCCACCTCCCCGGATAGCGGGATCGGCGCTCCCTGGGCGGGGCGCTGGCCGGTTCCCCGGCGGCCCGGGATCAGGGCCTCGTTGGGGAACACCGCGTCCAGAAACTCGCGCACCCCGTCCCGCCCCTCGTCCGGGCCGTGCAACATGGCCGCGCGCAGGCTGGAGAGCGCGCCGCGTAAAGCCGCGGCGTTCTCGTGGCGCTGGCTGGGGGATAGGTTGAGCGCGCGTAAAAAAACCGCGTCACAGGTGAACGGCAGGCTGCGCTCGACCTTGGACGGCGGCTGGATGGCCACGTGCCGCACCGCGCTCTGCACGCCGGAGCGCTCCTTGCGGCCGAAGGGAGGGTTCCCGGTGAGCAAGAGGTAGAGGACGGCCGCCGCCGAGAACACGTCCGAGCTCGGCGATGGGTTGCGCCCCTGCATCACCTCCGGCGCCAGGAAGTCCCCCCGGCCGCGGCGGGTCTTCTGCTTGAGGGCCTTCACCGCGAGCAGCGCACTCTCCAGCCCGATCCCGTCGAGGCGGGTCACCCCCTCGAAGTCCACCACCAGGTTGGCCGGCTCCAGGCCGCCGTGGGATTCGCCCGCAAGGTGCAGCGCCTCCAGCCCTTCCAAAAAGTCGAGCCCCATCTGCAGGCTGCGGATGGGTGAAATCCGCACCTCGCGCGACTGCAAGCGGTTGGACACGGCGGACAGATCGTAGCCCTCGGGCCGCTCGCTCACCCAGAAGTGGTCTTCGCCGGACTGGAAAAAGCCCAGGTGGGAGAGCAGGCGCGGGTGCTGCAGGCGCCGTGCCCGCACCGAGGCGGCCTGGAGCGCGGCCAGGCACTCCGGGGCAAAGACCGTCTGGCGCAGCAGC
>CAZLNM010000049.1:0-34599 GCA_964561025.1 uncultured Myxococcales bacterium
CACGTCGTCCACGCCGGTGTTGGAGGCCCCGTCGATCTCGAACACGTCCGGCGAGGCGCCGCGGGCGATCTCCTGGCACACGGCGCAGCTGTTGTCGGGCTGGGCGGTGGGCCCCTGCTGGCAGTTGAGCGCCTTGGCCAGGATGCGCGCCACCGTGGTCTTGCCCACGCCCCGGGCGCCGCAGAACAGGTAGGCGTGCGCCACCCGATCCTGGGCGATGGCGTTCTTGAGGGTGCGCACCGCCCCCTCCTGGCCGATCACCTCGTCGAAGGTGGACGGTCGCCACTTGCGCGCAAGCACCAGGTAGGACATGGCAGTCCTCTCGATGATGATAAAAAAGGGACGGCCAGGCGGACCCGCAACACACGGACGAAGATGCTACCGCTGCTCCCTTCCGGGCCTGACGGGGTTTGCAACCCGCCGTTGCGCGGGGCCCGGCCGTCCCAGACCGAACACGGAGAGAGCGGGATTCGAACCCGCGGAGCTTATTAGGCTCATACGATTTCCAATCGTACCCCTTCAGCCTCTCGGGCATCTCTCCTCGTTCCGACGCCGCCCGGGCGCGGCCCGGGCCTCCATCACGGAGAGAGAGGGATTCGAACCCCCGGTACCACAAGTGGGTACACCTGCTTTCGAGGCAGGCGCCATCGACCTCTCGGCCATCTCTCCACGCCGGTCGCGTCGGAACTGTCTGCTTGTCAAAGATCGCTGCCGCGGCGGCGCCGGCCGGCGAAGAATTTCTTCAGCAGCTCACCGGCCTCCTCCGCCAGCAAGCCGCCCTCGACCTGCATGCGGTGGTTCAGGCGGCCGTCGTCGGCCAACCTGAACAGGCTCACCGCCGCCCCGGCCTTGGGATCGGCGCAACCGAACACCAGCCGATCCACCCGCGCCGAGAGCATACCGCCCACGCACATGGGACACGGCTCCAGGGTGACATACACGGTGCAGCCGCTGAGCCGCCAGCGTCCCAAGATCCGCGCCGCCTCGCGCAACGCCAACATCTCGGCGTGGGCGGTGGGATCGGCCAGGGCCTCCTTGAGGTTGTGCGCGCGGGCGATGATCTGGCCCCCGCTCACCACCACGCAACCGACCGGCACCTCCTCCGCGGAGAAGGCCGCTTGCGCCTCCAGGAGCGCCTGCTGCATGCATGTGAGGTCCGCATTCACCCTGGCCTCTGCCACGTGCCCAAGAGGATTCGAACCTCTGGCCTTCGGATTCGTAGTCCGACGCTCTATCCAGCTGAGCTATGGGCACATCACACGGAGAGAGGGGGATTCGAACCCCCGATACATCTTTCGACGTATACTGGTTTAGCAAACCAGCGCCTTCAGCCTCTCGGCCATCTCTCCATCCTCGATCCAACCAGCCGCCGTAGTTCAAAGAGCCGAGCCTTTCGGCGAGGGCCCTGTGTAGCACCACCCTGCGTGTCATGTCAAGAACGTCTGCAAGAAAAAATGTCTTTTCAAAGCACAAAAAATCAGACGGATTTTACAAAAATGCTGAAATCCGGCCATCTAATTACGGCATCTTGACGCAGTGCATTGTGGCAGAGTTAAAACTGTACGATTTTGCTTGCAAAATGAATTCTATCGCTCTATCCTCGCCGACTGCCGGATGTCCGGCGCTGTAGTTGTGAGTAGCATTTTGTCATCCGTAGTTTTGTCGCGAGAAGAAACTCGGATGTCGAAAGCGGAGGCTGCAGCGGCGGACCGACAGGCGGGTCCGTCGCGGCGATGATGTCACTGCCTGAAGGGCGTATGGAGTCCCGTACCCCACAAGCGAAGGAGGAGCCATGAGAGTCCAGGAGTCGAAGCCCCGCAAGAACGGAACGGCAACCATGCCGCCGATGACGGCCAAGAACACCACGCCGCGCGCCACCACCGCTGGCAAGACCAGCACGAGCGCGCGCAAGCCGACGAACGAGCAGATCGCCACCCGGGCGTACTACCTGTACCTCGAGCGCGGCGGCCAGCACGGTTGCGACCAGGACGACTGGTATCGCGCCGAGCAGGAACTCACCCGCGAGATGAACCGCGGCTAGGGTCTCTCTCGCGCTCGTTCCCTTTCGGGTTCCGCAATCCGGGTTGACTCTCCGGCAAAAACCGTCAATCCTACCGGGGCCATGGACCACTCCGGCCGGAGGCCGACCCTTCGCTCTCGCCTGCGCTTCTCTCCGGTCGAGCTCTGCTTCGGAACCAGCGGGCGGCGTGGCCGCGTGAGCGAGCTTTGCCAGCTCGAGATCTACCTCAACGTGCGGGCCGAGCTGGACTATCTTCTGTCCTTGCCCAAGGAGAAGGGGGGCGTGCGCGCCGGGGAGGAGTTCTTCCTGGCGCACGATCGCCGGCCCAGCTCCACGCGCCGCTGCCCCGAGTTCGGCGGGCGGGGCGAGATCCTCCAGGCCGCCTTGCGCGCGGTCCAGGACGCCGGGCTGCGCCCGGTGAACCTGGGCGTCGTGCCCACCCCCGCCCTGTCGCTTTTCGCCTGGCGCCGCGGACGAGGCGGCATCATGGTCACCGGCAGCCACATCCCCTTCGACCGTAATGGCTACAAGACGCTTTCCGCCACGGGCGAGCTGGCCAAGGCAGATGAGCCGGCCATCGAAACCCTCGCGCGCGGATTCCGGGAGCGCCTGTACCTGGAACCGTTCGAGCGATCTCTCTTCGATGAGGACGGCATGTTCAAGGCCGGCCCCTCGCCCGTGCCTCCCCCGCGGCCGGACGGGACCGCCGAATACCGCGATCGCTACCTCACGTTCTTCGGGGCCGGGGCGTTGGCCGGATGCCGGGTGGTGCTGTACGAGCACTCCGCGGCCGGCCGGGAGGTGCTGCGCGACATCCTCTCCGGCCTCGGCGCCGAGGTGATCCCGGCGGGCCGCAGCGAGGACTTCGTGGCGGTGGACACCGAGGCGGTGGACGAGGAGATGTTGTCGCGAGTCGACAAGCTGCTCGCCGCCGCGCCCGGTGGAGTGCAGGCGGTGATCTCGACCGACGGCGACAGCGACCGGCCGCTCTTCTTTTCGCTCGAGCCGCGTTCGCGCCGGATCCGCTTCGAGCCCGGTGAACGCCTGGGCCTGCTGGCCGCCGACTTCTTGGGGGCGGACGCGGCGGTGGCGCCGGTGAGCTGCAGCGACGCCATCGAAATCGCGCTGGGCGAGCGGGCCGCCATGCGGACGCGAATCGGATCGCCCTACGTGATCGCGGGGCTCCAGCGCGAGCTCGAGAAGGGTCGCCAGCGGGTGGTGGGGTTCGAGGCCAACGGGGGGTTCCTCACCGGGAGCGACATCGCGCATGAAGGCCGCACTCTTTCGGCCCTGCCGACCCGCGACGCGGCGTTGCCGATCCTGTGTGCTCTTTCCGCCAGCCGGGAGCGGGGGCTTTTGCCCTACGAGCTTTTCGAGGCCCTTCCCCGCTGTCACGGCGCCTCGGCCCGGCTCGCCGACGTGCCGCGCCAGCGATCGCACGAGGCCTTGTTGCACTTCTACCCGGCCCGCGCGGACGTGATCGAGATCCGCTTCTCTCCCGGTCCGGTCGCCTGGCGGGCGGAGACGGGAGAGTTCCACGAGGCCAGTCCGGGGGAGGCGCGGGAGTATTCCGGCTTGCGCGAGGCGGCGAGCCGGCTGCTCTCGCCCGTGGCGAACGGCGCCAGCGTGACCACCTTGAACTTCCTCGACGGCGTGCGCATCCGCCTTTCCTCCGGCGAGGCCATCCACCTGCGCGCCTCGGGCAACGCCGACGAGCTCCGCATCTATGCCCAGGCGCAAAGCATCGAGCGGGCGGCGGCGCTGGCCGCGGCCGGGGTGGCCGAACCCGGGGGCATCTTGCGGCGTCTGCTGGAGCACTCGAGCCAAGGCGAGGCCGGCAGGTGACCCTGCTGCGACGCGTCTTTCGCACCCGCGAGCCGGCCGATCTCGCCGACGCGGGCCGGGCGGGCGGGCTGCGCCGGGTGCTGGGGCCGATCGACCTGGTGGCGCTCGGCATCGGCGGCATCATCGGAGCGGGCATCTTCGCCCTGGTGGGGACCGCGGCCGCGGGCGACGCCACCCGGCCGGGGGCCGGCCCGGCCATCATGCTGTCCTTCCTCGTCACCGGCCTGTGCTGCGGCTTCTGCGGGCTGTGCTACGCCGAGTTCGCCTCCTCGGTGCCGGTGTCGGGCAGCGCCTACACCTACGCCTACGCCACCCTGGGCGAGGTCCTGGCCTGGATCATCGGCTGGGATCTGATCCTGGAATACGCCGTGGGCAACGTGGCGGTGGCGGTTTCCTGGTCGGGCTACTTCTGCGAGCTGCTGCGCTCCTTCGGGCTCGAGTTCCCCCGCTGGCTGGCCACCGATCTGCGCACCGCGCTGGCCTCGCCCGATATCCTGGCGCAGGCGCCGCGCTTGCTGGGCCTGCCCATCGTGTTCAACCTGCCGGCGGTGCTCATCGTGGCGGGCCTGAGCGCGCTCTTGTACATCGGCATCCGCGAGAGCGCGCGCTTCAACCTGGGCATGGTGGCGGTGAAGCTCCTCGTGCTGGGCGTTTTCGTGGCGGTGGGGGCGGCCTACATCAACCCTGCGAACTGGACGCCCTTCGCGCCCAACGGCTTCGCCGGCATCCAGGCCGGGGCGGCGGTGATCTTCTTCGCCTTCATCGGCTTCGACGCCGTCTCCACCACCGCCGAGGAGTGCCGCAACCCGCGCCGCGATCTCCCCATCGGTATCCTGGGCTCGCTGCTGATCTGCACCGTCGTGTACGTGGTGGTGGCGGCGGTGCTGACCGGCGTCGTGCCCTGGCACAAGCTCAACACCGCCGAGCCGCTCTCGGTGGCCATGCGCGGCCTGGCGCTGCCCGGGGTGGCCGCCTTCGTGGCCTTCGGCTCCATCGTGGCGCACACCGCGGTGCTCCTGGTGTTTCAGCTGGGCCAGCCGCGCATCCTGTACGCCATGTCCCGCGACGGGCTGCTGCCGCCGTTCTTTTCGAAAGTGCACCCGCGCTTTCGCACGCCGCACACCGCCACCATCGCCACCGGGCTGTTCGTGGCCGTGGGCGCCGCCCTGGCCAGCCTGGAGGAGATGGCCGACCTGTGCAACATCGGCACCCTGTCGGCCTTCGCGGTGGTGTGCCTGGGCGTGCTGATCGATCGGCTGCGCCGGCCCGGGCGCGAGCGGCCCTTCCGCACGCCGCTCTTCCCGGTGGTGCCGGTCCTCGGCCTGCTGTCGTGCCTGTTCCTCATGCTGGGCCTGCCCGCGAGCGCCTGGATCCGCTTTGCGGTGTGGCTCGTGCTCGGCCTGGGCCTCTACGCCGCCTACGGCTTCCGCCGCAGCCGGCTGAACGCCAAAGACCCGACGGCCGCCGGTGCACCATGACGACACAACAATCGCCCGCGCTCGACGTGGTGGTGGCGCGCTATCGCGAAAGCATATCCTGGGTGCGCAAGACGCCGCGCGCGCTGCGCCTGTTCGTCTACGACAAGGGGGGAGACCTCGCGGGTCTTCGGCGCGCCGAGCTGACCGCGCTCCCCAACCTGGGCCGGGAGGCCCACACCTACTTGACCCACATCGTGCGGCACTACCACGAGCTCGCGCCGCTCAGCGTCTTCTGCCAGGGCAAACCCTTCGACCACGTCCCCGAGTTCCACCGCGTGCTGCGCGAGCTGGCGGCCGGGGAGATCGTCCCGGGCGGCTTTCGCTGGCTGGGGTTCATCGTGGACACCGACGACCCGCGCGGGCGGCGGCTCTTCGTCCCCTGGAGCAAGAACCAAAACCGCCGCGAACTCGCGCTCGACCGCTTTTACCTCGAGCTCTTCGGCGCGCCCTGTCCGGAGCGGGTGCGCTTCTACCCCGGGGCCCATTTCGTGGTGAGCCGCGAGCGAATCCAAAGCCGGCCGGAGAGCTTCTACCAAAAGGCGCTCGAGCTGGCCGAGACCTTCCCGGACGCCGCGCACTGCTTCGAGCGGGTGTGGGACGCGCTATTCGGGGTCGTGGGCGTGGACGAGGCGCTGCTCGCGGGCCGGGACACCGCCTATCTTCGGCCGGTGAAGAGACTCAGCCGCGCGCCTTCTTGAGGCTCCGCCCGACCTTCTGCTCCACCGACTCGACCTTGGCGCGCAGCCGGCCGGAGCGCCCGCGGCGCCAGTCGAACTTGAGCGAGCACGAGATGCGGCCGCAGTCCTTCGACATGACCTCGAAGCACCGCTTCAATACCGCCATGACCTCGTCGTACTCGCCCTCGATGATGGTCCCCATGGCGTGCAGCTCGTACGGAAGCCCGCTGTGGTCGATGATGTCGAGGCTGCGAGCCACGTAGGGGCTCAGGCTCTCGCCCCGATCGAGCGGGAACATGCTGAACTCACATAGCAGCATTACATCCTCCCAGGAATCGCCGCTTGACCTCGGCCACCCGGATGTCGGCCAGCCGCGTCGGCTCGGGCAACCGATAGCCACGGCAGCAGGAGAGCACCAGGCGCACCGCGCCCTCGAAATCGCAGCGGTGACCCGGGCTCACGAAGAGCGGCTTCACCCCAGCGCGGGTCCGCAGCACGCTGCCGACCCGCTCATCGCCATCGAAAAGCGGCGCCTCGCTCCCGGCCTGGAGCCCCACCGGATCGTGTTCGCCGAGGAGCCGGCTCTTGGCGCAACCCACCGCCGGCACATCCAGCCAGAGACCCAGGTGCGAGGCCAGCCCCAGCCGGCGCGGGTGGGCGATCCCCTGCCCGTCGAAGAGCACCGCCTGCGGCTTCTCGCGGAGCTTGCGAAAGGCCGCGATCAGCACCGGCCCCTCGCGAAAACTCAGCATGCCGGGAACGTACGGAAAGGTCGGCCGGTGCCGGGCCGAGACATCCTCCAGGATCTGCAGCTCGGGATACGAGAAAAGGATCACCGCGGCGAAGAACACGCCGCGCCCCTCGTCGAAGGCCACGTCGGCGCCGGCCACCCGGCGGATCCCCTCGGGCAACGGTTCGAGGCGAACGCGCCGCGCCAAGCGCTCCTGGAGCGCCCGCCCCCGCGCCACGCTCGTCGTCCAGCGGTGCAGCGGGGGAATGACCATCGCCCTCGCCCGTGCGTGCCACTGACGCAATCAGGCACCGTGGCGGCGCTAGTCGTCGGAGCCACCCATGTCGATGCCCAGCTTCGACTCGGCGCAGGCGTCCATCTCGGCTTCGAAGTTATTGCAGCTCGCGGCCTCGGCGCAGCCGGCCAGGGTGTTCAGCGCCCAGCTGCTCATGCACTTCATGAAGGCCATGCTGGACTGGCCCTGCAACGCTGCCTTGCACTGCTCCACGGTGGCGCCGCCGCCCTGGCAGGCGATCTGCTTGGTGCACAGCCGCGTGAGGAAGGAGTCGATGCTGCCGCTGCAGCTCTGCATGGCGGACTGGACACAGCTCTCCATCTGCTGACAACTCCCGGCCGCGCAGGTCATGACGGCGCTGCCGAAGGCGCTGTTGATGAGCTTGTTGTAGTTGGCGCAGTAGGTCTGGCACTCGGCCAGATCCGTGCTGGGTTCACACTCGACGCCCTTGGCGCAATAGGCGTCGCAGTCCACCCCGCCCGAGCCTCCGCCGCCTCCGCCGCAGCCCGCCAGGACCAGCGCCGAAAGCATCATCGCCACGCTCAGATTTTTGATCATGTCTTTTCTCCTTGTCAGATGGACTCGCATGCAGACTCTACCCGATCTGCCCCGGCCTTTCCACAGCACAAGCGCAGGCTGGCCACGGCCCTCGATTCGCACTAGCATGGCGCCATGAAAGCCTTTGGCTTCCAGTGGCACCTCACCGATCGCTGCAACCTGCGCTGCCAGCACTGCTACCAGGAGCGCTTCGACGCGGCGCAGGAGCGGCCGCTTTCGGATCTCGTGGCCATGGCCCGCGCCATCGCCGGCGCCATGCCGGACCGCGCCATCTCGATCAACCTCACCGGCGGCGAGCCGTTTCTGTTCGAGGGCCTGTGGCCGCTCCTGGACGCGCTGGACGAGCTGGAGAATATAATTGAGTACCACATCATCACCAATGGCACCCGGGCCCGGGGCGAGACGCGGAACCGGCTTCGAGGACGAAAGAAGCTGGCGGGCCTGAAGATCTCGCTGGAGGGCCCCGACGCGGAGACGAACGACGCGGTGCGCGGCCCGGGGAACCTCGCCGAGGTGCTGCAAAACCTGCGCTCGCTCACCGAGCTGCAAAAGCCGCTCCACCTCATGGCCACGCTGGATCGGCACAACCTCGAATCCATCCCGCCCCTGGTCGAGCTGGCGCGGGAGGAGGCGCTGGACGGCATCATCCTCGAGCGCTTCGTGCCGCTCGGGCGTGGGCGGCGGCGGGCCGGCGCCGTCCTGGACGCGGCGGGCTGGCGGCGGGTCATCGAGCTCGTGACCCGCTCGGTGGGGATCGAGGCCGATTCGCACGAGCTGGCCCCCTACCACGCCTTCTGGCTGCGCCCCGGCGACGAGGCGGAGCCCCTGCGCGGCGCCCGCTGCAACCTGGGAGAGGAGAGCATGGCGCTCATGCCGGACGGCACGGTCTTTCCCTGCCGGCGCCTGCCCCTGGTGATGGGCCGCCTCCCCGAGACCCCCTTCGATGAGATCCGCGACCGCTTGCGCACCTTCGAACCGGATCGGATGCGGGCCCGCCTCACGGGCGCCGCCTGCCGCGCGTGCGCGGTCCCTGGCTGCACCGGCTGCCGGGCGCTGGCGCTGGCCGTCCACGGCGATCCGTACGCCGACGATCCGCGTTGCCCGCTGAGCGACAAGCGAATTGCCGAAACGACGTGACCACCGGGTCGCGCCCGAGCGCGAGGCCCCGGAGGCCAGCGCGGGAGGGCGCCGGGGACGGAGATCAGAGCTTGTAGCCGAACTTGCGCACCAGCTTGCGCCGCTCCTCGGCGTCGGCGGGGCCTTCCACGCCCTTGGGAGAGCTGCCGTCGATCACGCCCAGCACGCCGCCGCCCTGCGCGGAGCGGGCCACGATCACCTGCACCGGGTTGGCGCTGGCGCACACGACCTCGCACACCTCGGGCACCTCACGGATGCGCGACAGCAGGTTGATGGGGAAGGCGTTCTTGACCAGGACCACGAAGAAGTGCCCCGCCCCGATGGCGCGCGCGTTCTCGATGGCGGCCGCGCGCAGCTCCGGGTCGTTGCCCTCGGCCCGGATCAGGCACGGCCCCGAGGCCTCGGAGAAAGCCAGGCCGAACTGGATCCCCGGCACGGTGTTCACCAGCGCCTCGTAGAGGTCCTCGGCGGTCTTGATGAAGTGCGCCCGGCCCAGGATGAGGTTGGCATTGGCCGGGATGGACATGGCCACGGCCTCGAGTTTCAGCTCCATGTTCGCCTCCTTCTTCGTCTCAGCTCCGTTCGCCTCAGCCATACCGGAGCGAGAGAAAATACGCAAATCGCACTCCCGCGGTCACGAACGGGTTGACAGTTTCGCCCTGGCGGTCACAATACAGCTCCCGGCGTGGCGCCGGCTTGTGACATGAAGCGAGTACACCCCAGAGCCATCGGCGCGTTCGAGATCATCGCCCACCTCGATACCGGAGGGATGGCCCACGTGTATCTCTCCCGGCGCCTCGACGACGCCTCGATCCTGGGCGTGACCAAGATCCTCAAATCCGACCTTGGGGACGACGAGAACGCCATGCGCGGGATGGCCCAGGAGGGGCGCATCATGGCCCGCTTGCGCCATCCGAACGTGGTGCGGCTGTACGAGCACGGCACCGCCCAGGATCTCCCCTTCATCACCATGGAGTACCTCTTCGGCGAGAACCTCTCGGCCCTGCGCCGTGCCGCGGCCCGCCGCGGCATTCCCCTGGCCCCTTCGCTGGTGGCGCGCATCCTGCTACAGGCCAGCAACGCACTGGAGTACATCCACGGCCTCGCGGACGAGGGCGGCCGGCCGCTGGGGCTGGTCCACCGGGACATCAGCCCGCAAAACCTGCTGTGCACCTATGCCGGGCAGGTGAAGCTTCTGGACTTCGGCATCGCGCTTTCGCCCGACCGCGAGGTGAAGACGGGCACCGGCCTCATCAAGGGAAAGCTCTGCTACATGTCCCCGGAGCAGGTCCAGGGGCTCGCGCTCGATGGCAAGAGCGACGTCTTTTCGCTGGGGATCGTCGGCTGGGAGCTGCTTTGCGGGCGGCCGCTGTTTCGGGCCGAGTCCGATTACAAGACCATGCGCCTCATCTGCGAAGACTCGATCCCGGACGTGCGGCAGGAGCGGCCGGACCTCCCCGAACCGCTCGCCGGCGCGCTGATGCGCTGTCTCGAACGCGACAGAGATCGACGGCCCACGGCCGGCCAGTTGCGCGCCGCGTTGTCGGAGTGGCTGTTCTCGGGATCGGCGGGTTCACCCCGCGAGATCGAGCGGTTCGCCGCGGAGATCCTGTCAGACAAAAAAACCCGGCGCGAGCAGCTCATCGGTTCTTTGCGTCAGAGCGAGGCGCTGCGCGAGTACCTGTTCCAGGATCTGGACAGCGAAATTGGCGAGGACGCCTCGCACACGCCCAGCCAGCCCTCGGTGCACGTGGCCTTCTCCTCGCTCTCGCCCAAGGCCACGCCTCCACCCATGCCGCAGATCGAGGCAACCCAGACCGCGGGCGCGGGCCGAAGGCGTTGGCGGGTCGCCGGCGTCGGGGTGTTCGGTGTGGCCGCCGTGGCGCTGCTCCTTACCTTCTGGCTCGCCGGCGGCCCATCCGAGCGCGGCCCCGTCAGCCTCGCTCCCGGAAGCGGGGACGCGGTGGACGCCGGCACCACCCTGCCGCAAGAACAGGAATCCCGTCCGCCGCAGGTGGACGCCTCGGTACTGGTCTCGGCTTCCGAATCGGACGGGCTTACCGACGGCGGCGGCGAAGCGGCGCCCGCGCCCGGAGACGCGGGGCCGAGCGAAGAGGATCTGGATGACGCCGGCTCCGGCGATGACGGACCCGCCCTGGGCTTTCTGCGCGTGCGCACCCGGCCGCCGCTGGACGCCTTCCTGGACGGCCGCCACCTGGGCCAGACGCCCATCGAAGACCTGGAGCTTCCACCGGGGACCTACCGTTTGCTGCTCCAGGACGCCGAGCAACGCACCCGGCGCTCGCTCACGGTCCACATCCGCCCCGGGGAGATCTCCTCGTTCCAGTTCATCTTCTGAAACAGGATCCTTGCATCGGCCTCGCGCCTCGATATGATGTCGCCCATGGACAAGTTCCTCTGGCTGCTGTACCTCACCCCGGCGTTGCCCCTGGCCGCGGAGGTGCTGCGCTTCGGCGGCGTTCCCCCCACCCTGGCCGACGCCGCCGCGGGGATCACCGGCGCGGTGGTGGCCGCGTTGCTTTCGCACCTGGCCTTCATGTCCCTGCGCACGGCGCGCGCGCTGACCGTGTACGATCCGTTGACCGGCCTCTTCAATCGGCAACGCTTCGACATCGAGTACCCCGCCGAGGTGCTGCGGGCCGAGCGCCAGGGCCTGTCGCTGACCCTGGCCACGGTGGACATCGATCGCTTTCGCGCCATCAACGAGCAGTTCGGCCACGACGAGGGCGACCGGGTGCTGTTGCGGCTGTCTCAGGCGCTGCGCCGCCTGGTCCGCGCCGAGGTGGACCGCTGCTACCGCATCGGCTGGGATCAGTTCTGCATCCTCATGCCCGGCGCCAAGGACGCCGAGGCGGCGGCCATCATCGAGCGCATCTGGCACGCCGCCCACGGCGAGGAGGTCGGCCTGGATCGGCTCGGCGGCGGCCTGTCGATCGGGGTGGTCAACCTGCGCCAGGGCGAGGCCCCGCCGGCGCTCTTGCGCCGCGCCGAGCAGATCATGTTCGAGGTCAAGCAACACCGCAAGGCGCCTCCTCAACCGGCCCCGGCTCCCCAGGATGGTGGCGATTGACGGGCCGAGACGCCGATCGCCTCGACGCGCTCGAACGCCGGGTGGAGCGCCTGGAGCGCGAGCTGGCCCTGCGCGGCGGCGCGATGGTTCATCGGGAGCCAGAGCCCCAACCCGCGCCGTTCGGACCGCGGCGGATCCACGACCGGCGCCGCGTCATCGTGGGCGTCTCCATCGTGGCCGCGCTGGCCTTCGCCGGGGGGTTGGCCTGGGTGCTGGTCCAGGCCTTGACGACCACCGTGGAAGGTTACATCCGAGGGGAGGGCGAGCCGCTGGGCACCTTCCTGGCCCGCCTCAGCGGCTGTGACGCCGGCACCGGCTTCGTGCCGCAGTTCCTCGGCGCCGATCTGGAGGCCGTCGGCGCCGAGAAAGACGCCCGCTACCGGCTCCAGCTCCACGCCGACAAGCGCCTGGCCTTCCTCACCCTGCCGGGAAAAAGCGAGGCCATCACCCTCACGCCCGAGCAGTGCTCGAACTTCCAGATGGACATCCGCCTCACCAACGTCACGGTCAACGACGTCCGCGCCATCGACGGGCGTTTCTTCCTGGAGTGCGCCGTGCCTCCGTCCGGCCGGCTCCAGGCCGAGGGACGTTTCGAAACCTGCTACTGACTCTAGCGTTTGCCCACCCGCCCCAGATCACAGCCACCCTCGCAGCGATTGGGCCGTGCGCTGGGGCTGAGCAGCGTGTCCGGCCCGGTCTGCACCCGCCCATTTTCGCTGCGGATCGCGATGCGGCCCGCGCCTCCACCGCCGCCGCCGCCGTTCTGGTTCCGCTGGCCATCCCCGCCCTCGGGTTCGTTCGCCGCGCCGCCGCGCCCTCCCCCGCCGCCGAGCCCCTCGCCGGGAGCGCCCGCGGCCCGGCTCGAATCCATGGTGCCGTCGGCGCCGGACGGCGCCACCCGATCGGTGTAGCCCTGGTTGTCGCCGAATCCCGCGCCGCCGCCACCGCCGTTGGCCGTGATCCGTCCTTTGATTTCGACCTCGGGCGCCTCGAGCAGGATGGCCCCACCGCTGCCGCCGCCACCGCCCGCGCTGGAATCCTGCCCGTCGTGCCCTCCCGCGCCGCCGCCGCCCGACGCCACCACCCGGCCCGCGGGGCCGATGACGATGCTCTGGTTGCTGCAGAGCTGGAGGGCGCCGCCACCGCCGCCGCCCGGGCCGCCGGAGGGATCGCCGCCCGCGCCACCGCCGCTTCCGCCCCATAGTGGAGACAGCTCTTTCGTGCCGGCGATACACCCGCCCGCACCGCCTGCCCGTCCGCAAGCGCCGGGATCGCATGCCGCCCCGCCGGCGCCGCCGGGCCCACCGAAACCGCCACCGCCGCCCCCGGAGTCGCACAACACGTCGCAGGCCGCGTCTCCACCCCGCAGTCCACCCCCGGGGCCGGCCCCGTCCGGCGCCTCGCGCCACCCCCCTCGCCCCCCGCCCGGCCCGCCGCTTCCCGGAACGGACGTGCCGTCGGAGAGCATCTGACCGGCGCTGCCGGAACCGTCCAGCACACCATCGACGCGAAGCTCTCCGCAGGCGAGGAGCACGAGCGCGTTGGGGCCGGTGACCCGCAACCGGGCGCCGGCCTCGATCCGAACGGAGCTGAAGGCGAGAACCGCCAGAGCAGGCGCGCCCGCCAGTTGCGCCTGGATCCGAAAACGCTCCGGGGTGAGATCGCTCTCGAGGAACCGGATCGTTCCGCCCGCTGTATCCAGCGTGGCCTCAGAAGATACCACGAGCTTCTGCGAGCCGGAGCACAGAAAGGCCTTGGACGCCGGCTCCAGGTTGGAGGGATCGAGCAGATAGCAGCGGTTCGGGCGGGCCTCGGCGTTGCAGCCCAGGGAGCACTCGATGGCGACCTCGGCCCCGGCGGCGTCGTGGGTGATCAGGCGGTCGCCACTGCACACCCGGTCGTCGGCCGAGCCGTTGGGAATGCACCGGTCCGCCTCGACCAGACAGGTGTATCCGGGGAGGCAGCGCCCGTCCTCGTCGCACCTCTTGTTGTCGAGGTAGCTCGGCTCACACCCGACAAACACCCACACCCAAGCGATGGCGATCAGGGGCGAGGCGCGCGCCTTCATGGCCCGATTATACGCATATCCTTTACAGGGCCGCCATCCTCGGCTAGAAGACCGCCATGGGGATCGTGGAACGAATCGCGCTGTGGGCCACCGCCCTGATGAGCTCCGCCGGCTACCCCGGGCTGTTCATCCTCATGACCATGGAGAGCATGGTGTTCCCCGTGCCCAGCGAGGCGGTGATGCCCTTCGCCGGGTTCCTCATCGTGTCGGGCCACTTCAGCTGGGCCGGCGCCATCCTGGCCTCCAGTCTGGGCACCATGGCGGGCTCCCTGGCGTCCTACGCCCTGGGCCGGTGGGGCGGCTACCCCTTCGTGCTGCGCTTCGGCAAGTTCTTCTTGCTGGACCGCGAGCACCTGGACTTCACCGTGCGCTGGTTCTCGCGCCGGGGCGAGCTGACCATCTTCATCTCGCGCTTCATCCCGGTGGTGCGCCACCTCATCTCGATCCCGGCCGGCGTGGGCCGCATGAACGTGTGGAAGTTCTCGCTGTACACGCTCCTGGGCGGCACCCTGTGGAACACCTTCCTCCTGTTCTGCGGCGTGTGGCTCAAGGAGCGCTGGAGCGTGGTCCAGAGCTACACCCACGAGATCGACCTGGTGGTGCTCGGGCTGCTCGTGCTCGGCGCCGCCTGGTGGATCGTGCGCCAGGTCCGCCGCCGCCGCAAGAAGGCCGCGGCCCTACCCCCGGCCCCCTGAATCGCCCGGCTCCCCCCCGCGTTCGCGCGCGCGCTGGCGCTCCCGCTCCACCAGCGAGGCGGGCTTCAGCGCCGCCGGCAACACCTTGAGCAACAAGGGCAGCAGCACCGCGCCGCCGGGCAGCGAGAAGATGGCCAGGCTGGGCACGGTGCGCAGCACGTCCAGCAGCCCGCGCCGCAGGCGGGCCCGCTCGGCGCCGCCCAGCCGCTCGCCCAGGCCCCAGCGCTTGACCAGGTCCGCCAGTTCGCCGGTGGAGCGCACCTCCGCGGCGATCACGTCCAGGTTCTCCTGGATGGCCCGCTGCAAGCGGGAGAGCAGTTGCTGCCGGTACGACTTCACCGCGGTGCTCACCATGAAGGCGTCGAGGTACGCCTTGTGCGACTGGTAGAAATCCACCACCCGCGCCTCGCGCACGGCCAGTTCGGCCGGCGGGACCCGCAGCAGACCGGCCAAGCGGCCGATGTACAGCGACTCGCTCTCGCTGAAATGCCCGTCCAGCAGCGCGCCCAGGATGACCTGCTCCAGCAGGAAGTCCCCGAAGCGCTCGTTCTTCACCGCCTGCGCCACCACCTCGGCCGGCGCCGGGTGGCGCAGCAGGCGACGCAGCCTCCAGCGGTTGCGCCAGGACAGCCCGGCTGCGCGGATCTGCGCCCGAACGATGCGCCGCACCTCGCCGCTGGCGGGGCGCTCGGCCAGGTTGAGCCCGATCAGGCCCTCCATGAGCATCCGCCGTTCCTCGTCCTGGTGATCGAGCACCCGCCGCACCGCCCGCATTTCCACCCCGCCCCGCTCGAAGTAGGCCACGGCCAGCCTTCCCAACGTCTTGGCATCGATGTAGTTGAACCCGTTGTGTACCGGCAGCCCGATGAGCGGGTTGCCGGCGAGGTAGGCCCGCCGCTCCACGTGCCTGCCCACCCGGCGCGCCAGGGAGAGCAAGAAGGCCGGGGCCGGACCGTCCTCGGCCAGCTCGCCGATGCGGCGGTGGATGGTCCGGGCCAGGCGCAGCTTGCGCCCCAGCAGGGCGAAGCACACCAGGAGTTCCGCCACGCGCACCCATCCGCGCGAGCAATGGGAAACGGTGCACCCCACCTCCATGGCCAGATCGGCCTCGACGCGCAGGATGGCGAAGAACACCGCCCGCCGGCGGGCCAGATCCGAGCGGACGCCCTGCGTCACCTCCTCCTCCGAAACCAGGGGTGTGCCATACACCACGCCGGCCTGGCGCAGGCGGAACTCGATCCAGCGGCGCACCAGCTCCTTGACGTCGTACTCGGGGTGATCGCGGCGGAAGTTCTCCAGGCGGGCCTCGGCCTCCAGGTCGGAGAACTTGGCCACCTCGTCCGCGAGCAGGGAAATGAAAAAATCGCTCCCCATGCGCGTTTCCTATCCCGGACTCGCCCCGATGGCAAACCTCGCGTGCTGCGGATTTGACGGGCTCGAGGTGGATGGCTAGCCTGCCATCGCATGGAACTTTGTCGCCCCGACCGCCTCCGTCGCCGCCTGCTGACCTGGTACCGTCGCGCCTGCCGCGATCTCCCCTGGCGGCGCACGCGCGACGCCTACCGCATCTGGGTCTCGGAGGTCATGCTACAGCAGACGCGGGTGGAGACCGTCATACCGTATTACCGCCGCTTCCTGGCGGCCTTCCCCTCGCTGCGGCGTCTCGCCGCCGCCGACCTCCCGCGGGTTCTGAAGGCCTGGGAGGGGCTGGGATACTACGCCCGGGCCCGCAACCTGCACCGGGCCGCGCGGCAGGTGATCGACCAGCGCGCCGGGCGCATCCCGCGCCGATACGCGGATTTCGTCAGGCTGCCGAGCGCCGGGGCGTACCTGGCGGCGGCGGTCACCAGCATCGCCTTCGGCGAGCCTCGCGCGGCGGTGGACGGCAACGCGCGCCGGGTGCTGGCCCGGCTCCTCGGTCTGGAAGGAGCGGCAGATCGCGCGCCGCTTGCCCATGCGCTTCAAGGGCAGGCCCAGCGCCTCCTCGACCCGCGCTGCCCCGGCGACTCGAACCAGGCGCTCATGGAGCTCGGGGCGTTGATCTGCACGCCGCGCGCCCCCGCCTGCGCTCGCTGTCCGCTGGCCGGGGCGTGCCAGGCCAAGCGCCGGGGGCTGCAAGAGCGCATCCCCCACCGGCCCTCTCGACGGCGCCCGCAGGTACGGCACGCCGCCGCCGCCATCATCGAACGCCGCGGGCGGTGGCTGTTCGTGCGCCGGGAGGAGCGCGGCCTGCTCGGCGGGCTGTGGGAGCTGCCCGGCGGTTTCGCCGAACGGGGCGAGACGCCCGCCGCGGCCTGCCGGCGCCACCTGCGCGAGCGGCTGAAGCTGCGGGTCATGACGGGGACGCCGGCGGCGCGGGTGGTGCACGACTACACCCACTTTCGCCTGGTGCTGACGGTGTTTCGCTGCCGCGAGATCGGGGCGCGGGCGCGCCTTGCCGACGGGCCCGGGCGCCGCTGGGTTCGCCCTCGGGACATCGACTCGCTCGCCTGCCACCGCGCGGTCCACCGGGCGCTGGCTCAGGCGGGATGCCCGCCGCCCGGAGACGACGATTGAATCAGCTCCTGGCCGGGTCCGTCTCTCGCCCGCGATTTGTATGAAGGAGACCTCGATGACCAAGATGGCACGTGGATTCATCCTGTTGTGCTGGGGGGCCTCGGCCCTCCTGGTGGCGGGCTGCCCCGCGGGCGACTGCGAACCCCGCGCGGGCATCTTTTGCACCGACGAGGCCGATACCTACTGGGTGGACAGCTGCGGCCACCTGGAGGAACGGATCGAGCACTGCGCCTGCGGTTGCGCTCCCGCGCGCGATGGGTGTCTGGGCTGCCCCTGCAGCGAGGGGGATCTGACATGCAACGGCTCCTGGGTGCAACGCTGCCAGAACCAGTCTTGGACCCCGGTGCAGGACTGCGCCACCCTCGGGCTCCCCTGCCAGAACGGCCAGTGCGGCGCCGGCCAATGCACCGACGGGGACAAACGTTGTGTGGGGACCGTGGCGGAACTGTGCGTGGGGGGAAGCTGGCGCACCTCGGACTGCGCCACCACCGGAAAGATCTGCCGCGACGGCGACTGTCTGGACCCCTGCAGCGCGGGCCAGAGCCGCTGTAGCGGAGACTGGATCGAGAGCTGCCAGGATGGCGTGTTTACCGCCCAAACCGACTGCGCCGCGATCGGCAAGACCTGCCAGGAGGCGCAGTGCCGCGACGGCTGCACTACGGGCGCGCGACGTTGCCGGCTGGCCGTGGTGCAGGAGTGCCGCTCGGGAAATTGGATCGATGTGACCGACTGCGGTGCGGCCGGTCTGAGCTGTATCAATGGCTCCTGCCGCGGTGGCGTCACCGGGGTACTTCACGCGGGAACAGCCGACATCCAGTTCGCCGAAGCCACGGTCGGGCTGTCCCACAAGCGCGACGTGGACGCGGCCGAAGACGGCTGCCTGGTGCACATCGACCTGGCCCTCTCCCGCGGGGGCAGCTGCCAACTGGAGCTCTCGGCCGGCGAGCGTTACCGCTGGCAGGGCGGACTCGTGTTGCTCGAGGCCCGCTTCACCGCGGACTCTTTCTGTCCTGACTTCCCGGACAGCGCCGAGGGGATATACACCGGCACGGTGGGGCTCACCCTCGGAGAGATCGAGCCCGGCCTGCGCAAGGTTCCCGATCGCAACGCGGCCACCAGCCGGTTCGTGACCACCCTGACGGTACGATTGCAAGGCGTCCTGACCCGGGCCGACGGCGCTCAACTGGCGATCGCCTCTTCCACTCTCACCGTCTGGGACGAGTTCGTGTCGTACGGCTCCACCTCGGTGTCCTGTCCCTGCGAGCCCGACTGCAACGCGCGGGCCTGCGGCGACGATGTGTGCGGCGGGAGTTGCGGCGACTGCCCCGCGAACGAGATCTGCACGCCCCTGTTCACCTGCGCCGTGTCCTACTGCGGCGATGGCCGCATCACCGGGACCGAGCAATGCGACGGCGCCGATCTCGGCGAAAAAGGTTGCGCCGATCGCGGCTACGACGCCGGCGCGCTGGCCTGCGATCCGGCGACCTGTCTCTTCGATACTCGCGGTTGCTACCAGCGCCTGGTGCCGCAAGGCACGGAGACCCAGACCGACTTCGGCGCGGCCCTGGCGCTGGACGGCGACCTGCTGGCCGTGGGAGCGCCCCGGGCCGGAGCCTCCGACCCCGGGGCGGCCTGGATCTTCACCCGGGACGCCGAGCGGCGTTGGAGCCTCACCACCCGGCTGGATCCGAACTACTCCAGCAACTACGATCGCTTCGGCGCGGCCCTGGCGCTGAACGAGCGTCACCTGCTGGTGGGGATGCCGGGCCACGATGCGAACCTCTCTGGAACGCTGTACACGGACTGGGGCAGCTCCTTCTACTTCGACGGGAGTTCTGGAAGTTGGGCCCTCCGGAACGCCTACTACGACATCAACCTGCAAAACTCTTTCCTGCGGCAGGGCGCAGCGGTGGCTCTGCGCGGAACCGACTTGCTGGTGGGCGTCCCGAGCGCCGGGATGAGAGCGGGCCTGGTGCTGCGGATCGACCGAGCCGCGTCACAGCCGCTGCAGCAGCCGCTGAAACCCGCGATCGGCTCGAACAGCGACGAGTTCGGCGCCAGCCTGGCGTTCTGGGGAAGCGACGAAGCCGTGGTGGGCGCACCCGGATGGGGGAGCAAGGGCGCCGTCTTCGTGTTCCGCAGCTGGATCGAGGCCACGCGCTTCGTGCCGGAGGCAGAGGCCACCCGGTTCGGCATGACGCTGGCCACCTCGGGAGACACCCTGGTGGTCGGCTCGAACGGGGCCGCCTTCGTGTACCTGAAGGAGGCCTCGGGCAACTACTCCCTCCAGGCCCGTCTGATCGGCGACGACACGCAAGCCGCGGATGGTTTCGGCAAGAGCGTGGCCATCAGTGGCGACGCCATCCTGGTGGGCGCGCCCCAGGCCAGCCCTGCCGGGATCACGAACCAGGGCGCCGCCTACCTGTTCATCCGAAACGGCGGGGTCTGGACGCAGGCCCGCCGCCTCTTATCCGAGAGCCCGCTCGCCAACGACAACTTCGGAGCGGCGGTAGCCCTCGATGATGTCCACCTGGTGATCGGAATTTCTCAGACCGCCGCCTCCGGCGCCGCCAGCGGCGTGGTGCGAGTGTACGAACGCTGACGGGGCACGGATCGTTCAGGATGATCGCACGGGCTCGGCGGGGTGCGGGGCGCGCTGCTTCGGCACCCAGGCCCACACCATGCGGCACTCCACCGGTGAATCGCCCGAGGCGTCGGTGATCCGGGTGGTCACGGCCACCTCCCCCTTGGGCTCCTCTCGGATGCGCTGGCGCTCCTCGGGCGAGAGGGTGGACTCGGCCCGCAGCGCCCCGCGAGAGCGCTTGCGGTAGTGGACCTCCAGGGTCTTGATCAGCGGCACCCCCGAGTCGGGGACGTTCATGCCCACCACGAACCCTGAGGCGGTCTCGGCGGCCAGCGCGATGGCCGCGGCGTGCACCGAGCGGATGTGGTTGCGGTTGCGGCGGAGATCGGGGACGCGCACCACCACCCGCTCCTCCGTCATCTCCTCGATGACCAGGCGGGCCGTGCCCACGAAGGGGACCATCTGCCCCATGACCAGGCTCACCGCCCGCTTGCGCAGCTGCCCTGGCAGCCGATCGAACCAGGAAATCCTCTGGCTGAGCGTGTTGCGTTGCGCCGTCATGGCCGTCGTGGTTCGCGACAGCTCAAGGCGACAGCGGTTTGAACTCCGCCCGCCGGTTTCGCGCGAAGGCCTCCTCGCTCTGGTCCGGATCGGCCGGCCGCTCCTCGCCGTATGAGATGACCTCCATGCGGTCCGGCGCGACACCCAGTTTCACCAGGTAGGCCTTGACCGACAGGGCCCGGCGCTCGCCCAGGGCCAGGTTGTACTCGGTGCTGCCGCGGTTGTCGCAGTGGCCCTCGATCTGCACCTTGGTGTCGGGCCGCCGCGCGAGGTACTCGGCGTTCTGGGCCAGGGTGGCGCGGGCCTCCTCGGTCAGGTCGGAGGCGTTGAACGGAAAGTACACCGTCCCCATGGCGGCCGGCCCCGCGGGCTCGGCGGGCGGAGGCACCTCGGCCGCGCGGGAGGCGGCCTGCGCTTCCGCGGCCTTGCGCCGCGCCTCGGCCTCTTCCTGCTCGCGCTTCTTCTGGCACTCGGCGTCGGCCTTGGCGGCCTGGTTGCGCGCGGCCAGCAGCGCGGTCTTGGCCTCCTCGTAGCGCTCCTCCTTGAGCAGCGCCTGGGCCCGGTCGTAGAGCTGCCGGGCCGCCGCGTAGGCCAGCGGAGCGCAGTCCTTCTTGGACTCCAGGTCGTTCATGTCCTTCTTCGCGGCGTCGATCTCCGGCTGGGGGATCTGCTTGGGACAGCCGGCGATGACGAGGCCGGCCAGCAGCGCACCCAGGACGAGCAACTGGCGGTTCATGGTTCCCCCTCAGCGCGGGTTGTCGAACCAGGGGCTGAAACGCGGCGTGGAGTACTCCCCTTTGCCGCGCGAGATCAGGCGTTGGTTGGTGCCGTCGGCGTTCATCAGGTACAGCTTGCTCTCCCCGCTGCGGGTCGAGGAGAACACCACGTGGCTGCCGTCCGGGCTGAAGCAGGGCTGCTCGTTGTCCCCCTGGTCCTGCGTCAGGCGCACGATGTCTCCCTTGTCCGGGTTGACCTTGAAGATGTCGAACACCCGCCGCTCGTCGCGGGCGGTGAACAAGATCCAGTCCCCGCGGGGCGACCAGGAGGGCGTGGTGTTGTAGTTGCCCTGGAAGGTGAGCCGGCGCACCCCGCCGCCGTCGGCGTTCATCACATAGATCTGCGGCGAGCCGGCGCGATCGCTCACGAAGGCGATGCGCTTGCCGTCCGGCGCCCAAGACGGCGTGGTGTCCGCGCCCCAGTCCCGGGTGAGGCGGCGCTTCCCCGAGCCATCGGGATTCATCAGGTAGATCTCGGAGTTCTCGTCCCGGCTCAACGTCGCCGCCACCAGCTTGCCGTCGGGGGATGGCGCGGCCCCGGTGTTCAGGCCGGTCTCGCGGCTGATGGCGGTGATCTTGCCCGAGGCCAGATCGAGCAAGTACAGGTGGGGCCCGCCGTGCAGGTACGAGGAGTAGTAGATGCCGCTGCCGTCAAACGACCAGGAGGGCAGCAGGTTGATGGCGCCGTTCTGCACCACGCACCGCTCGTTGGCGCCGTCGAAGTCCATCAGGCAGATGGACTTGGCCTCGCCGCCGGTCCGCTTGGCGAACACCACCTGGGTAAAAAAGATGCTGCGGGTGCCGGTGTAGTACTCCACCACGGCATCGGCCAGGGCGTGCACCATGTGGCGGAGTTTCTTTTCCGGGCCCGACAGCGTCATGGGTTTCTTGGGCACCAGGTCCTGCCCGGAGGCCACGTCGAAGAGGTGGCCCTCCAGCTTGACGTCCTCACCCACCTTGGCGATGCCCACCTTGACCAGCCCGGCCGCACCCACGTTGCTCCAGTCGGCGAAGTTGATGGAGGCCCCGGACAGCCCTTCCTTGCGTGGATCGGCGATGTAGGAGCGCGGATCCAGGATCTTGAAAACCCCGGCGATCTCCAGGTCGTTTCGCAGCACCTCGGTGCACAGGGCGGCCTGAGGGCCGCTGTTCTGGCCGGTGAGATCCTTGCAGGCCGGCACGGCCAAGGGGTAGGGACGGAATCCTGGCTCGTCGATGTTGATGTAATCGCGCGCTGCGGCGGGTCCGACCAGTACCAGGAGCATCCAGCACGGCAGCAATCTTCTCATCATCGAACTCCTCTCGGGCTCGCGCGGCCCGCTCGACTCGGCAGGCATACCACAACCGGCGAGCGGCGCGCAAAATTTCCACGTCGCCCCCGACCACCGGATAGACCGGCGCGAAGGGATAAAATTCTCTTGAAGGAGGAGGAAAACCAGTGTACCGTTTTCCACTTGAGCGGCGAGGACGGGCCGAGCCAAACCATGAGCGACAAGAAGTCAATCCAGGCCGATATCTCCACCGACGCCGTGGAGGAAGCCCTGCGCGCGGTCGAAAAGCCGCGCCCGTCCTCGCCCGACCCAGCCGCCCAGGATGCCGGGGGAGTGGAGATCCAGGTGGAGGGCGCCGAGGCCGAAGCGGAGCGGGGGCCCTCTCGCGAGGAGCTTCGCCAAACCATCGAGAAACTGCGGGAGGAGGCCAAGGCCGCGCGCGAGCGCATGCTGCGTATCGCCGCCGACGCCGACAACACCCGCAAGCGCGCACTGCGGGAGCGCGACGAGGGGATCCGCTACGGCAACGAGGAGCTGCTGCGCGAACTCCTGCCGGTGGCCGACAACCTGGAACGCAGCCTCTCTGCCATCTCCGACGAGGGCGCCCATCAGAACGTGGCCGCCATCCGCAAAGGGGTGGAGATGATCTATGAACAGCTCCAGGCGCTGCTGCGGAAGTTCCAGGTGGAGGGGTTCTCGGCGCTGGGGCAGCAGTTCGATCCCAATTTACACGAGGCGATCTCGCGGGTGGAGTGCGCCGACCGCGACCCGGGTACGGTGCTCAGCGAGATCCACCGCGGCTACCGTTACCGTGACCGGCTGCTGCGCCCGGCCCTGGTGACGGTGGCCTGCGCCCCCGCCGGCGCCGTCGCGACCGATCCACCGGCGGCGGCGGCTCCGGGGGCGGATGAGCCCAAGGCACCTTGAACGAAAAGGACATGAACTCAGGGGAGTGATCACATCATGCCAGGAAAGATCATCGGAATCGATCTGGGCACCACCAACTCCTGCGTGGCCATCATGGAACGCGGCGAGCCGGTGGTCCTGCCCAACTCGGAAGGCTCGCGCACCACGCCCTCCATCGTAGGCTTCACCGAGAGTGGCGAGCGCCTGGTGGGGCAGATCGCCAAGCGCCAGGCGGTCACCAACCCGGAGAACACCATCTTCGCGGTGAAACGCCTGATCGGCCGCAAGTTCTCCTCCGAGGAGGTCAAGAAGGCCGCGCCCATCCTGCCCTA
The DNA here is from genome assembly GCA_964561025.1 of uncultured Myxococcales bacterium. Taxonomy (GTDB): domain Bacteria; phylum Myxococcota; class B64-G9; order B64-G9; family B64-G9; genus JAAZNF01. Next base: position 23,581 of record CAZLNM010000049.1, read on the forward strand.
CAAGATCGTCAACTCCAAGAACGGCGACGCCTGGGTGCAGGTGCGCGGCAAGGACTACAGCCCGGCCGAGATCTCGGCCATGGTGCTGATGAAGATGAAGCAGACCGCCGAGGACTACCTGGGCGAGGAGGTCAAGGACGCCATCATCACCTGCCCGGCCTACTTCGATGACAGCCAGCGCCAGGCCACCAAGGACGCGGGCAAGATCGCCGGGCTCAACGTGCTGCGCATCATCAACGAGCCCACCGCCGCCGCGCTGGCCTTCGGCCTGGAGAAGAAGTCCAAGACCCTCAAGGTGGCCGTGTTCGACCTCGGCGGCGGCACCTTCGATATCTCCATCCTGGAGCTGGCCGAGGGCGTGTTCCGGGTGCTGGCCACCAACGGCGACACCTTCCTGGGTGGCGAGGACTTCGACCTGCGCATCGTGGACCACCTGGTCAAGCACTTCCTCAAGGAGACCGGCATCGATCTGCGCAACGACCGCATGGCCATGCAGCGGCTCAAGGAGGCCGCCGAGAAGGCCAAGCAGGAGCTGTCCTCCTCCAACGAAACCGACATCACCCTGCCCTTCATCACCGCCGACGACTCGGGCCCCAAGCACCTCAACCTGGGCCTTACCCGCAAGGCGCTGGAGGAGCTGGTGCCCGACCTCATCCAGCGGCTCGAGGGTCCCTGCCACATGGCGCTCAAGGACGCCGGCATCAGCGCCAAGGACCTGGACGAGATCATCATGGTCGGCGGCATGACCCGCATGCCCAAGGTGCAGGAGAAGGCCAAGCAGATCTTCGGCAAGGACCCCAACAAGCAGGTCAACCCCGACGAGGTGGTGGCGGTCGGCGCCGCCATCCAGGGCGGGGTGCTCAAGGGCGACGTGGAGGACGTGCTGCTCCTCGACGTGACGCCGCTTTCGCTGGGCGTGGAGACCGCCGGCGGGGTGTTCACCAAGATCATCGAGAAGAACACCACCATCCCCACGCGCAAGAGCCAGGTGTTCTCCACCGCTCGCGACAACCAGGACATGGTCAGCGTGCACGTATGCCAGGGCGAGCGCGACATGGCCGAGGACAACAAGACCCTGGGGCGCTTCGAGCTGGTGGGCATCCCGCCCGCCCCCCGCGGCGTGCCCCAGATCGAGGTCACCTTCGACATCGACGCCAACGGCATCGTGCACGTGTCGGCCAAGGACCTCGGCACCGGCAAGGAGCAATCCATCCGGGTGGTGGCCAGCTCCGGGCTCTCCCAGGAGCAGATCGCCAAGATGCAGAAGGAGGCCGACGACTTCAAGGCCGACGACCGCAAGAAGAAGGAATTCGCCGAGCTCCTGGTCAACGCCGACGGGCTCATCTACTCCACCGAGCGCTCCCTCGAGGAGTTCCCCGACCTCTTGTCCCCCGAAGACGTCCAGGAGATCCGGGAGCACCTGGCCACCTGCAAGGACATCGTGGAGCGGGCCACCCGCGCGGACTACGACAAGCTGAAGGAAGCCGTGTCCCGCCTGGAGACCGCCGCCCACCGCATCGCCGACGCCATGTACAAGCAGTCCGGCTAGCCCACCCGCCGCGTGAGGAGCGATCCGTACCGGCTGCTGGGGGTTGCCCCCTCGGCCTCCCTCGAGGAGATCAAGCGCGCCTACCGCCGCAAGGTGCAGCGGTTGCACCCCGATCGCAACCCGGATCCGGCCGCCCACGAGCGGTTCATCGCGGTCAGCGAGGCCTACCGCGCCCTGTGCGAAATGAGACTCGCCGAGACCGCAGCCGTTCCGGAGCCGACGCCTCGCCCGGTCGATCCTTCCCCGGGCCGGGATCTTTTACTGCCGGTGTCGGTCTCCCTGCGGGAGGTCGCCCTGGGCGGACGGGTGCGGCTCCAGTATTCGCGCCTCGGCGTATGCCCCGGCTGCCGCGGGACGGGACGCGGAACGCATGGCGCCTGCGCGCTGTGCCATGGGAGGAGCGTATTGCGCGATCGGGCGGCGCTGGAGGTGCGCATCCCGCCGGGTGTGGAGGATGACAGCCGGATCCGCATCGAAGGCGCCGGAGACGCCGGTACCCACGGCGGCCCGGCCGGGAACCTGCTGCTCTCCGTGCGCGTCTCGCCACATCCACTGCTGCGCCGGGACGGCGCTCGTCTCCTCCTCGATCTCCCGCTGCCCGCTCCCCTGGCCGCGCTGGGTGGGCGGGTGCGCATCCCCACGCCGACGGGGAGCGCCGACCTCACCATCCCCGCCGGAACCCAGGACGGCGAGGTGCTGCGCCTGGCCGGCCAGGGGCTGCCCCGGCTCAACGGCCGGCGCCGCGCCGAGCTTCAAGTGCGGGTGCGGCTGGAGACGCCGGTCCGCCTGAACGCCGAGGCCCGCGCGCTGCTGGCCCAGTTCTCCCAAGCGGCCGGTGAGCGGGCCTTTCCCCGCTTTCTCCGCTACCGCGAGATGCTGGAGCGCACGCCGGAAAACTAACGAGCCGTTCCCACACGCGGTCGCTCCATGGGCCATGCGGATCGCGCCTGGATAGGCCGGTCGATACGCTACAAACGAGAACTTCAAAAGCCCCCGCTGGAGTCGGGGGCCTCGGCCGGCTGCATGTCCGAGAGCAGCTTCTTGCACTTTTCGTAGGCCCGGGCGGTGGGCGGCACGATCTGCAGCACGGTACGGCACAGGCCCTGGGCGCGCTCGGCGTCCGAGGACTTCACCACGTAGGCCGTCTCGAACATGCGGTTGGCCTCGGTCTCGAGCGCCTTCAGGCGCTCGCGGGCCATGTCCAGGTCCGGTTTGTAGGAGAGGGCCTTGTTGAAGCAGCGGTAGGCCTCGGGCAGGTTCTTGCCGTTGTAGGCGTCGGTCCCCTTGAGGAAGAACACCTTGCCCAGGCGCGCCTTGAGCTCGGCGGCGAACTTCCCTTGCCCGCCACCCAGGCGCCGATCGAGCTCCTGGGCATCCACCAGGGCCAGGGTGATCTCCTCCACCTGGCCGCCCTGCCCGGCCACCTTGGCGGTCTTCTGGTAGAGCTCGTCGAAACGCCGCAAGCTGTCCTGCGCGGCCGGCTCCGCTCCGGCCCGGGCCCGCTCCAGGTTCCCCTCGCGGTACGCGGCCAGGGCCTCCCCGGAAAGCAGCAGCCCGCTGCCGGTCTTCGGCTTGGGCCTGGGCGGTTTCTTCTTCTTTCTCAGCTCCTCCCGCCGGCGCTCGCGCTCGGCGCGCCGCTCCTCCTCGCGCAGGGCACGTTCGGCCTGCTTCTTGAGATCGCGCGCCACGCCATCGGCGGGATCGCGAGCCAGGATGCCCTCGGCCAACGCGACCGCCTCGGCATGCCGCCGCTCCTGCAACGCCTTGCGCAACTCGCCGAGCTGGTGCTCTCGCGCGGCCTGCTCGATCTTCTGCCGGAGCTCCGGCACCAGGTGGGCTTGCAGGCTCTCGGCCGGTACCTTGCCCAGTTCGCCGAGCGCGGCGGTAAAATCGTCCCGCTCGAGCTGCTCTCGCGCCGCCTGGAGGGCGGCGGCGGCGGCGGCCTCGCGCTCCACGGTCTCCCCGTACTCCTTCACCCGCGGGTCCTCCGGCCACTCCTGGACCAGGGCGCGCACCGGCTCCAGCGCTTCTTTCCAGCGCTCCTCGCGGGTGAGCTGCTTGAGCCGCTCGAGCACCGCGTCCCGCTCGGCGGCGCGACGCGCCTCCTCCGCCCGGGCCAGCTCCTGCGGCGAGGGCGGCGGCGGCGGGCGGGGGCGGAGCTGCACCTTGACGATGCCGAGCACCCCGATCAACGCCACCACCACGCAGGCGAGGTACAGAAAGCGCCGCCGCGAGCGCGCGGGCCGCAGGGCCCGTCCCTCGCCGGTGGGTTCCGGCGCCTCGCCCTCCGGCCGGCGGCCGACGTCCGGCGCCACGAACACCACCGTGCTGGAACCCAGGCTGATGATGTCGCCGTCGAAGAGGCGAGCGCGCTGGATGCGCTCGGTGTTCAAGAACGTCCCGTTCCCCGAGCCCAGATCCATCACCACCCAACCCTCGTCGGCAAGCTCCACCCGGGCGTGGCGGCGGGAAACCCCGGGATCCGGCAACACCACGTCGCACTCCGCGGCCCGGCCCATCACGCAATCGTCGTCATCCAGCTCGCGCTCGAAACTCTGGCCGCCGACCTCCACCGAAAGCACTGGCCGGCGTGCGCTGTCCTTGAGGATGACGGTGTGGGGCACCACCGGCGCCGGGGGGGGAGCTTCTTCCGGTTCCGGCTCCGGTTCCGCCTCGGGCTCTGGTTCCGGCTCTGGTGTGGAGCGGGCCCCGGGCCGGGAGGGACGCGGCGCCGGAGGCTGAAAAGCCACCTCCTCCGAGGTCTCTTCGCCCTCGACCAGCGGCCCCTCCCCGTCCTCCGGTGGCAAGCGGGGCGGGTCGTGCTCCACGATGGTCCCGCTGGTTTCGTTCGGGATCTCCTCGTCCTCCGGGCCCGTCTGCACCGCGGGGATCCCCTCCAACGGCGTCTTACGGGCAGCCGCCTCCGCCACGGCGAGCGGGACGTGCTCCTCGATGGTGGTCCGGCCCTCGGTCTCCTCGTCCTCGACCTCTTCCGGCCCGGTGTCGATCTCAACCCCGGCTCCCGAACGCCGAGGCAGCTCGGGCCGGGTGGTCTTCTTCTCCCGATCCGTCTCTGGCCCGCTCCAACTCACCACCGCCAGCTCCTCGTCGGCCACCTTGGGCGTGTCCTCGAACTGCGCCTCCCGCGCGGCCGCGATGAGCTCCGCTGCCTTCTGCGGCGCGATCTCCAGGGTGGAGTCGATCCCGGTGGGCGGTTCCGCCGCCGGCGCATCCCGCAGACCGCGCTGCACCATCCGTTCGACCAGGGCGGAGGCGTCCACCGTCGGCCGCTCCTCGTCCTCCTCGTCCGGGGGGGTGGCGATGGCCTGCTGCAAGACCTTGTCGCGCGACAGCGGCTCCTCGTCGGGGAGATCCGACAGCTCCTGGGCCTCGGAGAGCGTCGAACGGGGGGTATCCTCGGAGAACTCCGCCGGCCGGGGGATCTCTTTTTCGGAGAGGATTTCGCGGATCTGGTTGGCGTCGAGGGTGTGGGTCTCGGGCTCGTGCTCCTCATCCTCCTCCTCCAGCCGGGGATCTTCTCCGGCCGTGGAGGATGGCACGTCTTGCGGGCCCGAATCGCTCGGGGGCTGGCGCTTTTCGCTACCCATCGAAGACCGCACTCCCATCACCCGACCGGCGGGGCGCTCGCTGCTGATATCGCGCGGGCGGGGGGGTTCTCCAGTTGCCAAGTTTTACACGGGCGAGACAGAGGGTCAAATTCCCGCCCTGGACTTTTGCGGCCTTGCGGCGGGCGGTTGGTTGGGTATAACCATGGCCATCATGCCGATCCGGGCCATGAGGTGTTTCGCTGGATGCTTGCTGTGGCTGGTCTTCGCGAGCCCGGGGTGCCGAGAGGGCCCGCCGTCCGACACGGGCGGCCGAATTGCCCCGCTGCCTCCGGCGGCCCCTGCCCCGGAGACGCGAGCGCTCCTCTCACCGGCCCTCGCCGAAAAGCTGGTGCGCCTCTCCCTCGACTGCGTGGACCGGGACTATCCCAACAAGCCAGGCCACGTGCTGGAAACCGCGGCCCAGGTCCGCCCCCACCGGGAAGACACGCCCGCCTTCTTCGGCTGCTTCGACTGGCACTCGGCGGTCCACGGCCACTGGGCCATGGCGCGGGTGCTCAGGCTCTTTCCCGACATCCCGTGCCGCGCGGAGATCGCGGACCGGCTGGATCAACACCTGCGGCCCGATCTCCTCGAGCGCGAGCGGGCCTTCATCGAGCAGCCGCGCGCGCGGACCTTCGAGCGGCCCTACGGCATGGGCTGGCTGCTGCGGCTGCGCGCCGAACTGGAGATGCTCTCCCACCCCAGGGCCGCGGACTGGCGGCGCGCGCTCGACCCGCTGGCCCGAGCCATCTCCCGCAGGCTGGCCGACTACCTCAAGCGCCTGAGCGTGCCGGTGCGCGACGGGACACACCAGAACACGGCCTTTTCGCTGATCCACGCCCTGGACTACGCCTGCGCCTGCAACGATCCCGCCCTGGCGGATGTCGTCCGGCGTCGCGCCCGGGACTTCTTCCTCCAGGACCGCGCCTGCCCGACCGCTTTCGAACCCTCGGGCGAAGACTTCATCTCGCCGTGCCTGGCGGAGGCGGATCTCATGCGGCGGATTCTGACAGCGAAGGAGTATCCCTCCTGGCTGGAGGCCTTCCTGCCGCCGCCGCAGGACGAACGATTCCGGCCCCTGGGCGCGCCGGTCGAGGTGCGCGATCCCCAGGATCCCCGCATCGGCCACCTCATCGGACTCTCGTTCCAGCGCGCCGCCTCGTTCGACGGCATCGCCACGGCTCTGCCGCCGGAGCATCCCTGGCGCGCCGCCTACACCACCCTCGCCGCCCGCCACCGCGCCGAGGCGCTGACGCAGATGTTCGACGCCGGGTACGGCGGCGAGCACTGGCTGGCCAGCTTCGCCCTGCTGACGCTCTCGCCGCAAGAAGCGACAGCGTGTCCTCAACACCAGCCTTGAGGCGAACCGGTTCGTCCCGCTTGGCTCCGTGTCTGAAACAGTGAACTTCCGGTCTGCTCCGGCGCCCGGCGGCCGCGCTAGCTAGAGCTCGAGGTCCGAGGTCCGCACCGCACCGGACGAGGCCGCCGGCGCGGCGGCCGTCGACAAACGAACCGTGAAGGTGGAGCCGACCCCCGGCTGGCTCTCGACCTCCACCGTGCCGCCGTACAGGTGGGCCAGGCGCTTCACGATGGACAGGCCCAGGCCCGAGCCCAGGATGTTGCGGGTGTGCTCGTTCTTGATTCGCGAGAACTCCAGGAACAGGCGCCCGGTGTCCTCCGGCGCGATGCCGATGCCGCTGTCCGCCACCTGCAGGATGACCTGCCCCGCCTCGGCGCGGCAGCGCACCTTGACCGTCCCGCCGGCCTTGTTGTACTTCACCGCGTTGGACACCAGGTTGTTGAGGATGATCTCGATCTCGCCGGGGTCCGCCTGGAGAACCACCGGCGCCTCGGCCACCAGCGAGATGGACACCCCTTTGTCCCGCGCCGCCGGTTGCGCCGTCTCGATGGCGCGTTGCGCGATCTCGACGGCGTCCACCGACCTCAGCGTGCGCTGTTTCTGGCCCGACTCGATGCGGGTGAGATCGAGCAGATCGAAGATGAGCTTGCTCATACCCTCCAGGCGCACCAGCGAGCGCTCCACCATGCGGCGGGTGCTCTCGGGATCGGCTGCCACCTTGTCGTCCTGCAAGATGCGCAGGTACCCCTCCACCGCCGCCAGCGGAGCCTTCAGCTCGTGCGCCAGCACCGACAGGAACTGGAAGCGGATCTTCTTGCGCTCCTCGGCCAGGTTGCGCGCCTGGCGTTGCAGGATGTGGTGGCGCACCGCCTTGCGCACCACCGTCTTGAGCTCCTCCGGCGTGAAGGGCTTGGCCAGAAAGTCGTAGGCCCCGAGCTTGGTGGCCTGGACCGCCGTCTCCAGCGAGGCGTAGGCGGTGATCATCACCACCAGGATGTCGAGCCTCCGTTCCAGGATGCGGTTGAGCACATCGATGCCGGTGATGCCGCCGAGCTTGTAATCCAGCAGCATGAGCTCGGGCGGGGCGGCGGCGATCTTGGCCAGCGCGTCCTCGCCCGATTCGCTCAGCTCGACACGGAAGGACACCTCGGCGTCGGCCTCCTCCACCCGGCACACGAAGTTGCGCAACGCCCTCTCCACCGCCAGGCGCATGCCCTCCTCGTCGTCCACCACCAGGATTCGCAACGCTTCCTTGGCCATGCGCTCTCGCCTCTACCCCGCCTTGAGTTTCCGGGGCAGCGACACCCGGAAGACCGTCCCGGTCGGCCCCGCGGCCGGATCGCAGTTGGAGCTGAGCGAGATGTCGCCGCGGTGCATCTTGACGATCCCGTACACCACCGCCAGGCCCAGGCCGGTGCCCTTGCCCATCTGCTTGGTGGTGAAGAACGGCTCGAAGATCTTCTTGTAGTTCTCCCGGGGGATGCCCACCCCGGTGTCCTCCACCTCCAACACCACCCAGTTCTCGTCGGCGCGGGTGCGCACCGTGAGCGTCCCGCCCTGCGGCATGGCGTCGTAGGCGTTGGTGACCAGGTTGGTCAGGATCTGGACCACCTGGTCGCGGTCGATCTCCGCCGTGGTGTCCGGAGAATCCTGCTGCACCACGACCCGCACGCCCGCGGGGGGCGGCAGCGCCTGCATGGAGCGGGCCACCAGGGCCCCCAGCTCGGTCGGCTCGTGGGTCACCTTGTTCTGGCGCGCGAAGTCGAGCAGGCCCGAGACGATCTTCTTGCAGCGCGAGGCCTGCTCCGCGATCATCTCCAGGTCTTTTCGCACCGGAGAATCGGGCGGGCAGTCCTCCAACAGGAGGTGCGCGTACATGAGCACGATGCCCAGCGGGTTGTTCACCTCGTGGGCCACGCCCGCGGCCAGCTGCCCCATGGAGGCCAGGCGCTCGGAGTGCATCAGCGACTCCTGGGTCGAGGCCAGCTGCTGGTTGGAGAGGGACAGCTCGTTGACGGTGGTCTTGAGCTCCTCGACGATGAAGGGCAGGCACATCTCGCTCTCGGCCAACCCGTGATAGATGGCGATGGCGTGCTCGCGGCAGGTGAGGTAGCCGCAGCTGCCGCAGTTGAGCTCATCCTCCTTGGTCTTCTTGCCCATGCGCGCCAGGATGCGGACCACCTCCTCCTCGGGGGGAGGCTGGATGCGCCGATCGCGCGGCGCGAAACCGCGGGACAGGTTCAGGTTGGCGAGCCGGGAGGTGGTGCGGTGCCAGGTCTCCTCGTCGAAGCTCCCCATGCGAAAACGCACGTAGCGCGACACCTGCGAGCGCCGCTTGAACAAGGTGTCCTTGCTGGTGAGGGCCGGACCGGCGATGCAGCCGTGGCAGGCCAGCATCTCGACCAGGTTGGCCTCCAGCGCGCCCACCGCCAGCTCGCCCACCGCGCAGGTGAAGTTGGTCTTGCCCTCGGTGGCCACCACCTCCCCGGTCATCAGATCCTCGGCGATGTTGGCGGCCTGCAGCATCCCGCCGGTGATGGGGAACAGCGCCCCCAGCCCGGGATGCGGCGGATCGAAGTCGCTGGGCTCGACGGTCTCGGGCGTCACCCCCCGGGCCGTGAACATCTGGCGCAGCTCCTCGAAGGTGATGGCCACGTCGACGTTGCCCGACACCCGGCTATCGGAGGCCTCCACCTTCTTGGCGATGCAGGGCCCGATGAACACGATCTTCAGGTCGGCCCCCTCCAGCGCGCGCAGGGCCCGCGCCATGGCCACCATGGGGGACACGATGGGCGCGAGGCGCGGGGTGAGCTCCGGCTGGTACCGCTCCACGAACCCCACCACCGCCGGGCAGGTGGTGGCCACGTACTGCGCGCCCTTCTTCCGTCCGGCCATGAGCTGGCGGTAGCGTTCGGCGATCAGGTCGGCGCCGAAGGCCACCTCGCACACCAGCGAGAACCCCAGGGCGCGGATCATCCCCACCAGCACCCGGAAGTCCACCTCGTGGAGGAACTCCACCGGGAAGCTCGGCGCCAGGATGGCGGCCACCCGGCTTCCGGACCGCAGCAGCTCCCGCACCGGCTCCAGGGTGGACACTACCTCCTTGGCGCGCTGGGAGCACACGCGGTAGCAGCTGCCGCAGCCGATGCAGCGCTCGGGGATGACCTCGGCCTGGCTCTTGGACATGCGGATGGCCTTGGCCGGGCACTTGAGCACGCAGGTGAAGCACAAGCGGCAGCGGTTCTTGATGGTCTTGACGAAGCAGGTTTCGTCCATGGGTTCCTCCCCGGCGCTCGCACCGGGGGACGGGGCCACTCACCGCTCAACGGTCCAGCAGACGATGCACCTCGGCGCGCAGTTGCTCCGGCCGCACCGGCTTGTTGAGGAAGGTGTCCGCCTTGATCCAGGAGCGCACCTCGGGCGACGGCGAGGAGAAGTTCAGCCCGGTGGCCGCGGCCACCGCGGTCAGGATGATCACCGGGGTCTCGGGGTACAGGCGCTTGACGTGGTGGCACAGCACGAAACCCGAGTCCTTGTTCTCCATCATCAGGTCGAAGATGGCCAGGTCCGGGATGGCGGTGAGCAGCGCCTCCTCCGCCTCCTCCTGGCTGTGCGCGCCCAACACCTGGTAGCCCTCACCCTTCAGGAGCAGCGACACCTGCTCCAGGATGTCGGGGTCGTCGTCCGCGATCAGGATCTTCTTCTGGTTCATGGCCGTATCCTTATAGCAGAACGTTGCGTTCGTGGTAATGGGTATGCAGCAGGTGGTGGCTGCGCTCGCCCAACGGTTTGCCCAGGAACTCGGCGTACAGGCGCTGCACCATCTTGTTCTTGTGGCTGACCCGCAGCGTCTCGTCACGGTCGATCTGGTAGAGCGCGTTCATGCGGGCCCGGACCGCCTCCATGTCGGTGCCCAGCGGCTGGCCGCCGCCGTTGATGCAACCGCCGGGGCAGGTCATGACCTCGATGAAGGCCAGATCCTTGCGGCCGGCGCGGACCTCCTCGAGCAGCTTGCGGGCGTTCCCCAGCGAGCTGGCCACCGCCGCGCACAGCTCGAGATCGCCGATCTTGACCCGCGCCTCCTTGATGCCCTTGAGGCCGCGCACCTCCTGGATCTTGAGCTCTGAAAGCTCAGAGCCGGTGATGAGGAAGTAGGCGGAACGGATGGCAGCCTCCATCACGCCCCCGCTGGCGCCGAACAGCTTGCCGGCGCTGGAGCGCTCGCCGAACGGCGTGTCCGCGCCCTCGGGCTCCAGGGCCGCCGGATCCACCCCGCACAGGCGGAACAGGTCGGCCAGCTCCCGCGTGGTGAGCACGTAGTCCACGTCGGGGGCCATGTCCTGACCCATCTCCGGGCGCTGCGCCTCGAACTTCTTGGCGGTGCAGGGCATGATGGAGACCGAGACGATGCTGCGCGGGTCCCGGCCCTCGCGCTCGGCGAAGAAGCTCTTCACCAGGGCGCCCATCATCTGCTGCGGGCTCTTGCAGGTGGACAGGTTGGG
>CAZLNM010000050.1:0-23545 GCA_964561025.1 uncultured Myxococcales bacterium
CGTCAAGGGCGAGCGCAGCGAGTCCCGCAGGGACCGGAGCGGGCTTTTCCGCGAAGGCCCTTGACGGCATAGGCCGAGCGGAGGCTACGTCTCAAAAATGTGACCAACAGACTGCCACAGTGGAGAGGGAGACTCGAAGATCTTCGAACTATTTCAAGGGTGAGGTCGAAGGAGCGGGGACGGATGCGCGGCGGCGCGAGGCAATCTCAGGGCGCGGCTGCTTCGGGTACGGTAAGGAAAGCTTAGGGTGCGGCGGGTTCGGGCGACGGCTGGGCGGAAGGCTCGGAGGACGGCTCGGCGGCCTGGCCGGGGATCTGGAACTTCTCGCCTTCCTTGAGGGTGATGATGGCCAGCTTCTCCAGCCCCGAGTTGCGCACCGTGTCCACGATGCGCACGCACTCGCCGTAGTTGGCGTCGGGGTCGAAGTTGAGGAAGATGGTCTTGTCGCGCCGGTTCTGGAAGACTTCCTCGAGCTTCTTGGCCAGCAGCGTGTTCTCCACCCGGTTCTGGTTGAGGTACACCGCCCGGTCCTTGGTGTAGGTGAGCACCACCTGCTCGGCAGTGACGTCGGGCGGCAGATCGACCTCGGCCTTCTTGGGCACGTCCACCCGGTGGTCCATCATCATGAGCGGCGTCACCACCATGAAGATGATGAGCAGCACGAGCAATATGTCGATGAGCGGCGTGACGTTCATGTCCGCCTGCACGCCCTTCTTTCCCAGTTGCATGGCCATGGCTCAACCCTTGCTGGTCTTCAGCTCTTCGGTGGCCAGCTTCACCTGGGTGAAGCCAGCCTCGTGGCAGATCTCCATCACCTTACGCACCGAGCCATAGTTGAGCTTGCGGTCCCCCTTGAGGTAGATCTCCTTGGCGGGATCCTTGCGCAGCTCGTCCTGCAAGCGGGTGCGCAGCGAGTTCGGGTCCACCAGGGTGTCGCCGAGATAGATGTTGTAGTCGAAGCCGCCGCCGCGGCGCACGAACTCGACCGAGACGATGATGTCCTTGCCCTCGTCGGACTGCTTTTCCGGCTGGTTGACCACCGGGAGTTCGACGCCCTTGCCGCGCTGGAGCATGGGGGTGACCACCATGAAGATGATCAGCAGCACCAGCATCACGTCCACCAGCGGGGTGACGTTGATGTCCGCGCGCAACCCGCCGGAGCCGACTTGCATCGCCAAGGGAGTACCCTCCTGGCCCGCGGCTCAGGCCTTGGGCCCGCCGGGGGTCTTCACCAGCACGTCCAGGATCTCCAGCGCCGACTCGTTGGAATCGACCTGGAGCTGATCCACCTTGCCGGTGAAGTAGTTGTAGAGCAGCACCGCCACGATGGCCACGCCGATGCCCACCGCGGTGGTGATGAGCGCCTCGGCGATACCGGCCGACACCGCGCCGATGCCGCCCGCGCCTTCCTTGGCCATGCCCTGGAAGGAGTTGATGATGCCGAACACGGTGCCGAACAGCCCCACGAAGGGCGCGGTCGAGCCCACCGTGGCCAGCGATGCCAGCCCGCGCCGCATGCCGGCCATCTCGCGGGCGCCGGACTTCTCCAGGGCGCGGTTGACCGCCCCGATCACGTCGTAGCATGCCTGGCCGGAGCCAACGGCTTGCTGGGCGGCGTTGTCCAGCATGGTGCCCTTGAGGTACTCCTGCAGGCCGGAGCGGATGATCTTGGCCACGTGGCTGCCCTTGTACTGCAGGGCTGCATCGGCCGCTTCCTTGAACTTGCCCCGCTGCAGCAGGTCCTGGATCAGTATGGCGTAGGCGCGCGACTGGCGGGTGGCCCGCAGGTACACCACCAGGCGCTCGATGGCCACGCCGACCACCCACACCGCCATGATGCCCAGGATGACCACCACCGTCTTGGCGATGGCGCCCGACTTCATCCACATCTCGGCAATGGTGAATTCCATGGAAGCCTCCTGTTATTCGAGCTTGAATACGAACTTGTACACCGTGTAGGTGCCGACCGGCCGGCCGTTGATCATGTGCGGCGCGAACTTCCAGGACTTGATGCAGGCGCGCACCGCCTCCTCGAAGTGCGGGTCGGACTTGAGGAACTGCACCTCGCCCACCTCGCCCTCGGGGGAGATGAAGATCTTGACGATGATGGTGGCCTCCAGGCCGGCGGCCCGGGCGATGCGCGGGTACTCCGGCTGGGCGCTGCCCGCGATGAGCCGCTTCTTGATGACCTCGGGCGGCACGTAGGTCGGGGGTGGGGGTGGGGGGGGAGGGGGGGGGGGGGGGGGGGGCGCCCGCGGGGCGGGGCGGCCGGCGGGGGCGCCTCGACGGTGCCACCGATCACTCCGCCCACCACGCCGCCCACCACGCCGCCCTCGACGCCGCCTTCCACGCCGTCGTCGGGCTCGGGCTCGGGCTGGTCGGGCTCCTTGGGCTGCTCCTGCGGGATCTCCTTGGGAGCCACGAACTCCTTGATCTTGGGGACCGGCTTCACTTCCTCCGGCTTCGGCTGCTCTTTGGGCTTGCTCGAGGACTTCTTCTTCGGTGGCGGCGGCGGGGGCGGTGGTGGCGGCAGCGAGGCGTAGTCCACGAAGGTGACCATCACCGGCGGCTGCGGCACCGCCTCCACCCGCATGTAGTCGAGGAACAGCACCACCGAGAGCAGCACCCCGTAGAGGATCACCGAGGCGCCGAAGGCCATGGCCAGGCGCTTGCCGCGTCCCGATTCCTTCTGGGTAAAGGACTCGAACATGGCGATCCTCCTTCCGGGTCTAACCGGCCGGCGCCGGCGCGGCCGGCGGCTGCGGCGCGCTCGGGGGCTGCGGCGCGGCTCCGTCCTGGGTGGGCGCCGGCGCGCTGCCCTCGCCGCCCTCGCTCCCGGCGGCCCCTTCCTTTTCCTTCTTGCGCTCGGCCAGGATTGCGCCGGCCGCCGAGCGCAACTCGTAGGCCAGGGCCGAGTCCCAGTAGCGCCCCATCTCCTCGGTCTCGTACAGCATGCGCTTGAGGTAGAGCAGGTTCCCGTACACCATGGCCTCGGCGTACTTATCCTTTAATGACATGGCCAGGCGCACGGCCTGGATACCCTGGTCGGCGAGCTTCACGGCCTCGGCGCCCGAGACGCGGTTGGGGCTGTAGTGGAGGAGGTTCCAGGCGTAGGTGCCGACCTCGTAATAATAGGTGGCGCGCTGCTCGTCGTTCTTGGCGGTGACGGCGCGCCTCCAGTACCAGTCCACCGCCTCCTGGATGCGGTTGCTCTTGTCGGCGACGATGGCCAAAATCTTCATGATCTCGGCGTCGTCGGGCCGCTCGGAGAGGTCTTTTTCGAAAAACTTCACCGCGTCCTCGTAACGCTTGCAGTCGATAAACAGCGTCACCAGATATTGACGCGCCTCGGTGTTCTTGGGGTCTTTTTCCAGGTCCGAAAGGAACAGCCGGTAGGCCCGGTCCGAGAGCTCCTGGTCCTCGGGCGCGGCCTTGATCATGATCTTGACCTGGAAATTGCGCGCCGCCTCGTCCTCCGGGTTGCGTTTGAGGTGCTCGTCAAAGGCCCGCACCGCCTCGCGCGCGGCGCCCTTCTCGATCGGGTCCTCCGAGGCCGGGTCGTAGATGCTGAAGTAGCTGTAGCCCAGGTTGAGGTAGAGGTTGGAGACCTCCGGGTCGAATTTCTCCGCCTCCTTGTATTTGGCGATGGCGCCGCGGTAGTCGTAGGCGCGGTAGGCCTCGTTGCCCTCGCGCGCCAGGGTGCGGGCCTTGATCTGGTCCACCGCGCCGCAGGCGGAAAGCAATGCGCCGCAGGCGAGCCACAACGCAACCAGTCGGAGGTTCTTCATTCGCGCGCCGTCCTGCTGGGGGTTGGGGTTCATCGCAGGTGGCTATAGCGCAACCAGTGGACGGGGTGCAAGAAAAAATTGCGTACGATTTTTCTTGCCTGTCTGTCGGCGGTTGTGGTAGGCGCGTTGCCGGGTGAAAGAAAATCCAAAGTTCTTCAATCGGAGGAGAACATGAAGAGAACCACCAGGTTGCTGTTGGCCGCGTCGCTGGCGGGGCTGGCGCTCTTGCCGCTCACCGCCTGCGATACCGTGTATGACCCGGACAACGTGCAGCGCTACAGCGAGATCAAGGGCACCGTCTTCATCCCGGCGGCGCTCAAGCCGCTGCTGCCGTCCGCGGCGGCGGAAGGCCTGACCGTCAAGGGCGGTGACCCGGGGAACTGCTGGGGGCCGGAGGACACCTCCTACGACCTCGGCGTCATCCAGGCCGACCAGCCTTCGCTGGTGGTCAAGGGCTCGATCAGCCCGATGTACGCCGGCGGCGCCTGCAACGCGGCGACGGTGTGGTACCGCTTCACGGTGGACAAGAAGTCCTCGCTCAGCCTCAACCTGAGCTGGGAGAACGCCCCCACCGACGGCTTCGTGCCCATCCTGTACCGGCGCAAGCCCGGCGACAGCGCGCTCACCTTCCTGGTGTGGGACCTCTCGGGCGAAACTCCGATCACCCTCAACGTGGCGGCGGATCCGAGCTACGTCTATTACATCCGGCTGCTCAAGTGGTTCTCCACCAGCACGCCCACCAAGTACACCCTCTCGTTGTCGTCGGTCTCCGGCACCGTGATCGGCACCATCAAGATCGGCGCCTATCCCGATCCCAAGCCGCACATGATCGTCCCGCTGGCCTACAACAACCCCGCCGACGCCGAGGGCAGCGCCTCGGCCGGCCTGTACAAGCACCCCGTGGGCGGGACCACCGCGCTCGACCTCAAGGCCGACGCCGAAGGAAACATCAGCGGCTGGTACGACGGCCTGCTGGTGCCCGTGACCAAGTGCCAGAGCGACGCCGACTGCGTGCCGCCGGTGTGCCGGGCCATGGCCAACGGCAAGGAGCCGGTGCCCGAGGGCATGTGCCTGCCCGGGCCCTGCGACACCACCTTCCACTACTGCCGCTACTACGTGTTCGCCTTCGCGGACAACGACGGCGCCCACAACCTCAACTTCTACGAGAAGGGCCCCCCGGGCACCGCCGACTTCGTGATGAGCCAGACCATCGCGGTACCGAACGAGCAGGTGGACTTCCGCAAGGGCTGGAACCGCTACGTCCTCAAGACCGCGCTGGCCATCGACGCGCTGGTCGACGACTCCGACTTCGACGGCGTGGTGGACCGCGACCTCGACGGGAACGGCATCCCCGACGACAACTGCCCCACCGTCTACAACAAGGACCAGGTGGACACCGACGGCGACGGGCTGGGCGACCTGTGCGACAACTGCCCCACCGTGGTCAACCCGGGACAGGAGAACGCCGACGGCGTGGGCTCTGGCGACGCCTGCAACGCCCCGCTGGATCTCGACGGCGACGGCATCGAGTACACCTGCCCGGCCGTGCCTACCCGGGCCTGCACCACGGACGCCGACTGCGGACCGGGCGAAGGCGTGTGCAAGGCGGCGGACAGCGCCGACTACTGCGAGGCGGATCGCGGCAAGGGCCACTGCGCCAATAGCCGCATCAACGAGAACCCGGTCGGCGACAACTGCCCCTTCGTGGCCAACCCGGACCAGGCCGACACCGACGCCGACGGCAAGGGCGACGAGTGCGACGCAGACATCGACAACGACGGCGTCGCCAACGACACCGACAACTGCCCCTTCGCCGGCAACAAGGGCCAGGAGGACGCCGACGGCGACGGGGTGGGCGACGCCTGCGACAACTGCCGGGCCAACATGAGCGGCTGCATGCCGGGCTACTACCAGGAGGCGAACCGCATCGCCGGCAGCTTCCCCACGCCCATCGACTACTGGTACGCCGTCTGGACGCAGTGCGAGAAGACCCGCACCCCGGCCTGCGGGGAGTGTGAGGCGCTGGTCGCCACCTGCCTGGAGAAGGCCTGCGGCGGCGAGTGCCGCGGCGGCCAGGCCGACTGCTACGCCTATGCCAAGTGCGACCGGGGCACCGTGACCGGGTGCGACACCAACCGCGCCTACTGCGAGCGGTACTGCGACACCTTCCCGCCCTCGGGCGGCGAGAAGGCCCTCGTCAAGTGCCACGATGACTGCCGCAACAAGTGGAAGGACTGCATCGGCTCGGGCGGCTGCGACGCGACGCGCTTCGAGACCTGCTCAAACTGCGACGCCGGTTGCCAGAGCGACTGCGCCGACTTCGGCGGCTACTGCGAGGGCAACTGTGGCGACTGCGCCGGCGACTCCTGCGAGAAGCCCAACCAGGATCAGAAGGACACCAACGGCGACGGGGTAGGCGACGCCTGCTCGCTGGACATGGACGGCGACGGCGTGCCCAACACCCGCGACAACTGCCCGCTCAAGAAGAACGCCGACCAGAAGGACTCGGACGGCGACGGCGTGGGCGACGCCTGCGACAACTGCCCGGCCAACTACAACCCCAACCAGGCCGACGCTGACGGGGACGGAGCCGGCGACCTGTGCGACGACTGCCCGGGGCTCGCCAACGACCAGACCGACACCGACGAGGACGGCTTCGGCGACGACTGCGACGTGGACGTGGACGGCGACGGGGTATGCAACGTCGGCGCCGCGGCCACGCCCGAGCAGCCCTGCCTGGGCCAGGACAACTGCCCGAGCGTGAAGAACCCGCTCAAGGCCTGCACCAAGAACAGCGACTGCGTGTTCCGCTCGGGCGTCTGCGACATGGCCACCGGCTACTGCCTGGGCCAGTACGACGTGGACGGCGACGGGGTCGGCGACGCCTGCGACACCTGCCCCGGCGATCCCAACCTGACCGAAGCGAACGCGAACGACATCTACAAGAACCCCGACCAGGCCGACAGTGACGGCGACGGCGTGGGCGACATCTGCGACAACTGCGCCGGTGTTGCGAACCCGCGGCCCGAGTGCGATCCGACCTCCGCGACCGCCAACGACGAGTGCGCGGCGGTGGGCGCGGGCTTCTGCCTGGGCCGCGGCGAGTGCTTCGGCCAGGCGAACACCAACGCCCCGGCCGCCAACCCGGTGCCCTGGGCCACCAACCTGCTCGGCGACGCCTGCGACCCGGACATCGACGGCGACGGCTACTGCAACCCGGGCATCGTGGCCCCGGGCTGCAAGGGCGCCGACCCGCACATCCCGGGCGGCATCCCCTGCGCCTGCGGCGTGACCCAGGGTTGCGACGACAACTGCGAGCTCTACAACCCCGACCAGGCCGATCGCGACTGCGACGGGGTGGGCGACGCCTGCCAGACCGACACCGACGAGGACGGCATCATCGACACCATCGACAACTGCGCCACCCTGGCCACCGACACCTGCGACTCGGGCAACCCCTGCGGCTACGGCATCTGCAACAGCACGGGCCACTGCGAGGCCCGGCCCCAGGGGGCGACCAAGTTCGGTCACCCGGACGCCGACAGCGACGGGGTGGGCGACGCCTGCGACAACTGCCCGGCCGCAAAGAACGCCGACCAGAAGGACACCGACGGCGACAAGCTGGGCGACGTATGCGACAACTGCCCCGGGGCCGCCAACCTCGATCAGCACGACGCCGACGGCGATCTCATCGGCGACGCCTGCGACAGTGACGCCGACAACGACGGGCTCTCGAACGGCGCCGACAACTGCCCGCTCGTCCCGAACGTCAACCAGGCCGACAGCGACCACGACGGCGTGGGCGACGCCTGCGACACCTGCCCGAGCATCCCCAACCCCGACCAGCTCGACACCGACGGAGACGGCGTGGGCAACGCCTGCGAGTGCGACAGCGACGGCGACACCATCTGCGATCCGGGCAAGACCACCGCGGACTGCACCGCGCCCAAGACCTGCACCGGCTCCGACAACTGCCCGCTGGTGGTGAACCCCGGGCAGGAGGACAGCAACCTAAACGGCGTGGGCGATGCCTGCGAGGCCACCGGGCCGGAGTTCATCGCCTTCACCGAGACCGAGAACAACGACATCCAGGCCGGCGGCGAGGCCAACGACATCGGCACCTTCGCTCCGCCCACCCTGGTGCGGGTGCTGGGCCTGGCCGAGACCGTGGACGGCACCGGCCCGAGCTCCTGGCCCTGGATCGGCGACAACGACTGGTTCGTGTTCACCGCCGGGGCGTCGGGCACGCTGCACGTGACGCTGAACTGGGACGACCAGAGCGCGGGCAGCGACTACGACTTCCTCATCTGGGACGAGAACCTGAGCTTCCTCAGCCAGGCCGGGGCCACCAGCGCCCGGCCGGAGATCGACAACACGGTGTCCGTCACCGCGGGCAAGGCCTACTACATCGTGGTGGCGGGCTACGACGGCGGGCCAGGGTTCTATACCCTGGACCTGCAGATCGTTCCTTAGGATTGGGACTGGCCATGAGGAGGAACACCATGAACCAGAATCGAATCACGGCGTGCCTGCCGCTCGTTGCCTTGGCGCTGCTGGTGCTCGCGGCGCCGGCGCTGGCCCTGGAGCAGACCGGAAAGATCACCGGCACGGTGTACGACCCCGACGGCGTGCCGCTCTCGGGCGTCAACGTGCAGGTGACCAGCCCCCAGCTCATGGGCGAGCGCAAGGTGCAGACCTCCGAGGACGGGTCCTTCCTGTTCTTCGGGCTTCCGCCGGGAACCTACACCCTGCAAGTCGAGCAGAGCGGCTTTCTCCCTTACAAGAACACCGACCTCAAGGTGCAGATCGGCGGCACCTTGAGCCTGGACGTGTTGCTCGAACTCCCCACCGCCGAGGAGACGGTGGTGGTCACCGCCAAGCGGCCGGTGGTGGACAAGGAGAAGACCAACCTGGGCCAGAACTTCGACGACGAGTTCCTGGCCGAGGTGCCGGTGGGCCGCTCCTACCAGAGCGTGGCCCAGCTCGCCCCCGGCGTCACCGGCGGTGACAACCCCAACGTGCACGGCGGCTCGCTGTACGGCAACCAGTACCTCATCGACGGCATCAACACCACCGACCCGGCCACCAACACCTGGGGCACCCAGTTCAACTACGACGCCATCAAGGAGGTCCAGGTGCTGACCGGCGGCCTGGACGCCGAGTACGGCCAGCTCACCGGCGGCCTCATCAACGTGGTGACGAAGAGCGGTTCCAACGAGTTCCACCTCGACACCTCCTTCTACATCACGCCGGAGTGGCTGCGCTTGCGCGACGAGTTCGAGAAGGAGGCCTCGGCCGACTCGAACACCTACAACTTCAACCTCAACGTGGGCGGCCCGATCTGGAAGGACAAGATCTGGTACTTCGCCTCGATGGAGCTCCGCCGCCGCATCTCCTACAGCCCGGCCCACCAGGACTTCTTCAACCCCTCAAACCCCAACCAGGTGCGCAACGACCCGCTGCGCGCCTGGACGCTGCTCTACCTCGGCAAGATCACCTTCCAGGCCTCCGAGAAGCACAAACTCACCGCCATGGTCCTCGGCGACCCGGCCTGGTTCGAGAACCTGCAACAGAACCCGCAGTTCGCCCCGGGGGTGGACGAGCGGAGGTTCCAGTTCGGCGGCTTCTACTCGCTGGCCTGGGAGGCGGTGTGGACCAAGAACCTCTTCCAGCGCACCCAGCTCGGTTACTCCTACAGCGGCATGGAGCAGCAGCCCATGTCCGGCTGCACCGACGTCGATAACCCGGACTGCCGCTCGCACAGCGACAGCGCCACCGGGCTCACCTCGGTCAACTGGAACCGCGACTCGCTCGACACCCGCAACCGGCTCCAGTTCGACTCCTCCTGGACCTACTACCTCGACGGCCTGGTGGGTAACCACGAGTGGAAGGCCGGCTGGAACTACGCCCGCACCTGGGGCGGGTTCGACCGCTTCTCCTATCCCGGTGGCGGCTACTACACCGATCGCAACGGCCAGCCCTACCGCTTCACCCGCCTCATGGCGGACGCGGACGGGGTGATCCGGCCCTACACCGAGATGAGCTACGGCAACACCCTCGGGGTGTACCTCCAGGACGCCTGGAAGCCGCTCAAGGTCCTCACCATCAAGCCGGGCGTGCGCATCGACTTCATCCAGATGATGGACCAGGACATGGTGGCCACGGTGAAGTACCTCACCACCAGCCCGCGCCTCAACATGGTGTGGGACATCACCGGCGACGGCAAGACCGTGCTGCGCGCCGGCTACAACCGCTACGTGGACCCGGGCTGGTTCAACGTGTCGAGCTTCCTCGGCGGCCGCGCGCTTCGCACCGAGACCTACGAGTACAACCCGGCCACCGGCGAGTACGACATCTTCTTCTCGCGCACCCCCAACGAGCAGACCGTGGTGGGCAGCAAGAACAACACCGCCCCGCACGCCGACGAGATCTCGCTCCAGTTCGAGCGCGAGCTGTTCACCGACTTCTCGCTCAGCGTGAACGGCTTGTACCGCGAGTTCAAACACCTGTTCGAGGACGTGGAAGTCAACCGTATCTACAACCAGGACGGCTCGGACATCATCGGTTACCAGAACGGCAGCGAGACCTACATCTACCAGACCCAGAACCCCAAGGAGGCCTGGCGCCGCTACTGGGGCTTCGAGATCGTGGCCCGCAAGGCCATGTCCGACAACTGGCAGATGAGCGCCTCCTACACCTACTCCCGCTCCGAGGGCAGCTCCGAGGGGTACTGGACCTCCTTCCTCGACAACCCGCGGCAGGATCCGTACTTCTGGAGCTGGACCAGCTTCGACGTCCGGCACGTCATCAAGGCCGACGGCTCGGTCCACCTGCCCTACGGCCTCGAGGTGGGCATGGGCGTCGAGTGGTCCACGGGCGTGCCCTACTCCAAGTACTTCAAGGACACCTACTACGGCTCGTACTACCTGTACCGCGCGCCGCGCGGCTACGACCCCGATCACCCGGGCAACCCGTACTGGAACCGCACCCCCGACACCCTCTCGATCAGCGCCCAGGTGGTGTGGGACCTCAAGGAGCTCACCGGCCAGCAGATCGACGTCATCGGCCGCCTGTTCAACCTGATGCACCTGCGCTACAAGACCGACCTCGAGACCAGCGCCTACCCGCCGGGGAGCGCTCGCGAGTACGGCCAGTACTACGCCATGACCGACGGCTTCTACGCCTCGCTGGGCCTGCGCTACCGCTACTAATTGCCCAGGCATCGCAGTGGCAAGACCGCCCTCCGTCTGGAGGGCGGTCTTTTTTTTCCTGCAATTCGAGTGAGCCATTGTGGACCTTTCTGTGGCGCGGCGCGCAAGAAGGGTCCTCCATGCAGCGGAGCCTTCTTGGCGGCGAGCAGGTAGGAGGATCTGCCGCAGGCATTTTTTTATTTGCATGACCCGGTGGGCTATGGTAGGAAGCGCCTCCGGCGATCTTTGACATGTGATGCCCAGGTGGTGGAACTGGTATACACGTACGTTTGAGGGGCGTATGGCGAAAGCCTTGCGGGTTCAAATCCCGCCCTGGGCATCTAGATTCTCGACCCGCTCGGCCGCGAGCGGGTTTTTGTTTGGCTTGCGAGAGGGGGCCGGGTCTGTTATCTTCTCTGCCCATGACGAGCCTGCTCCTCGGGATGCTCCTGCTCCAGCCGGCCCGAGCGGACGCGCCACCGGCAGCGGGCGGGATCCATTTGGCCCAGACCTTCAAGGTCCGCTCGGGCGAGTCGCCACAGGACCCGACCCGCCCGAAGGCGGCCCCAAAAAAGGAGAAGGCTCCCGTCACCGAGGACGACCTCTTCACCGAGGAGCCGGAGGAGGGAACGCCGGACGCCGGCGCGAAGAAAAAGAAGCCCGCGGAGCCCGACGTGGAGGAGATCTCCCCCGACGAGGTGGGCGAGCCGGACAACGCGGGCGACGATGGCGACGAGGCCGAGCCCAAGGAGCCGGACAAGACGCCCAAGTCGCCCGACCAGGAGATGGGCGGTTGGGGCGGCAAGGTCGAACGCGACCGCTGGGGCGATGAAGCGGAGCGGGACCGGGCCAACGCGCCGCTTCCGGGGACCGCGCCCGATGCCGGCCCTGCCCGGGCCCAGGCCGACGCGGGGCTCCCGGCGGACGCCGGGACGGTTTTGGCAGGGGCGGACGCGACGTCCAGTGACGGGGCGGCCGACGGCGGAGTGCAAGCCGCGGCCCCTCCCGGGTTCCCGCCGGCGTCCGAGGACGGCACCCAGGTCATCCGGCCGCCCTCCGGGACCTTCGCCGATCTGGATGTCTTGTGGGAGAAACGCCGCCAGCACTTGGAGCAGCGGGACTTCGCCCTGGCCGAGGCCGACCTCGAGAGCTACCGGCGCCTCAAGGAAGAGCTGGGCGTGAAGAACGCCACCCTGCCCGCCCTGGCGCTGCTGCGGGAGGCGCGGCAAGCGCGACAGCGGGAGGACAAGGAGGGCGCCCAGAAACTGCTGGACACGGCGGTGGCCCTGGCCCCGGACCTCGGCGCGGCGCGCCTGGCCCGGGCGGCCTTCTGGTTCTCCGATAGCCCCTTCAAGATCGGCCGGGTCTTCGACGAGATCCTGGTCGCGGTGTCGGCCACCTTCTCGAACCCGCCCACCCGCCTCGGGCTCCTGGGCAACACCGCGCTCGCCCTGTGGCTGGGCCTGCTGTTGGCCGGAGCGGTGTGGCTGCTGCTCATGTTCCTGCGGCGCCTGACGCTCCTGTTCCACGACTTCCACCACCTGTTCCCGCGGGGAGTGGCGCGTGCCCAGACCGGCTTGCTGCTGGTGTTGTTGCTCGCCCTGCCCATCATCTTCCGCTCTGGCCTGATGCTTTGGCTGCTGTGCTGGACCGCGGCATCCTTTCTGTACCAGGAGCGCAAGGAACGGGTGCTGACGCTCCTGGTGGTGCTGCTGCTCGGAGCCTCGCCCCTTGTCATGGAGTGGAGCTTCCGGGCCCTGTCGAGCCGGCTCTCCACGGCGGTGGATCTCATGCAGGTGCAGGACGATCTCCCGAGCGTACCGGCGCTCGAGCGGCTGCGCTCGCGCCTGGCCGAGAGCCCCGATCAACCGGCGCTCCTGGTGGGACTGGCGGGCCACGCCAAGCGCAACGGGGATCTCCCGGCCGCCCGCGCCTTGCTCGAACGGGCCCTGGCCGTTCGCCCCGACTCCGAGGTGGCGCAGAACAACCTGGGCAACGTGCTGTTCCTCTCCGGGGAGATGGACCGCGCCCTGGAGCTGTACCGCCGCGCCGTGCAACAGCGGCCGAACGCCATCGAGCCCTACGTCAACATGAGCCGCCTGTACTTCCGCCGCCTGGATCTGAACAAGGGCCGGGAGGCGCACCAGCAGGCGCTGCGCCTGGACGCCGAGGCCGCGCGGCATCTATCGGAGGCGGCCCAGAGCGGCCGCGCCAACCACGTGGTGGCGGACATGGCGCTGCCCGGGGCCTGGGTGTCCAGTCTCCTCGACGATGGCGTGCCGGCCGGCCCGATCGCCGCGGCGGTCGAAGGGCTGTGGCGCCGCGTGGGCGGCTTCGGGCCGGTGCAAGTGTTCCCGTGGGTGGTCCTGGGGTACCTGGTCCTGCTGCTCTTGCTGTGGCCGCTGTCCGGCCGGCTCGCGCTCTCCCGTCCCTGCCTGCGCTGCGGCCGGGCGGCCTGCCGGCGGTGCAACGCAGAGCTTCGGGACGACACCTACTGCGGCCCGTGTTTCCACGCCTTCGTGAAGAAGGAGCAGGTGGACGCCAAGGCCCGCATCTCCAAGGAGATCGAGATCCGCCAGTTCCGCCGGCGGCAGACCAGCCTGTCGCGGGCGCTCTCGTTCCTGCTCCCGGGCGCGGGCCAGGTGCTGCGCGACAAGCCGATCCTGGGCTTTGTGTTTCTCACCCTGGCGGGCTGCCTGCTGTCGGGGCTGATCCTGGGAGAAGGCCCGGCCCGCTCGCCCTTGCCGGCCGGCGGGGGGATCGACTGGTGGCGGCTGCTCTTGTTGCTGGTGCCGCTGCTCGGCGTCTACCTGTGGGCCATCCTCGACGTCTTCTTCTCCTCCGAGAACCCCTAGGCCGCGCGGCAGCGAGAGGAACACGCCATGGCGCTCAAGGGCACCCTCAAGGACTTCGGGATCGCGGACATCTTCCAGCTCATCAGCCACCAGTCCAAGACCGGGGTGCTGCACCTGCACTCCGGCGATCAGGAGGTGCGCATCTCGTTCGTCTCCGGGGACGTGGTGCGCGCCGAGTCCAGCACCCGGCAGAAGCAGGATCTGCTGGGCGCCATGCTGGTCCGGGCCGAGGCCATCACCGAGCCGCAGCTCCAGGAGGCCCTGGATCTGCAACGCCGCACCCTGCGCCGGCTGGGCGACATCCTGGTGGAGCGCGGCGTGCTGTCCCGCGAAGACCTCAAGCAGTTCGCCCGCTTGCAGACCACCGAGACCATCTACAAGCTGTTCCACTGGCAGACGGGGACCTACCTCTTCGAGAGCGAGGAGGTGGTGTACGACAAGGACTCCATCGACCCCATCCGCAGCGAAAACGTCCTCATGGAGGGTTTTCGCATGGTGGACGAGTGGCCGATGGTGCGAAAGCGCATCACCTCCTACGAGCTCGTCTTCCGCAAGGTCAAAGAGCTGCCGGTTCGGGCTGGCGCCGGTGGTGGGGACGATCTGGACGGCGCCTTCGACGAGGCCTTCGGCGAGAAGCCGGCCAAGGAGAGCGACAAGACCCGCGACATCGGTCCCAACGAGGAGAAGGTGTTCGGCCTGGTGCGCGAGGACCGCACCGTGCAGAAACTCATCGACCTCTCCCGGCTGGGTGAGTTCGACACCTGCAAGGCGCTGCACAACCTGCTCAACGCCGGGTTCCTGGAGGTGGCCGGCAGCATCAAGGACGCGGCCCGCCCCGAGGCCCGCAAGCCCGGCGGCCGGACCGGGGGCTTCCCGCTGGGGCGGATCCTGGTCCAGATCGGGATGTACCTGCTGCTGGCGGGGGCGGGGTTTCTGGTGTACCGGCTGGTGGATCTCGACCTGTTCGGCGCCGTGCGCGGCACCGGCCTGCAGGAGATCCGGACGCCGGCCGTTCAGGAGTTCATCGACGGGTTGCAGGTGCAGCGGCTGCGGGCGGCGCTGGAGCTGTATCGCCTCGAGCGCGGCGTCTTTCCCGAGACGCTGCAGGAGCTCGCCCAGGCCGGCCTGGTGTCCGAGCGGGATCTGGCTTATCCCTGGCGGCAGCCGCGCGCCTATCAGCGGCGCGACGGCGGCTACCTGCTGGTGCGGCCGCTCGAATGAGATCCGAGGCTGTGCCATGCGCGAAAATTTTTTTCGAAAACGCCTCTCCGGTCCGCGCTAGTTCCTGGGAGGAAGCCTCGTGACGTCTCGCGTCCGCAAATCATCTGCCGAGTGCGGCCTCTCGCCGCGCGAGGAGACCTTCGACGTGGCCGATACGGCGCTGGCGCGCGCCCTGCTGGGCCCGGGGAACGCCAACCTGCGGCCGGTGGCGGACGGCTGCGGGGTGGAGCTTTCGACCCACGGGACCGTGGTGCGCCTGTGCGGCGAGGCGGCCGACGTGGCGCGGGCCCGGCGTCTGCTCGAGGGCCTGCTGGAGCTTCTGCGCGGCGGATGCGCGCTGGGCCTCTCCGACGTCGAGCAGGCGGTGCGGCTGGCCGCCGAGGATGAGCGGGTGTGCCTCAGGGACATCTTTTTGGATACCGTGTTCGTGTCCCACCGTTCCCAGCGCATCACCCCGCGCGGCCTGGGCCAGAAACGCTACGTGGAGGCCATGCGCCGCCACGACATGGTGTTCGGCATCGGGCCGGCGGGCACCGGCAAGACCTTCCTGGCCATGGCCATGGCGGTGGCGGCCCACAAGCGGCAGGAGGTGCAGCGCATCGTCATCACCCGGCCGGCGGTGGAGGCCGGCGAGCGCCTGGGCTTCTTGCCCGGCGATCTGGCCCAGAAGGTCAACCCGTACCTGCGCCCGCTGTATGACGCCCTGCACGACCTGCTGGACGCGGACCAGGCCCAGCGGCTGCTCGACCGCGGCGTGCTGGAGGTGGCCCCGCTGGCCTTCATGCGGGGGCGCACCCTGAACGACGCCTTCATCATCCTGGACGAGGCCCAGAACACCACCTCCGATCAGATGAAGATGTTCCTCACCCGCCTGGGCTACCGCTCCAAGGCGGTGATCACCGGCGACATCACTCAGATCGACCTGCCGGCCGAGCGGCGCTCGGGATTGGTGGAGGCGCAGCGCATCCTCTCTGGGGTGGAGGGGATCGCCTTCTGTTTCTTTTCGGAGAGGGACGTGGTACGGCACCCCTTGGTACAAGACGTGATCCGGGCCTATGAGCGGGCCGAACGGCGCCTGTCGCCAGAGGATGCGCGTGAACGCGACTGATCCCCGACCCCCATCCAGGTGGAGGCAGGCGGTGTCATTGCTGGGACAGGCGCTGCGGCGCTACCCGGGCTGGCGCCGGCTGGGGTACCAGGCGTTTCTTGTGGGGCTCGTGCTGCTGCTCTCGGCGGTCGTGGCGGTGCTGGTGAACCCGGGCACCTCCGGGCCCGCCTTCCCGGTTTCGGAAGAAGACATCGGCAAGGTGGCGGGCTCCGACATCCGGGCGCCGGTGAGCTTCAGTGTCCCCGACGTCGAGGCCACCGAGCGCAAACGGCGCGAGGCCGAGGAGGCCGTGCGCTCGGTGTACGACTTCGAGCAGAACCTGCTCTCCGAACGCATCGGGCGGGTGCGCCGGGCCTTCGGCCTCATGCGCGCGCTGCTTGCGGAGCCGGCCGCGGATGGTGGGTTGGCCGAGGGCGTGGAAGAGCCTGACGGCGGCGGCGTGGACGGAGAGGCGGGGCGGCGCCGGCGGGCTCGCGCCCCGGCCGGAGGCGAGGGGACGGAGCCCGAGCGCGATCTCGACGCGTTGTTCGATCGGCACAAGGACGCCTTCATCCAGGCGCTGCAGACGGTCATCCGGGACGAGGACTGGAACCGCCTGCGCGAGGTGCGCTTCTCCGACGAGATCCGGGACGCGGTGATCCGGCTGCTGCAGCCGCTGGCCGACGAGCTGATCGTGTCGCGGCGGGAACTGCTGGGGGCGGAGCGCGGGCGGGGCATCCACGTGCGCTACCTGCGGGACGGCGTGCCGGAGAGGGAGGCGGTGCTGACCTCGCTGGTGCAGATCCTGGACACGGAAGAGGTGTGGGTGCGCATCGAGCGGGCGGCCGAGGAGCTGGACCTGCCCGTCCCGCTGCGCGCCTGCGCAGTCCGCCTGGCGCGCGGCCTGGTGGCGCCCTCGCTGTCCTACAACTACACCGAGACCGAGCTGCGGCGGCAAGAGGCGCGCGAGGCGGTGGGCCCGCTGGAGATCCGCATCAAGAAGGGCGCCAAGATCATCCGCGACGGCGACCTGATCGAGAAGAAACACATCCTGGTCTTCCAGGAGCTGCGCAAGCACACCGAGGTCTCCAACGTCGGCGAGCTGTTTTTCGGCACCGTGCTGCTGGTGGCGCTCATGCTGTGGGCCACCGGCCGCTTCTCGGTCCAGAACATCCGCAAGTTCCGCTCCGAGCCGCGCCACCTTCTGTTGCTGGCGGCCCTGCTCCTGGTGATGGTGCTGTCCATCAAGGTCTGGTTCTGGATCTTCGGGGCGGTGTGGGAGCAGTTCCGGCTGTTCCCGCTGGAGTCGTACTACTACGCCATCCCCTTCGCCGCGGGGGCCATGCTGGTGCGCTTCGTGCTCAACAGCGAGATGGCGTTGGCCTTCACCCTGGTGGCCTCGCTGCTGTCGGGGTTGCTGATGGAGAACAACATCGGCTACAGCCTGTACTGCCTGGCCAGCTCGCTCACCGCCGCCGGGGCGGTGGGGCAGGTGAGCCAGCGCTCGTCGCTGCTGCGGGCCGGCGTGCTCACGGGGTTCGCCAACGTGGCGGCGGTGATGGGGCTTGCGCTGCTGTCCGGCAGTTTCCTCTCCATCGAGACCCTGTTCTCCGCCATCTTCGCCTGGGCCGGCGGCATCCTGGTGGCCATCATCGTGACCGGGACCGCGCCGGTGATCGAGACCGTGTTCGGCTACACCACCGACGTCAAGCTCATGGAGCTGGCCAACCTGAACCACCCTCTGCTCAAGGAGCTGATCGTCGAGGCCCCCGGCAGCTACCACCACAGCATCATCGTGGGCTCGCTGGTGGAGGCGGCCGCCGAGAGCATCCACTGCAACCCGCTGCTGGCCAAGGTCATGGCCTACTACCACGACATCGGCAAGATCAAGAACCCGGCCTACTTCTCCGAGAACCAGCGCGAAGGGGTGAACCGCCACGACCGCATCAAGCCCTCGCTCTCCGCCATGGTGCTGAAGGCCCACGTCAAGGACGGCGCCGAGCTGGCCCGGACCAGCAAGCTCGGCCAGCCCATCGTCGACGCCATCCTGCAGCATCACGGCACCTCGCTCATCAAGTACTTCTACCAGAAGGCCAAGGAGCAGGAGGATGCGCAGAACCCGGTCGACGAGCGGGAGTTCCGCTACCTGGGGCCGAAGCCGCGCACCCGGGAGGTGGCCTTGGTCATGCTGGCCGACGCGGTGGAGGCCGCCGCCAAGAGCATCGAGGATCCCTCGCCCTCCCGGCTGCAGGGCCTGGTGCAGAACCTGATCAACCGCATCTTCGTCGACGGCCAGCTCGAGGAGTGCGATCTCACCCTGCGCGATCTGCACGAGATCGCGCGCGCCTTCAACCGGGTGCTGGTGGGGATCTACCACAGCCGGCCGGACTACCCCGAGCCGGCCACCAAGGAGCGCGGGCCGGAGACGAAGAACGGCACCCCGCCCCCGGCGGGCGACAAGCCGCGCGGCGAGGCGAGCACACCCGAAGAGCTCCACCGCCTCGGGATGTGAGCCCATGCCCGTCATACTGCGATGCACGGCCCGGCTACCGGCCCGCGCCAGGCAGGGGGTGCGGCGCGATGCGCTGCGCTTGCTGCGGGCGCTGCGGCTCGAGGGGGCGGAGCTCTCGCTGTGGCTTCTGGGCGACCGGCGCATGACGGAGCTCAACCGCCGCTGGCGCGGGCGGACGCGAACCACCGACGTGCTGTCCTTCGCCCAGCGCGAGGGCCCGCGTCCGCGGCTGCACCCGGAGATCCTGGGGGACGTGGCCATCTGCCTGCCGCAGGCCCGGCGGCAGGCGCGCGGGCGGGGCGCCACGCTGCAAGACGAGCTGCGCGTGCTTCTTACGCATGGCCTGTTGCACCTTCTGGGTTACGAGCACGAGGACCGACCCTTGCGGGAGCAGCGGCGCATGTGGCGCCGCCAGGAGGCGCTGGTGCGGCAGCTCCACCGCGCCGGGCGGTCGTGACGCTGTGCCCTCCGAGACGCCCCCCGAAACGCCCCAGGTCCTCACCGCCGCGTCTCCACCACCCACCGGCCTGCGCTGGAGCGACATCGCCCTGGCCGCCGCCTCCGGTGGCCTGATGAGCCTGGCCTTCCCCTGGACCGTGCCCTATTCGGGGTTCGAGCTTCTTCCCCAGGGCTTTCTCGAGCCGCTTTCGTTGCTTGCGCTGATCCCGCTGCTGCTGCGGCTCCCGGCCTGGCCGGGGCGACGGGCGTTCTTCTTGGGCTGGGCCGCCGGCGCGGTGTTCTTCGCCTTCCTGTTGCGCTGGCCGGCGGAGGCCATGATCACCTTTGGCGGGCTGCCCCCCATCGCCGCCTGGCCAATCCTCTCGTTGCTGTGGGTGTTCCTGGGGCTCTTCTGGGCGGTGCCTCTGTGGGCGGCGCGCCGGGTTTATGCCGCCTTGCGCTGGCCGGTGGAGTGGACGTTGCCGGTGTTCTGGGTGGCCTCGGAGTACGCGCGCAATTACCTGCTCTCGGGGTTTCCCTGGGGGAACCTCGGCTCGTCTCAGGCGCGCACGCTGTGGCTGGCTCAGCTCGCTTCGCTCGGCGGTGTGTACCTGGTGGCCGGGGTGGTGGTGCTCTCGAACGGCGTCCTGGCCGCCGCGCTGCGCTCGCTGCGAGAGCGCCGGCCGGTGCCGCGGGTGAGCTTTTCGCTGCTGCTCATCGTCTTGACCGCGAGCGGGGCCTACGGCGCCGCGCGCCTGTCCGCAGGCTTGCGCTGGCCTTCGGGCGAGCGGCTGCGCATCGCGGCCATCCAGGGCAACCTGGACGAGCGGGCCGCCCTGCACGGGCCGCTGGCGCAGGCCTGGGTGATCCAGCGCATGCTGGCCCAGAGCCGGGAGGCGGCGTCCGAGGGCGCGCGGGTGGCGGTGTGGCCCGAGGGGACCTTGCCGGACGCGGTCCCGGTCGGCGTCGAGAGGCTGTTCGGCCCGCCGCTGGCCATGGAGATCGCCGGGCTCGAGCTGATCGCCGGCGCCGCCGCCCGAGACGCCGACGGCGGCGAGGTGTTTTTGCGCAACAGCGCCTTCGCCCTGGACGGGGCCGGCCGGGTGCTGGGGCGCTACGACAAGCGGCACCTGGTGCCCTTCGGCGAGTACGTGCCGCTCTCCGGCATCCTCCCCTGGCGCTGGTTCGTGCCGCCGGGGGTGGCCTTCTTCCGGCCGGGGGCGGGACACGAGCCGCTGCGCCTCGGCGCCGGCCCGCTGGGCGTGCTGGTGTGTTACGAGGCCATCTTTCCCGAGATCGCTCGCGAGACGGTGGAGCGGGGGGCGCGCTTGCTCGTCAACATCACCAACGACGCCTGGTACCTGCGTAGCGCCGGCCCGGCCCAGCACCTCAACCTCTCGCGCATGCGCGCCATCGAGACCGGGCGCTACCTGGTGCGCGCCGCCAACTGCGGCCTGTCCGCGGTGTTCGACGACCGGGGACGGGCCCTGGGGATCCTGCCGCTGGCTCTCGCGCCGGGCGCTAAGGCGCGGGTCTCGTACCAGGACCTCCTCCCCGCCCAGCGCCTGGTGGCGGAGGTGGCGCTGCTGGATACGCCGACCATCTACCAGCGCACCGGCGACGCCTTCGCCATCCTGTGCGCGCTGGCCTCCGCCGCCGGCCTGATCGGCGCGCTGCTCCGGGGACGCCGGCGCCCGGCGGAACCGCCTCCGACACCCGCTTGAGCGGCGATCACCGGGTTTGACATCCCCGGCGCGGTACGGTAGGGAGCGTTCGAGCAGAACCCGGCCAAAGGAGACGCCATGAAACGGATGGCAGCCGCGACGGCGTTGCTCGCGTTGGTTCTCTTGTGCTGCGAGCAGGAAGAGGCGGGGCCGTCGGGCCCGCAACCCATCGTGCCGCCGCAAGGCCAGGGCGCCGCTCAACCCGCGCAACCGGGACCGCCGGCGCAGCCCGCGCAGCCGACGGCGCCGGCCCACTCGGCCGAGGTCCAGAAGTTCCTCGACGAGGTCATCGCCGCCGCCGGCGGGGCGGAGAAGCTCTCGGCGCTCCAGGCCATCACCTACGACTCGCGCGGGACATACATGGGCATGAAGTTCACCTCCACGAACTACCTGGCGCCCGACGGGATGCGCATGGAAATCCGCGGCGACTACCCCATGCTGATGGTGATGGGAGAGAGGTGCTTCTCCGCCGCCGGCCCGGTGGTGATCCCCTGCAGCGCGGAGGAACGGGAGAACTACAAGCTCGGCCTCATTCTCAACCAGGCCGCGCGGCTGGTTGTGCTTCGCGACGCCGCCGTGTGGGAGCTTTCGCTGGATGGGACCAAGCTCTCCGTGCTGCACAAGGACGAGGGCGCCAAGGGCACGCTGACCTTCGATCCTACGAGCAAGCTCCTGATGGGCATCGCCTACCGCGGCAAGTGGATGGGCAAGGAAGGCGAGTTCGTCACCGCCTACGCCGGCCACCGCGACTTCGAGGGAGTGAAGTTCCCGACCCAGGTCAAGGAGTCCTTCGAAGGACAGACCTTCGGCGAATACCAGCAGGAGGCCTTCAAGGCCGTCGCGGTCGATGCAGAGCGGCTGGTTCCGCCGCCCCAGGTCGAGTTCGGCAAGGTCTTTGAGAAGAAGCTGCCGGCGGCGACGCTGGCCTGCGTCACCTACAAGGGGCCGTACACCGGCATCGGGGCCGCCATCGAGAAGTTCATGGCCGCCGTCATGGAGAAGAAACTCCCCATGGCCGGCCCGATGATGATGATCTACAAGAAGGCCCCGCCCCAGGTGAAGGACCCGAAGAAGTTCGAGACCGAGGTGTGCCTGCCGGTGGCCGTCCCCGCCAAGGCCAAGTTGGGCAAGGGCGAGCTTCGCCTGGTGGCGCAGAAACCCATGAAGGTCCTCTCGCTGTACGGGAAGGGCGACTACGGCCAGAAGTCCGGCGAGGCCATGGGCGCGCTCATGAAGGAAGTGGCGGCGAAGAAGAAGAAGCCGGCCGGCCCGTGCATGCAGGTGACCTTCATGGATCCGAAGGCCTTCCCACCCGAAGAGCTCATCTTCGAGGTGGTACAGCCCATCCGCTAACCCTCACCGGAAGCAACGCCATGTCCAAAGAACTCCTCGAGACGGTGCAGTCCCTCACGGCGCGGCTGGACGCGCTGCGGAGGCCGCTTTGACCTGGATGGCCGCGCCGCACGCATCGCCGCCATCGACAAGGAGCAGGAACGTCCGGATTTCTGGGCCAACCAGCAACAGGCCGCGCGGCTGCAGAAGGAGCGCGCCGACCTGGCCGCGGTGGTGGAGGGGTTCGCCAAGGTCGAGCGCCGTGTAAAGGACGCGGCCGAGCTGGTCGAGATGGTGCGCGCCGAGCCGGACCCGGCCATGGAGGCCGAGATCGCCGCGGAGCTCGGCGCCTTGCAGACGGACGTGCGGCGCATGGAGCTGGCTCGCATGCTGTCCGGCCCCCATGATGCCTCCAACGCCTACGTGAGCATCAACGCCGGTGCGGGCGGCACCGAGAGCTGCGACTGGGCGGAGATGTTGCTGCGCATGTACCTGCGCTTCGCCGAGCGGCGCGGGTGGAAGACCAGCATCCTCGACTACCAGCCGGGCGACGAGGCGGGCATCCGCTCGGCCACCTTCTCGGCCGAGGGCGATCACGTCTATGGCTACCTGCGGGCCGAGGTCGGGGTGCACCGGCTGGTGCGCATCTCGCCGTTCGACGCCAACAAGCGCCGGCACACCTCGTTCGCCTCGGTGATCGTGTTCCCCGAGGCCGGGGAGGATCTCGACATCGAGATCCGCGAGGAGGACCTGCGCATCGACACCTACCGCGCCGGCGGCAAGGGCGGGCAGCACGTGAACAAGACCGACAGCGCGGTGCGCATCACCCACCTGCCCACCGGCATCGTGGTCCAGTGCCAGAACGAGCGCTCCCAGCACCGCAACAAGACCTTCGCCCTCAAGGTGTTGCGCGCCAAGCTGTACGAGATCGAGGAGCAGAAGCTGCGCGAGCAGAAGGAGGCGCTGCACGGCGAGAAGAAGGAGATCGGGTTCGGCTCGCAGATCCGTTCCTACGTGCTCCAGCCGTACCAGCTCATCAAGGACCACCGCACCGGCTACGAGAGCGGCAAGGTGGACCGGGTGCTGGACGGCGACATCGAGGACTTCATTGAAAGCTACCTGCTGCTGGCGGGCGCGGGAAAGCCGCCCCAGGCGGGCACCGATCTCCCCGACCTGTGAGGGCCGGAGCGGGCGGCGGGAATACCTGGTCCGCATCCTCGGTTCTGTGTGCGCCCCGCGGCCCAATTTTCCTTGACCGTCTTGCCGGGTTGGGGCTATGTTACGGCACCCGGTGCCAGGAAAAGCATCGAAATTGCGATAGGTTACGCCTAATCCATGGAAGAGCAAGTCGAGCAGCGAAGAAAAAAAGTCTCGCGACTACGCGAACGCGGGAAAAAT
>CAZLNM010000050.1:23555-34525 GCA_964561025.1 uncultured Myxococcales bacterium
CCCGAGCCATCTCGCGGCGGAGATCCAGGCGGCGCATGAGGGGCAGTCCGCGCAGGAGCTGGAGGCCGTCACCGAAAGCTACCGCATCGCGGGCCGCATCATGGCGCTGCGCTCGTTCGGCAAGGCGGCCTTCGTCAAGATCGCGGATCGCTCGGGCCTGTTGCAGGCGTACCTTTCGCAGGATCGGCTCGGGGAGGACTACGAGATCTTCCGCGAGTGCGCCGACGTGGGCGACATCGTGGGCGTCGAGGGGCCGCCCATGCGCACCCGCACCGGCGAGCTCAGCCTCAAGGCCTCGCGTTTTCGCATCCTCACCAAGAACGTCCGCCCCCTGCCGGAGAAGTGGCACGGCCTGGCCGACGTCGAGATCCGCTACCGCCAGCGCTACCTCGATCTGGTGGCCAACCCGGAGGTGGCGCAGACGTTCCGCATGCGCGCGCGGCTGGTGGCCGGGATCCGGCGCTTTTTGGATCAGCGGGGCTTCCTCGAGGTCGAGACCCCCATGATGCACACCCTGGCCGGGGGCGCCACCGCCCGGCCGTTCGTCACCCACCACAACGCGCTGGACCTCGACCTCTACCTGCGCGTGGCGCCGGAGCTGTTTCTGAAGCGCCTCTTGGTGGGCGGGTTGGAGCGGGTGTACGAGATCAACCGCAACTTCCGCAACGAGGGCATCTCCACCCAGCACAACCCCGAGTTCACCATGCTGGAGTTCTACCAGTCCTACGCCACCTACCGCGATCTGATGGAGCTCACCGAGGAGATGTTCGGCCTGCTGGCCGACGAGCTCAAGGGCGCGCGGCGCTTTCCCTACCAGGGGCGGGAGCTCTCGCTGGAGGCGCCGTTCCGGCGGGCCTCGGTGCACGAACTGGTGGCCGAGGCGTTCTCGCTCGACGTTGCGGCCCTGGACGACCAGCCGCGCCTGCTCGCCCTCGCCCGCGAGCACGGCATCTCCGTGGACCCGGCCTGGGGCCCGGGACGGTTGCTGATGACCTTGTTCGAAGAAAGGGTCGAGAAGACCCTGTGGCAGCCCACCTTCGTGTGCGACTTCCCGCTGGAGGTCTCCCCGCTGTCGCGCCGCAAGGAAGAGCGGCCGGATCTGGTGGATCGCTTCGAGCTGTACGTCGCGGGGCGGGAGCTGTGCAACGCCTTCTCCGAGCTCAACGACCCCGATGATCAGCGCGCGCGTTTCGTGGAGCAGATGCGGCACAAGGCCCGGGGCGACGAGGAGGCCATGCCCCACGACGAGGACTACATCCGGGCGCTGGAGGTGGGTATGCCGCCGGCGGCGGGCGAGGGCATCGGGATCGACCGCCTGGTCATGCTGTTCGCCGACGCGCCCTCCATCCGGGACGTGATCCTGTTCCCGCTGCTGCGCCCGGAGAGCTGATCGTGGAACACCACCGTACCCTTCGCTCGCTCGCGGGCTTCAGCCTGGCCGGGGTGGCGTGCGCCGCGGCGCTGGGGTGGTACCTGGCCTCCTCGCGCGACGAGCTGCGCCAGGCCAGCCCCTGGCTGCCGTACCTTTTGTGCGCGGCGCTGGGGCTGCTGGCGGGCGCCTGGATGGGCTGGCGCTTGCGCTACTTCCCCTCCTGGGAGGGCCTGTTCACCTCGCTCGCGGTGCTGGTGCCCTTCGTGATCTACGATCTGCACACCCTGGGGGAGTTCCGCCTCGGGCTCGACAACCTGGTGGAGTTCCTGCTCACCTTCGAGGCCCTGTTCGCGGCCTTCTACCTGGCCGCCTTCCTGATGTTCGTGCTCAAGGGCGGCGGGTTCCACTACCCGTGGTTCGTGGGGCTGCGCTACCTGCGCTTCAAGATGATCACCGCCATCTCGGTGGCGGGCGTGGCGCTGGGCGTGGCCGCCATGATCGTGGTGCTCTCGGTGATGAGCGGTTTTGAAAACGATCTGCGCCAGAAGATCGTGGGGACCAACGCCCACGCCATCGTGCAGAAGCGCGGCAGCGATTTCTCCGAGCACCGCGTGCTGCTCGACAAGATCCAGCGCGTGCCGGGCGTGCGGGCCGCCTCGCCCTTCATCTACAACGAGGTGATGGTCTCGTCGGACTACAACATCTCCGGCGTGATCCTCAAGGGCATCGATCCCGCCACCGCCGGGGCGGTCACCGAGCTGGATCAGGGCATGCGCGAGGGCAGCCTGGAGCTGTTGGCCCACCCCGAGCGGATCCGCGCCTACGTCGAGGAGCAGAAGCGCAAGTCGCTCCCGCGGGTGCGTACCCCGGACAACCCCCTCGGGGACGGCCGGCCGCCGGAGGTGAAGGATGCCGCCTCCGACGACGGCGAGCCCCGGCCCCGGGACGGCCTGGTGGACGAGCCCGCCCGGCCGGCGCCGGGCCCGGCCGCGGCCTCGGACGATGAGAAGGTGCCGGAGCCGCTCCCCATCGGCCCGCGGCAGCCGCGCCAGGCCACCCCGGGCATCTTCATCGGCGTCGAGCTCAAGAAGATCCTCAAGGTGAAGTTGGGCGATCGCATCAACGTGGTGTCGCCGCTGTCGGAGGAGCTGGGGCCGTCGGGGCCGGTGCCCAAGGCCCGCGCCTTCCGGGTGGCCGGCGTGTTCTACACCGGCATGTACGAGTACGACGCCAAATGGGTGTACGTGACGCTCTCGGCCGCCCAGGACTTCTTCGGCCTGGGCGAGACCGTGACCGGCATCGCCCTCAAGCTCGACGACCTGGAGCGGGCGCAGAGCGTCTGCGCCGAGATCCTCTCCACCATCGACGGCTGGCCGTACTTCACCCGCACCTGGTACGACATGAACAAGAACCTCTTCTCCGCGCTGAAGATGGAGAAGGTGGCCATGTTCATCCTGGTGGTGATCGTGACCCTGGTGTCGGCCTTCGGCATCATCTCCACCTTGATCATGCTGGTGTGGGAGAAGATCAAGGAGATCGCCATCCTCAAGTCCATGGGCGCCACCGCCGACGGCATCATGAAGATCTTCCAGGTGGAAGGGATCCTCATCGGCCTGGTGGGCACGGGGCTGGGCCTGCTGCTGGGCCTGGGCAGTTGCCTGTTCATCCGCAGCATCGGCCTCGAGCTCAACCCCGAGGTGTACTACATCGAGAAGCTGCCGGTGAACATGGACCCGCTGGAGTTCGTGCTGATCGCGGGCATCGCCTTGCACATCAGTTTCATCGCCACCATCTACCCCTCCGGCCGGGCGTCGCGGTTGCGCCCGGTGGAGGGTTTGCGGTACGACTAGGCCCGGCATGGAAGCGCACCTTACCGTCAGCGACCTGGAGAAGAGCTACTTCCTGCGCGAGAAGCGCATCGAGGTGCTGCGGGGCGTGTCCTTTTCTGTGCAGACGGGCGAGATGCTGGCGGTGGAGGGACCGTCGGGCGCGGGCAAGAGCACGCTGCTCCACTTGCTCGGCACGCTGGACCTGCCGAGCCGGGGACGCATCGTCATCGATGGTCACGACACCAGCCGCATGTCGGCGGACGAGCTGGCGCGCTTTCGCAACCAGCACATCGGCTTCGTGTTCCAGTTCCACCACTTGTTGCCGGAGTTCACCGCCCTCGAGAACACCATGATGCCCGCCCTGATCCAGCGCGTACCGCACGCCGAGGCGGCGCGCCGGGCGGAAGGTGTGCTGGGCGAGGTGGGGCTTTCGCACCGGCTGGAGCACCGCCCGGTGGAGCTGTCGGGCGGCGAGCAGCAGCGGGTCGCGCTGGCCCGGGCGCTGGTGCTCTCGCCCAAGTTGCTGCTGGCCGACGAGCCCACCGGCAACCTGGACGAGGAGACGGGCGAAGGCATCCACTCCCTGCTGTTCGAGCTCAACCGGCGCATGAACATGACCACGGTGCTGGTCACCCACAACCCCCGCCTGGCCGCCCGCATGGGGCGCCGCCTGCGCATGCGAGACGGCCGCGTCGAGCCGGTCCCGGGAGGCGCGGCATGAGACTGGGCGTCATCCTTGTCCTCGGGTGCTGCTGGCTGTTGTCCTCTCCAACGCGGGCGGAAGAGACCTCTCCGGTCGTCTCGTCCATTCGCATCGTTGGATACCAACGGGTGGACGAGGACGCCATCCGGCTGGTCATCCGCTCCCAGCCCGGCCGGCCGCTCTCGGCGGCCCAGGTCGCCGACGACATTCGCGCCGTGTTCGGCCTGGGCTTCTTCGCCGACGTGCGCGCCGTGCTCGAGGAGGGCAACGAGGGGGCGGTGCTGACCTTCGAGGTGGTCGAGAAGCCCTCCATCGCCGAGATCGTGTTCCGGGGCCAGAAGGAGCTGGACCTCGACAAGATCAAAGAAGTAGTGGACATCCAGCCCATGTCGGTGCTGGACACTACGCGCATCCGCAAGAACGTGGAGAAGATCAAGGATCTCTACGTGGAGAAGGGCTTCTTCCTGGCCGAGGTAGGCTTCACCCTGCAGACGCTCAAGAACAACCGCGTGCGGCTCATCTTCCTGATCGAGGAGCGCTCCAAGGTGCAGGTGAAGCGCATCACCATCGTGGGCAACGAGGCGGTCTCCGACGAGGAGCTCAAGGATGGCATGGAGACCCGCGAGGGCAACTGGTTCTCCTGGCTGACCTCCTTCGGCACCTACAAGGAAGAGGCGCTGAAGCGCGA
Organism: uncultured Myxococcales bacterium; assembly: GCA_964561025.1. GTDB lineage: Bacteria > Myxococcota > B64-G9 > B64-G9 > B64-G9 > JAAZNF01. The sequence goes on from CAZLNM010000050.1 coordinate 28,148, forward strand.
TCTCAACCGCATCAGCGACTACTACTACAACCATGGCTACATCAACGTGAAGGTGGGGGATCCGCTGGTGGAGATCAACCCCGCCCGCGACGGGCTGTACATCTCCATCCCGGTGGAGGAGGGCCTGCAGTACCGCTTCGGCAACCTCTCCTTCGCCGGCGATCTGCTGGTCCCCGACGAGGCGTTGCTCCAGGAGATCGAGCGGGCACAGGGCGAGCGGGATCCCGCCCTGGCGCTTCCGCAGGACCTCCAGCGCGAGCTCGGCAAGTCTTTCTCCGAGGACGAGCAGCGGCGGATGATGCGCGAGGTGCTGGAGGAGCTCCGGCAGGCGGCAGAGACCCGCCGCAAGGAGAAGATCTTCGAGGAGGACGAGCCCCCGCGCCGGGTCGCGGACACGCCGCGGGAGAAGCTCCGCGCCGAGGTGCTGCGCCTGCTCAAGGTGCGCATCCTGGAGCAGATGCTGCTGGTCAAGACGGGCGAGATCTTCAACCGCATGATGCTGGGCATGACCATGTTCCGCATCCAGGACTCCTACAAGGACCGCGGCTATGCCTACGTGGAGGTGGTGCCCCAGACCCGCATCGATCCGGTGGCGCGGGTGGTGGATCTCACCTTCGACATCCAGCGCGGCCTGAAGGTGTACATCGAGCGCATCGAGATCCGCGGCAACCTCAAGACGCGCGACAACGTGATCCGGCGCCAGATGCGCCTGTACGAGGGCGAGCTGTACTCGGGCACCGGGCGGGAGATGAGCGAGCGGCGCATCAACCAGCTCGGCTTCTTCGAGAAGGTGGAGCTGGCGGAGAACCGCGGCAGCGGCCCCGATCGCATCGTCATCGTGGTCACCGTCAAAGAGCGGCCCACCGGAACCTTCCAGATCGGCGCGGGTTTCTCCTCGGTGGAGAACTTCATCGCCACGGCCCAGATCTCGCAGGAGAACCTGTTCGGCCGCGGCCAGACGCTGGCGCTCATGGCCCAGCTCAGCTCGCTGCGGCAGTTCTTCTCGCTCAACTTCGTCGATCCGTACTTTCTGGATACGAGCTGGTACTTCGCCTTCTCGGTCTACAACATGCAGCTCGATTACTACAGCTTCGTGCGCGAGGCCTCCGGCGGGAATCTGACCTGGGGCTACGAGTTCATCGACAACTGGCGCATCTCCACCACCTACACCCTGGAGTACGTCAATACTACCACCCACTCCGAAGAGGGCATGCGCATCCACAACATGACCTCGTCCGGCTGGACCTCGGCCATCCAGCTCACCCTCCAGTGGGACACCCGCGACAACCGGCTCTTCCCCAGCTCGGGGCACCTGCTGCAAGGCTCGGTCGAGCACGCCAGCCCGTACACCCTGAGCCAGAACGTCTTCACCCGCTACAGCGGCGTGGCGCGCTGGTACTTCCCGCTGTTCTGGGGGGTCATCATCAAGACCAACCTGTCGCTGGGGTACATCGCCTCCGCCGCCGGCTATCAGATCCCCATCTTCGAGCGCTACATGCTGGGAGGGATCTACACCATCCGGGGCTATGAGCCGCGCTCCATCGGGCCCGAGCGGCTGGCCGGCCTGTACGGACGCGACCCGGAGAGCCCGCTGGGCACCTACAACGCCGGCGGCAACAAGCAGCTCATCGGCAACGTCGAGCTCGAGTTCCCCATCTTCCCCCAGGTCAACATCCGGGGGGTGGTCTTCCTGGACGCGGGCAACTCGTACGCGGAAGGGGTGAACCTGTTCACCGAGACCGTCAACCCCTCCACGCACAACAAGGAGACCTTCGCCGGCCTGTACTGGTCCACCGGCTTCGGCTTCCGTTGGTTCTCCCCCATCGGCCCGCTGCGCTTCGAGTGGGGTATCCCGCTGACCCGGCGGCCGGGGGACAAGGACATCCTGTTCGAGTTCACCATCGGAAACTTCTTCTGATGGAGGCGGTGAATTCCAACCGACCCGCTGCGGTCGAATCTTGCGAGCCGGACGGCCGGCGCTGCTACGAAGGAGAAACCCCATGAAGAAACGAATGGTGATCACGTTGGGAGCGGTTTGCGGTCTGCTGTGGCTCACCCCCGCCGCCCGGGCCCAGAGTCGGATCGGCTATGTCAACCTGTCCGAGATCCTGGAGGGCACCGTCGAGGGCAAGGCCATCATGGAGCAGCTCAAGACCGAGTTCGCCTCCAAGCAGAAGGTGCTCAACGATCGCATGAAGGCCTTCGAGGAGAAGGCCAAGCAGTTCCAGGCCCAGGCCTCCCTGCTCAAGGACGAGGTGAAGCGGGAGCGGGCCCAGGCCCTGGCCCAGGAGGAGCAGGAGCTGCAAGGCCTGATGATGAAGTACCAGTCCGAGATCAACGAGAAGAAGGGCGACGCCCTGGGCAAGTTCGAGGGGAAGCTGCGCGGGGTGATCGAGGACGTGGCCAAGCGCGAGAACATCGACTACGTGCTGCGCCAGGAAGTGTTGCTCTCTGGCCCTCCCAAGATGAACCTCACCAACGAGGTGATCCGCGAGTACGACAAGCGGCACCCGGGAGCGGGCAAGGGCAAGTGACCTTGCGGCGCCGCCTGTCTGCTGTCGCTCGAGCGCTCGGGGTGCGCTGGGGCGGGCCGGACGTCCTCCTCTCCGGTGTCGCGCCGCTGGAGGCGGCCGGACCGGACGCCCTGAGCCTGTGCGCCGATCTGCGCCAGGCCGGGAGCCTGCGGAAGACCCGGGCGGCCGCGGTGATCGTTCCCCGGGAAAACGCCACCCTGTGCCAGCTGGCGCGGGGCCGCGCGCTCCCGGTGGCCGAGCCGCGGACAGCGCTGTGCCGGGTGCTCGAGCTGTTCGCGCCGGTCGAAAACGCCCGCCGGGGCAGGGCCGCGGGCGCCCGTGTGGCGCGGACGGCCAAGGTGCACCCGCACGCCCGCGTCGAGGCCGGCGCTGTGGTCGAGGCCGGGGCCCGCGTCGGGCCCGGGACGCGGCTTCTGGCCGGCGCCTTCGTCGGCGCGGGCGCCGTCATCGGTCGCGGATGCCGCATCGGCCAGCACGCGGTGGTGCTGGGTTGCTGCCGCATCGGGGATCGGGTGGTGGTGGGGCCAGGCGCGGTGCTGGGCGGCGAGGGTTTCGGGTTCGTCCTCGAGGACGGAGCCTACCGGCGCATGCCACACATCGGCGATGTGGTGATCGAGGACGACGTGGAGATCGGGGCCAACTGCACGGTCGATCGAGGCACCCTGGGCGAGACGCGCCTCGGCCGAGGCAGCAAGATCGATGCTGGCGTGCACATCGCGCACAACGTGCGCATCGGGCGAGGGGTCCTCATCGCCGCGCAGTGCGGGCTGTCCGGGAGCGTGAGCGTGGGCGACGGCGCGGTGCTGGGCGGGAAAGTGGGCGTGGCCGACCATCGCACCATCGGCGCCGGAGCCCAGGTGGGCGCCGGCTCGGGCGTGGGCAGCCACGTGCCGCCGGGGATCCGGGTGGCGGGCTACCCGGCGGTGCCCATCGGCGACTGGCTGCGAATGCTGGCCGAGCAGCGCCGCCGGGCGCGGCGTTCCTCTCGGAAGGGGGGACGGGCGTGACCCGCGTCCATCCCAGCGCCGTGGTGGAGCCGGGCGCCGAGCTGGGCCCCGAGGTCGAGGTCGGGCCCGCTGCGGTGATCGGCTCCCACGTTCGGATCGGCGCGCGCACGGTGATCGGGGCGCACGCGGTCATCGATGGCCACACCGAGATCGGCTCGGACAACCAGATCGCACCGCACGCGGTGCTGGGGACACCGCCGCAGGATCTCAAGTACCGCGACGAACCGACCCGGTTGGTGATCGGGGACCGCAACCGCATCCGGGAGTTCGTCACCGTCCACCGCGGCACGCCGCAGGGGCGCGGGGTGACCCGGATCGGCAACGAGGTGTTCCTGATGGCCTACTCCCACCTGGCCCACGACAACGTGGTGGAGGACCATGTCGTGGTGGCCAACGCGGCGCAGGTGGGCGGCCACGTCTTTTTAGGCGCCCACGCCATCCTCGGCGGATGCTCGGCGGTGCACCAGTTCGTGCGCATCGGCGCGCACGCCTTCGTGGGCGGCGGCAGCGTGGTGGTGATGGACGTGGCGCCGTTCTGCCTGGCCTCGGGGAACCGGGCCCGCCTGTTCGGCCTCAACGGTATCGGCCTGCGCCGGCGCGGCTTCTCCCCGGCCGACCTGCGCGCGGTCCGCGCCGCCTACCGGCTGCTGTTCGGCTCCAACCTGTTGCTCCACGAAGCCAGCGAGCGCATCGAGCGGGAGCTTGTGCCGCAATGTCCCAAGATCGCGGTGTTGCTCTCCTTCGTGCGCTCCTCCGAGCGGGGGCTCACCCGCTGAGAATGCCCGGACCGGCATGACCGCCTTCGCAACCTCCGGACACAGAGGTATTGCTGACGACCCACTCCACAAGGGATGTGATGTCCCGCCACGGCCCACTCGTTGTCGAAGGCGACTGCGAAGCCTGCCACAGAACTGCTCAGTATTAGGCTCAGTATTAGGCATCTTGACTTCCTCCTGCGCACTCGTGAAAATAATCCGTAGCGGGTTGCGGAAGAGGCGAGCGGGAAAGCAAGAGAGGGCACGAATGTTGCGCAGGCAGGCAGGCAGGCAGGCAGGCCTCTCTATCTGATCTTTGAGACGTTGAAGTTCCCCTAATCCAGCGGGGCCGGCGGCGCCGGTCCCGGGCGGGTCGTTGGGCCGTTCAACCCGAACCTCTGGAGGAGGGGCACGTGAAAAACCAGTCCTGGAAGTGGGGTCTTGTTGCGTTGGCCGGAATTCTCATCTCGTCGAGCGGAGCGAACGCCTGGCAGGAGAACCACCACCGGCACATCACGGGCGACGCCATCGACTACATGAACCAGAGCGACGATCCGCTGCTCGTGCAGATGTCCATGTGGCTGTGGAACACGGCGGGGTACAACACGCTGCTCCGGGAGGACACGAACTGGTACACGGATCCGCGCTGCCGCGGTTCATACAGCGCGGCCTGCGCGTTCATGGACCAGGCGGCGAACGCGGATCATCTGGCCGATGTGTATGTCTGTGTGGATACGGCACTCTTGCGCATGGCTTGTTGGAGCATGATTCCGTTCCTGTCGCAGTGGGCATGCCAGATTCTGGGAGAGGTGGATTCCATAAGCCCGGGGGATGGGTGTCACTCGAGTTTCCGAGACTACAACATGACCTCGATGAACCACTACATCGGGGCGTTCTACGAGGACGACCGCGTTTTCCCCCGGAACCTGGCGGCAAATCCGAGGTACGCACGCGAGTGTGAGGGGAGGAGCGAGTTCCACGAGAACTTGGGTTACTTCACCAAGAACCTCGGGAGCGATTGCAACAGCAGCAGCGAAGGCGACTGCAAGAACGAGGAAGATGCGATCTCCCAGTGGGTGTATCTCAATGGTTCGGATGTTCAACTCGTCGCCACCTTGAGCGGGACTGACGCCTACAACAACATCACCTGTCACCACCACCAAGACTTGTCGGGGTCGATCTCCGGGACGCGGTATCATCCGCTGGACAGCCTGGCCGAGTACTGGGTGCAGCGGTTCCGCGATTCGGATGACATCCTGGACCTGGGTCTTGCGCTGCACATGGCCCAGGACGCGATGAACCCACACCACAGCTACCTCTACCAGGGGCGCGGGCACGGGATGTACGAGAGCTGGACGGGGACGAAGGCGGACGAGAGCTTGCAATGTCGGATGGGAGAGCTGGGGCCGGGGTTGTGCACCGAGTGGGGGATGACGAAATTCTATGAGGCCAGTGTGGTTGGTGAGTACATTCGTTGGATGCAGAATCCAAGTCATACGATCAATGATCTACCGGAGTTCCTCGTGGCGAAGACGGCGGAAAACTATGCCTATGATTTCTTCCCCAACACGAATCCTCAAGACCGAGATTATACCTTCGCCCGGGCTCTGGTCTGGCGGGACCGGAACGCGACGGAGCTTGCGCGGCCCGAGAACCGCGACTGGTGGACGGTGTCGGCCATGCAGAACAACCTGGCCACCGCCCTGACGGTGGAGCTGCTCCGGCGCGAGCTGGATGGGTACGTCGAAAGATGGCACGCGCACGGGTATTGCAGCGAGCTGTACGACTTCGATCGGGCGACGTGGTACCAGATCCTCCCTGGGCTGAAGCCCGGCACGGATCTTCCCGCCCTCACGGATCAGGAGAGGAACTACATCCGGCTCTTATCTGATTTGGCCGAGACCCGGCATCCGTACACGAACGACACCTGCCCGGACGGATTCGGGCAGAACCAGAACACCGTCGAGTTCGGCTTCCCGGTTCCTTTTGGCGGCATCGTCATCGCGACGCCGGAGAGAGTCAAGCTCTGGTTCGATCCGCAGATGGACTGGCATGCGGCGGAGGGGGACAAGGTGAAGATCT
>CAZLNM010000051.1:0-32992 GCA_964561025.1 uncultured Myxococcales bacterium
CGGGAGGACCCTGCGCGGCGGCGGGGGGCCCCCGGTCGGCTACGCGGCCGCCACGGTATCATCAGGGCGGCGACGTCGGTAGGCAGCCGCGCCTCCGAAGATACTTTCGCGGCATCGGTCTTGATCGGGAGGCGACCTTGGGATAGACCTCTTTTCAACCGGAGTCGCGAAATGACCCCTAGCGGCGATGACAGGCGGCGCTACGCGAGGATCGCGCGGCGGGACCTCATCCAGGTCAAGGAGTTCAGCCTGCCCGAGAAGGGCCGCTACCAGCAGGCGCTCATCCGCGATCTGTCCGGCGGCGGGTTGCAGATCGAGACGCGGCAGTTCTTCGCCGAGGGGGCGCTGCTCAAGATCGAGATGAACTTCACCGGCTGGCAACGCTACACCAGCGGTTTTCTCAAGCACTTCGGCGAGGCGGCGACGAGGCCCCTGGTGGTGCTGGCGCGGGTCATCCGCTGCCAGGCCGAGGTGGCGGGCGAGCGCTACGAGGTGGCGCTGGAGTTCGACGGCATCGACGAGTCCCAGCGCCTGGCCCTGGTGCGCTTCATCCGCCACGTGCTCGAGACGCAGCGCTGAGCCGCGGGAGCCTGGCGTGGAATTCTTCGACACCGTGTTCGCCGGCGGCGGCCTGAGCTGCCTGAGCGCGGCCCGCAGCTTTCGCAAGGATTTTGTGCTGCTGGAGCGGGAGCAGCGGCTCGGCGGCCTGTGCCGGACCGATCGCGTGGACGGCTTCGCCTTCGACCGCACCGGGCACCTTTTGCACCTTCGCCATCAAGAGACGCGGGCCCTGGTGCGCCGCCTGCTGCGGGGGAACCTTGGCGAGCTTCGCCGGGACGCCTGGATCTTCTCGCACGGGGTCTATACCCGCTATCCGTTCCAGGAGAACTTCTACGGCCTGCCGCCCGCGGTGGCCGCCGAGTGCCTGCTCGGCCTGTTCGCCGCTCAATGGCGCAAACGCCGGCGCGGCTCGGCGCGCGCCGACTTCGCGCGCTGGGCCCGGACGCACTTCGGCGAGGGCGTGGCGCGGCACTTTTTGCTCCCCTACAACCGCAAGCTGTGGTGCGTCTCGCCCGCCGCGCTCACCACCGAATGGCTGGGCCGGTTCGTGCCGCGGCCGGACCTGCGCGCCGCCGTGCTGGGCACGGTGAGCGACCGGCAGAGCCCGGCCGGCTACAACGCGACTTTTCTCTACCCGCGCCGCGGCGGCATCGAGGCGCTGATTCGCGCGCTGGCCCGCGCCATCCCCCGGCGCCGGGTGCGCACCGGGCTTTCCGTGGAGGAGATCGACCTGCGCGGGCGCCGCCTGCGCCTGTCCGACGGGAGCGAGATGGGCTTCGGCCGGCTGGTGAGCTGCCTGCCGCTCTCCGAGCTCGCGCGGCGCACCCGCGACCTGCCGCCCTCGCTGCGGCGGGAAGCGGCGCGCCTGCGCTGCGCCTCCGTGTACAACCTCAACCTCGGCATCCGGGGAGAGCCCCCCCACCGCCGGCACTGGGTGTACCTGCCCGAGGAGCGCTTCCTCCTGTACCGCTTCGGCTACGCCAGTCACTTCTCGAACGCGGCGGCCCCGCCGGGTTGCGCCAACGTGTACACCGAGTTCGCCTACCGGGGGCCAAGGCCCGACCCGGCGGCGCTGCGCCGGCGCGTGCTCGCGGACCTGCGGGCGGCGGGGGTGATCCGCTCCGCGAAGGACGTGCTCGTCGAGAAGGCCTTCGACATCCCGCACGCCTACTGCATCTACGACCGGCACCGGAAGCGAGCGGTGGCGCGCTTGCGGCGGTACTTCGAGGCGCGCGAGGTGTACCCGATCGGCCGCTACGGGCGCTGGGAGTACGGCTCGATGGAAGACGCCCTCCTGCAAGGGCTGGAGATCGGCCGCCGTCTGCAAGGCCGGCGGGGGTGACGTTCCTGGGGATGCCAAAAAGATCCGGAGTGTAAGCAACAGATGACAGAGAGTGCCGGAGGGGGTTTTTGGGGGGGCGACGCATGTGGCGCTCCACCCGCACGGTGTTTCCATGGAAACGATCCGGTGTGGCCACGAATGAGCCCGACTCGAAGGGCGAAAAACAGGTCTCGACGGTCGCTTGACAGGATCCGGCTGGATTTTTTTGCTGTCGGGCATCGGTTTTTTGATGTCGGGCGCGTTCTTTCAATGTTGTTGAGTCGCCTGATCGTGTTGTTGCGCCTCTTGCGAGCGTTGTTGAGCCTCTTGCGAACGTTGTTGAGCATCTTGTTCGTGTTGTTGAGCTTCTTATTGATGTTGTTGGAACGGTGGTTTTCCGTGAAAAGTCGTTGAAATTATTCGGGGAAATGGATTTTATCGCCGGGAGGGCTCCCGGAAGGGTTGTCTCGGAGGATTTTTGAGGGATTGTAGAGGGCGAAAGGGGTGGTTTGCGAGCCGGCTCAGGCGGCCTTGGTGTCGGCCGTGTTGTTCTGGCCCGCCTGCGTGGCCGTGACAGCGTTTGCGCCTTTCGAGAGCGCCTTTCGCCGCCATCGGATAATGGCAGAAGTGATGCAGCCCGTGAAAATGCCCAGGTTTTTTTCCTGAAAGAAGGTTTTTCTTATATTTTTACCTTGACCGGCAGGTTGAGCCGCGTCAGGCCAGAGACATCTGGCAGGGCTGCTAGAAGATTGTTTTTCTGAGTTTTTTACTTGCCTCGAAGATTTTTGGCCCCAAACGGGGGGTTGGATGCATCTATATGGGTGGAGGGAGAACACCGTTTTTGCGAAGTTCAACAAGGTCGCTAAGGAGCTTGACTTGTACGGGAGTGGCGAGTCACGCACGCCGGCCGGAGAGCTTGAAAGCCGAACCAAGGACGGCCAGACGACGCTGTGCGAGTGTGATTCGCTGGGCAACTTGAGGACGGTGAAGCTTCCGGATGGGCGAAACATCGAGTACCTCATCGACGGGCGGAACCGGCGCGTGGCGAGGAAGGTGAACGGGGTGGTGACCCGGCGGTATCTGTGGGACGGGCAGTTGAGGATCGTGGCCGAGCTTGACGGGAGCGGGAACCTTGTGAGTCAATTTGTTTACGGTGTTCGTATGAACGTGCCCGAGTACATGGTAAAGGGCGGCGCGACGTATCGGCTCATCACCGACCAGCTCGGCAGTGTCCGCATCCCATCGGTCAACTGTCCTAGGAATCTCGCCCGATGCGAAAGCGGCGACGTTCGGGCATTCTGGTTTCATGAGCGAGCCGCTCGAGAAATCGCCGAACGCCGCAGGATCACCCGCTGTCCCGCCCGCAATCGCCGTTGGCCGCGGGTGGGCGCTCGCCGCGCTCGTCCTGGGCCTGTGCCTGGTCGGGGCCCGGATGTCCTTAGATTCGGCAGATGACGAACAAGAGGAAGGCGAGACGCTGCCGTCTGTGGTCGATGTCCGCTCCGAGGCGGATGAGCGGAAGGCGCCCGACTCCCACGGCTCTCTGCGCGTCACCCTGCTGCTGGGCGATCGCCCCCTGCCCGAGCGATCTCTCGTCTTGCTGCTCGGTCACGAACGCTCGGGTTGCGGCACCGCCCGGCGCATGGCGGCGCCGAAAGGAGAAACCGGCCCCGATGGCACGGTGGTGTTCCGCAGGGTTCCCCACCGGAGCTACACCGTGCTGGCGGAGCCCAAAGGCATGCCCAGTCGCAGCCAGGAGGTCCGGATTTTCGGCGACCACCAGATCACCATTCGCTACGAACCCGGCGAGGAGATCGCCGGGCGGGTGGTGGACGAGCGGGGCGACCCCGTCTTGGGGGCGCGGGTGTACCTGTTTAGATCCGGTCCCTTTCCCGAGGACGAGGTGGACATCTCCGTCAGGAATCATCACGGTCGAACGGTATCCGCCATCCGCTCCTACCTCACGGGGCGGGACGGCCGGTTTTCCTTCCGCTGCCTGCGCCGCGCCTGGTACGCCGTGGCCGCCGACGGTTTCGACGACGTGCTGAGCCGTGCCGAGCTGATCGAGGCGCCGGCGAAGGACGTGATCGTCCGCCTGCCCGTGGCGGGCCGCGTCGGCGGCGTGGTGACGGATACGAACGGCGAGCCCGTGGCGCGGGCCCCGGTGCGGGTGCGCCTGCGCTGCCCGGCCGAGGGCGAGGCCGCGGGGAGCTGGGATCCGGGCAGTTTCGACAGCCTGTTCGAGCCGCCGAGCGAGGAGCGCTGCCCCGCCAACTACCTCAAGGTGGGCCGGACCGACCGGCGCGGGCGTTTCGACATGTTTCTGCCGGTGCGCGGGCCCTATTCCGTGGCCGTCGAGAACAACGAGCTGGAAGAACCCGCTCTGCCCGCCGAGCCCGGCGACACCGCTCTGCACATCGAGGTGCAGAGCGGCGCGCGCGTGCGCGCCTTGTTAGCGACCCCGGATGGCCCGTTCGACGGCGAGGTCTCGGTGGATCTCTGCCCGCGCGGGGCGCGCGCCTGGGAGTGCCTGCACCGGGAGGTGAAGGTGAACGGCGGGCGGTTCGAGGTCCGCGACCTGCCGCCCCAGATCGTCGTCCTCGGGATCTGGCATGAGGAGTTCGCGGAGGCGGTGCGAAAGTTCGAGCTCTCGCCGGGCGGCGACATCGATCTCGGCCGGATCACGTTGGAGAAGCGCGCCGCGCTGCGCGTGAAGCTGCTCGACCCCGGCGGCGCGCCCCGTCCGGGCGCGGTGATCAAGCTGGACGCCGAGGACCCGCATTTCTTTCTCAGCTGGCCCAGCGAGCGCACGGGCGAGGATGGCATCGCCCGCTTCCAGTTGCAGCCGGGGACATGGAAGATCCAGATGGGCCCCCTCCTTTCCGAGACGTTGCTCGGCAAGGTCCGTCTCGCTCCCGGAGAGGAGAAGGAGGTCGTGCTCACGTTGCCGGAAGATTCCGACCCCTGACAAAGCCCAGCGGCGGCTCCTTCTCCCGTTCATCCTGCGGCACCGGGCAGCCGGAAGCAGGCTCGGCTCGAGGCCGCACAGGACCTCACGGGCGAGTGCAGGCGGGTGCTGCGCTCGAGTGCCAGGCACCCCGGTTTGTCCCGGTTCCATCGAAGGTGGTCGCCGCATGCCCGCCGCGGGATAACTATTTGATAATAAATCATTTACCTGGGGACAGGCCCGGAGTCTTCGGAGTCTTCCGAGAGTTTCTGGCGAACCTTGAGATCCCGGTTTGCCGAACCTGCGGAAAGAGATGAAAAAGTTTCTGTCTGGGGGAGAAAAGCTACATCCGGCCCTTGGCCGCGTCGCGAAAGCGCGTAAGCTCCTCGTCGCCGGGGGATTTTTCCAAGGCCTTCTCGAAGGCGCGGGCCGCCGCGGCGTAGTCGCCTTGCTGGTAGAGCACGATGCCCAGGGCGCGCTCTTTTTTGAAGGAGGGCTCGTGCGCCGCCAGGTACGCGATGGCGTTCAGCTTGCGGTTCATGTCGGCGGTCTGGGAGCGGGTGAGCACCCAGCGGTGATACCACAGCCGCTCGCTCTCGGAGAGCAGCCAGTCCAGCGGGCCGATGGCCTCGGGGGCGAGGTTGGCGAAGCGCACCTTGAAGGCCAGGCGCACGAAGAACGCCCCGTCCGGCGCCAGGGTCAGCCGGTCTCCGTCCACCCGCAGCAGGCCGTTCAGGCGGGCGGCGTCCAGGAAGTCCCCGCCCAGCTCGCGAAAGCGCTCGATGACCTCCCGCGCGCCCTCGGGCGGCGGCGTCCCCTGGAAGAGCGCCGCGCGGGCCTCCCCGTCGGGTAGGGCCAGCACCTGCGCCAGCGCCTTCTCGAATTGCGAGAGCAACTGAAGCTGCAGCCGGCGCAGCCGGTCCATTCCGTCGCCGTCCTGGATCAGAAACACCACCGTCCGCCGCAGGCCCTCGAAGGCCTGGTCGATCTCCTTGGGATCGCTGCCGCGCTTTCCCGTGAGGCGGTTGAAGCGCAGGTAGGCCTCGAGCACCGCGTCGGTGGAGGGATGCGGCGCGTAGCGCGCCGCTTCGGCCAGGTCCTCCTCCAGCAGGCGCTGTTGCTCGGCCGCGTCGGGGGACTGCGGGGTGAAGCCGACCTCCACCGTCGTCGAGCGGGAGCACGATGCGCAGGCCGTTGCCAGGGCCAGGCACAAGACGAAGCGAGCGCCTTTCATGCTCCTCCTCCCGTCGCGCGCGCCCCCGCGCCTGCCATCAGCAGCCGGTGGCGCCGAGGCCGTCGAACACGTCCTTGCCCGCGCCGTCCCACTGCGCGGCGGGGTCGAAGGTGTCCGCGCCGTTGGTGTCGCCCTGGAGCACCGAGCACTTGCGCCGCAGGGTGTTGTCGAGGGTGCTGCTCGCGCCGCTGCCCCAGGCCGTGCCGGGGTCCTCGCCGATGCGGCCGAAGGTGTCGAGCACCGCGCCGTTGCAGGTGAGGTCCAGCGCGTCGTCGCCGTTGAAGCCGGTGACGTTGCCGTTCTGGATCTGGCAGCGGGACAGGATGCCCTGGACGGAGCTGGGGTGGCACACCACCAGGGTGGCGTTCGGCGCCAGCGAGCCGGTGAGCTCGACCTCGCGCGAGGGGGTGGCGCTGCCGTTGAGGTACACCCGCAGCTTGCAACCGGAGAGCGAGGCGCTGGCCGAGCCGCGGTTGGCGATCTCCACCGCCTTGTTGTAGGAGGAGCCCTCCACGTACTCGCTGATGACCAGCCCACCGGCCTGGGGCGCGCTCACCGTGAGCACGCCGGCCTGGGCCGGCTGGTAGCCGTTCTGCGAGCCGTCGAGATCGCACAGGGTCCAGGTCTTGCCGCCGTCGCCCGAGAAGCGCGCCGCGTAGGCGTAGCTCCCCGCGGCGGTTGGGGCGGTGAGGCTGGCCCGGTACTCGTCGCGGCCGGGGTCGGCGGCGTCGTTCCAGCCCGGGGTGGCCGTGGCCACGGCCCAGGTCCAGGCGCTGCCCGGCGTCGAGCCCGCCGCGCCGCGCCCGACCTGCGCCACCAGCGAGGCGTGGGGATCGGTCCCCGTGGTCTTGTCGGTGAGCCCGGCCACGAACAACCGCCCCTGCACGGCGAAGGTGCCGCCGGGCGGGACGTCGGCGCTGGCCGGGAGCAGGCGGCAGCTCCCGATGGTGACGGTGGAGGAGGGGCTCTGAACCGCGAAGCGCAGGCTCCAGCGGTTCAGGGTGCCGGTGTCCTGGGCGGCGTGGTCGATGACCTTGAGCGTCCAGGTGCCCTTGGTGGTCTTGCCGTTGAAGTCCGCCACCGGGAAGGTCTGCTTGATGTCGTCGCCCGAGTTGGAGTCCGGCGACAGCACGCTGGCGGTGGCGCCGTCCGGGTGGATCAGCCGGATCTCCAGGTCGCCGCGGTAGGTGTGGTTGATGTCCACGGTGAGATCGAGCGCCCCGATGGTGGCGTCCAGGCTGACCTCCAGGGTGCTGGAGAGGCCCGACGGGTTGTTGTCCGGGATGGCGGCGGCGCTGCTGTTCTCGTACTCCAGGCGATCCGCCTTGCAGGCGTCGGCGTTCGCGCAGTCGCTGTCCTGGCAGTCGGTCTTGCCGTCGCGGTCGTCGTCGATGGCGTTTACGCAATTCTCGGGGTTCACCGGCTGATCGACCTTGGGGACGTCCGAGGCCACCGCCGAGAGTTCCTCGACGTACTGGTACTGGATCCAGCCGTAGCCGTCGCCCTTGGGGTTCTCCACGCCGAAGCGGCCGGTGCCCCAGGAGTTCTTGAACAAAAAGAAGCCCTTCTGCATGATCGGCTTGCCCTGGGCGTCCACCGCCAGGTTGCCGTTCTCGTCCACGGCCTGCACCTCGAGGTCGTCGTCCCAGCCCACCAGCAGGAAGGCGTGGCCGGCGCGCTTCTTGAGGCTCTCTTCCTTGTCCTTGGCGTTGGGGTAGAGGACGTAGCCCTTGCGGCTGTAGTCGGAGCGCACCGGCAGGGTGGAGGCGCCGTGGTTCCAGGCCTGGTAATAGAAGGTGCCGCCCGCGATGACGGCCTGGTTCTTGTTGACCATGAAGGCCTTGATGGAGTTCACCCGGCTGCTCACCCAGCGGCTGGCGGGGAGCTTCCACTTCTTGGCCTGGCGGGCGTCGGCCGGGGGATCGCCGTTGGTGTAGCACTTGATGGGCAGGTTCTCGCCGCCGGTGCACGCCGGATCGTTGGCGGTGGACCAGCGGAACGGCTCGTAGGGCCAGTCCTTCTCCTCCACGATGCCGAAGCGGCTGATGGCCTCCAGGTTGGACGACGCCGAGGAGCCCTCGGTGTTGGTGAAGTCGCCGACCTCGTTCTTCACCGACCATTGCAGGTATTGCTCCGAGAAGTCCGGGGTGCGGTAGGTGCCTTCCTTGACGTACAGGTGCTCCATGAGCGCCACGGTGGCGAAGATCGAGCACACGCCGCGCGAGCGCTGGTTGCGGATCGGCGATTGCACGTTGATGAGGTCGAACTGCCGGGGCGGGATCTGATCGGTCTTCTCGTCGGCCAGATCCGCCTTGTCCGGCGCGCCCGCCAAGAGGATGTCCACGTCGGCGAGCTCGGGCGGGAGGCCGTCATCCGCCTCTTCCCCGCCGCAGGCCGCGCCGAAGAATCCCAGCCCCAGAACCAGCGCCAGCAGAAATCCCATTCGCCAACCGTTCATCTCCATCCTCCTGTGTCAGAGCCCCAGAGATTCCGGGGGATTCAAGTCCCACGCAGAGAGGGACTTATAAAGGAGCCAGGCCGCAAAGTCCAGGAAAAAGCGGCCGCGCCGGGCCTTGTCTCGTGGGGGGGCATCTCGTTATAGTCCGGCTCATCACGACCTTCGCGGTCGATCCCGGCGATTGCGAGCGGGTCAATTTTCAGCGCCGGGTTGTTCTGGGTCGGGTGCCTGCGGCGCCGCCTCCGCGGCCGCGCCTGAAAGGAGGCAGTCATGGCGAAGAAGAAGAAAGAAAAGCTCGATCCCGAAGAGCTCAAGGCGAAGGTCGAGGACGGGGCGCGCAAGGTGCGGCCCGAGGACGTGGAGATTCTGGCCGGGCGCGAAGAAGAATTTCACGAGAAGGTCAAGGACGTCCCCGGCCGGCTCAAGAAGATGGTCAACCAGCTGAAGCTCCTCTTCGAGATGATCCGGGCCTACGCAAAAAAGGAGTACCGCGAGGTCCCCTGGGGCACCATCGCCCTGGCGGCCTTCGCCGTCATCTATTTCTTCTCGCCGGTGGACCTCATCCCGGACTTCATCCCCGTGGTGGGCTACCTCGACGACGCGGCGGTGATCGCCCTGGTGGTGAAGTCCATCCAGGATGACCTGCGAAGGTACTGCGCCGCCAAGGGCTACGATCCAGACCAATACTTCTGAGGACGAGGCGGGTCCTGCCTGAGCTGTGCCAGGCTCCGCTACCTCTGGTGGCCCATCGGACCATTTGCCGCGCTCCGCCTTCGCTGGTATGGTCCGCCGCGTGCCGCTTCCGCCTCTCCAAGACCCGATTTCATTCGGCCAGCGCCTGCGCGGGCTGATCTGTGGGGTGTCGGTCTCGATCTTCCTGATGAGCACCCTGCTCGGCTTCAACCTGCTACAGACCCTGAGCCTCATCCTCCGGCCGTTCTCCGGCCGGGCCTTTCGCGCCTTCAACCGCTTTTGCGCCGACACCTGGTGGGGCTGGTGCGTGATCCTGAGCGAGCGCCTGTACCGGATCCGCATCGTGGTGACGGGCGACCCGGTGCCCGAACGGGAGAACGCGGTGGTGATCTCCAACCACCAGCAGATGGCCGACATCACCTTCCTGATGATCTGGGCGCGGCAGAAACGGCGCCTGGGCGACATGAAGTGGATGCTCAAGGACGTGATCAAGTACGTGCCGGGGGTCGGCTGGGGCCTGCTGTTCCTGGACTGCCTGTTCGTGAAACGCGACTGGTCCGCCGATCGCGAGTCGGTCGAGCGGACCTTCGCGCGCCTTCTCCGAAACCGGGTGCCGGTGTGGCTGATGAGCTTCCCCGAGGGTACTCGCGTCTCCCCCGAGAAGATCGAGCGCAGCCGGGCCTACGCCGCCGGCCAGGGGCTCGTGCCGCTCGAGCACCTGCTGATCCCGCGCACCAAGGGCTTCGTGTCCACCGTCCGCGGCCTGGGGGACCACGTGGCCGCGGTGTACGACGTGACCATCGGGTACGAGCGCGGCGTGCCCACCCTGTGGCAGTTCGTCAAGGGGTTCGCGCGCCGCGCGCACCTCCACGTACGGCGCTTCCCCACCGCATCGCTGCCGGCCGATGACGCGGCCCTGGCCCGCTGGCTCATCGAGCGGTACCAGGCGAAGGACCGGCTGCTTGCGGCGTTCTATGAGAACGGCGCCTTCCCGGGATGACCGACGGAGCCCCCACTCCTGAAACTATTGGCCGGATGGCGGTTTCGTGGTAAAGCGACATGCGTCGGTGCGGGCCGTCGCCTGAATCGCCGCCGGGCCGACCTCGTCGGGTTCATGGAGATACCCCGGAGGAACCCCATGAGAACCGCGTCTTGCCTGCTTTCGTGCCTGTGGCTCGTCCCGGGTCTGGCCCGGGCCGGGGACGTCATGTACGCCCGCTCCGACGGGGCCTACATGGCGCGCGAGAACCCCAGCCGCTACACCGCGCTGAACGTCCTGGACAACGACAAGACCACCGCCTGGTGCAGCGCCGGCACCGGCCAGAACGCCGAGATCGAGATCGTCTTCTCCGAGGCCACCTCCATCGACCGGGTGGACGTGGCCAACGGCAACCAGATGGACGCGAACGACTTCGCCGCCTTTGGCCGGGTGCGCGAGATCCAGCTCCAGTCCGGCGAGGAGGTGCACAGCCTCAAACTGGAGGACAAGACCGGCCTGCAGACCTTCCGCTTCGACCCCACCATCTACAGCGATCGGCTGCTGCTCAAGATGAAGGCCGCCTACCGGGGCAAGAAGGAGCGGCACGTGTGCCTCACCGACATGGTGTTCTACGCCGGCAAGAAGATCATCCAGGGCAAGGACCTGGGCCGGCACGTTCGCGCTCGCAGCGATGCCTTGCCGTATCTGGACACCTGGGTGTCCGGTCCCGGCGACGCTCGCGAGAAGGAGCTGGTGTTCGGCGTGCGTGGGGACTTTCGCTTCCGTTGGGTTCCCGCCGATCCCGATCAGCCCACCGTGAACCTCAAGGGCGCGTGGCGCCTGTCCGAGAACGAGCTCCAAGTGAAGCCCGAAAAGGAAAAGCAGTGGATTGGGGTGAAGGTGAAACGCGACGACGCCGAGCGCGTCGAGCGGCTCAAGATCGAGGACTCTCCCATGGCCGGCGTGTACGACCGGCGCCGGACCACCTCCCTGGACTGGTAGATTGGCAAACCCGAGCGAGTGAGGACACGATGGACCTGCGTGCGGACGTGCTGGAACGGCTCTTGCGGTACGTGAAGGTGAACACCCAGTCCAAGGACGGGGTGGAGGACCGGTTCCCCTCGACCGAGTGCCAGCTCGACCTGGCCCGTATGCTCGAGAAGGAGCTTTCCGCCCTCGGGCTCGAGGAGGTGCGGCTCGATCCGCACGGCTACCTCTTCGCCACCCTGCCGGCGCGCCTGCCGCCGAATCATGCGCGGCGCGTCCCCACCGTGGGCCTGCTGGCCCACCTGGACACCTACCCCGCGGTGCCGGGGGACAACGTCCAGCCGATCCTGCACGAGAACTACACCGGCGGCCCCATCCAGTTGCCCAAGGCGCCGGATCTCGCCATCCGGCCCGAGGACAACCCGGAGCTGTCCAAGTACCTGGGCGACACCATCATCACCTCGGACGGGAGTACCCTGCTCGGAGGCGACGACAAGGCCGGCATCGCCGTCATCATGAGCGTGCTCAGACTACTCGTGACCGACCCCAAGCTGGTGCATCCGCGGCTCCGGGTGGCCTTCACGCCGGACGAGGAGGTGGGCAACGGGACCAAGTACTTCGACATCCAGGCCTTCGGCGCGGACCTGGCCTACACCCTGGACGGCGGCGGGATGGGCGAGGTGGAGGACGAGACCTTCTCGGCCGACTCGGCCAGCGTGATCATCACCGGCAGCGACGTGCACCCCGGCTACGCCAAGGGCAAGATGGTGAACGCGGTGCGCCTGGCGCAGGAGTTCATCGCCCGCCTGCCCTGGGCGGCGTCCCCGGAGACCACCGAGGGCCGGGCCGGCTACCTCCACCCCTACCAGGTGAACGGCTCGGTGAGCGAGGCGCGCATCCAGCTTCTGGTGCGCGACTTCACCGAGGAGGGTCTGAAGCGGCTGGAGGACCGCCTGCGCGACATCGCCGCCGACGTGCTGGCTTTGGAGCCGCGGGCCAAGGTGGCGGTCGAGGTGAAGGAGAGCTACCGCAACATGAAGACCGTGCTCGACCGGCATCCGCAGGTGGTCGAGTTCGCCGAGGAGGCGGTGCGGCGGGTGGGGCTCGTCCCCCAGCGCAAGGCCATCCGCGGCGGCACCGACGGCTCGCGCCTGTCGCTGGCGGGCCTGCCCACGCCCAACCTCTCGGCGGGCGGCTACAACTTCCACTCGCGCCAGGAGTGGGTGGCCCTGTCGGCCATGGTCCGCTCGGCCCAGGTTCTGCGGGAACTTTTGGGCCTGTGGGTGGAACGCGGCCTGGGCGCGGGCGCCTGACCCCCGGCCGCCGCAGCTCCATGGACGCCGATCTCGACGATCTGCGGGGTTTCCTCACCGCGCTGCTACGCGGCGCGGCCCGGCTGGTGGGCTGTCACTCCACCAACCTGATCGTGGTCAACGAGCGCCGCAACGAGATCCGCATCCGGGTGGCCATCCCGGCCGGGAGCTATCCGCTGCTTCAGAAGCTCGAGGATCTCATCGGCGGCCGCCTGGAGGACTTCTCCGTCCCGCTCTCGCAGATCGATGGCAGCCTGGTGCTGAAGTCCTGGCGCGACAACGTGGTGGTCGAGACCGGGTCGCTGGCCGAGATGACGGGGACCGCCTTTGCGCCCGAGGTGGTCCAGCGCTTCGAGGGAGTGATCGGGGCCCACCGCTTTTTGTTGGTGCCGGCGCGCACCGGCCGCCGCAGCTACGGCGTGTTGCTGTTCGAGAAGGAGGGCACGGAGCCTTTCAACCTGCAGCAGCGGGAGCTCTTGCTGCGCTACGCCCGGCGGGTGGGCGAGATCCTGGAGAACCACCTGCTGGGCCGGGGCGCGGGAACGCCGGGCACTGCCTCCGCTCAAGAGGCGTACCTGCTGTTCGACCCCGAAGGCCGCTGCCGGGGGGGAACGGCGGGCGTCGAATCCTCCGTTCGGGAAACCCTGGGCGCCGGCGCCCGGGAGTTCTTGCGAGGCGGCGCGGAGAAGGAGCATCCGCATCCCTTCGCCGAGGGCCGGGTGCAGTTTGCGCGATTCGAATTGGACGGCCAACCCTTCGCCCTGTGCCGCTTGCGCAGCCGCATGTCCGACGATGAGTCCGGGGACCCGCTGCTGCAGTTCGCGCTGGAGGAGGCGGCCCCCACGCTGCTGCTGGACGAGGCGTGGCGGGTCACCTCGCACAACGACGCGGCGCGGCGGCTGTTCGCGAAAGGGGACCTGAAGGGAGCGGCGCTCACCGATCTGTTCTGCGACGGCGCGGATCTGCAAGACGCTTTGCAGCGGCAGTGGCTCTCGCCCGGGCACGGCTCCGCGGAGGAGAACGCGGCGGTGCGGCGCGCCGACGGCTCGCTGCGCAGCGTGCGAGTGGAGGCCGTGCCGCTGGCGGGGGGCGACGGGCAGCCGGTCGGTTTCCTGGCGCTGCTTCGGCTGGAGCGCGCCCAGGAGCCCTTGCCCCGTTTCCTGGAGCAGGAGCGGATGGCCACGCTGGGAGAGATGGCGGCCCAGCTGGCCCACGAGATCCGCAATCCCCTGGTGGCCATCGGGGCCAGCCTGGAGGTGGCGGGTCGGCAAGCCCAGGAGCCGGAGCTGCGGGAGCGGCTCGAGGCGTTGGCGCGCGAGTGCCGGCGCCTCGATCTGGTGCTGAGAAAATATCTCTCGGGCTGGCAACAGACGGCGCGCGACGCCGTGTCGTTTGCGGAACTCGGGCGGGAGCTGCGCCTGCTGCTCGAAGGCTCGCGCCGGCACGCCGGCAAGAGCATCCGGCTGGAGCTGGATCCCGACTTGCGCGCGGAGGGCGATCCCGAGGCGCTCAAGCACTTGCTGTTCAACCTGCTGCTGAACGCCCTCGACGCCTCGCCGCCCGGAGGCGTGGTGGAGTGCAGCGGCGCCCGGCAGGGGGACGAGGTGGTGTTGCGGGTGGAGGACCGGGGGCCCGGCCTGGCCGCGCCGGCGGAGGAGTGCTTCCGCCCCTTCTTCACCACCAAGAAGAACGGCACCGGCCTGGGCCTGGCGGTGTGCCGCAAGATCGCCGCCGCTCACGGGGGCGTGGTCGATCTGGCCAACCGGCCCGGCGGGGGCTGCACCGCCCGGGTGATCCTGCCCTGCCGGCGGACGGCGGCGGGAGGCGCGCCATGAGCGGCCCCTTCTCGGTGCTGGTGGTGGACGACGAGGAGATGTACGCCCAGGCCATCGCCGCGGAGCTTTTCCGCCTGGGCGCGGGCTGCGATCTGGCCGCCAGCGCCCGCGAGGCGCTGGAGCGGGCCCAGTCCGGCCGCTACGACCTCATCCTGCTCGATCACCGCCTGCCGGACGACGACGGCCTGCGCATCCTGCCGCTGCTGCTCTCCCGGCAGCCGCAGGCCCGGCTGGTGATGATGACCGCCTACGACTCCGTGCCGGCGGCGGTGTCGGCCATCCGGCTGGGGGCGGACGACTACCTGGTGAAGGAGGCCAGCCTCCAGCCGGTGCTGGATCGGGTGCAGACGCTGCGGCGGCGCAAGGAGATGCTCGCGCAGGGCTGGAGCGAGCACGCGCGCGAGGGGCTTCTCGGACGCTCGCCGGGGATGCTCAAGGTGATCGAGCAGCTCGAGCAGCTCGCCCGCAGCCCGGACACCACCGTCTTGCTCACCGGCGAGACCGGGGTGGGCAAGGGCGTGGCCGCGCGGTTCCTCCACCGCCTCACTTGCGCCGGAGAGCGCCCCTTCGTGACGGTGGACTGCGTCTCGCTGCCCCCGACGTTGGCCGAGAGCCTGCTCTTCGGACACGAGAAGGGCGCTTTCACCGGAGCGGACCAGGCCCGCGCCGGCGCCTTCGAGGAGGCCGGGGACGGGACCATCCTGCTGGACGAGATCGGTGACATGGGCGAGATCCAGGGGAAGCTGCTGCGGGTGCTGGAGAACCGCTCCTTCGTCCGGGTGGGTTCGGTGCGCGAGCTGCCCCTGCGCGCCCGCATCGTGGCCTCCACCAACCGGGATCTTTCGGCGATGGTGGAGGAGGGGAGCTTCCGCCACGATCTCTACCAGCGCCTGAGCGTCTTCCCGGTGCACCTGCCGGCGCTGCGCGAGCGCGGCGACGACATCCTCCTGCTCGCCGAGCACTTCCGCGAGTTCTTCGCCCGCAAGCTGGCCATCGACCTCGAACCCCTCAGCGAGGACATCCGCAAGCGCCTGCTGGCCTACGACTATCCCGGCAACGTGCGTGAGCTCAAGAACATCATGGAGCGCGCCGTCATCCTGGCCGGGGGCGGGCGCATCGAGCCGCGCCACCTGCCCGAGCGGCTGCTGGCCGACCGGCCGCTGCGGGTGGAGGCGCCGGGGAGCATCCCCTTCGAGTTCGTGCCCGGCGTGGACACCATGAAGTCGCTGGAGAAGCGCATGATCCAGGAGGCGCTGGCGCGGGCCGGCAACGTGAAGTCCGAGGCGGCGAAACTCCTTGGCATCTCGCGCTTTCAACTGCTGCGGCGCATGGAGCGCCACGGTCTCGTCGAGCGCCAAAGCGAGCGCGAGGGCGAGCCAGAGGACTGACGGGAACCGCCCCTCCTGTCGGATAAGCGTTTTCGCACATCGCGTGCAGATGCGAACGCGGTTGTGCATTCCGGGGATGATCCCTTTCGAGCGGGTCTGTGCGCCACCTGCATCCTCTTGAAAAAAAACATAAAATTGGTACGTTTCGGCGCCGTGGCCGTTCTTGTCTGGCACTGAAATTGCAAATATCCTGTGCCGGAAGAACAGGCAGGCTGGCATGAACTCGTTTTCACGATTGTTCCTCTCCCGCTCCTTCTGCAAGACGGTGGCGATCGCCTGCCTGGGCATCGCCGTGATCGGGGCCTTCTACGCGCTGCGGGTGAAGAACGACGACAACCTGCTGGCCTTCCTGCCGCAGGACAACCGCGAGGTGCGCACCTTCTACGAGATCAACCAGCGCTTCGGCGGCCTGGACGTGGCGCTGGTGGGCATCGAGAGCGACGACCCGCTTCAGGCGGATTTCCTCGAGCGCCTCGACCGGGCCACGCGCGAGCTCAAGGAGACCTCCGGGATCTCCAACGTGCTCAGCCTCGCCAACATCACCGATTTTTCCCGCAACGAGGCCGACGGCGGCATCGTGACCGCCCCGTTGCTGTCCCGCATCCCCCGCACCATGGAAGAAAAGGAAGCCCTGAAAAAGCTCATCCTGTCGCGGGAGCACGTGGCCGGCAACCTGTATTCGCGCTCCGGTCGCGCGGTCCTCCTGTACTGCTTCCTGGCCTACGGCACCGAGCCCCGCGCCGCCGCCGCGCGCATTCGCAGCGTGGTCGAAGGCCACTTCCCGAAGGCCGCGATCTACTGGGGCGGCAACCCCTTCATCTCGGCCTACGTGTACGACACGGTGCAGAAGGACATCCGCCGGCTCACGCCCTGGGTGGGCCTGGTGATCATCCTGCTCATGCTGCTGTTCTTCCGCGACCTCACCGGCACCTTGCTGGCGCTGCTGTCGACCTGCATGGCCATCGCCGTCACGGTGGGCGTGATGGGGGCCTTCGACGTGCGGCTCAACCTGATGCTGGGCTCCATGCCCATCGTGCTGTTCGCCATCGGTTGCGCCTACTCCATCCACATCCTGGCCCGTTACTACGATCTGCGCGCCGAGACGGGCGCCGCCTCCGCGGTGCAGCGGACGCTCTCGGGCATCGGGCCGGTGGTGCTGGTGTCCGGGGTGACCTCGGCCGCGGCCATCCTGTCGTTCATGATGATGGACATCCAGCCCATCCGCATGTTCGGCCTGTTCACCGCCCTGGGCATCTTGCTGACCATGGGGTTCGCCCTGACCTTCGTCCCGGCGGCGCTCGGGCTGTTCGAGCTCAAGGAGCGGCGCGGCGGCGCGGCGTCTTTCATTCAACGGGCCTTCGGCCGCCTGGCGGCGTTCAACCGGCGGCGCCGGATCCCGGTCGGGGTGGCGCTGGTGGTCGTCAGCCTGGTGGCGGTGGGGTTCATCGGGCGCATCCGGGTGGGGGTGGACCAGAGTTCGTTCTTCTCGCCCGGCAGCCCGCCCGATCAGGCGGATCGCTTTCTGAAGGAGCACTTCGGCGCGGCCCAGTTCGTGCAGGTGCTGGTGAAGGGCGACATGTTCGACCCGGCGGTGCTGGCCGAGGTCCAGGCGCTGGCCGATCGATTCCAGGCCGTGCCGCACGTCACCGCGGTGGAGCACGTGGGGCAGATCGTGGCCCTGCTCAACGAGGCCATGATCGGGGAGAAGCGTCTGCCGGACACGCGAGAGCAGGTGCAGAACCTCTACACCTTCATCATCGGGGACGCCTCGGCGGCGCAACTGGTGTCCTCGGAGCGCGATCAGGCGCTCCTGCAGCTCAAGGTGGACGAGAGCCGCGCCGAGGTTCTGGAGGGCGTGCTGGCGGAGCTTTCGCAGATCGTGGAGGGCGAACATCTGGAGCGGTACGAGCTGGCGCGCCTCGACGGTCCGCGGGGTGGCGAGGCGCGCGAACGGCAGCGCCGGGCGCTGCTGTGGCGCCTGCGCGCCCTGTCCGTCCGGCAGGGCGTCGCCCTGCCCGCGGACACCGAGGCGCGCCTCGGCGAGTTTTTGGACGGTGAGCGATCCGCGGCAGACCCCAAACAAGTGGCCGCGATGTTGAATGGGTTTTTACGCTCGGGCGAGTGCCCGGTCGAGCTGCCACCGCCGGGCGAGTCTTCCGATCCGGGCCGGGCGGTCGCCGAGCGGGTCGCGGCCCTCGGCCCCCATCCCTCCGAGGAGGATCTCACCGGAGCCGTGGCCGCCAGTCTGCGTCTGCCCTCCGGCGATGATCGGGTGCTGGATCTGGCGGCGGCCCTGGAGAATCCCCTGGCGGTGGCCTTTCGCACGGTCGAGGTCGAGGCGCGGGCGCGGGCCCTGGCCGCCCGGCTCGATCTCCCCGCCGAGCGGCCGGCCCTGCTGGCCGCGCTGTCCCAGGCCCTGCTCGACGCCGACCGGCCGGTGGTGTTGCTCCCGGCCTCGGCCGCGGGCGGCGCCACCGGGAGCCTCGTCATCCAGGTCAACGGCCTGCCGGTGCTGCACCGGGGCCTGGGGCGCAGCGTCCAGCACAACCAGGTGGCGAGCCTCACGCTGGCGGTGCTGCTGGTGGTGGCCCTGCTGGCCTTCTTCTTCCGCTCGCTGGCCACGGGCGTGCTGGCGGCGCTGCCGACGTTTTTCACCCTGCTCGTCATCCACGGCTTGATGGGCGCCTGGCGCATCAACCTGGACATCGGCACCTCGCTGCTGGGGAGCCTCATCCTGGCGAACGGCGTCGACTACGCGGTGCACCTCATCTCGGCCTGGCACGTGCCGCCCGGCACGCCGCTCTTGCAGGCGGCGGAGCTTTCGGCCCAGCGCGCCGGGCCGGCCATCGGCATCAACGCCGCGGCCATGTTCACCGGGTTCTTCGTGCTGGCCATGGGGGAGGCCAAACCGCTGCAGAACGTCTCCAGCCTGAAGGCCGCCGCCATGCTGGTAGGCGCGCTGGCGAGCCTGTTCATCGTTCCGCTCCTGGCTCGCAAGACGGTCTATCCCATCCTGAACGAAGAACCGGAGGCCGAGCCTGGCGGGGTGACCCAACCGCTGCCGGCCGAGCCGCCGAACAAACCCTAGTTCTCGAAGGACATCGCAAGGAGCACACCCATGAGAACCATCGCCTATCCGTTGATCGTCTGGGCCACCGGCCTGCTGCTCGCCGTTCCCGCCCGCGCGCAATCGCTCAGCGGCGACGAGGTGGTGAAGCGCATGGACGAGGCCATGACCCGCGCCCAGGACCAGTCGTTCGACTTCGACCTCATCACTGTCGAGCCGGGCAAGGGCGAGCGGCGCATGACCTACCACGTCGACATCAAGGGCACGAGCTTCCGCCGGGTGGAGTTCCTCTCGCCGGGCGACGTCAAGGGCATGCGCATGCTGGTGGTGTCGGTCAACCAGATGTACGTGTACATGCCCGCCTTCCGCAAGGTGCGCCGCATCGCCTCGCACGTGCGCAACCAGGGTTTCATGGGCACCGCCTACAGCTACGACGAGATGTCCATCGTGACCTACGGCGACGTGTTCTCGGCGAAGCTCCTCTCCGAGAGCGACAAGGACTGGACGGTCGAGCTCATTCGCCGGCCGGGGCAGGAGTTCTCCTATCCCAAGCTCAAGATGGTGGTGAGCAAGGAGTACTCCCAGCCCACCCGCATCGAGTACTTCAGTGACAAGGGCGTGATGCTCAAGTCCGAGGATCGGACGAACTACGAGTGCGCCGACAACCTGTGCAACCCGCGCGAGATGAAGCTCGTCGACCACACCCGCAACGACCTCACCACCCGCATGGTGCGCAAGTCCTGGAAGCGCAACAGCGGCATCCCCGACAGCTTCTTTACCCAGCGGGCGCTGCAGAAGGCGTCCTAGTTTCTTTGGACGCAAGATGCATTCGTATCACGTGGGCGGTTCTCTGCGCGACCGACCGCGGGGCCGAAAGAGCCAGCGCGGGCGGGCGCGCGTTTGGGTTGCGACCCGAGGGCGCATACGAGAGGCAATCATGACCCGACCGATGATCCCAGTCTATCTTGCGTTGCTTTGCTCCGGCTGGCTTGCCCTGGGCGCGGCAGAGGCCCTGGCCCAGGATGAGGCCGGCGCCGCGGATGCCGCGGAAGCGGGCGGCGCCTCCAGCGCGTCCGAAGGCGCGCCGGCGGAGGCCGTGGCGGCTCCGGCCGCGGCCGAGGCGGGAGAGAGCGCGGGGGGGAGCGAGGAGTTCTCGCTCAAGCTCTCCGGCCGGGTGCAGACCGACATCCGCGCCCGCATCCAGGACAAGTCGGTGGGCGAGTTCTTCGACCGGCGCTCCTTGCCCATCGGCGTCGAGCGCAACGAGAACATCCTGGGGCTCAAGCTGAACGGGAGCTACGGCCGCTTCGACATGGTGGCCGACGTCGACTTCGCCTGGCTGGGGTACCCGGCGGAGCTGCCGGGCATCCCGGCGCTGTCGGACCTCACCCGTACCGATCCGTACTACCTGCAGGTGCACGCGCTCTACCTGAACGCCCAGGATCTCTTGCCCGGGCTCGACCTGCGCGTCGGG
The DNA here is from genome assembly GCA_964561025.1 of uncultured Myxococcales bacterium. Classification (GTDB taxonomy): domain Bacteria; phylum Myxococcota; class B64-G9; order B64-G9; family B64-G9; genus JAAZNF01. The sequence continues at coordinate 20,258 of CAZLNM010000051.1, forward strand.
CAGCAGACCGTGCTGTGGGGCAAGGGCGACCAGTTCAACCCCACCAACAACGTAAACCCGAACGACCTCGAGGACGTGCTGCTGTTCGGCGAGCAGCTGGCGAACACCATGGTGAAGGTCGACTACACCCCGCTCTCCGACGTCACCTTCTCGGGGGTGCTGGTGCCGATCTTCAAGCCGGCGCTGATCCCGCGCTCGGCGCCGCTGGCGCTCTCATCGCTCGACCGCATGCCCATGCTGGACGAGGCCCTGCGCCGGCGTCTGGCCTTCGAGCAGGCCTTCGCCCGCTCGAACGGCTACGCCACGGTGGCCTCCGCGATCCACCCGGAGCTTCCCGAGCGCTCTTTCGACAACATGCCGTTCGCCTTCCGGCTGGCCTTCCCGGTGCTGGAGCAGGACGTCGCCATCAGCTACTACCGCGGCTTCTCGGACATGCCCGTGCCGGTGCGCAACCACACCCGGCAGGTGCGAGAGCAGATGTGCGACCCGGCCATCCCGGACGACCCGGCCACCCCGCAGGACGAGCGGGTGTGTCTGAACGGCCTGCTGGAGACGGAGACCACCTTGAACTTTCCCCGCGTGCAGGTGCTGGGCCTCAACCTGGCCGGCGAGGTGAACCCGCTGGGCTGGCTCTCGGAGTCCATCCAGCCCATCGGCTACCGGGTCGAGCTGGCGATCGTCTTCCCCGGCCGCACCGAGATCGTGCTCGACCAGGACGAGATCAACCTGGGCCTCACGCAGCCGGCGGGCGAGTACGACTACGATCGCGGCGGGGCGCGGCCGCTGGTGGTGGAGGACACGCCCTTCCTCAAGTGGGTGATCGGCCTGGACTACTCCTTCAGCGCCCACTTCTACCTCAACCTGATGTGGGTGCACGGCCTGCCGGACGAGTTCGGGGCCGGGGACTTCCTCCACCCGGGAAAGAGCCTCATGGTCCGCCAGGGCCGCGTCCGGGAAGGCGACAACGCGGGCTACGTCACCTGCGCCGCCACGGCCGTCCTCACCGGCCAGAGCATCGGCCCGTGCGGCGAGCGTTACGGCCGCGAGCGGGCGGTGGAGATCGTGCGCCCGCGCATCGGCGACTACGCGGTGCTGATCCTGGACTTCAAGTTCAACGAGGACCGGGGCCTGGTCCGCCTCATGGGCATGTGGGATCTCTCGGGGTACTTCGAGGACTTCTTCGACGAGGCGGCCGGGACGCGGGCGCGCCGGTACCTGTCGCTCTTCGGAGACGGCTTCTCGGCCATCGTGTACCCGGAGTTCAACTACAACTTCGGCGGCGGGCTGGACCTGGGAGCCGGGGCGCTCTTGCAGCTCGGCAAGAGCTACACCAAGTTCGGCGACCCGGCGGCCGGCGGCTCGCTCATCTGGACCCGGGCGCGCTTTCGCTTCTAATCGACCTCCGAGACCACCTCATCCAGCGAGCGGCGGCCGGGATCGCGGGTGGCGCGGGCCGGCCGGCCGATGGGCAGCACCGCCACCGGCCGGTGCGCGGGCGGGATCTCCAGCAGGCGGCTGACCGAGTTCTCGTCGAAGGCCCCTACCCAGCAGCAGCCGTAGCCGAGAGCGTGCGCCGCAAGAAGCAGGTTCTGCACTGCGGCGGCGGTGTCGAGGTAGCAGTACAACGTCTCGCCGCGCCGCTGGTAGGCGGCCTTGGCCCGCTCCAGGTCGGCGCAGGCCACGATCACCACCGGCGCCTGCGCGATGAAGGCCTGTCCCAGCGCGGCGTCGACCAGCTTCTTCTTGAGGTAGTCGTCGCGTACCACGTAGAAGCACCACGGCTGGACGTTGCCTGCGCTGGGCGCCTGGATGGCCGCACCCAGGATGCGCGACAGGATCTCCTCGGGAACCTCCTCGGGCAAGAACGCCCGAACGCTGCGCCGGGTCCGAATCGCCTCGAATAGATCCATGCCTCTCCTCCGATTTCGGGCCGGAGAGGATGCTAGCCAAACCGTTCGGGCGGAGCAAGCGCTACGGCGCGAAGCTCATCAAAAACTCGTCCCAGGTGGCGTGCTGGCTCCACACCGCGCCGCTGGCGCGGTAGGCGGTGTCGTAGTGGCTGGAGCGGCTGGGGAAGTAGACCGCCAGGCCGTGCGAGTTGGGGTAATCCGACTGGGCCCGGCTGTACACGATGGAGGTCTGGAGCTGGGCGATGAGGGCGTTGGCGGCGTTCACCACGCTCGCGGGCATGCCGGAGGCGGCGGCCACCCGGCGGGCGAAGTCCCACAGGTCGCGGTGCTCGGAGAGGTAGAAGGTCTGGGTCGCCTGGCGCAGGGTCTCGAACTGGGAGTACAGGCCGGTGTTGGCCCGCAGGGCGTCGGCGAACGTCGTCACCGCCGTGGCGAGCTGGGACATGGTCTCGAGGTCCGTGACCGCCAGCGTGGAGTCGGAGGTGGACTCGTTGTAGTAGGCATCCACGATGCTGATGGCCAGATCCCGGGCCGTCATCTGCGGGTTGTTGATGAGCGGGACCAGGAAGTCGTTGTAGGCCCAGCCCGCGGCCGGCTCCGTCTCCGAGGAGGCCACCAGGTAGCGGGCGTACGGCGCGGTGGCCTCGGCCACCTCCCACATGCCCATCAGGCAGGCGTCGAAGCCCACGATGTCCAGCTTGCCACCCAGCGCGGTGGTGATGGCCTGCAAGGCGCGGGCGTAGTCGCCGTTGGAGATGGAGATCTCGCCGGCGCTGCCGTGGTCGTCGTTGGAGAATCCCTTGAAGATGGGGTTCTTGACCTCGGCCTTCCAGCCGGCCCCGTGGTCCCACAGGATGAGCGCGTAGTGGCGCGCCGGGTAGTTCTGCACCGCCCAGGTGCCGAAGTTCGCCAGGGTGTGCCAGTCGCTCATGTCCACCTCGCCCAGGTTCTCGATGACGGTGAAGCTTCCCTGGTTGATGTAGATGCGGCGCGAGGCGCCGCCATCGCGCGAGTAGGAGTCGAACAGGGCCACCATGTGAACGTAGGGCGTGGAGCCGGCCACCTCCATCTCGGTCAGGTCGTTGTAACCGTCCGACTCCAGGTTGTTGTCGGCGTTGAGGAACACGAAGAAGGCCCACTCGTTGGCGTTGGGATCCATGGTGCAGCCGCCCTGGCCGTCGTCGATGTAGCCCACCGCGCACTGGCAGTGGTGGCCCGCCGGCAGATCGGCCACGCACACCGTCTTGTGCGGCACGCTGGTGCAAGGGTTGGGGTCGCAGGGGTCGTCCACGCAGTCGCTGCCGTAGGGCACGGTCCCGGCCGGGCACACGCAGGAGTAGCCCGACCAGTCGGTGTTGGCCTGACAGGTGGGCGTCCCCGGGCAGGGATCGGGCTGACACGGATCGGCCCTGAAGTCGTAGGTCAGGGTGTAGTTGCCGCCCTGGCTGTAGTAGCTGTCGGCGAACAGGTAGTAGGTGCCCGGATTCAGGATCTGGGTGAGTCCGGCGGCGGTCCCCTGCGAGTCGTCGTTGCAGGCCACCTGGCTCGATTGCTGGTCGCAGACGGTGCGCAGGTGCAGCACGGTGTCGTAGCCGGTCATGAGGAAGGCCGCCCGGGTGGCGGCGTTCAGGGTGAAGGCGTACACCCGGTCCGGACCGGTGCCGCCGCAGGAGGTGCTGGTCCCGTCGTTTGCGGCTCCGACGGTGGTGCCGGTCACCGAGCCCGACCCGATGGGCAGCGGGATGGGAGCGGCGCAGGACTCGCCGTTGGGATTGGGATCCAGGATGCAGGTCGAGGGATTGCTCGGGTTGGGGATGTAGCCCGGGTCGCAGGCGCAGGTGTAGCCGGGCAGCGCCACCTGGCACACGTGCTGATTGGCGGCGGTGCAGGGGTTGGGATCGCAGGGATCGTCGACGCAGGTGCCGCTGCCGGGGTCGAAGACGGTCCCGGACGGGCAGGCGATCGAGATTGTCAGGGTGAAGTTGCCCGAGTTGGTGCTGTAGCCGTCCACGAACAGGAAGTACGTCCCGGGCGTGAGGCTCACCGTGAAACGCGAGCCCAGGTTGCCGGCGCTGTCGTCGTCGCAGGCCATCTCCGAGGACTGCAAGGTGCACTCGGAGCGCAGATACAGCACGGTGTCGAAGCCGGTGGTGGTGAAGGTCGCCGTCACCGGCTGCACCACGTCGAAAACGTACACCAACTCCTCGCCGTTCCGTGTCTGGCAGGAGCAGGTGTAGTCGTTCCCGGAGCCGGTGGTGTTGCCCGTGACCGTGCCGGCGGCAAGGGCGAGCGGCAGCGGGCTCTGGCAGTCTCGTCCGGTGCCCGAGGGCAGGCAGTTGCCGTTGCCGTCCGGACTGTAACCCATGTCGCACAGGCACACGGCGCTCCCCGAGGCGTCGGTGCACGAGCCGTGGTTGCTGCAGATCCAGCCGAGGAGATCGCAGCTCGGTAGGCAGGTGCCGTCGTGGTTGTTGTCCTGGTAGCCGCTGTCGCAGCTTGCGCAGTTGCTCCCGGTGTAGCCGGTGTCGCACACGCAGAGCGCCGTGCCGCTCTGGTCGTCGCAGTGGCCGTGCACTCCGCACGAGAGCTGCGCGAGCTGGCAGTTCGGCGCGCACAAGCCGTCGCCGTCGTTGTCCTGGTAACCCTGGGCGCAGAACTGGCAGTAGGTGCCGGTGTAGCCCGTGTCGCAGGAGCAGACCGGCTCGCCGCCGCTGTCGATGCAATGGCCGTGCGCGCCGCACTGCAGGCCCGAGGCGCCGCAATCCGGGAGACACGTGCCATTGTGATCGTTGTCCTGGTAGCCGCTGTCGCACAGCTCGCAGCGATCGCCGGCGTACCCCTGAACACACTCGCAGTAGGCCATGCCGGTCGTGTCCACGCAGCTACCGTGGGCGCCGCAGTTGATCCCGGCGGTGGCGCAGGTGGGAAGGCATGTGCCGTTGTGATCGTTGTCCTGATAGCCGCCGGCACACAGCTCGCAACGCTCGCCGGAATATCCGGTGTCGCAGGAGCAGCGGGCGGTACCCGTGGCGTCGCTGCACTGGCCGTGGTCGCCGCAAATGATCCCGGCGGTGGCGCAGGTGGGAAGACACGTACCGTTGTGATCGTTGTCCTGGTAACCACTATCGCAGTTCTGGCAGGTGTCGCCGGTATATCCGGTGTCGCAGACGCAGCGGGCGATGCCACCAACGTCGTCGCATGTCCCATGGGCGCCGCAGTCGAGGCCGGCGGTGGCGCAGGTGGCGAAACAGGTTCCATCGTGGTCGTTGTCCTGATAGCCGCTATCGCAGTCCAGGCAGGTGTCGCCGGTGTACCCGGTGTCGCAGGCGCAGCGGGCGGTGCCGCCGAGGTCGTTGCATGTTCCGTGGGCGCCGCAGTCGAGCCCCCCCAGGGCGCAGGCGGGGAGACAGGTCCCGTCGTGATCGTTGTCCTGATAACCGGTGTCGCAACCTTCGCACAGGTCGCCAGCGTACCCCGTGTCGCAGACGCAAACCGCAACGCCGTCGAGGTCGTCGCAGACCCCGTGCGCGCCGCACTCGAGGCCGGCGCTGGCACAGGTGGGAAGGCAGGTGCCGTCCTGATCGTTGTCCTGGTAGCCGAGGGCGCAGCCGTCGCAGGCCTCCCCGGCGTAGCCGGTCTCGCACACGCAGCCCGCCGTCCCGTCCCCGTCGTCGCAGCTCCCGTGGCCGCAGGCGAGATTCGCCAGAACGCAGGTCGGCAGGCAGGTTCCATCCTGGTCGTTGTCCTGGTAGCCGGTGTCGCAGTCGAGACAACTGGTCCCGACGTAACCGGTGTCGCACACGCAGGCGGGGGCGCCGTTCACGAGGTCGCAGTGGCCGTGGGCGCCGCAATCCTGCGCACACTGGGAGACGCACTCGCCGTTCTTCTCCTCGTAGCCCGGGGCGCACTCGCGGCAGCTGCCGCCGGTGTAGCCCTTCTGGCACTCGCACAGGGCGGTGCCCGAGGCGTCCGCGCACATCCCGTGCGCGCCACAGTCGAGCCCGGCGATGGCGCAGGCGGGGAGGCACGTCCCGTCGTGATCGTTGTCCTGGTAGTCGGGCGCGCACTCACCGCAGTGCTCGCCGCTGTAACCGAGGTCGCAGGCGCAGGCGGGCGTGCCGTTCTGCAGCGCGCAGTGGCCGTGGGCGCCGCAGTCCATCGAACACTCCGGGACGCACGCGCCGTCTTGCGGGACGTACCCGGCAGCGCACTCGTTGCACACCGCGCCGCTGTAGCCCGGCTCGCACGCGCACACGAGCTTTCCGTCCTCCACCGAGCACACGCCGTGGCCGGTGCAGGATTCGGGCCGGCACTTGACCTCTTCTCCTCCTCCGCCGCAGCCGGCGGCAAAGACCGTCACCAGACAGAGCACGGAGCCGGAGCATCCAAGGAACGTGGCGCGGGTTCTCATGGTCACCTCGAAATGGTGAAAGCGACGAAAGGTTCTTTCCTCTCCTGGGCAGGGGAATACTCGGATCAGGGACGGAAAAACTCAACCCATTCCTTGCGCGGCGAGCCGGCTGGGCCGAGGGGGGATTCAAAATCCAGCGCTCTTCGCTTACAATCACCTTCCCATGCGGTCTTTCGCCCTCATCCTTTTCAGCGTGGCGGTCGCGGCGCTTCTCGGCGCCGGTTGCTCCGCCGATACACCGGCGTCCGCGGACGGGGGGGACGAGGCGCGGGATGGGGACGGCCCGGACGGGGATTTGCCCGCGGGCGGGGAGGCGCCGGACGGCGGGTTCGATGGCGTTGTCGCGGACACGCCGGCGGACGCCGATGGCGGAGCTTGCGACTTGGGGACGCTTGCGCTACGCGAGGCGGGCGATCTGGACTGGAACGCGACCTTCGAGGACGTTGCGCTCCCGGCCTGCGCCCGCGACCTCTACCGGCTCGTCGTGCCCGCCGAGACGACCGTGGAGATCGGCTTGCGCGCCAAGGGACTCCACCTGGTGGTCGCCACGCTCGCCTTCCCCGACGATCCCGAGCTGCGAGCGCCGCTGGACACGCTCTCCGCCGCGCCCGGTGGTCCGGCCCGGCGCTTGCGTTTCCGCTCGGTCCGCTCCGGGGAATACATTCTCTTCGTACAATCCATCCAGCCCGAGTCGGAGGATCGCTACGACCTCGCGCTCTTTTGCGCGGAGGGGTGCGGCCGGGAGAGCACGCGCTTTCCCGTCCTGCTGGTCCACGGCTGGACCGGCTTTTCCAACATCGGGCCGCTGGACTACTTCTACGCGGTGCCGGGGACGCTGCGCGATAGCGGCTACCCGGTGGCGGTGGCGGTGCTCGATCCCTACAACTCGGTGGAGGTGCGCTCGGCGGAGCTCGCCCAGCAGATCGACGAGGCGCTGCTGTCTTTCCGCTCGCGCAAGCTGAACATCGTCGCCCACAGCCAGGGCGGGCTGGATGCGCGGCGGGCCATCAGCACGCTCGGCTACGGCGACCGGGTGGCGGCTCTCGTCACCGTGGCCACGCCCCATCGCGGCACGCCCATGGCCGACGTGGCGCTGGGGTACGTGCCGGGGCCGGCCCAGGACGCCATGAACTTCCTGCTCAACCTGCTCGGGGCCACGGGTGGCCACGAGTCCGACGCCGAGGCGTCCTTCCACTCGCTCAGCCGGCGCTATGTCAACGAGGAATTCAACCCGCAGAACCCCGACGACCCCCGGGTGCGCTACCTCTCCTACGCCGGCAAGTGCTGCCTGCTCGGCATCGGCTGCGAGGACGCCTGCGACGTGGAGATCGCCTGGGCGCAGCCGGTCATCGCCGGCTTCGACGGGGACAACGACGGCATGGTGCCGGTGAGCAGCGCTCCCTGGGGGGAGTTCCGCGGCGTGCTGCCGGCGGACCACTTCGACGAGGTGGGCCAGGTGGCGGGGATCACCAACCCCTACTTCGACCAGAAGGACTTCTACCTGGGCGTGGCCCGCGACTTGGCCGCCGCGGGCGACTGAGAGAACCTCTCGGTAGGCCACCCAGAAAAAATCGTAGCAAGGGGGGGGGCCTGCTTGCGCCTCAAACCCGCGGAGGGAAGAACGGCAGGATGGCCGCGAGGGATGGCTCGCGGAGCACCTGGTGGGCGGTGTGCTCGAGCGCCGGGTCCTTCGGGAACACCGCCAGCGACAGCCCGGCCGCCCGCATCACGTGAAGGTCGTTGACGTTGTCGCCCACGAAGGCGCACTGGGAGAGGTCGAGGCCCTCGCGCCGGGCCGCCTCGGCCAGACCCTCGGCCTTGCCCTCGAGATCGTACGGGGTGGGCTCGCCCCCGGCGATCCTTCCCGCCTCGTCGAAGGCCAGCCGGTTGATGAACACCTGGCAGAAGGGAACATCCGGAAAGAAGTGCCCGAGCACCACGTCCAGGCTCCCCGACAGGATGGCCAGCCGGTAGCCTCGATGCAGGAGTTCTTGCAGCGTCTCGCGCGCCTGTGGGGTGGGATGGAGCCGCTGCAACAGCTCCTCGATGCCTCGGCGATCGGCGCCGCGCTGGCGCAAGAGCTCGAGGTCGATCTCGAACCAGCGCCGGTAGGAGATGCGGCGGGCGAAGAAGTCGTCCCGCGCCTGCCGCCGCAGGCCTTCGTCCGAGCCGAAATGACGGTGCAGCGCCGACCAGATGTAGTCGATGCCGTCCACCAGCGTACCGTCGAGGTCGAAGGCGACAAGATGGATGTCGCGAGAGGCGCTCAGTGCCATTTGTAGAACTTGGCGCCGATGAGCATCTGGGGGTCGAGGACGAGTCCCAGCTTCTCGGCGACGGTGATGTGGAGCGCCCCGAAGGTGTACTCGGGGCAGAAGAGATAACCCCCGGCCGGCAGCTGGTCCTTCAGGGTGGCCCCGGCCAGATGGCACAGCTGCTCGCCCACGCGGTGGCTATCGGGCCCGGCGCCGGCGAAGGCTCCCCGCCGCACGTGCTCCTCGTCCGGGACCAGGAGGGGGATGCGGGCCCGTTCGGCCTCGACCTGGATGCGCTCGAAGGCCCGCTCGCCGAGGATCTCCCGGCCCGGCAGCACCGCCCAGGCGCCCGCCGTCTTGGCGCGCGAGAGCGCGGCGTCGAGGTCGGCCGGCGTGGCGATGGGCAGCGGCATCACCTTGCGGCCCAGGCCGGAAAAGGCGCGCGCCAGCTCCTCCCCGCATGCGGCGAACGCGCCGGCCTCGTGCCACACCGCCACTTCCCGCCCGGGAGGGGTGAGACGGTCGAGATGACGCGCGAGCGAGGGAAGCGGCACCCGCAACGTGACGCCGACCTCACTCGCGGCCGCGGCGCCCGGAACCGCGCCGGCGACGTGGGTGAACAGGCGCGGCACGTCCGGGGCCTCGGCCCGGGCGCGCTCCAGCGCCGCCGGACCCAGCGCGATGATGGCCGCCGGCCGGAGTTCCGCAACCGTCTTTTGCAGCTCGCCCGGCGCGAGCGTCTCCACCCACAACGAGCGCACGCTCGGGCCGCACTCGTCGAAGAACCCGGCCAGGGTGACGCCGAAGGGATCCAGCACCCGGCTGCCCAGGAAGAGAAACGGCTTTTCGCGCGGGGCGGCGACGGCGGCGGATACGTTCCAGGGGATGCAGCGTTCCTCGGGCACGGGAAGCAGTATCGTGTCGCCGGGCCGGAGCGGGCCCTCCGCCTGGGGTTTGTCGCCCGTCCCGATCGCGCCCGGGATCGCGCGGGGGCCGACCTCGTGCCGCCAGATGAGGAGCAGCACGATCACCAGCACGGCGCCGCCGGCCAGGCCCCAGGCGCTTTTCAGGAGCTTCGAATCGCGGGAGGGGATGCGGGTGCGGCAGCGGGGGCAGTAGGGCGCCGCGGGTACGGCTTCGCCGCACACGGGGCAGGCGCGCGGTGGCTGGGAGCGCTCGGGCATCAGCTGGCCTTTTCGAACTTCAAGCGGTCCGCACCGTCGGCGTCCACCCGGATGGTGTCGCCGTCGGCGAACCGGCCCTCGAGCATCGCCGAAGCCAGCGGATCCTGCAAGAGCCGCTGGATGGCGCGCTTGAGCGGCCGGGCGCCGAAGCGCGGATCGGTGCCCTGCTCGCGGATGATCTCCTTGGCCGCGCCGCTCACCGAAAGGCGCAGCTTGCGTTCGGCCAGCAGCCGCTCGAGCTTGCCGAGCTGGATGTCCACGATGCGTGTGAGGTGCTCGCGGGTGAGCCCGGAGAAGATCAGGATGTCGTCGATGCGGTTCAGAAACTCCGGGCGGAAGTGGGCCCGCAGCGCCTCCATCACGCCGCGGCGCGCGCCCTCGTCCACCACGCCCTCGCGCTCGGCCAGCAGCTCCGAGCCCAGGTTGGAGGTCATGATGACCACGGTGTTCTTGAAATCCACGGTGCGCCCGTGCCCGTCGGTGAGCCGCCCGTCGTCGAGGATCTGCAAGAACACGTTGAACACCTCGGGGTGGGCCTTCTCGATCTCGTCGAAGAGCACGACGGAATAGGGCCGGCGCCGCACCGCCTCGGTGAGCGCCCCGCCCTCGTCATAGCCCACGTAGCCCGGCGGTGCCCCGATGAGCCGCGCCACCGAGTGGCGCTCGCCGAACTCGCTCATGTCGATGCGCACCATGGCCGACTCGCTGTCGAAGAGGAACTCGGCCAGCGCCCGGGCCAGCTCGGTCTTGCCTACGCCGGTGGGGCCGAGGAAGATGAAACTCCCCACCGGCCGGTTGGGATCGGACAGCCCCGAGCGGGCGCGGCGCACCGCGTTGGACACCGCGGCCACGGCCGGATCCTGGCCCACCACCCGCAGGCGCAGCCGCTCCTCCATGCGCACCAGCCGCTCCTTCTCGCCCTCGAGGAGCTTGCTCACCGGGATGCCGGTCCACTTGGCCACCACCGCGGCCACGTCGTCGGCCTCGACCTCCTCCTTGAGCATGCGCCGGTCCTTCTGGAGCTCGGCGAGTTTCTTCTGTTCGACCGCGATCTGGTTCTGCAGTTCCACCTGCCGGCCGAAGCGGAGCTGCGAGGCGCGCTCCAGGTTGCCCTGGCGCATGGCCTCCTCCTCCTGGCGTTTCGCCTCCTCCAGCGCGCGTCCGCTCTCGCGGATGCGCCCGATCAGCGCCACCTCGGCCTGCCAGTGGGCCTTCATGCCTTCGACCGACTCCTTGAGCTGTGCGAGCTCCTGCTCGAGCTTGGCCAGCCGCTCGCGGCTCTGGGGATCCTTCTCCTTGCGCAGGGCCTCGCGCTCGATCTCGAGCTGGAGCACGCGCCGGTTGGCCTCGTCGATCTCCGTGGGCATGGAGTCGATCTCCATGCGCAACCGCGAGGCGGCCTCGTCCATGAGGTCGATGGCCTTGTCGGGCAAGAAGCGGTCGCTGATGTAGCGGGTGGACAATGTTGCCGCGGCCACCAGCGCGGCGTCCTGGATTCGCACTCCGTGGTGGACCTCGTAGCGGCCCTTGAGGCCGCGCAGGATGCTGATGGTCTCCTCCACGCTGGGCTCGCCCACCAGCACCGGCTGGAAGCGGCGCTCCAGGGCGGCGTCCTTCTCGATGTGCTTGCGGTACTCGTCCAGGGTGGTGGCCCCCACGCAGTGCAGCTCGCCGCGGGCCAGCGCCGGCTTCAGCATGTTCGAGGCGTCCATGGCGCCCTCGGCCGCACCAGCGCCCACCAGGGTGTGCAGCTCGTCGATGAACAGGATGATCTGGCCCTCCGAGGAGGTGATCTCCTTGAGCAGGGCCTTCAGCCGGTCCTCGAACTCCCCCCGGTACTTGGTGCCGGCCACCAGCGCGCCGAGATCCAGGGCCAGCAGGCGCTTGTCGAGCAGGGTCTTCGGCACGTCGCGGTCCACGATGCGCCGCGCCAGGCCCTCCACCACCGCGGTCTTGCCCACGCCGGGTTCGCCGATCAGCACCGGGTTGTTCTTGGTTCGCCGTGACAGCACCTGCATCACCCGGCGGATTTCCTCGTCGCGGCCGATCACCGGGTCGAGCTTTCCCTTGCGGGCCAGCTCGGTGAGATCGCGCGCATAGCGCTCGAGCGCCTGGTAGCGGCCCTCGGGGTTCTGGTCGCACACCCGCTGGTTGCCGCGCACCTCTTGGATAGCGCGCAACAGGTTGTCGCCATTCACGCCACGCTCCTCGAGCCTCCGCGCCGCGGGTGAGTTCTTCTCGGCGACGATGGCGCCGAGCAAGTGCTCGGTCGAGACGAAGTCGTCCTTGAGCCGGTCGGCCTCACGCTGCGCCGCTTCCAGCACCTTGTTGAGCCGCGCGCCCACGAAGGGCTGGCCGCCCTGGACCTTCGGCTGGCGGGAAAGATCCTGGCGCACGGCCTCGGCCAACTCCTCGGTGGCCACGCCCAGCTTCTTCAGGATGGGGGCGACGATGCCACCGTCCTGGGCCAGCAAGGAGAGCAGAAGGTGCTCGGGGGTGAGCTCCTGGTGTTCCATGGCGCCGGCGATCTTCTGCGATTCGAAGAGCGCTTCTTGGGCCTTGATGGTCATCTTGTCAGGGTGCATAAAATTCCTCCGAATATCAGCTACATAGCCGCGACAATCCAGGACAAAATGTGGCGACGAAACCGGATCTGTCAAGCCGGCTTGTCAGAGGAAAAGCCCAATTTTGGTTCCCCAATTTTGGTTCCACCCACCCCGGTTTCCCCGGTTTCCTCCTGGGTTTTTCCTGATTAGTTCTGAAAAAGATCAAAATATCAGGGTTGTGAATCCTTGAATTGATACCTGGCGAAGACTTGTATGAAGTCAAAGAGCGACTTGCCGGCGGATTTTTTTGGCCTTGCCGCCCGAAACCAATCAAACCAATTCAGTGTGCGCTGAGATTGCTTTTCTTGTTGGCGGCCGTTTGCGTGCCGGCTCTTATCTCTAGCTGGTTTTTTTTACTTTTACTCGGGA
>CAZLNM010000052.1:0-26671 GCA_964561025.1 uncultured Myxococcales bacterium
GATGAGTCCTCCCAACTGCTCGGCGCAAAGCCGCCTGCGCTGCGTGGAGGACTCACCTGGCGCGCCGCGAAAGTGAACATCGACAAAAAAAAAGAGGGCCTCCGGGGAGGCCCTCTTTCCGCTACCGGATCGACTTTCCGATCACAGCGGGGTGGCGGTGACCACGAGCTGGAACGGGCCCTGGCCGGTGTAGGCCGCCGAGTACTGGTCGACGAACAGGTAGTAGGTGCCGGCGTCCAGGGTGGTGGTGATCTTCGAGAGGTAGCCAGTCCCGCTGTCGTCGTCGCAGGCGATCTCGGAGGCCGCGTTCTCACAGTCGGTGCGCAGGTACATCACCGAGTCATCGAACGCGCTGCCGACGTCCATGAGCTCGGCCACCACGTTGGAGCGGGCCTCGAGCGTGAAGCTGTACACCAGGTCCGCGCCGTCGGTGTAGTACTGGCAATCGCCATAGTAATCGTTGCGGGCGCCGGTGAGGTCGCCGTCCACCGTTGCGCTGCCCGAGCTGAGGTCGATGGCGATGGCGCCGGTGCAGGAGTCATTCTCGGGCGGCGGGGTGACGTGGACCAGGATGTCGAAGGCCTCGCCGTTGCCGCCGGCGGTATTGGCGTTCGTCACGGCCATGATGACCACGCCGTCGTACGGGGCCGCGAACTCCATCACTACCGGCTGGCCGGCCGCGGAAGCGGTCAGGTTGTACGCCTGGCCCAGCATGTACGCGTTGGGATCGGCGTAGAAGTCGCACCAGTAGTAGCACTCGAGGGTGCCGAAGGCGTAGCCCATGACCTGCGGCCTGAGCTGTCCGCCGGCGGGCGGGGTCACGGTCACGGTCATCATGGCGCCGGCCTCGACCGTCATGGTGTAGAAGGCATAGTTGGTCACGGGGTCGAGCTGCTGGCCGGTGACCTGGAGATCGGTCCCGACCACGGGGGCGCCGGCGTCGATGGTGTTCTGGATGTTGGCCGTGGTGTCGTAGGTGGCGCCGGTGACCTGACGGTTGTCCGGATCCCACACCAGGTGCAGGTAGTGGCCGCTCTCGCGGATGAACGAGATGCCCGGCACGGCGTCCAGGAAGTCGCCCGACTCCAGCTCCATCGCTGGGCCGAGCCAATCGAACATCGGAGAGTAGAGCTGCTCGACGGGGCTCGTGAACCCGGTCGGGGTGAAGCCGGTGAACCACACCACCTGGCCGGCGTCGGCGATCAGGTGATCGAGGCCCAGGTTGGGAAGACCCGAGTTGGGGACGAGGGAGATGACGCCGAGGCCGGTGTAGCTCTGGCCGGCCTCGAGCAGCGGGGTGGCCGCCTTCACGATCTCCACCGTGTACAGGCTGGGCAGGCCGTCCTTCTCGTTGAGGAGCACGAACACGCGCATGTCGTGGTCGGCGTACCAGAAGGCCTCGGCCGGGTACACGGTGCCGGAATCGATCAGCGTCGCGCCCTCGCCGATGAGGTTCATGTCGCTGTCGAACATCTTCATCTGCATGGTGGTGGTGGCCGCGGCGTCCACGTACACGCCGAGGTCGAGGAAGTCGCCGGCCGTAAGGCCCAGGCTGAAGCCCTGCTCGCCGCCCGCGGGCATGTCGCCGTCGATGTGGTTCTGGCCGTCCGCCGGGGCGATGGACTTCTGGTCGATCTCGATGGCGAAGGTCTTGTTGGGGCCGATGGACAGGAAGAAGTCCTGCACCACCAGGTAGTCGCCGCCGATGGGCGCGCGGAAGAAGGCGTCCACGTCCAGGCCGACGGAGTTGCTGGTCGGGTCCTTGAGCAGGGTGCCGTCGGGTCCGAACACGAGCAGCGCCATGAAGGTGTCGCTGACCTGGTTCTCCACCGGGTTGCCGAGCGAGGTCACCTGGATGATGTCGTCGACCAGCAGGTCGGGCACGCTGAAGAACTTGAGCGCGCCGTCGTTGAAGTCGCCGTTCTTGGCGTCGTGCGGCAGGAAGAAGTCCACCGTGGTGGGGGCCGCCTTGCGGGTCACGGTCACGAAGTAGGAGAAGTCCGGTCCGCCCACGCCGGGGGCGGAGATGTCGAACAGCATGTTGATCATGTTGTTGTAGTCGGTGATTTCCAGGATGTACAGGCCGTCCTTGGGCAGGTACACCTCGCGCTCGGAGTTGAGCCCGTTGGGGTTCACGCAGAAGCGCACGTAGAAGGTCTCGAAGGTATCGGGGTCAACGCCCAGCACGAGGAAGGTCGGCAGGGCTGCGCCCTCGGAGGTGGCGCTGATGCGAAGATACGTGCCGGCGGTGCCCATGAAAATGAAGCCGTCGAAGTCCGGGACCAGATTGCCGTCGCCGGCCGCGTCGAAGGGGGCCTGGATGACGCCGCCCAGGGTGACCGACTGGCCGACCGCCGGGACCTGGAACTGGGCCGGGGTGGCGCCCGGGAGGAACAGGTCGTTGTTCTCGGCGCTCTCGCGCACGTCCGGCTGGGGGAGCCGGTCGGCCACGCAGGTGCCGTTCTCGGGGTGGGTCCCCGCGCCGCACACCACGTCGGGGACGCACTCGCCGTTCACCAGGTGGGTGCCGGGGGCGCAGGCGTCGATGTTGGCCTCGCACTTGCCGGTGGTCGGGTTGAAGGTGGTGCCGACGTCGCAGGAGGGCACCGGCTTGCACTCGGTGCCGTTCCAGTATTCCTGGTCGCCGCACTTGGGCACGCAGCGGCCGTTGATGAGCTCGGTGCCGGGGGCGCAGCCGGTGATGTCGGCCTCGCACTTGCCGGTCGAGGGATTGAAGGTCGTGCCGGTGTCGCACGCCGGAATGTCTTTGCAGATGGCGCCGGCGCTGTCCCAGTACTGCCCGTCGGCGCACTGGGGCACGCACTTGCCGCCTTCCTTCTTGGTGCCGGGGCCGCAGGAGGTCGAGCTGCCGCAGCCGCTCGCCCAGGCGCCCATCGCCATGGTCACTGTCAGGATCAACAACTTCTTCATGTCTTCCTCCTTACCGCGGGTTAAAGAATCGGTTCACGAATCGCGGCAGATTCTCATCTTCAAACGCAAGGTGTCAAAGAAAAAAAAGAAGAAAAAAGGATTTGTTTCCGTAGAAAAACCACGTTTTATGTGTCTTGAAAAATTGAACAGGCCGAGATCATTTCGGGGGCCGCCGCCGGGAGGCGACGAGGTCCTTCAGGGCCCTCGCGTAGTCCTTCTCCGTCAGAACCTGTTTTTTCAGGAGCAGATGGAGCAGCGCCCGGTGGCGCAGTTCCAGGATCTCCAGGCGCTCCTCCGCAGTCCCTCGCAGCGTCGCATCGTCCATGGAGTCGAGCTCTGGTGCTTCCGCCGGGGCGCCACCGGAGATGCGCCGCTTCTCGGAGGTCATGCGCTCGGCCCGCTCGAGCACGCGGCTCTTCTCCGCGTCGTGGTAGTTCTGCCGGATGGCGCGCTGGATCGACGACAAGCCGGCGAGCACTGGCTTTATCTCCATTTCGGCCACCGCCGACATGCGGCGCACGACGGAGGCGTTGAGCGGATCGCTCATGGCCACGAGCAGGCGATGGGTCTTGCCATCCCGTTCGATCTTCCAGGGGATGAGATCGAACCGCTCGGAGAGCCTGGGCGGGATCTTTCGCAAGGCGGCGGGGGAGGGGGGATCGGCTGCCAGATCGACGACCGGCAGGTCCAGCGCCTTGCCCAGCGCCTCGGTGAGCTGCCACTCGCCGATGATACGCAGCGCCACGAGCGCGGAGCCGAGCTTGTAGCCGGATTGCTCCTTGTACCGTAGCGCCTCGGAGAGATCCTCCTCGTCGATCAGGCCTTCTTCCATCAAGATTTCGCCGATTCGCTTCTTGGACATGAATTTGCCCGCCGTTCATCTGTAAAGCGCGGATTTGCCGGATTGTCAATCAGACCACGGCCGTTTTCTTGACCACAATGTATTACATAGGCTACCATGTGTTCAGGATCGGCCAAGGAGAGCCACATGAGCGACAGTCGAAGAGGTTACAGGCTGGACATGGTGTTTTCAGTCTACATCTCTGGAGCGTTCGGTACGTCCTTCGGCATCGCGCGGAACATCTCGGAGGGCGGGATGTTCATCGAAACCCAGGATCCCTATCCGCTCGGCGGGCAGATCATGGTCACCTTCTCCGTGCCGGGCAACCTGGTGGAGATGACCGCGCTGGCGGAGGTGGTGCACATCTGCTTCGTCCATCGCACCGCCGCCGGTGGCGACCGCTCGATCCTCAGCGGAATGGGTGTGCGCTTCCTCGGGTTCGTCCAGCCCGAGGCCGAGAAGTTCCTGCCCCAGCCAGCCTTCGTGCAGTAGCACTTTTCTCTTGCTTGCCGTCTCTGTTTTGCTATCATGCGCGCCCATGATGCGCGATTAGCTCAGATGGATAGAGCGTTGGCCTCCGGAGCCAAAGGCCACAGGTTCGAATCCTGTATCGCGCGTAGCCATCGCCGGGAGCGGAACCGATGCGGGTCAGAGACAGACGCCAGGGACGCCCGGACAGCCGCAAGGGCACGGACAGCGCGCGCGAGCGACGCCGCCGCGACCGGCGCCGGGATGTGCGGGTGCCCGTCCGCATCTGGGTCGAGGAGATCAAGGACGAGGAGCTGTACTTCCAGCAGACCGGCAACCTCTCTGTGGGGGGGGTGTTCTTCGAGCGCACCATCCCGCACCCCAAGGGCACGCGGGTGAAGCTGCGCTTCTCCATCCCGGGTCGCCAGGGCGTCATCGAGGCCGACGGCGAGGTCGTCTCCACCTCCGGCCGCTCGGACGGCACCGGCGCGGGCATCCGCTTCATCGACCTCGATCCGGTCGAGGAGAATCTCATCCGCGAGTATGTCGAGTCGCAGCTAAAGTCCAAGGCTTAAAGAGCTCTATCAAGCGCCCCTGTCCAGCGACTTAAAATTGGTGCGAAAACTATTATAAGGATGACAGCCCGAAGAAGGAGAGCGGGTATGTCTCTGTTCTAAGGATGCGGAGTCCTTGCATCCTGCGGCGTACGCTGGATCCGCACCTGGCACACGCCCGAAAAAATCCTCTGGAAGAAAATCGCTCATCGAGCGAAAAGAGGTTGGCAAAGAGGATGGAAAAACACCCCCGCCAGTTAGGACAACTTCATTGTCCGCTCAGGGGATGGGCGGGCAGGGGTTCTCGGCGAGCTCGCACATGGAGATGGTGACCGGGAGCTCCTCGCCTTTCGAGATGGAGAACACCCCGGCGCAGCCGTGACCGACGAGGGTCTGGGAGGCGTTGTGGCCCTCGGCGTAGAACTCCCACACCGTGCCCCGATCGGGGATGTTGTCGATGATCTTCTGCGTGGTGCCGGAGGCGCTGAACTCCACCACCGCGCGCCTCACCACGTTGGCGGACTGGATGCGGGTGGGATCCCCGAGCAGCGTGGTGCAGTCGGGGCGCTTCAGCGTGTCCACCTGGACCAGGTGGATGGTCACCGTCGAGAGTTGGGCGGCGAGCTGGCGCGGGATGACGAGGCTCGTCGAGACCGAGGAGAGGTCCTCGGCGCCGCAGGAGGCGAGCACAACACAGAGGAAGATGGCAGCGAGCGTTTTCATCATTGCGCCTTGATGGTGATGATGGCCCGCCCCCCGTCCGACGAGCCGCTGGCCAGGCTCAGGCCCACCGCCAGGCCCGCGCCCGCCAGCACCCCGCCCACCAGCGCCCAGATCCACCAGGTCGAGGATGACTTCTCTTCCTTCGGTTGCGGCTTGGCCTCCGGCCGGGGAGCGAGAAAGTCCACCGTCAGCGGGTCCTTCTCTTCGCCCATGGAGGTCACGACCGCGCCCGAATCATCCATGGCCTCGATGAAGTACTGGACCCGGCCACCCGCTGGAGAAAACGGCGCCGGCACCCGCCCGGTGAACCTGCCGTCCCTTCCTGCGCTCATGACCTGGGTGGAGAAGGCCGATGCCTGATCGTAGCGGTAGCGCAGCCTGGCCTTGCCGCCCGCGGGGAGGCGGCTGACCTGGGCCTCGATCTCGAGGGTGCGGCCCACGGAGCCGTGATCCGGGATCTGGTGCTCGATGGTCACCGGCTCCGGCGGGGGCGGAGGTTTCACCCGCTCCCGGACCGAGTTGAAGACGTCCGCGATCTTCGGCGAGATGGTGGTGGGGAGTTGGAAGTCCGGATTCAGCCGAAGGAGGCGCTCGAAGGTCTTCTCGGCGTCCTGGAATTCGCCGATGGCCGCCTGCGCGAACGCCATGTACTGCAGCGCTCCCACCTGGCGGATGGGCTCGAGGTTCCCCTTGAGCGCTTTCGCGAGTTCGACGATGGCCTGCTCGTAGTTGCCCTCGTGATAAAGACGGATCCCCTGGTCCACCAGCTTGGAGGCCGCCTGCGGATCCGGCCGCGATGGTTTTCGCGCCGAGGCGGGCACCTGCCACGCCACCATGCCCATGATGCACAGGAGGGCCGTCAGCCTGCGTGGAATCATCGGCTATTCCTAATCCCGCCGGGCGAGGGGTGTCAAGGTCGGCGTCGATGCCGGCCGTGCCGTTGACATCCCGGACGCTCTCGGCTAGCGTGGCGGCGGATTTCTACCAAGGAGCACAGCGGTGGACGGACTCGCCATCTACCCCGGATCCTTCGACCCCGTGACGAATGGCCACCTCGACATCATCCGGCGGGGCCGGCGCATTTTCCCCCGCCTGGTGGTGGCGGTGGCCATCAATCCCCGCAAGCACCCGATGTTCACCGTGGAGGAGCGGGTGGAGATGTTGCGCGAGGCGCTGCGCTCTGAGAGCGGCGTCGAGGTGGACTCCTTCCAGGGCCTGCTGGTGGAGTACGCCCGGCGGCGCAAGGCGGCCATCGTCATCCGGGGCCTGCGCGCGCTCTCGGACTTCGAGAACGAATTTCAGATGGCCCACATGAACCACCGCCTGGCGCCGGAGCTGGAGACCTTCTTCATGATGACCGGCCAGGATCACTTCTACATCAGCTCGCAGACGGTGAAGGAGGTCGCCCTCTTCGGCGGCGACCTTCACGGGCTCGTCCCCGAGACCGTCCTGGCCCGCATCCAGGCCCGCGCGCAGAAGTCGCTCGATTGAGCGGGGAGGACTCGCCGATGAAACTCTCCGATCGCATCCTGGCCGTGAAACCGTCACCCACCCTGGCCATGCAGGCCAAGGCCAACGCGCTGAAGGCCGCGGGCGAGACCGTCTTCCCGCTGGCCGCGGGCGAGCCCGATTTCCCGACCCCGGAGGTCATCCGCCGCGCCGCGGTGCGGGCGCTGGACGAGGGCCACACCGGCTACACCGCCTCGGCGGGCATCCCCTCGCTGCGCTCGGCCATCCGCAAGGTGTACCGCGAGCGGCAGGGGCTCTCCTTCGAGGACAACCAGGTGGTGGTGTGCTGCGGCGCCAAGCAGTGCCTGCTGAACGCCTTCCTGAGCCTCCTCGACGAGGGGAGCGAGGCCGTCATCCAGGCGCCGTACTGGGTCTCCTACCCGGAGCAGGTGCGCTTGTGCGGCGCAAAGCCCATCATCTTGCCGCCGCCGAAGGACGGCGGGCAGATCAACCTGCCCGCCCTGGCCATGGCCATCACCGCCCGTACCCGCCTCGTCGTGCTCAACAGCCCCTGCAATCCCACCGGCCAGGTGATCTCCGAGGAGGAGCTGCGCCAGGTGGCCAAGCTGGCGATGGAGCGGGACGTGGCCGTGGTCTCCGACGACATCTACGACCGCCTCATGTTCGACGGGCGCCGTTTCGTCTCCATCTTGCAGCTCGTCCCCGAGCTGGCCGGGCGCACCGTGCTGGTCAACGGGGTGAGCAAGTCCTTTTCAATGACCGGCTGGCGCCTGGGTTACGCGGTGGGGCCGGCCGACATCATCGCGGCCATGCGCAAGGTCCAGGACCAGTCCACCTCGAACGCCACCACCTTCGTGCAGCACGCCGCCGTGACGGCGCTCGAGTCCCCACCCGAGATCGTGGACGAGATGGTGCGCGCTTTCGAAAAGCGCCGCAACCGCATGGTGGAGCTCCTGCGGGCGCTGCCGGGCGTCGAGTGCCCGATGCCGGCCGGGACGTTCTATGCCTTCCCCTCGTTCGCCGGCTTGCTGGGTAAGAGCTTCATGGGCGAGCGGATCGAAAGCACCCAGCGCCTGTCCGAACTCATGCTGGAGCAGGAGCACGTGGCCACGGTGGCCGGGGAGGCCTTCGGGGCGCCGGGGCACATCCGGTTCTCCTTCGCCACGGGGATCGACGTCATCGAGGCTGGCCTGGAGCGGGTGCGGCATCTCATCGGGGAGCTGCACTGAGGGGAAAGGACGCCGGGCATGAGGCGCGCGTCTTTTATGCGTTTTCGACATCTGCTGGTCGCGCTCATCCTGGGGGGCCTGCCGCCGGGCGCCTCCTGGGCCGGATCGCCCGAGGTGGACTTCGCCAAGGGAGTGGTGGCCTTCTCGCGGAAGGATCTTTCACAGGCGGAGAGGCACTTCCGCGAGGTGCTCGCGTCGCAGCCTAGGAACCCCAGAGCCATCTACTACCTGGGTCAGGTCCTTTTTTTGGCCGGCCGGACCGCCGAGGCGGTGGAGAATTTCCGGCAGGCCATCGCCATCGCCCCGGACATGGTCGGAGCCCGGCTGGATCTGGCGCAGGCCTTGATCAAGGCAGGTGATTTCTCTTCCGCCGAGAAGGAACTCAGGGTGGCGGAGCCGGCGGCACCGGAGCGCGCCGCTGTAAAGTACTATCTCGGATATTGTCTCTATCAATCTGGAAAATATAAAGAATCAATTGAGTACATGTCGCTTGCGCGAGACCTCGATCAGGGTTTTGGCGCCTCGGCCGCCTACTATCTCGGCCTGGCCCAGGCGCGGACGGGCCTGCTCGAAGAGGCCCGAAAGAGCTTCGAGGTGGCTGCCCTGGCGACAGAGAACCAGTCCCTGTCCGACATGGCCCGGCGCAACATCAACGTGCTCACTGGAGAGAGGCCGAGGGTGAGGCGTTTCGGCCTGTATGCCACCGCCGGCGGCGGATACGACTCCAACGTCGCCCTGGAACCGGACCAGGGGAGCGGCACTGGCTCGGCGCGGCTCTTCTTGGCCGCCGGGGGATACCTCAATATCCTCCAGGATGCCGCTCGGAGCCTTACGGCCTCGTTGTCGGTGAGCCGCAGTTTCTACCTCGCCGAATCCGTATCCGGGTTCGATTTGACTGATTTTTCCGGGTTCCTCGGGTACCGTCACCAGTTCGGGAAGTTCCGGCTGGAACTCGCGTACCAGGGTTCACTCGATCTGTTGTCCGATATCGGGCTCGGAAATCCCAATCGTAATGTTGGCGACGGCGTCGGCGTGTATCTTCACTCGCACGCGGGGCGCGCGTCGGTGCGGATCGCCGAGGGCGAGAGCGCCGG
This sequence comes from uncultured Myxococcales bacterium, assembly GCA_964561025.1. Classification (GTDB taxonomy): domain Bacteria; phylum Myxococcota; class B64-G9; order B64-G9; family B64-G9; genus JAAZNF01. Next base: position 9,311 of record CAZLNM010000052.1, read on the forward strand.
GACCTCGTTGGAGTACGTCTTCTCGGCGCGGTTCTTCGACTATGAGATGCGCAACTGCTTCGAGCACTCGGTCGCCGTGGTGCAGGACCTCCGGCTCGCCTCGAGGCTTGCGCTGCTTGTGCGTGCCGGGGCGGTGATCGCGGACGCATACGGCGACAACTGGGACATGTGGTCGCCCAACCTCGAGGCCGAGGCCCGGTACGCGCCGGCGAGCTGGTTGAGCCTCAATCTCCAGGCTGGATTCAGGCGTGAGAGCTACTATCATTTTCCCGTCGATCCCGAGCGCCTGGACATCCGTTTTGGCGCGGGAGCCGGCGCCACCTTCTGGCTGGGGCAGAACCTCTCGTTCCAGGTGGGGTACATGTTCTTCATCAACGACTCGAACCAGCCGTTCTCCTACCAGCGAAACATCGCAAGCATATCGGTGACGGGCCAGATGTGATGCGGCAAGGAAGCAGGCGGTTTTTCATGGAATCGCTCAGGATTTTGATGCCCGGTGATGAAAGGAAAACGCTCGATTTTCTTAGCGGCATGTTTTGTAAAGGTTTTTTGGGTGATCTCGATCACCAGCCCATGGCACGGGACATGCTTGGCTTCTCGTTGGCGGTAAGTGTGAGGAGATGAGAGCATGAAAGCCATGATAGCCATGTCGCTTGTGCTTTATTGGACCTCGCCGTCGTTCGCCCAGGGCGTGGGTTTCGTCGCGGCGGTCTCGGGCGATGCGCGCCTTTTGCGCGACGGGGCGTCTCTGGATCTTTCGGTGGGAGCCGAGGTCCGGGAAGGCGATCAGATCCTCACCGGGGCCAAGGGGCGGGTAAAGATCCTGCTCTCCGATGACAGCATCCTGGCGCTCGGGAACAAGTCCGACCTGCGGATCGAGACGCACCGCTTCTCGGTGGCGCAAAAAGAACGCAAGACGCGGATCAATCTCGGATCTGGAGCGGTGCGGGCTCTGGTCCAGAAGACGGTGCACAGCGGCGCGGCCGACTTCGAGGTGAGGACGGGAAACGCGGTGGCCGGGGTGAGGGGCACGGAGTTCGTCCTCGAGTCTGAAAACGGCTCCTCACGCCTCAGCACGCTCTCCGGAGAAGTGGAGTTCTCGACCGCGGACGGGGTGCGGACGCTGGTGGCGGCGGGGCAGGGGAGCCGCCTGGGATCCGAGGGCGGCGCGCTGGCCTCCTTCGGCCTGAGCGCGGAGGACGTCGCCCGGTTGCGCCGTGACACCGAAGCCGAACAGGGGCCGGAGATGCTGGCCTTCGCCGGTTCGGTTCCCGTCGATGATCGCCTGGGCGGTCCGGCCGCCAACGTGCCGGCGGATGGGGGTGCCGATCGAAGGAACGACTCTTCCACGGCCGGGAACCTCGGCAGCGGAGCCGTGCGGAGCGACGGGACTCTTCCGTTGGGCGGGATGACTCCAGAGACCCTGGCGGCAAGTGCCTGGGGCAATACCGATGGGCAAGGCGGCGCGGACTGGAGCTGGCAGTGGGACAACAAGAACGCCGTCACCGGAGGAAGAGCCATCCAGGTCCAGATCGTCCTGCGTAAGTGAGTGTATCGCTTCGGAGCAGGGAGGCGGTCATGAGGCTGCTTTTCGCATGTGGGATGGCGTGGCTGGCGACATGGGGGCTGGGCTGCTATCCCGAGTCCAGCGCGGGGCTCTCGTTGATCGAGCTGCCGCTCGGGCAGTTGGGGATCGAGGTGGACGCGACCGCCGTGGAGAGCTGGGGACGGTACGCCACCAAGACCCAGGCCCTGCCGTACGAGCTGGATCCGCAGCAACGCAAGTTCTTCCTGTCCCTTGCGCTTCGCGCCGAGGACGGGTTGGTGGTGAACGCCTCGCTGGCCAGCGTGTCCTACGACGAGCAGAACGCCCTCCTCTCCCTCGGCCTGCTCATGGACACCTGCCACCGCTGCCGCTTCACGACCGCGATCTTCCTCGGCGCGGCCGAGGGCAAGGTCGAGACCTACACCGGCGAGACCGACTGGTTCGACTCGGAGAAGATCTCCTCCCCGATCCCGCTCTCGGCCTGGATCCACCCGGTCGGCAGCCTGCGCTGCCTCCTCTCGGACGGAACCATCCAGTGGCTCGCGCTGCGGGACATCCAGGCGGACCTGCGCTTTCCGCGGATCGCGCCCAGCCAGACGGCCGGAGGTGGCTACGAGGCGCTCCTGCCGTGGCTCCCGGTGGGCCGGCGCACGGCGGTGGACCTCTCCGTCAACGACCAGGTGCAGGCCGCCGTGCTGAGAGATTCGACGCAGTTCGGGACCACCGAGGTGAACCTCGACGTGGCCGGCCAGGAGCTGGTATTCTATTGCGCGGTGGATGCAGGACGCCCGTGACCGGGATGGATTCCGTCCGTACGATGCACACGTTTATCGCAGAAATATCCTTGCGCGACCGACCGCGAGGCCGAAAGAGCCAGCGCGGGCGGTCGCGTTCTGTGCTGTCCTGGCGCACGAGCGCGGGGCCGAAAGAGCCAGCGCGCGAGTGCGCAGTGCCGGATGATGGCCACAGGTTTCGGCAGGAGCTGGTGGCTCCCCCGCGGCTTGGCTTCGCCTGGTTCTTTCTGGCCGCGGTCGCGGCTTTTTTCCCTGCGTTTGCGTGGGGGGCCGGGGTGGGTTTCGTCGCCGGCGCGAAGGGCGAGGCTCGCATCGTGCGCGGCGAGGCCTCGTACCCCGCCGAGATCGGGATGGAGGTGCTCGAACGCGACGCGCTGCGGACCGGGCCCGGGGGGCGGCTCCGGGTGTTGCTCTCCGACGACTCGGTGCTCTCGCTCGGGGCGAACTCCGAGCTTCGGATCGTCGAGCACCTCTTCCAGGAGGGGCAGCGCCGCACCCGGCTCGAGCTTTCCGGAGGTCTCGTCCGCTCCCTGGTGCCAAAGACGGTGAGCGGGCGGCAGGCGGACTTCGAGGTGCGCACCGGCAACGTGGTGAGCGGCGTGCGGGGGACCGAGTTCGTGGTACAGCGAAGGGAAGAAGGCGCCCGCATCGCGGTGCTCTCCGGCGAGGTGGAATACCTCCCGGACGGCGGGGCGCGCGCGTTGCTGGCCGCGGGATTCGGCTGTGACGTCGGCGGGCCGGCCAGCGCGAGCCCGGTGGCGCTCGCCGACGCCGAGATCCGCTCGCTCAAGGAGTCCACCGACGCCGAGTCGAGCCCGGAGACGCTGGCGTCCGCCGCGCCGCTCTCCCGCGAGGTGCTGGAGGAGGGGAGTTTCCTGCCGGCGCGCGAGCGGGCGCCGGAGCAGGAGCCGTTTCGCAGCGAGGCGATGCAGCCCGGCAACAACCGGGTGGGGTTCGGCGGCGACGCCGGGACCGACTTCGAGTTGGGGCAGATGTTCGGTCAGACCGGTCCCCAGCCGGGCCACAAGACGGGCGATGTGAGCGTGACCATCACGCTGCGCCCGCGATGATCGGGAGAGCGGTGGAGCTTGAATTTGAACACCAACATGCGCCGTATGTTCAAGCATGTTTTGAGCGGCCCCCCGCAGGGCCGAAAGAGCCAGAGGGGGCGGCCGCGCGTTCTGGTTGCGGCCGGCGGCCGCGCCCGGCGCCTCCCTTGGTTGTTCGCTGTTGCGCTTCCGTTGCTGGGTGGCTGCTATCCGTACCAGGCGGGCGGTGTGGATGAGGTCGAGGTCCGGGTGCCCGTCGGCACCTTGGGCGCCAAGGAAGAAGACCTCGAGGGGCTGCGCCGGGTGCTTGCAAAGCGGCAGGATGGCCTCGAGGCCGTCTTCGACCTGGGCGCGCCGCGCTCGAACTTCTACCTGGGGCTCTCGTTCGTCTCGAACGCGGGCGGGAGCCAGCCGTCCGTGTCCGGCATCTCCTCGCTCATGCTGCACCAGGACCCCAACGGCTTCATCACCGAGCTGGATGTCCAGGTGCTGGTGAGCCCGTGCCCGGAGTGCGTCATCAAAGGGATCGTGTTCTGGAGCCGGGACAGCCGGAGCGTGCAGACCTTTTCGGGGAGCGCGCCGTGCGACATCGAGTCCAAGCAGTGCGCGCTCATCCTCGACGAGCAACCGACGGGGAACGTGATGGCGCATGCCGTGGGCGGCCAGGAGGGCCTGACGCTGGCCGCGCTGGACGATGAGGAGTTGGTGCGCTTCCCGCGCGCCGAGGCCCAGGCCGGCGCCGCCGGCTACTACCTCATGGATTCCATTCCGCTCAACCGGCCCTTCATGGTCCAGCTCGACAAAAATGGGGGCTTCGTCGACGTCACCGGCGTCACCCTGGCGCAGGAGGGCGAGCGGCGCCAGGTGGACTTCGATCCGGACCTGCTGTAGCCAGCCGCCTATTCGGCGATGCCGACGACCTTCCAGTCGGCCTTCTTGCGGACGACGACCAGCAGAAAGCCCGGGCGTTTCTCGAAGGTGACGGCGGCGAACACGGCGCCCGGGGGGAAGGCGCCCGCGAACTTCTTGGGCGGCGGGCCGAAGCGCTCGGTCGCCTGCGAGAGCGTCAGGATCTCGATGTCGATCTTCTGCTTGCCGCCGAGGCTCTCCCGCTGCGACGCGAGCACATTACGGAAGTCACGAAGGATCTCCTCGCGTCCGGAGACCACTCGCCCGTCGAAATTGAAGGGATCGCCGCACAGCAGAAAAAGTGGTTCGAGCTGCTCCGAATCCATGGCGGACACGAAGGCGCGCGCCGTCTTGAGCGCGGTGCTCTCGGTCTCTCCGGGAAGCTCCGATGCGCGCGGCGGCTCACCGCCCTCCTCGGCCGCCCGCGCGGCGGCGCGCTTTTCGCACTCGGTGCAAGGGGCCAACAATGCCGCCGGGAGCAAAAGGTAAAAGGCGAGCGCCAGCATCACGCCATCCCCCGGGCCAAGATCCCGGCCCGTTTGAGGTTCTGGAGCAGCCGCTGATGCACGTCGCCCCGCGGCAGGGTGGGCTCGCGCCCGGTGAGGCGCTTTTCGAGCCCCAGGTAGGTGCGGGCCAGCTCGAGACGCACCTCGGGGGTGAGCGCCGGGGGCGTTCCGTTGCCCGAGAAACCGCGCGCAAGGAGCCACTGGCGGATGTTCTCCTTGTCCAGCATGATCTGGGGCTCCCGCTGCTCGAAGCGGAGCTTGTAGCCCTCGGCCTCCCAGTAGCGGCTCGAGTCCGGGGTGTGCACCTCGTCCATCAGGTAGAGCTTCTCTCCGTCCAGCCCGAACTCGTACTTGGTGTCGACCAGCAGCAGGCCCCGCCGGGCCGCCTCTTGCTCGCCGAACTCGAATAGCCGTCGGGCGGCGGCCTCGATGCGGTACCACAGGGGCTCGCTGACCAGGCCCCGGCGCAAAGCCTCCATCGGGGCGATGGGTTGATCGTGCTCGCCCACCGCCTCCTTGGTGGTGGGTGTGAGGATGGGCTCGTCGAAGCGCTGGTCGGGGCGCAGGCCCTCCGGAAGCATAAGGCCGTAGATCTCGCGTGCGCCCTTCTCGTACTCCCGCCACAGGCTGCCGGTGATGAAGCGGCGCATGACGATCTCGAGCGAGATGGGCTGAAGCTTCTTTACCACCATGGCGCACGGGTCGGGCAGCGACAGCATGTGGTTGGGGCACAGCTCGCGGGTCTTCTCGAACCAGTGGGCGGCGATGTTGTTGAGGGTCTGGCCCTTGCAGGGGATGGTCCCCAGCACCACGTCGAAGGCGCTGATGCGATCGGTGGTGACGATGAGCAGCCGGTCGCCGAGGTCGTACACGTCGCGCACCTTGCCCCGTGAGGGCTCCGGCAGGCCGGGGATCTCCGTCCGCTCCAGGGTGCTGTCGAGCAGCGATAGCAACGGGTCTTTCTTTTCCATGCTCGTTCGTCTACCACGCGCCCCGAGGACGGATCAAGCGGGTTCGGAGCTGACCGCGCCTCGCTTTATTCCCGGCAATTTTCTCTTCGGTGCGGCCGCGTTACGGTGGCTCCCCCTGACGGCTCGCCGCCAAACCGGCGGTGCTGCATGGAGGCCCGCCTGGCGCGCAGCACCACACCAAGGTCCACAATGACGCAGCGGGATCTTGGTATGTCCGGTGACTAGGAGATCACTTCAGGGCTTGGGCACGCCGGTGGCGGCGATGATGCCCTTGAGGTCGTCGTCGGTGAAGGACAGACCCGCCCCGAAGAAGTAGTCGAACACCTTGCGCCCGTTGAAGAAGTCGTCCCCGCCGGCGACCAGGTACACGTGGTTGGCCAGCCAGGTGGGCCGGTACACCAGCATGGCCTTGAGGCGCGGCGCGGCGGAGGTGCCGAACTCGTTCTTGCCGAACTGGAACAGGTCGAGCCGGAGCTGGAGGTCGTCGTTGAACAGGAAGAAGTCGGCGCCCAGGCCGCCGGTGTTCTCCATGATGCCGAAGCGCAGGCCCAAGAAGAAGAAGCGCTTTTCGAACTGCAGCGAGAACTTGAACTTGTCCCGCACGGTGATGGACTTGGTGCGGTTGGCCGGGTCGGAGCAGTCGCGGCTGGTGTCGTTGCAGGTCTCGACCACCTCCACGTCGCCGCGCGGATCGTCGATCACCTCGATCATGTAGTACTTGTCCGACTTGGGGATGAGCTTCAGCGCCAGGTAGTTCTTGGCGGCGTTCTTGTTGACGTGGTACTCGGAGTGGAGGTCGATGAGGAGCTGCAAGCGGCCGATGGGGGAGGTGATGGACGAGACGTCGGAGAGGATGCCCTCGGCCTTGTTCAGGATGCGGTCGTCGTTGACCAGCCGGCCCAGGGTGCCGTCGCCCTCGTTGATCTTCTGGGTGATCTGGTCCAGGTTCTCGAGCGAGCGGTTGGCCTTCTTCAGCGTCTCCTTGAAGCCGCCGACGCTCTCCTTGAAGTCGCCCTCGCCCCGCCCCACGATGTCGTTGAGGTTGGCCACCAGGGCCTTCATGTCCCGGGTCACGTCGCGGATGTTGTCCAGGATCTCGCCGTAGCGGCCGCGGGCGCCGGCGGAGATGCCGGACACGTCGTCCAGGATGCGCTCCACCTTGGCGGAGCCGGTGTCGAAGACCTGGTTCACCCGCTCGGTCAGCCGGGTGACGTTGTCGGCGATGCGGTTCATGTTGCGCATCACCCCGCCCAGCGAGTCCTCTCGATCCATCTGGCCGATGGTCTTCGACAGCGACTCGGTCACGGTGCGGATGTCGCGGGTGATGGCGTCCATCTGGCGGAACAGCTCGGGGAAGTCCTTCTCCTCGTAGGTGTTCTCGATCTGGCCCCCGACCGGCAAGGGGTGCTTCCGGTCCCGGCCCGGGCTGATCTCGAGCAACTTATCGCCGAGCAACGACTCGCTGATCTTGGCGATCTCGGCGTCGCGGTAGAGCGGCACGCTCTTGTGGATGCGCAGGTTGACGCGGGCCCGGCCCTCCTGGAGCTCGATGCTCTCGATGTAGCCGATCTCCACCCCGGCCATGGAGACGCGCGAGCGGGTGGCCACGCCCAGCACGTTGTTGAACAGCGCGTACACCGGGTAGGTGTCCGCGGCCGAGAAGGCGCCTTCGCGCACCGAGCGCAGGCTGTACACCAGGCCCGCGATGGTGACCAGGGTGACGATGCCGACCTTGACCGGCGTGAAAAATTTCTTCATGGCCGCGTGCCCACACCGAAACTACCCCATGCCGGCGGCGGGCGCAACAAAAGCTACCTACTCCCCCTTGGCGAACCAGGTGGAGAGAAATTTTTGCACGAAAGGGTGGCGGCTGCGCCGCAGGTCCTCGGCGGAGCCCTGCTCGACGATGAGCCCCTCGTGGATCATGGCGATGTGATCGCCGATGCGGAACGACGAGGCGATGTCGTGGGTGATGACCACCGAGGTGACCCCCAGGCGGGCCTTGGCGTTCTGGATCATCTCGTCGACGCTGTGGGCGTTGATGGGGTCGAGCCCGGTGGTGGGCTCGTCGTACAGGATGATCTTGGGGTCCAGCACGATGGCCCGGGCCAGGCCGACCCGCTTGCGCATGCCGCCCGAGAGCTCGGCCGGGAACAGCCGCTCGCTGCCGGCCAGGTCCACCAGCGAAAGCTTCTCGGCCACGATGCGGCGGATCTCCTTTTCGGGGAGCTTGCGGTGCTCGCGCAGCGGGAAGGCCACATTGTCCCCGACATTCATGGAGTCGAACAGCGCCGCGCTCTGAAAGACCATGCCGAACTTGGCGCGCACGCGGGTGAGCTCGCGCTCGGAGAGCCCGGTGGTGTCCTCGCCGTCCACCAGGACGCTGCCGCGGTCCGGGCGCAACAGCCCGATCATGTGCTTCATCAGCACGCTCTTGCCGGAGCCGCTGCCGCCGATGATGACGGTGGTGCGGCCCTCCAGGGCCAGAAGGTCGATCCCGCGCAGGACGTGGTTGTCCCCGAAGGTCTTGTGCACCATGCGGACCTCGATCATGGCGCGGGGGCGCTCGGGGCTCATGCGCCGGACTCCCGGTAGAACTGGGGGCGCAGGATGATGGTCTTGCCCTGCAGCTCCAGCAGGCCGCGGCGCTGGAACTCCGAGAGCGCCCGCGAGACCGTCTCCCGCGAGGTGTTGATCATGCCGGCGATGTCTTGCTGGGTGGGCCTCTTGCGGATGCGGATGCCGCCCCCCTCGATCTCCTCGCCGTCGGTCTGGGCCAGCTCGCGCAGCAGGCGGGCCACCCGGCCATACACGTCGAGCAGGGACAGGTTGGAGATGATCTCGTCGGCCTTGCGCAGGCGGCGGCACAGCTCGGCCATAACTGAGAACGCCGCCGAGGGGTGCTGCTCCAGGTAGCGGCGGAAGGTGTCGCGCTGCAGCACGATCAGGGTCGCGGCCTCCAGCGTCACCACGTTGGCCGAGCGGGGCAGGTTGTCGAGCAAGGCCATCTCGCCGAAGAAGTCCCCCGCCCGGAACACCGACAGCACCACCTCGCGCCCGCTCTCGCCGTACAGCACCACCTTCACCCGGCCGCGGGCGATGACGAACATGGCGTCGCCCGGGTCGTCCTGGGAGAACACCAGGCTGTCCTTGGGGTACTCCTTGGTGACCACCAGGCCCGCCAGGCTCGAGAGCACCGCCTCGTCCATGTGGGAGAAGATGGACACGCCCTTGAGCAGCTCCCGGATGTCGCTCTGGTTCATGCTCACCCTCCTGTGCCCGGGAATCTATCGGTGGCCCGGTCCCCCTGTCAAACCGGGAGAGGACGGTGGCGACCGGGCTCCGAGGGCACCGGCGTGGCGGTCCTGGAGCTGGTGCGATTCGCCACGGACGGATCGACGAAATCGTATCGATAAAACCGGTTGACCTCGGATTTTTCGGCGCGCTATCATGCGAGCTGAATTTTCGGAGCGCGCATGAACCTCACCGGCCACCCCGACGGCCTCGCCGCCCTCAAGCAGATCAAGGAAGAGCGAAAGGACTTTCTCAAGTTCCTCATCACCGAGGCCAAGACCTCGTTCGGGCGGTTCGCCGAGTTCCGCGGCGCCGACGGCCGGCGCTGGAAGATGACCTATGTCGCCCAGCGCGACGAGATGGTCGTCGAGCCCATGCCGTAGCCGCCCACCCAAGGAGCCCCGCATGCCCTTCTGTCCCGTGTGCCAGGCCGAGTACCGCGAGGGATTCACCCGCTGCAACTCCTGCGAGGTGGACCTGGTCGAGTCGCTCACTCCCGAGGACCGCATGAGCGGCGAGGACGTGGCCGCCTACCTGAAGGACAAGGAGCTGGTGGCGGTCACCCGCGGGCTCTCCGACGTGGTGCTGGAGGCGCAGGATCTGCTGCGCCAGAACCGGGTGGCGGCCCTGATGACCGAGGACACCAGCTTCGTCCCCGAGCCGGGCCACCCCAAGCGCATGTTGCTGGTGGTGGCCAAGGAGCAGCTCGAGCGGGCCATCCAGGTGCTGTCCGGCCGCTTTCACGAAATGCTGGCGAACGAGGGCCTGAGCGCCCCGGCGGAACTCACCGTGGAGAAGTGCCCGGCGTGCGGGCACGCCGTCCCCGAGGATGCCGAGGAGTGTCCCGAGTGCGGCCTGGTCATCGGCAAGGCCTGAGCGGCGGCGCTCGACCCGGTCCACCTCGTTCTCCTGCGGTCTTTGGGTGCCAACTGCCAGGGCAGGCGCGGCCGTCCACGAATGACCTGTCGCGCGAACGCGGGGCCGAAAAAGCCAGCGCGTTCGCGCGCAACAGAAATTACGCGGCCGCCGGCGCGAGCATGCTTTGCGAATCGAATGCAGGTTCGATAAAGAGACACGACATGGAATCGTCTGTGATGGCCTCGCGCCGCCTGCTGCCGGGGATCGTGCTCTTGCTGCTCCTCGCGTGTCCGGCGCGGGCGGGCGAGATGTTCTTCCTGCCGCCCGAGGGATGCCTGCCCGGTGACGGCGGCCCCGAGTTCGCCGTCCACGTGCTGGTGGTGGGCGCCACCCCGGGTGGCAAGCTCGCCTTGCGCTCCAACTTGGGGAGTTTCTCGGCGCCGGACGACCTGGGGCAGGGCTTGTTCCGGGCGCTGTTCCGTCCGCCAACGGTGGAGGACCGCGCGGAGGTCCTGTTCGAGGGAGAATGGGCCGGGCGGGATGCGGCCGGCGTGATCCGGGGAAGCCACCGCTCCTCCCTGTGCCGCCATCCCTGTGGCACCTTGGAGATCTCGGCCTCGCCGGCGGAGCTGGTGGCCGAGCGGGACCGCAACTCGGAGATCGTCATCGTGGCCCGCGACCCGGCGGGCGCGCCGCTGGCCGGCCTGCCCATCGTGGCCAGCACCAACGTCGGCAACCTCTCGCCGGTCGAAGAGCTGGGGGGCGGAAGGTACCGGCTACGCTTCGATGCGCCGGACCAACCGTTCCCGCAAGTGGCCGTCATCACCGTCGCCAACCCGGCCCACGCCCGCCTGGATCGGGTGGCTGCGGCGCGGCTCACCATCCCCATCGCCGGTCGGCTGGACCTCCCGGGCAAGACCACCCCCGGTGTACGCATGGAGATGCGGGTAGGGGAGAAGACGTTCGGGCCGGTGATCGCGGACGACAAGGGGCGCTTTTCGATCCCCATCCTGGTCCCGCCCGGGTACGGGCGCGGGCGGGCCACCTCCATCGACCGCGTCGGCAACCGCAAGGTGTCCGAGGTCAACTTGTTCTTGCCGCCGACGAACCAACTCGGCATCTGGGCCTTCCCCCGCGCGCTGCCCGCGAACGGCCGCTCCCGCGCGCGCCTGCTGGTCACCACCGTCGATCCCTACGGCCGCACCGCCGACCTCGGCGAGGTGCGCCTGCGCGCCCGCTCCGGAGTCATCGGCGACCTGCGGCCCGCCGGGCGAGGGCTGTGGGAAGCCTACTACACCGCGCCGGCCGAGGTGGGAGAGGGGCTCGACCGCATCGAGGCCACCTTCCCCAAGGGTGGTCCGGAGAGCCGCTCGACGGTGGAGATCCGGCTTTCGCCGGGGATCGCCGCGCGCGCCGTCATGGAGGCGGCCGAGGCCCTGCCTGCCGACGGAAGGACACGGTCGCCGCTTCGCGTGACGGTGACCGACCGGCGCGGCAACCCGGTGCCCAACCTGGAGGTGCGCCTCAAGGTGCGGCCGGGCAGCGTGAGCCCGCCGCGCGAGGAATCGGCGGGGAGGTACCTGGCCGAGGTCGTCGTTCCCGCGGGGCCGGAGCGCTGGGTGCTCGACGCCGAGGCGGAGATCTTCGACCGGAGCGGAACCGAGCCGGCCGCCCTCCTGGCCAGCCCCGAGTCCCTGGCGCAGGATGCCACCGGGGCCAGGCTCGAGGCCGCGCTGGTGGACGCGGGCGGTTTTCCCGTTTTGCAACAGACGGTCACGCTGTCGGGCTGCGGCGCGGACCAGAGCGGCACCACCGATCGCTTCGGAAGGGTGCGGTTCCGCCTGGACGGGCTTTCGCGAGACGGTCTGCACCGGTGCCGGCTCTCCTCGGCGATGCCCTGGATCGGGCAGCGGCTCTTTCTGGTGCGCGCGCCGGAGGGCCAGCTCCGGCTCCTGCCGGTGGACCTGGACGAGGAACTTCCGCTGGGTGCGCCGCTGTCGGCCTCGTTGCGAGTGGCGCTGGTCCCCGAGCGCTCGTGCGACATCGCGCTCTCGGTCGCCCCTCCCGAACGCGCGGGCGGTGCCTTCCGCATCACGGCGTATCTTCGGGGTGTGAGCGGCGAGCCGCTGTCTGGCCGGCGGGTGATCTTCGCGGCGTCATCCGGCAAGCTGGGCAGCGTGGTGGAGGGCCCGCCCGGGACCTATCAGGTGGAACTCGAGACCCCGGCGTCATCGGGCACCGTGGTGTCCGCCACCGAGACCCAGTCCCAGGTCGGTGCGCTCATCCGGATCGGTGGAGGAAAAGCGCCGTGACGCGCGCCGGGGCCATCGTCTTTCTGATCGCCTGGACCGCCTCGGCCCGCGCGGGCGTGCAGAATCTCGATCCCGCCGCGGGCTCGATCATGGGACGGGTCTTCTGGGACCGGGATGGCGACGGCGTGTTTTCATCCTCGGACGAACCACTGGCTGGAGTGCGCGTGATGTGCTCCTCGGGCGACGTGGCCATCAGCGACGAGCGGGGCAGGTACCATTTCGATGACCTGCCGGCGGGGTTCGAGGCCTTCGGCGATTGGCTGTTGAAACTCGATCCCGCCACGCTGCCGGCCGGCGTGGACGGGCCGACGAGGAGGTTCTTTTCGATTACGCCAAAGAGCCTCGCGCGCGTCGATTTTCCGCTGATGCTGCGTTCCACCTCGCCGCGCGAATCGGACGCGCGCCTTCTGGTGCCGGGCGGCGGCGGCTTCTTGCCCGCGGAGGACGGTTCTCTCGGGTACTCGTGGAGCGCCCCCGTCCCCGATGGCTGCCGGCTCTCCCTCGGTGAAGAGATCCTGGAGCCTTCGGCGGACGGTAGCGTTCAAAAAGATCTACTCCTCCACCCCGGCGCAAACCGCTTCCTTTCGGTTCTCCAGTGCCCAGAGGAACGGGTCCAGCTCTTCCTCCTGGACATCGTGTGGATCCGCCGGAGCCAGGGCGGAGATTTGATCGTCCCGGCTCAACCCAGACCGATCGGCGTCTGCCGGGCGCCGTCCGCAAGGATGCCGCGCGCCGCCTCGGCGCTGGTGTCTTGCCGGATGGAGGAAGGCGTGCGGCTGTGGCTTGCGGGAGCGCCGTTCGATGGCGCGCGCGAGGCGCACACGCTCCTTCCCATCGCGCCCGGCGGGAATTCCTGGGCCGTGACGGTCGCGCTCCCCGGAGCTGATTCTTTCTCCTCCAAGCTCCCGTTCGAGGTGGCCACCACCGGGGTGTCGGGGGCGTTGCTCGGCAGTTTCGCGACGGTCCTGGAGGGAGGTGGCGGCGGTGTCGCTTTCGGGGGAAAGTTGGACGGCTGGATGGAGGCGGCCCTCCCTGCAGGCTTCAAGCTCGTTCTTGGAGGTAATTACTACTCGTATGATACAGAAGGACAATCCTTCTTGGATGTGTTTCGGGATTCCCTGCTGCCCGCTTTCAGCCCTTATCGCCGGGGACATGCGCCGGACCTCGAGGACGGAACTTTCGAGTTCGCGGATGCGAGCACGGTGCTGGTGAGGAATCCGTCTCGGTCGAGGTACTACCTGGAGGTATCGAGGGAGGCGTCGACCCTGGGCGTGGGGCAGTTCGAAATCGCAAGCGCCTCTCCCGGCGGCGCCGGAACGCTCAACCTGTTTTCGCACGGCCTGTGGGCATCGCTCCATCCCGTCGAATGGTTTTCCGATACCAAGCTTTTGGACGTGACGCTGGAGGGATTCTACGGGGTGCCCCATCCCGGCGCCGACCTGCCGCTCCCTCCCACGGAGCCTGAGCCGGGCCAGCTTCGGCCGGCCGCGGCGCATGACGAGTTCGCCGCCACCGGGAGCACGCTGTATTTTCTCTCTCACCGCTGGCTTTCCCGGGGGAGCGTCCGGCTGTCCGTCGAGCGTCGCGACCGCTTGACCGGGGCGGTGCTGGAGGTTCGCGAGCTTCGCCCAAACCGCGACTTTCGGGTGGATTGGGAGGCGGGCCGGGTGATCCTGTTCGCTCCGCTGGATCCGGGTGGCGGCTTTCGAGAGGCATTGCGCCTGCACATGCTCGGCTCGACCCGGGCCGTCCTGGTCGCGGATTACGAGTACCTGGATGTGGACCCCGCGCTCGCCTCACGGCCCGTCGCCGGGGGCAGGGCGGGCGTGAGCGGCCGGTTTGGAAGCGACATTCGCATCGGAGGATCGGTCTTCGGCATGACGACGGCCGAGACGGACGAGGTCCTCGATCCGTACCGGCTGCTGTCGGGCGAGGTGTTCGCGAGCCTGGGCAAATCCGCGCGCCTCAAAGTGGCGTACGGCAAGAGCGCCGGGATCATCGGCGAACCCAATTACTCCACCGACGGAGGGCTGAGTTTCTACCGCCCGGACAAAGGAATTCGCGACGAGGGCGATGCCTACACGGCCGATATCGAGATCGACACGGCGCGGGTCAAGGCGCGCGGCGGATTCGCCCGCTTCTTGGCCGGGTACGCCGACAGCGCTCGGCTGACCGCGGAAGACATTACTCAAGCATGGCTTGAGGGAAATGTTGCAGCATCCGATAATATAAATATATTTACACGTGGCGCCGGGAGCTACTATCATCAGGGCGCTAATTTCTTCGGCACGCTGGGCGCATCCTGGACGCCTTTTCAAAGGTTGTCGCTGACCGCCCAGGCCGGCGTCGATCTGCGCCGGCAGGAGGGCGAGCCGGGGCGGGCGCTCGGGGATGGAGAGGGGACCCGCGTGCTCGCCGGCTTGCAGGCCCGCTATCGATTGTTGTCATGGCTCGGGCTCGCCGCCGGGCACCAGCAGAACCTGTGGCGGGAAGGGACGGGGAGCGCCGCGCGGGACCTCACCCTGACGACGGCCGGCGTCGATCTCGACGGGCCCGGAGGCTTTGGTGTGGGGATCGAGGGGGGATTTGGGCCCGAGGTCGGCAATCTCGTGCGGCTCAACCTCACCCGGGACGAGGAGGGCGCCGGAACCTTCATCAGGGCGGATTTCTTTCCGGAGGCGGGGCTGGCCGGCCCGAGGTCGCTCTCGTCCGGCCAGAGCGCTTCTTTCGGAAAGGGCGTTCTGTACCGCTCCAGCGAGTCGTACCGGATGGGCACATCACAAGGGACGCTCTCGCGCCTCGGCCTCGGATTCCCCGTGACCGACAGTCTGTGGGCGAACCTGTCCTGGGAGCGAGGCGAACTCTCGGATCCGGCGGCCTTTTCTTCGCGCGCCGATCTCGGTGATGCGCCGTTCGCCGATCGGGGAGTGAGCGTGGCCGTGGCTCCGGGCCGGCGCAACGCCATCTTCGGGTCGCTCGCCTGGCGATCCGAGCGGCTCGTCCTGCGCACCACGGCGGAATACCGCATCGACGAGCACGCGCCCCTGCCCGAGGGCCTGTACCAGGCCCAGCTCTCCACCTTGCGTCAGTCGCTGTTTTCGGTGGCGGGCCGGTTCGTGCCCGCCCGGGGGCTGGCCATCTCGGCGCGGGCGGCGTTCGGCGAGGCGTTCGGCGAGCGCGCCGGCGGGGAGGGGATGACGCCCCTGGGCGGCCTGCTGGAGGCCTCGGCCGGCCTGGCCTGGCGATCGGAGGAACTCGACTGGTTCTGGCTCCTCGCTCGTGTCTCCGGAGGCCGCGACCTTCGGCCGGAACTCGCCCGGGAGGGGCGGCGAGCGGAGATATGGTGGCTGGGTTCGCTCGCGCTCCACCTCCGGCCGAGCCGGTACTTTCAACCCAGCCTGGTGCTTGCGCCGGTCTGGGAGTCCCAGCCCGTCGAACTTCCCGCCGGCCGGCGCTACCTCGAGGCCGGCGCGCTCCTTGCCTTGCTGCGCGTGGGCTCGGAGATCTGGCGCGGCCTCGGGCTCGCGGGCGAGCTTCGCGCCCGGTACGGGGTGGGGACCGATTTCACAGCCGAGCCGCTTTCGGGGAGGGGTTTTTCCCTGGGAGGAGCGGCGGAGGCCTTCTACGTCCTCTCCGGAGAAGCCGGCGACCTTTTGCGGTTGGGGGTGGGCTACAGCTTCTCCGATCTGCCCGATCCGCTCTCGGACCTGAGGAACGGCAGAGAGGGTCTGTTCATCCGCCTGGAGGGGATATTATGAGCGCCGGCTTGCGCCATCCGAAGACGTGGGCGAGCCCCAATCCCGGGTGGCTGGCCTGGGTGGTGGTGGTTTGCGGTCTCTTTTCGACGCCGGCCCGCTCGCAACCGGCGAGCTGGAAGTCGATCACCCTGAGCGGCGCCCCCGACATGCGCGGGGTGTTTTTTACCGACCGGGATCACGGCTGGGCGGTGGGCTCGGGCGGCAGCATCTTCTACACCGAGAACGGTGGCCGGACGGTGGCCGACTGGAGAACGCCAGCCACGAACCCGGCGATAGGCGCCAACCTGTGGAAGGTGTTCTTCCTCGCGGATGGCATGCACGGCTGGGCGGTCGGCGACAGCGGCGTCATCGTCCGCACCGCCGATGGCGGGAGGAACTGGACGCTCTCCTCGTACGCTGGCGGGTTGAATCTGCGCTCGGTGTATTTCATCAACCAGAATGTCGGTGTGGCCAGCGCCACTTCCTCCAACCGGGTGCTGCACTCGAACGACGGTGGAGTCAACTGGACGCCGGTCTTTGCCGACGAGAACGCCTACGATCTGGCGCTGGTCACCACCACCTCGGGATTCTCCGTCGAGCCCGCCGGCGGAAACGCCATGGTGTACGATGGCACTTCCTGGGCGTGGATCACCCCGGGGCCGGGACGGGCGTTGTACGCGCTTCGTCTCCTTTCTCCGACGTCATTTCTGGCCGTGGGCGCGAGCGGCGGGATTTTACGCTACACCGGGAGCGGGTGGAATTCTCAGACTTCAGGTACGACCGCAACGCTGTATGGTGTGGCCCTGGCCCGGACGGACCCGGCGCAGGGTTTTGCGGTGGGCATGGGTGGGACCATCGTGCACACCAGCCGCGCCGACCTCGATCCATCAACCTGGGCCCCGCAGGTCTCCAACACGATCCATGATCTCTATGGCGTGGCGGCGGAGTCCGCCGATCGGGCCTGGGCCGTGGGCAACTTCGGCACGGTGCTCATCTTCCCCGCCTGCCAGAGCGATCAGGATTGCACTGGCGGCCAGTTTGTAAGTTGCGCCCTGGACTACTCCCGCTGCGATGTCGTCACCGGCACCTGCGGCGCCGTGGCCACCGGCCACCCCTGCGACGACGGCGACATTTGCACCGAGAACGACACTTGTAGTCTCTCCGGCATCTGTCAACCCGGCACGGCGCGCTCGTGCGACGACGGGAACGCCTGCACCGACGACGGCTGCGACCCGGGGAGCGGGTGCACGCACGTAGCCAACGTCGCCGCTTGCGATGACGGCGACGTCTGCACAGAGAACGACCGGTGCGTAAACGGCGCGTGCCAGAGCGGCACGGCGCGCTCGTGCGACGACGGGAACGCCTGCACCGACGACGGCTGCGAC
>CAZLNM010000052.1:26771-32681 GCA_964561025.1 uncultured Myxococcales bacterium
ACGTAGCCAACGTCGCCGCTTGCGATGACGGCGACGTCTGCACAGAGAACGACCGCTGCGCCGGGGGGACCTGCGGAGGCCAGACGGTCGTGTGCGACGACGGTCTCTCCTGCACCGCCGACCGCTGCGACGCTGTGCAGGGTGGGTGCATCAGCGAGCTTCTGCCGCAATTCTGCCTCATCGCCGGGCGTTGCCAGGCGGAAGGAAGCCGCCCGCCGGCGAACGACTGCCTCTCTTGCCAGAGCGCGCGGCGCACCGACGACTGGTCGGTGCTGCCGGACGATACGCCCTGCGGGGCCTGCCTGCTGTGCGGCGCGGGGGTTTGCGGCGCCGATCCGCAGAACCGGCCGCCGGTCGGAGCGGACTGCGACGACGGCGACGAGTGCACCCCGCGCGGCCGCTGCGACCCCGACATGGTGTGTGTCATCGAGGGACGCTGCGACGAGTATCTTTCCGAGGAGTGCCGCGCCGCCGGTCGCCCCGAGGCGCGCTACGGCCTCGAGGCTTACGAGACCCTGAACTGCCGCTTCGCGAGCCCTCCGCTCGCCTTGAGCGTCGCGCTGGACGCGGAGCGGGCCGGGGAGAGCCGCTTCTTCTTTGCGACAGTCCGCGTCGAAAACCACCTGCCCAAACCCATCTTCAACGTGCGCCTCAGCCTGGAGGACGCCGGGGCCGGACCATGCCTGCGATACGTGGCGGGTTCGGCGAAGCTCGAGAAAGACCGGGCCGTCGCAGAGCGCCAGGAAGGAGCGGCGACGATCCTCGAACTGGCCGCGCCCCCCGGCGGAATTCCGCCGGGAGGCATGAGCGAGCTGTCGATGTGGCTGGCCCGTTGCGACGACGGTCGGGAGATCCCCCGGCTGGTGCTCGGCGGCTGGGCTCCGTGCGCGGCCGCGCCCGCCGAGGTGGGGTGTCACGCGGGCGCAGTCCCGGACGCCGAGCGGGCGCTCTCCACCGGAGTGGTCCAGCGAATCGCGGAGGCGGTTGCGCTTGTGCCGCGGGTGGGAGAATATCGCGCCGGTGACGGCGACACCCGGCCCGCCTCCGGCGGTTGCGCCTGTGGAGACGGGTCCGTGGGCGCCGTCTGGTTGATCGTGCCAACCTGGCTCGCACGCCGGAGGAAAACCACATGAGTTGTGCCGTGAGGACGCTGGCCCTGATCCTGGCCGTGTGCACCGGCCTCGCCTGTCAGCCGCGCCGCCTGCGAGAGGTCTCACAGAAAGAGGACAAGCGGAGCGAACAGCAGATCCGCGCCGAGCGCCTGCGCCAGGAAGGCGAGCGGTTGCTGGACGCCGGCGATCCCGACGGCGCCCGCCAGAAGTTTTTGGCCAGCCTGCGCGAACACGCCGATCAGTTCGAAGCGCACGATCGGCTGGGCCAGGTCTATGAGATCGCGGGGCGTCCGCTCGAGGCGTGGGTCGAATTCGCCGCCTCCATCGAGCTGCTGCGCTCTTCGCGCCACCGCGTCGATCGCATGCTGCCGTACGTGGTGGCCCGCTACGGGCGGGATCCCGATCTGATCCGGGAGATCCAGCCGGAGCAGAAGGCCAAGGCCATGTTGGCGCTCAGCGAGGCGCTGCTGGCCATCGAGGCCGGCCGGCAGGCCGAGGCGTTGCGCCTCATCGACTCGGCGCGGCCGGGGATGCCCGGCGCCGGGGTGTGCGACTACCTGGCCGGGCACGTGCGGCTGCGCGCCGGCGACCTCGCGGGTGCCCGCGAGAGTTTCTGCCGGGGTGCCGAGGAGAACGGCTACATCGTACGGCGGGTGCTCTCCGACAAGGTGGAAGAGAAGATCCCGGATCTGCTGCCCGCCCTGGCCGAGATCCTGCGCGCCGAGCTTGCGGCCCATCCCTCGGATCTCGAAACGGCCTTGATGCTCGCGGTGGTGCGCCTGCGCCTCGCGCAGCCGCAAGATGCGCTGGACGCCATCGGCCGTGCGCAGGCCTGGTCTCCGCCGCGCTGGGACCTTCTATCTCTGAAGGCGGCGGCACTGGAGCGCCTGGGACAGAAATCGCGCGCCGACCAGGCCCTGGCGGATCTGCGCGGCGTCCGCCCCGACATCAGCCTGGCCTTCTCCGAGTACGAACCGAGCCTGTTCTTCGGCCCGCTGAACCGCTCTCTCGACGCGTTCTTCCTGGAGCGGATCGCCCCCTCGCTCCCCGAGCCCGCGTCAAGTTACCTGGCCTGGATGCTGCTGCGCGAGGCCGGCGATGAGCGCGCGGACGCGGCGCGGAAGGTTTTCTACGACCGCCTGCGCACGCAGTTCCCCGACGAGAGCTTCGAGAACGCCGCGCTGGCGAGACCACCGGAGGAGAAGCCCCAGGGGTACGAGGAGTACCTGGGGCTGGCGCAGCAACGCATCGAGGCCGTCCTGCCCGCCGTGCGCCGCTGCGATCTGGCGCGGCGCTCCGCCCGGCCCAACCCTTCGGCGAACCTGACCTTCCGCTTGAAGCTGCGCCAGGACGGGACGGTGGGGGCGGCGGGGGTGGACGACGAGTCGCTGGGCGACCCCTGGGTGATCTACTGTGCGGCGGGCCATCTCATGCCGCTCTCCTTCGCGCGCTCTCCCCGCGGCCCGGAGGTGCTGCGCCTGCCGCTGCTCTTTGGGCCGGAGGCGGACGTGCCCGCGGGAGACAAGCCATGAACCGGACACCACCTGCTCGGCCCGCGGGGCTGCCCGCGGATCCGGCCGCGCGCACCATGCTTCTGTTCGATCTCCTCAAGGACGCCACGAAGCGCGCGGACGTGGCCGGGGTGCTGCACGTGCTGCTGCGCGGCGGGCGCGAGGCCCTGGGCGCGCAGGAGGGCTTGGTGGTGCAGGGCAATCCCGAGAAGGGGACGCTGGACATCCTGGCCCGCACCGGGGGGCGCCTGCGGGATCGGGAGGATCTGCTGTCGCTGGCGCGGCCCGAGGTGGCCCGGTTGCTCGAGCTTCGGAAGATCGAGCGCCGGGACGGGCCGGAGGACCCTTTCTGCCGCGGCTCGTGCGTCCAGCTCCTATCGCCGCTCTCGCTCGGCGAGCGCGGCGCCGCCACCCTGGTGTTGGAGTCCGCGACGGCGGGGGCCTTCGGGGCGGCCGAGGTGGCCTTCCTGGAGGAGCTCCTGGAGCAGACCCGGCCGGTGCTGGCCAGCGCCGCATTGGCGGAATCCCGCCGCCGCGAGCTTGCGGCCCTGTGGGACGTGAAGCGCGGCATGCTCAGCCAGGAGGACTTGGACGTCGCCGAGCTCAACACCTTGCTGGGCAAGATCCTCCAGCTCGCCCTGGCGCGCACCCGCAGCACCAACGGCGTGATCCTGATGGCCGACGAGAAGACCGGCGAGCTGGTGACCAGCTCGCAGGCGGTGATGGGCGACCTGGCCTTCGATCTGCCGGACAAGTTCCGGCGCCGGCAGCGCGGCCGGCCCAGCGGCATCGTGTTCTGGGTGCTGGACAACAACAAGCCCTACCTCAGCAACAACATCGAAAACGACCCCAACTACATCCCGCTGTTCTCCGGCATACGAAGTCATCTTTCTGTTCCCATCTCCTTCCAGGACCGCTGTATCGGTGTCATCGTGGTGGAGAGCCCCCAGGCGAACGCCTACAGCCACGAGGACCAAGCAGCCCTGGAGGATCTTTCGCGAAACGTCACCATCCTGGTGCGGCGGGCCCAACTCTTCGAGGCCACCCGCGCCCTGCCCGGCCGGCGCGGGGTGGTCATTCGCGGCTTGAGCCCGGAATGGGAGGAGGTCGAGCGGCGGGTGGAGCGGGCCGCCAACACCAACGCCACCGTCATCCTGCGCGGCGAGAGCGGCACCGGCAAGGAGCTGCTGGCCCACGCCATCCACTTCAACAGCAAGCGCAAGGAGCGGCCGCTGGTGGTGGTGAACACCGCCGCCATCCCAGACGAGCTTCTGGAGTCCACGCTCTTCGGTCACGTCAAGGGGGCCTTCACCGGGGCGAGCTACGACCGGGTGGGGGAGTTCGAGAAGGCCCACTCCGGCTCCATCTTCCTCGACGAAATCGGGGATTTGGGGTTGCCGCTGCAGGTGAAGCTATTGCGGGTGCTTCAGAGCGGGGAGATCCAGAAGATCGGCTCCAACGAGCAGGCGCGCTCGGTGGACGTGCGGGTCATCGCCGCCACCAGCCGCAACCTCGAGGAGATGATGCACAAGGGCTCGTTCCGGGAGGACCTGTACTACCGCTTGCACGTGGTGCCCATCTGGTTGCCGCCGCTGCGCCAGTACCGCAAGTCGGTGCCCAGCATGGTCAAGGCCTTCCTGGCCGAGTTCGCCAAGGAACACGGCCGCCCGGTCAAGGCGGTGAGCGACGAGGCGCTGGAGCTTTTGCTGCGCCACGACTTCCCCGGCAACGTGCGGGAGCTTCGCAACATCATCGAGCAGGCGGTCATCATGGCCCGGCGCGACACCATCGGCGTCGAGGACCTGCCGGCCCGCTTGGTCGAATCCCTGCAGAAGAAAGCTCCGGCCAGCGCCGGCAAGGACTACAAGAGCCGCCGCCAGGAGGTGATCGCGCGCTTCGAGCGGGAGTACCTGGCCGAGGTGCTCTCCGAGGCCCGCGGCAACGTCTCCCGCGCCGCCTCCATCGCCGGCATCAACCGGGTCAATTTCTACAAGCTGGTGCGCCGCCACCAGCTGGATCCGACGTCGTTCCGCTGAACCTGGCTTCCCCGCCGCTCTACCTTTTTTGCCATGAATCGAGAGTTCAACGAGAGGGCCCCTCGCCCCATGCACCCCCAGGAGAAAATCCCAGAAAAAGCGCCAATGGAATAGGGAACAAGGCAACGGCGAAGGGCAAGGGCAAGAGAGGAACAGGCCATGAGCCGAGGCTGGCGGCAAGAATCACCAGCATTCGAGCTTTGCCTCGATAGCGGGTTTCTCCGGGCTCGTTCCGGAAAGGCAATGGGGATGCGTCCGATCTGGCTCAGTCTCCCGGGTGCTCGAAGGCGCCCGGATCGGGTCTCGCCCCGGCGTACGGCTGGGCCACGCCGGTCCCCGGCTCCCAGGTGAGCGGGGTGTCGAGGGTAAGGGTGTTGGTGTCGTAATCGATGCTCGCGATGCGCGCTACGGCTTTCTGCCCCTCGAGCTGGATGAGATCCCCGGGCACGACCCCGTTGCCGTCGCTGAAGTAGCCGGCGTCTTCTACCACCAGCGTGACGCTGGCCTGGCCGGCGCCGGTGGTGACTGTCAAAAACTCCCCGCCGTCGATGCAGGGGCTCCCCGGCGCCAGACGGAAGTCATATACCCCGAAGTCGAAAGGGCCGGGGTTGCCGGACACGTCCGTAAAGAGCGGGTCCTCGGGCTCGATGCGGTTGCCGCTCACGAACTGCTGCGCCGGGTCCACGTAGTAGAAGTAGATCCCGGCCAGCTGGTTCTGGGAGAAGATGTTGTTCTTGATGGCCACTCCGACCACGGAGTTGTGCTCCGCGTCGTCCACCCAGCGAGCCAGGATCATGCCGTACTTGCTGGGGTTCCAGTCGTCCACCAGGGGGTAGCCGTTCTTGAAGAAGACGTTGTGGTAGACGTGGTTGTGACTGGGGTTGTTCCCGTTGCCTCCATCCGCGGAAAGGCCCAGGCCCGCCGAGTCGTTCAGGTAGAAGACGTTGCGGCGCACGATGTTGTACTGTGTGCGCAGGGACAGCCCGGTGGAGTTGATGTTGTCCGGCGGCACTCCCGAGAAGGCGATGATGTTGTCCTCGATCACGTTGCGGATGTTGGCGTCGGGGAAGCTGGTGTTCAGGATGAGGTTGCGGTTGCCGCACAGGTTGCCGGTCTCCGGGCGGTGGCACGGATACCACTCCTCGTTGTGAAAGGTGTTGCGGCGCAACACGTTGTAGTTGCTGTAGACGCCTAGGATGTGGTGGCCCCCGTTGAAGAAGGCGCTGTCCTCGATCATGTTGTGATCGCTCG
>CAZLNM010000053.1:0-32237 GCA_964561025.1 uncultured Myxococcales bacterium
GAGCCAAGGCGTATGGTCCCCGCTCCTCCTGACACAAAAGAATTGACATCACCGGTCATTCCAGTTGGTCGCTCCAGCGCAGGAACGCCGCAAAGTCGAGGTATCGCTCCAGCACGCCGCGCTGCTCGTCCGCCGTGCGCGACCCGCTCATCTTGTACACGAACTCGGCGAGCTTCCCCTTCTCGTCGAGGTACAGCGCGATGAAGCGCCCCAGGCTGTAGTAGGCGCGAAAGTTCTCCCCGTACACCTCGCGCTCCCCCGCGGCGGCCAGCGCGGCCAGGTCGGGGAGCTTGCCGGCGCCGCGCGCGTCGCGAAGTTGCGCGAGCCGGTGGGTGTGCCCGAGCCGGTAGGCGCCGTCCTTCCAGACCGCCTCGTTGTACAGCGAGGCCAGCCCCTCGTCGAGCCAGGCCGGGAGTGGCCCGAGCGCGTCGGAGATGAGCGCGTGGGCCAGCTCGTGGCGCAGGTTGCCGAGCGGGGTCGACAGGTTGGCCACCACCGTGCGCCGGTAGCGCCAGTAGATGCCGAGGTCCCCCTCGCGGTTCTCCGGGCCCAGCGCGTCCTGGAGAAATCTCCGGTAACCGGCGGTGGTCTCGAACAGGCACACGTCCACCGGCGGGAGCCTGGAACCGTCCACGGGGAGGAACCGCCGGTGCGCGTCTTCCATCACCTCGCGGGCCAGGCGCGCCGCCGCCCGGGCGAGTTTTTTGGAGACGCGGCCGCGCAGCACGAACTCGGTGCGGCCGGCGCCGCTCACCCGCGCAAGCTCGGGCAAGTCCGCCGCCGCCGCGGCCCGCGCGGGCTCCTTGCCCTCGAGCGTCACCGCGCCCGAGCCGAAATGCGCAAGGCTCGCGACCAGCACGATGCAAGCGCGCAAGCTCATACTTTGATTGTACGCGAAAGCAAGCCTCCGGATCTGTCGCTTTTTCTCGCGGGAGATGGTGGCACGTCCCCGGATCAGGTATGCTCGTCCAGTCACCGGGAGGCGCCCATGACGCGATGCGTGGCCGGCTTGTCGTGTGTTCTTCTGCTTTCGGCCTGTTCGACCGGCGACGGCGGAACATCCGCCCGCCCAACCGGTTCCACCGGACCGGACGGAGTGGTCACCGATGACGCGCGCGACGACGACCCGCACGCCACCGGCCTGCGGCCGCCCACGCCCGAGGAGATTCGCTGGGTGCAAGAGCACGCCCTCGCTCCCGGCAAGGTGCGCCCCAACGCGCTGGCGCTCTCGCGCATCCAGGGCGAGCGCCAGGTGCGGGGGCTGGCGCCGCTTCCCGTGGAGCGGATCGAGGCGGCCTGGCGGCTCCCCGCGGTGCCGCCGCCGCTGCCCTCCATGGTGGACAACAGCCAGCTGCTCTCCTTTCCTCCCATCCGCTCCCAGGGGAGTCTCGGCTCGTGCGCCTCGTTCTCGGCCACCTACTACCAGCTCACCCACACCGTGGCCCAGGCCCGCGGCTGGGACGCCAAGAACGGCGGCGACAACTACCGGTTTTCGCCGCGCTGGACCTACAACCTGGTGAACGACGGCGAGGACGCCGGCTCCTCCGGCTTTGCGCCCTTTTCCCTGATCGAGAAGACCGGCGCCGCCACCTGGGCGCAGTTCCCATATAACACCAGCGACTACCGCAGCTGGGTGCTCGACAAGGCGGTGTGGCGCTCGGCGCTGCAGTACCGCTTCGGCCCCATGGGCTCGGTGACCGGGCTGGACAAGAGCGACGGGCTGCGTACGCTCAAACAACTGCTGGCGAACGGTCACGTGCTCAACCTCAACACCTACGTCAACTCCTGGCAGTTCATCTCCGGCGGCGTCAAGGACGACCCGGCCACCGCTGCCGACGACGCCTTCGTGGGCCAGGCCGCCTGCCACTGGATGAACGGGACGAACGGCCCGCACGCCATGACCATCGTGGGCTACCACGACGAGCTGTGGATCGACCTCAACGCCAACGGCGCGGTGGACGATGGCGAGAAGGGCGCCCTGAAGATCGCCAACTCCTGGGGCACCGGCTGGCAAAATGGCGGCTACGCCTGGATCGCCTACGACGCCCTGCGGAGCGAGTCGCGGGTGGCCGGCGCGCCCTCGGCCGGCCGCATCGGTGCCTTCAGCTACGCCCTGTGGACCACGGTCCGGCCCGATCAGCGGCCGCTCCTCACCGCGGAGGTCACGCTCACCCACGGCAAGCGCAACCAGCTCCTGCTGGCCCTGGGGACCGGCGCGATCGGCGACACCACCCCGGCCCAGAGCTGGTACCCGGGGGCGCCGTACTACTCCGGCGGGCCCTACGCCTTCGACGGCAGCGCAAACCCGGTGCCCGCCACCTTCGTGCTCGACTTTTCCGATCTCTCCACGCCCGACGGGACGCCCCGCCGCTACTTCTTGTTCGTGCGCGACAACCAGGCGAACGATCCCGCCGAGGTGGCCGCCTTCTCGCTGGTGGACGAGCTCCACGGCACCACGCTCGCGGCCGGGGATCTGCCGCAAAGCGTGGACAACGCCGACCGGTACTTCTGGGTGGACTATACCTTCTCCTCCGCCAACACCCCGCCCGCCATCGGCGCCATCCCGGACCAGCTCATTCCCATGAACGGCTCGGCGGACAACGTCCCCTTCACCGTGTCCGACGCCGAGAGCGCCGCCACGGCGCTTTCGGTGTGGGCCGAGACCGACGCCTCCTGGAGCGGGCTTTTGCCCGCGGCCGGGTTCACCTTCGGTGGCAGCGGCGCGAACCGCACCCTGAGCATCCGCCCCGCGGCCTACCAGACCGGCAGCGCGCGCGCGCGGATCCGCGTCTCGGACGGAGAGGCGACGGGCGAATCGAGCTTCTGGGTCCACGTGAGCCGGACCGGCAACACCCCGCCCAGCGTGAGCGCCATCCCGGACCAGACCACGCCGGCCGGGAGCGCCACCGCGGCCATACCGTTCGTGGTGGGAGACACCGAGACCCCGCTGGACGAGCTGAAGATCACCCTGTCCGGAAGCGGCATGCTGCTCGGCCACGAGATCGCGGGGAGCGGCGCGAACCGCACCCTGCGGCTGTGCCCGCGCTCCGGTGTCGAGGGCAGCGAGGAGCTTGCGCTGCTCGTCTCGGACGGCGAGCTCACCGCCGAGCGGCGCTTCCGCCTCACCGTGACCCCGCGCGAGGCGAACACCCCGCCCTCGATATCCATCATCCTCGACCAGGTGACGACGGAAGGCACGCCCACCCCGCCCATCCCGTTCGTGCTCGCGGACGCCGAGACCGACCCGGCCTTCTTGCAGTTGTACTTCAACTGCGACAACTTCCGGCTGCTGCCGTACAACCGCGTGATCTTCGGCGGGCAGGGCGCCAACCGCACCGTGACCCTGTGCCCCGCCTCCGGCCAGACCGGCTCCACCTTGATCACCTTGAGCGTATGGGACGGCCATGAGCGGATGATGGCGGAGCGGCAGTTCCGCCTCACCGTCAGCGACGCCGCCAACACCCCGCCGGCGCTGTCCGCCATCCCCGACCAGCTCATCCCGGCCGGCGGCACCACCGGGCCCATCCCGTTCACGGTGAGCGACGCCGAGACGCCGCCGGAGTTCTTCGAGATCACCTTCGGCTGCGACAACTGGAAGCTCATCCCCTGGAACGGCATCCGCCTGGGCGGCGCCGGCGGCCAGCGCACGGTGGAGGTCACCCCGTACATCGGCGAACGCGGAACGGCCCAGATCACGCTCCAGACCAGCGACGGGGAGTTCACCGCCAGCGCGGCCTTCCGGGTGACGGTGGACGCGAGCCTCACCTGCGGGAACTTCGAGCTCGACCCGGGTGAGACCTGCGATCCTCCCTCCCGCTGTCTTACGAGCTGCGCCGACGCCGATCCCTGCACCGACGACACCCTGAGCGGCTCGGCGGCGAGCTGCGACGTTTCCTGCCCGCACGACCCGGTGACGGCGTGCCGGGGCGGTGACGGTTGCTGCCCGGCCGGCTGCCACGGCGGCAACGACGCCGACTGTCCGCCGGTGTGCGGCAACGCCTACCAGGACCCCGGCGAGACATGCGATCCGCCGTCCACCTGCCCGGCGGACTGCGACGACGGCGACGCGTGCACCGCCGACCGGCTCCTGGGCGAGGCCGCGGCCTGCACCGCGCGCTGCGAAAACTCTCCCATCACCGCCTGCGGCGCGGGCGACGGCTGCTGCCCCGCCGGCTGTCACGGCGGCAACGACGCCGACTGCCCGCCGGTGTGCGGCAACAACTACCGCGATCCGGGCGAGAGCTGCGATCCGCCGGCGAGCTGCCCCGCGCACTGCGACGACGGCGACGCTTGCACCACCGACCGGCTGGAGGGCGCGGCCGCCGAGTGCACCGCCCGCTGCGTCTTCGAGGCCATCAGCGCCTGCGCGAGCGGCGACGGCTGCTGCCCGGCCGGCTGCGACCACGCCTCCGATGCCGACTGCTCGCCGGACTGCGGCAACGGGCGCATCGACCCGAACGAGACCTGCGATCCGCCGTCCACCTGCCCGGCGAGCTGCGACGACGGCGACAACTGCACCAGCGACGGGGAGACCGGCAGCGCCGCGAACTGCAACAAGCGCTGCAACCATGCGCCGGTCCAGGTGTGCCAGGGCGGCGACGGCTGCTGCCCGACCGGCTGCGAGCTGGCCGCGGACACCGACTGCGCCCCGGTGTGCGGCAACTCGCGCGTCGACCCGAATGAAACCTGCGATCCCCCTTCCAGGTGCCCCACGAGCTGCGACGACGGCGACGCCTGCACCACCGGCCGGCTGGAGGGCGCGGCCGCCGAGTGCACCGCCCGCTGCGTCTTCGAGGCCATCAGCGCCTGCGCGAGCGGCGACGGCTGCTGCCCGAGCGGCTGCCCGGCGGCCCAGGACGACGATTGCCGCGCGCCGGGCGGGAAGATCACCGGCGGTTGCGGCTGCGCCACCGCAAAAAGCGACTTCTCCCTGGCGGGGCTGATCCTGGCGCTGGCCGTCTCTCTGCGCAGACGCCGCTGAGCAGCCGCGCCAAAAAAAATGCATAAAAAAAGCGCGGCGGCCAGCCGACAAACAGATTGACGCTTTTGTCCCTGGCTGGCAGTATCCGCCGGACGCTCTATCTGGAGGTTTCCGATGAAAAAGATCCGAGTCTGGCAGGTGACGGCGGTGGTGGCGATTTGCGGATTGGCGCTCTCGGCCTGCGGCGGAGGGGGAGACAAGGAGCGCAGGCTCACCTTGCTTTGGACCAACGACTCTCACTCCAACCTGCTGGGCGTACCCAACTGCGCCTACGACTCTTCCAGGACCGGCGACGGCGCCGTGGGCGGCATCGCCCGGCTGGCGGCGCTGATTTCCCAGATCAAGGGCGAGGTCTCGGCCGCGGGCGGGGAAACCATGGTCTTCTCCGCCGGAGACTTCACCATGGGCACCATGACGGTGGCCGCGGAGCAGACCGCCTCCGATCTCAACGCGCTGAAGCGCCTGGGATTCGACGCCGCCGCGCTCGGCAACCACGAGTTCGACTGGGGTGCGCAGGGATTGAGCGGCATGATCGCCCACGCCGAACAGCCGATGGTCCCGCTGCTGTGCGCCAACATCAAGAGCGAGCAGGCCGCGGCCCAGGACATCGCGGGCCTCATCGGCAAAGAGGGCGAGAACGACAAGCACATCTTCCCGTACATCGTGCGCACCCTCCCGAGCGGCCTCAAAGTCGGCGTCTTCGGGCTCATCGGCGTCGAGGCCGGCAGCGTCTCCAACACGCCGAGCCTGTTCGACGGCAACATGAGCGACCTGGCCGCCAAGGGGCGGGCCACGGTCGATGCCCTGCGCAAGCAGGAGAAGGTTGACTTCGTCATCCTGCTCGGCCACCTCGGCGTCGTGATGGACGGGAACCAGGCCGGCGGCGAGAGCGTGGAGTTCGCCAAGAAGGTGTGCGGCATCGACGTGCTGCTCTCGGGCCACAACCACACCTACCAGGCCGCGCCGGCGCAGATTCCGTGCGAGGCGGATCCCAAGTGGTCCACCGTGGTCATGGAGGCCGGCCGCTACCTGGAAAAGCTGGGACGCATCGATCTGGTCCTGTCCGGCGAGCGCGTCAAGTCCGCCACCGGCCAGCTCGTCCCCATCGCCGACACCCTGAGCGGTGACAGCGCGGTCACCACCTGGGAGAAGACGCTGGCCGCCAGCGTGGAGTCACAGCTCATCGGCAAGTTCCCCAAGGTCCCGGAGGCCGGGGCCTTCCTCACCGGCGAGTTCTGCCAGGCGCTGGCCCAGGCCTCCTTCGACGTCCCGCGCCACAGCCACGAGGGCAACAACGTGCAGAACCTGGTCTCCGACGCGGTGCGCGAGAGCTGCGGCTGCGAGATGGCCGCCATCAGCAACGGCGGCGACGTGCGCGGCGACCTCACGCGGGTGAACGGCGGCTTCCCGCTGGCGGACGTGTTCCGGGCGGTGCCGCTGGGCATCGGCTGGGACAACCTGGCGGGCTACCCGGCGGTGAAGTTCTACCTCACCCTGCAGGAGATCGTGCTGGTGCTGGAAGCCACCACCGCCGACAAGGGGCTTTCCAACGACGACTACTTCATGTGCTTCTCGGGCTTCACAGTATACTTCGACAGCCGCGAGGCGTCCTACGCCCGGGTGCAGAAGGTGTGGCGCAACGTGCCGCTCGACGAGTCCGGCCCGGGCGAGCTCATCTTCGATCGCTCGCAGGCCAGCCCCTTCCTCATCCCCAAGGAGACGCTGATCTCGGTGTGCACCTCGAGCTACATCGCGCAATTTTTGAAGAGCTTCAACCTCAACCCACGCGACCAGAACGGCGCCACGGTATCCGATCTGGCCACCCTGGTGTGCCAGGAGGGCACCCGCGAGGTGAAGCTGTGGTACGCCCTGGCGCGCAAGCTGGCGCAGTCCCCCGGCGGCCAGCTCGAGAACCGCTTCCACGACGGCGAGGCGGCCTTCCCCGCCTGGCGCCGCTGCCGCAACCTGGCCGACCACCCCTTGTGAGGCCCGCCCGGGCGCGCTCGCGCGCGCGTAGCCTACGCCCGACCTTTGCCGTCAAGGGCCTTTGGTCCCAGCGGGATTCGCTTCGCTCACCCTTGACGGCGGTCGGGCTTCGGCTGGAATCGCAACTATGAGTAGCATGCAGGCATGCTCCTCTCTCCAGAGGGCGATTGACACATGAGCGTCTGGCCGCGATGCCAAGAGAGCAAGCGCGGCCAGACGCGATCCCCGCATGACACGGTTCCCGCTCTTCTCGGACCAAAGCTCAGCGGTCTTCTCGGGGCCGGGGCTCCATGTGACCGGCCGCGGCCTGGCCGATGGCGCCGCTTTGCTTGTCCATCTCGAAGTGCAAAAAGTGCCCGTGCCCGTCGCGGGGGGTCACCGAGAAGGAGTAGCGCTTACCCCGGTCCCGGATCGAAAGCTCGAATTCGTCGGCGAGCGCCCGCAGGCCCATCTGCACGTTCCCGTACACCCCGAAGTCGCCGTTCGCCTTGAGGTTCCGATCGATGAACTCGATCTCGGCGGGCCGGATCCAGCGGCCCGGGCGCATCGGGGGCAAGTTCCACCAAGTGATCTCCTCGATGGCCCCACCCTCTAACAGAAGCGACACGCAGAACGTGCCCGAAAAGAAATCCTCCTCGGCGAGGTACAGCAGGGCCCGCTCCCCGCGCCGGCGGGTGGTGAGGGCGCGGCCCGCCGCCAGGGCCTCCAGGCCGCGCGCCAGATCCAGCCGCTGGCACTCGCTGTTTCGCGGCTCGAGCAGCCACAGCTCACTCGTCCGCCGGAGGATCTCGTCCACGCGCTGTCTTTCGAGTGCGCCAAGCTCCGGACATTCGGGATAGTCCGGCCCGCGGTGGCTCATGCCGCCGTGCTTGCGATGGATCGTCAGGGTGTAGCGCAGCGCGAACACGTCGCGGGTGGTGAGCCCGAGTTCGAAGGTGCGCCACTTCTTCACCGCCGTGACGACGAAGCGCTCCTCCAGCATGGGGAGCCCCGGCCGCCAGGCCTCGCCGAAACGGGCGAAGTTCTGCTGGATGAACTCGCGGTCCTGCGCTGTCAGCTCGCGTCCCACGGGCCGAGCGTATCACGGCGCGGCAGCGGGCGGGAAGGCATGCTTGCGGTTGACAGCGCGCCGCCGCGAGGCGTATGCAGGAGGCGTCCCCAAACCCGAACCGAGGGAGGTTGTCATGTCTCGTCGCCTGATGATCGCGCTGGCTCTGCTCGCGGGGTTCGTATTCCTCGCCGCCACCGGCATGACGCTCGCCGCCCGCACCTCGTGCGGCTCCGACTCCGACTGCGCGGTGGGAAAGTGCAGCAGCGGCACCTGCGGCCACTGCGGCTCGGACTCGGACTGCAAGGGCCACTCCAAGTGCTCGGGCGGCATGTGCGGCGCCTGCGGCTCGGACTCCGACTGCAAAGTGGGCAAGTGCAGTAGCGGCAAGTGCGGCTCTTGCGGCTCCGACTCGGACTGCAAGGGCGGCCGCTGCTCCAGTGGCAAGTGCTCGAACGCCGCCGAGTACTACAAGTAACCCGCTCGACCGCGGCGGATCCGCGGGCCCCTGGATCTCGCGCGCCCGCTCTCCGTCGCGCTGGTCATAAGATGTCCCGGCTCTCTCCGGTGCTGCTTGCCCTCGCACCGTGGCGCATCGCCGCGCGCCAGGCGCCCCCGTCGCGGCGCCGCTTCGTTCTCGTTGCCTGGCTGCTGGGGCTGCTCACCGTGCCCGCCCTCGGGCTCGGGACCTTGTTGAGCGATGCCCTGGTGGACAGCCCCGCGGAAGAACTCACCGCGCCGCAGGCCGGGCTGATGACCGCTATCGCCGAGGGCATTTTCGAAACCCGGCCGGCGCCGTCCTGGGCGCTTGCGCTGCTCGGGCTGGGCTGGCTCGTCGGCGGGCTGGCGGCCGGCCTGCTGGGCGGACTGCTCCACGCCGGCGTGCTGCTCGGGCTGTCGCGGGGCGCACCGCAAGGCAAGCGGCAATACCTGGCGCTGGGGGCCTGGGGGTTCGGCTATTCCCTCACGGGCGTGGTGGGTCTGTCCTGCGTGGGCTCGCGATCACCGCGCGAACTCGCGGCGGCCCTGGCACTCGCCCTGGCGGCCTCGCTCCCCGGTGGCGCCCTGGGCTACGGCGTCTTCCGCCGGGCCGGCGCGGGCCGAGCGCGCGCGGGGCTCAACGCCACGCTGTACGGGCTCGTGCTGTGGGTGCTCACGATGCTGGCGCTCGAGGTGGCCACGCTCCTCACCTTCGGGCCGGTGCGTCTGGTGGAGCGAATCGTGGGGGCCTGAGCCGCCGATGTGGCGAGCGGGCTGGATCTTCGCTACCATGGCGCCCAAACACGAGCTCGCACCCCGGGAGGGGTGGAGGTTCATCCATGAACGCAAGCAGCCTGCTAGTGATCGGAGCCTTCGTTTTCTGCGCCTGCTCCAACGCCGGGCCGGGCGGCGACGGGGGGGCGGCGGACGACGGCGGCCCGCTATTCGAAGACGCCGTGCCCGATGGGGGAGGCGACGAAGTCTCCGCCGACGACGGGGAGCGATTCGACGGTGGCGATGGAGGCGACGAGTGCGCGCCGGATTGGAGGGACGCCACGGCCTGCGCCTGCCAGCCCAGCGCGTGCGCCGGCTGCGCGGGCCAGAAGACCCAGGCCGACGGCTGCGGCCACACCCGCGAGGTAGCCTGCGACCTCCCCCCGGCGGGCTGCGCCGGGGTGTGCTGCGAAAGCGTCTGCTGCGCCGCCGGCGAGTGGTGCCAGCTCGGCCAGTGCACTCGCCAGTACCCGGCCCGGCGGGTGGGCATCTTCTACCTGGCCTGGCACGCCTACGCCTGGGACGCCGTGCAGCAGCTCCCGGCGAACGACCGCCCGACCATCGAGAGCGTGGTGCGCGATCCGGCCCTGACGTTCTCCGGGATGGTGAACGACCACGGGCTGATGGGGCAGGCGGCGAGTTTCCACTACCACGCCGAGCCGCACATCGGCTTCTACTCGCTCTACCGCGCCCGGCCCGGCGAGGCGCCCTACCCGGAGCCGGACTTCGTGCCGGACTCCCCGAACGCCGCCGCGGTGGCCGAGATCCACGCGCGCCAGTTGTGGGAGGCGGGGGTGGACTTCGTGTTCGTGGACGAGACCAACCTGCCGTTCCTCTCGCCCTTCGCCGACGTGCTGGGGCTGCGCCCCCTGGAGGTGCTGTTCGAGGAGTGGCACGCCCTGCGCCAGCGCGGCGTCATGACGCCCCAGATCGCGGCGTGGGTCCCCATCCCGGCCAAGCCCGCCGAGCATCCCGAGTGGATCCACCTGGCCGAGCGCCTCCTCGATCTCTACAACCGGCCCGAGTACGCCGA
The DNA here is from genome assembly GCA_964561025.1 of uncultured Myxococcales bacterium. Lineage (GTDB taxonomy): Bacteria > Myxococcota > B64-G9 > B64-G9 > B64-G9 > JAAZNF01. Next base: position 10,303 of record CAZLNM010000053.1, read on the forward strand.
GCTTGTGCTCCGCGACGCCCGCACGGGAAAGAAGATCATGTTCATCGTGGACCACGGCGGGTTGCCGCCGGACCCGGCCACCGAGGCCGCCCTCCAGTCGAACGGCGGGCGATACGACGTGCTGACGCCGCACCTGTGGGGGCTGCTCTCGGATGCCGAGCTCGCCGCCGGCAAGGCGGCCTGGATGCAGCCTTGCCAGACGCCGGCCGGCGCGTGGACCACGCTGATCGCGGCCGATGTCCCCTGCGCCCAGGGATTCACCCGCGTAAGCCCCCTGGGCACGGTGCTCTCGGTGAGCACCTCCTACCAGCTCGCCTACGCCAGCCTGCCCTTTCAGGCCTCGGGCAAGAACGAAGGGCTGACGCTGAAAAAGCAGTTCGAGACGGCGTTCGCCGCGCAGCCCGATTATCTGCTCATCAACTCCTGGAACGAGCTCATCGCCCAGCCGCAGCCCAACCCCTACGCGGCGAACCTCGGCAACCTGGGCCGCAGCCTGGGCAAGTACTCGCCGCCGCAAGACCCCTCCACCCCCGGCCTGGACTGGCTATGGGTGGACGCCTACGGCGCCGAGTTCGTGCGCGACATCGAGCCCACCGTCGAGTACGGGACGAAGTACCTCGACCTGCTGACCTCGTGTCTGCGGGTGTACCGTTCGGGCGTCGCCGCCTGCACCCCGGAGCAGCGGGCCACCGAGGCCTGCTGCCAGGTCGAGGAGGAGCAGGTGCTGATCTACTCGCTGCGAATGAAGGACCCGCAGAACACCCTCTCCACCCACCACGTGCTCACCCCGGAGGCGCTCGAGCGCGACACCCTGCTCGGCTCCGGCGCCTGGGAGCAGGTGTGCAACCCGGTGTACGCCCCGCCGGGCCTGTGCGCCCGGGACCGGGACCTCACGGCCGACGGGCCCTTCATGCTCTTCGCCCGGCCCGGCGAGGGGAGGGCGGCGCTGTACCGCTGCTACTCGGGGGCGAACAACTTCTTCTCGCTCGATCCCAACTGCGAGGGGCGCGAGGTGGTGGGCCTCCTCGGCTACCTCTCCACCCGGCGGAGCACCGGCAGCGCCCGGCCGCTTTTGCGCTGCTACCACCCGGCCGGACCGGCGCACTTCCACTGGCTCGATGAATCCTGCCCGGCGGGGCGCGAGGATGCGGGCTTGCTCGGCTTCGTGCGCTGATCCGCCCGCTCGGGCGACGGGTCAATCGCCCGGCTGGAAGTTGAACGGGTAGTTGACCGTGACGACGCCTCCGCCGGTCGGTGCCGGGAAGCGCAGGCCACGGATGGTCTTGTCCAGGCAGGCCTCCAACCGGGGGTTGCTCTGCTTTCGCAGCGACACCTGGGCATCGATCACCGTGCCCTTGGGGCCGATGGTGAAGCGGACGTCGGCCAGCGCGCTGGCGGTGGGATCCTGCATCAAAACCAGCTCGTAGCAGTGCCGGAAGCGCGCGAGGTTCATGCGGACGACCCGCTGGATGTCATCCTTGTTGTACGGCCCGGCCACGAGGGTTGACTTGCCGATCACCGGCGCCGATGACTTGCCGATCACCGGCGCCTTGGAAGGCGGCGAGGAGGCCGCCGGGGGCGGGCCCAGGAGGGCGATCCAGGCGGGCTTTCCGTCGAGGGGCTCGCAGCACTCGGCACCGGCGAGCAACCAGGCCGCCTCGCGCCAGGGGAGCTCGCGCGGCGCGTCCAGGTACAGCTTTCCCCGCGGAAACTGCATCTTTACCTTCTGCATCGTGTCGGCGACGGCGGCCTCCAGCTCCGGGCACTCCTCCCGCGCCTGACAGGCGGCCGGCCGTTCGATGAGGATCGTTCCGCCGGGGCCCGATACCTCGGCGCCCTCCCGGGTCGGGCGCAGGGCGACGATCAGCTCCTCTTCGCCCTCGTCCGCGGGATCTGTCCTTCGGGTCACGAGCAAGGCGCGCCGGTCGCCCTGGCCGTTACGGACCGCGAGCTCGAGGGAGAGCACCGGCTCGGGCAGCCGTTCGAAGAGTTTTGCCACCGTCTCGAACGATGCGTCCCGGTCGATGGCGAGGAGCAGGTCCCCCCTGGCCCTCTCGGGAAGCTCCGTGGCCCCATCCGCGGCCAGGCGCGCCCGGTCCTTGCGCGGGTCGAACGCTCCGCTCGATGCGCAACCGCGCTCCACCTGGGCGAGCTGGAACCGCGGCGCCCTCTCCTCCCGCTCCTTGCGCTCGCAGGCCCGCCGGTCGCCTCTCTGACAGGCGGCGGCGAGGATTTTCAAGGCGGGCTCGAAGCCGAAATCGTCGAGGTAGAGCTCGGCGGCGAACAGCGACGATGCCGCCGAGATGCGGGCCGCCGCGTCGCGGGTGTGCGCGTCCTTCTCGGCGCAGGCGAGATTCGGCTCGAGCTCGGCGATGGCCCGGGCCAGCAGCACGCCCTTCTGCGCCGGGTCCGCGAAGCTCATGGCGCGCAGCGCCGTGCCCACCTGCGCCACCATGTCGTACAGGCAGCGGCCGCCGCTCGAGGCCTCGGCGGCCAGGCCGGGGGACTCCCAGCTCGCCTCGGCGAACGCGGGAAATTCTCCGAGCCGCGCCGCCGGCCCGCCCGCGAGCCCCAGCGCGCCCTCCATCACCAGGGCCTTGCCCGCGACACCCGCACGCAATCGCAGCTCCGAAAGCCCGGCCAGGATCAGGACGTCGCCCGGCGGCCCCAGCGCCCTGGAGAGCGCACTGAGATCGACCCGGAGTTCGGCCACGAGATCTCCCGGGGCGCCGCGGCGAGCGATGAGTTTCTTCGGGTCCTGGTTGATGCCGAAGAGCACGATCTGGCGATCGCTCAGGTTCTCGATGGTCAGCGGAACCTCGCTGCCGCGGAGGGGGCCGTCGCTCTCGATGACGCGCGCCAGCTCGCGAAGCGGCGCCAGATCTTTCCCGGCCTCGAAGTCGGCGGCCGCGGCCAGGCGGAGCTGCGACGGGCTCGTTCCCGCGGCTTGCAGCACGACGGCCAGCGCCTTGGGGACGAGGTTCGCCGCCTGGGGTTTGGCGAAGCGGAGCATCATCTTGCCCATGCCGAGCGGGTGCCGAAGCGGCGAGTACCACAGGCAAAACACGCCGCACTCGCGCGGCGCCTGGAGGACATCCTCCAGCGATTTTGCAAGGCGCCCGGCCGCGGGCTCCTCGGCCGCGCCCAGGGCCTTGACGAGATCGAACGAGAGCCGCGCCTCGGCGAGCGGCGCGTCGCCGGCGGGGGCCGGGCCCTCCCGCAGCCGGCCCTCCTGGAAGATGCGCTGCCCGAGGGCGGTGAGCGAGCTCACCCGCCACAAGCGCAACCCTCCGGCGAGCGAGAGTCCCATGGCGGTGTCGTCCATCTCGGCCCCCAGCGGCGACATCCACAGGTAGCCGGAGAGCACCTCGGAGATCCCCTGGGCCAGCAAGGTGGCCCGGTAGGCGGGATCCACCTCCGAGAGGACCGACAGGACCATGGACAGCGATCGCTGGATGGAGAGCGGGCGGAACAACCACGGCCGGAGGTAGAGCGTGGCGAGGTCATCGGCCCGGCACAGCGCCTGGAAGGCCGGGGTGGAGGTGAGCGTTCGCGCCGGGACGGGGGCGGCCGAGAACTTGCGCAGGTCCGCCGCTTGCGGGGCCGGCCCGGGGCGGTAGAGCAGCTCCACGCGCAGGCGGCCGTCCTCCGCCAGCAGGCCGATGGCGCCCTCGTCGCCGTGCATCCTGTGGGCGAACCAGGCCTCGGCTTGGTTCTTTTCTCCTGGCGTATCGAGGCCCAAAAGCCCGCCAGCCGAAAGCAGCGCGCTCAGCGAACCCAGCAAGACCTTCGAATCCGTGGCGGGCAGCAACAGGCGGTGGCGGTCCCAGAACGGCGCGGCCGATCCCGGCCCGGTCACGAGCAGCTCGGCGGCGGCGGCCAGATCGTCGCCATCGGTCTCGAAGAGCCCGAGCGCCAGCGGACGGGTGAGATCGAGCCCCTCGAGGCGTTCGGGCAACTCGGTCCCTCCGAGCCGGAGTATGCGAACGAGCGCGGCCCAGGCGTCCGGCGCCTCGCGCAGAACCTGTTCGATGCGTGCTCCCTCGGAGCCGGCCCAGCGTCCCGCTCGCGCGACCCAGGGCAGCAGCGACTCCTTGTCCTTCTGCCAGCGCTCTGGGTGGAACAGCAGCACCATGGCGTGGCGATCCCCGAGGCGGCACGCCAGGCTGGCGGAAGGTTCCTTGTCCGGCGCGGCGCACGGATCGGCCGGCCGCCGGGAGCAGGCGAGAGCCGAGAGCCACAATAGCGCCACGAAACTTACGAGCATGATCCGCATGCGTGTCTCCTCCTGCGGGCATGGATTGCGGTTCGACTCTCCGCCGGCCCCGCGGCGAGCGCGGCGCACGGCCGAACGTACCATGGGACCGCGACGGGCGAAACAGCGCCGGCACATGCCAGCGACGCATTCGCGCAAGATGTGGAAAAATGTTACCCTGACGGCGCCGTGGCCCTGGAGGGTTTCTCATGTCTCAGAAGGTTCTCCTCTGGCTGGGATTGGCGCTCTTTGCGGCGTGTTCGAGCCCCGGCGCGGGCGGCGACGGGGGCGCCACGGACGACGGCAGCGATGCCGGGCCGGACGCGGGCGGAAACGACGGCAGCGCGGACGCCACGGATGGAGATGATGCACAGGACGGCACCGACGGCGGTGGCGAAGGAGACGGCGGCGACGGCGCTGGCGACGGCTCTTCGGACCCCTGCGCCGGGATGTCCGCCTGCGCCTGCCTGAGTTCGCTGCTCGACGACCCGCAGCGCTGCGCCCCGGAGAAATCGGCGCGCCTCGCGCAGGCGGTGGAACTGATCGCGACCGAGAAGAAGGCCCCCTGCCCGGGGCTCACCGAGGCGATCTTCGTTTACGCGGGACCGGCGTCGTCCGTCACGGTCGCCGGCGAGTTCAACGCCTGGACGGGCGAGGCGCTCGAGCGCCTGTGCGGCCTGAACGCGTGGGCGCGCCGCTCTTCGCTCCCGGGGCGCTACTCCGAATACAAGCTGGTGATCGACGACGCCTGGAAGCTCGATCCGGCCAACCGCGCCTTCGCCTACGACGACTTCGCCGGCAACCCCGACCAAAAGAACTCGGTGGCCAACATCCCCGGCAGCAACCGCAGTCACCTGGAATGGTGGCCCGGCGTCTCCTCGGCCGAGCTCGGCAACGCGCGCGACCTCTTCGTGTACGTCCCCGCCAACTACCGGCCCGAGGAGGCGCGGACCTACCCCGTGATCTACATGCACGACGGCCAGAACATCTTCGATGATAGCAGCTGCTGCTTCGGAAGCGGCGGCTGGCAGGTCAACCTGGCCGCGGACCAGGAGATCGTCTTCGGCAACGTCGCGCCCTTCTTCGTGGTGGGGATCGCCAACACCGCCGCGCGCCTCGACGAGTACACCCCGTGCCTCGACACCAGCCAGGGCGAGCCCTTCGGCGGTAAGGCCGAGGCCTACGAGCGCTTCGTGCTCGAGGTGGTGATGCCGCTCATGGAGGACGCCTACCGCATCGATCCTGCGCAGCGCGCCATCGCCGGCTCGTCGCTGGGCGGGACCATCTCCATGTTCATCGCTCTCCGGCACCCCGAGCTCTTCCGGCGCGGGGTGGGCTCGCTCTCCGGCGCCTTCTGGGTGTGCCAGGATTCGCAACAAGCGGTGCACGATCAGGTGAGCGCCTTGCCGGGCCGGCTGGATCTCCCCATCTACCTCGACTCGGGCGGAGACGTGTCGAGCAACGCCGACGGGGCCGCCGACACCCTGGAGGTCCGCAATCTCCTCCAGGCCAAGGGGTTCTCGGTGTCCGACGCGCCGCCCAACCAGCCGTGCGCCGAGAACGTGGACGTGTGTTACTACCTCGAGCCCGACGCGCCACACAACGAGATCGCCTGGCGCGAGCGGGTGTGGCACATGATCCGGTTCCTCGAATAGACACTTCCCATTTTGGCGCGCTCGCCCGGTCGATCTTCTGAACCACGACCCTGTGGACCAGGAGATCGACCGATGAGACCGAAAATGAAATCGATGAACGGCCGATTCTTGCTGCCGGGAGTCTTTGTTGCCGCGGTCTTTCTGAGCGTGTCCTGCGCGGGTGGCGGCGCGCCTGCCGACGCGGGCGCGGATGTGGGAGCGGACGCCGGACAGGACGCGCAAGGCGATGGCGGCGGAGACTCGGCGCTGGACGCCGGGACGGATGCCGGGCCAGACGCCGCCTCCGACGCCGGCGCGGACGGCGGCCTCGACGCGGGGGCGGACGAGCGGCCCTGCCAAGGAGCGGCGGGGACGTTTCGCGATCAGCGCTTTTCCATCGACGGCGAGGAGCGGGCCTACTTCCTCTACGTCCCGGCGGGCTACGACTGCGCTGCCCCCGCGCCCCTGCTCGTCGATCTGCACGGCACGGCCGGCGACTTTCCCGAGGAGACCTACGGGCTCGCCGAGGCGGTGGCCACGGCCGACCGCCGGGGGTTCATCCTGCTCCGGCCCCGCTCCCGCTTCAGCCTGGAGAACGGCCAGCGCATCTACCGCTGGGACCAGAACCGCGGCGACCCGGAGCGCAACCGCCGGTTCATCTTGGCGCTGCTTTCGGACCTCGGCTCCCGCTACAACCTGGACCCCGGCCGGCTCCATGTGATGGGGTTCTCCTCGGGCACCAACCAGACCGCGGTGCTGCTCGCCGACCCGGCCAGCCCCTTCTCGGGCTATGGATTCGTCGGCGGCGGAGCCTGGAGCGTCTCGTCGGTTCCGCACACCCGCGCGCGCCTGGCTTTGCTCACCGGGTTTCGGGACTACATGTGGGCCTACCACGACAACCTCATGAACCTGCTCTCGGCCGCATCTGTCCCGGCCGACCAGATCTGGGTACGCGAGACGGACGCCGGCCATGAGCTGTACGGATGGATGTATCCGGAGATGTGGGACTTTTTGGATGGCGGATTGCGGCCGGACCCCGGGGCGTTGCGGGTCGGTTGGACCGCTGAGGATGTCGGGACGGCCGAGCCCTTGCTCGCTTTCGCTCCGCTCGCCGACGGCTCGCTGCTGGCCGCGGGGGGCCGGGCGGGGCTGTGGCGCCGGGACGCCGCTGGCGGCTGGAGACAGGTGGAGGTGACCGGGCCGGCGGCCTTCCCGCGCCGCGCCTGGACCTCGCTGTGCCTCACCCAAGACGGCTTCGGGCTGGCCGTGGGCGGCGGCGCGGCGGCGGTGTCCCTGGACGGCGGGGCGAGCTGGGCCCAGCGGCCCGCCATCCCCGAACCCGGCGAGCCGATGATGGGCTACAGCCACCTCAACGGAGTCTCCTGCGGCGAGGCGCGTCTTGTCGGGACCGGCTACTGGTCCGGGGTCGCCAGCGAGGATCGCGGCCAGACGTTTTCGGACGTGTCCTTCATGGCCTCCTACGGGGTGCGCGCGCAGGGCGCCGCCGTCTCACGGTCCGCGTGGGGGACCTGGATGGCGGCGGGGTACTGGGCGTACCTGGCGCGCTCCACGGACGGCAAGAATTTTTCGCCGGTGGATTTTTCGCCGCTCGCCGACTGGCTGTACGACGTGGCGCCGGCCGCGGAAGGGGTGTGGGTGGCGGTGGGGGACGGCGGGAGCATCTTCCGCTCGGAGGACGACGGGCGGAGTTTTACCCGCGTGAGCGGCGGGAGCGGCGAGGAGTTCTACGCGGTGGCCTTCGACGAGCGCGGCGAGCGGGGCCTGGCCGTGGGGCGCGCGGGCGCGGCCTGGCTGTCCGAGGACGGCGGCCGGACCTTTCGCGACTGCCGCGCGGGGGTGGATCGCTTCCTGGGCGCGGTCGCCTGGCTGCCGAGCGGCGAGGCGCTGGTGGGCGGGGAGGGCGGGCTTACGCTGCGCCTCGACCCGGCCCGTTGCGCCAAAAAAGCGTCCGCACCTGCGGACGATCCGCCGCTCGAACCCTCCGCCTCCGCACGGCGCGCCCCGCCCCTGCGGGCGCTCTTCGGCGGGCCGGCCGCGCTCTCGCGGTAGCGATGGTACGGCATCAGGGCCGGTCGGCCGCCGCGCGGGTGCGGGCCCAGTCGTCGAGGTACGCCTGGAAGACATCGTCGTCCTCGATGCGCAGCATGGTCTCGTCGTTGCTCCACAGCGCCGGCCCGGTCCAGTTGTGCGAGCCGCAGAAGACCAGCCGCCGGTGCTCCGCCGAGCCCTCGAACGGGGCGTCGATGAGCAGGATCTTGGAGTGGATGGTCCAGCCGCCGCTGCGCTCCGGGTAGGGGACCAGCGTCACCCCGCCCGCGGTCAGCGTGCTCTCCACCTGGGTACCCAGGTTGCTCTCGGCGGTGCTGGCCACCACCGCCACGTCGCAGCCGGCCTGCCGGCGCGCCACCAGGGCCTGCGCCACGGCCAGGCGCGCGTCGGTGAAGAAGGCGGTGAGCGCCCGGATGCGCGAGCTCGAGTCGCAAGAGACGCTGTTGAGGATGGAGACCACCGGGTCGGCCCCGCTCCCCTTGGGGAAGTAGTACACCCGTGTCGGCCCGTCGCCGTTGTCGTAGTGGTAGTAGTACTCGTTCTCGACGTCGGCCCACAGATCCTCGAAGGCCCGCTCGTAGCTGGCAAAGAGGCGCGCGTCGCCCGAGACGATCACCGCGTTGTTGTGCAGGTTGAGCTGGAGGCTGGTGAGGTTCTGCGAGGCCTGGAGCACCACGTTCTCGGTCCCGTCGGCAAGGCGCGAGAACAAGAAGGTCTTGTGGTGCATGATACCGGTGCCGACACAGGCCGTCCCCGGGGCGTCGCACAGGTGGACCCGGTCCATGCCGAGCCCCGCCTGGAGCGTGCCCACCTCGCTGCCGAGCAGATCGCCCGCGCCGCCGTCGAGGAGCACCCGCACGTCCACTCCGCGCCCGTAGGCGGTCACCAGCTCGTCCGCCACCCGGTCGCGGGTGAAGGTGTACATGGCCACCCGGAGGCGCGAGCCGGGCGCGGCGCGCTGGATGAGATCCACGATGGCGTCCTCCACGGTGTAGTCCCGGCTGTTGTCCGCCGGCCGGGTGGAGAACACCGCGCGGAACGCAACGCCGGGTTGCGCCCCGTCACCGTCCGAGGGCCCACCGTCGTCAAAGGACGGGTCGCCGTCGTCCGCTGCGCCTCCCCCGTCGTCTTCTGAAAAGCCCCCGTCATCCTCCGTGCCGCCGCCGTCGTCCGAAAAACCGCCCCCGTCGTCGAGGTCCGCGCCGCCATCGTCCGCTATCGGCCCCCCGTCGTCCTCGCCCGACCCGCCGTCGTCTTCCAGGCCGCCGCCGTCGTCCCCCGCCGGCTCTTCCTCGTCCGCCGCGCCGCCGCCGTCGTCCGACAAGACGCCTCCGTCATCGGGCAGCGCGGCGCCGTCGTCCGCGGGCCCGCCCCCGTCGTCGGGGTTCGGCCCGCCGTCGTCCGCCGCCCCGTCCACCTCCTCGAAGCCGACGTCGAGATCCTCGGCCTCCCGCGAGGAGCACCCCGGCGCCAGGACGGGGACCGCTCCCAGACACGCCACCACGGTCGCCGCAAGAAAAATTGTCGAGATCCGGCTCATCGCGTCCTCGTCGGCGGTGCCACCCATTATGATGGTTTACGACGGACCTGAAAAGGGTTTTCCCTTTCCCTAGCCTTCTTTTTTTTTCTTGTGCTATCCTCCCGCCAGATCTTTCTGCAAGTCATCCGTCTTATGGTTCGGATCCGACCAGGAGGGTTCCCATGACCCAGCGTACCTTGTGGCTCCTGCTGCTCCTTCCGCTTGTTTTCAGCGGAGTTTCTTTCGCCGAGGAGACCGGCAAGGTCACCCTGCCGCTCTCCATGTGGCAGGCCATGCGCGACCGGCTGGAGGCGGCCCAGAAACCCGAGAACGCGCCGGTGGCGGTCAGCGCCATCGAGCGCGAGATCGAGGGCAGCTTCCGCAAGGGGCTGTTCTCGGGGACCCTCACCTACCGCTTCGCCGTGGAGGACACCCGGGGTCACGTGCGCGTGCCGGTGCTGGACGCGGGCGCGGCCATGGGCGAGGTGGCCCTGGACGGAAAGACCACCTCGCTGCTCGCCGAGGGCGGCATGTACACCGTGGGCGTGGACCAGCCCGGGGTGCACGAGCTGCGGGCGCGCTTCTTCTGGGGCCGGGAGCAGGACCGCTTCGCCCGCCTGCTCTCGTTCTCCCTGCCGCCCGCCGGGGTCACCCGCGTCTCGGTGTTGATCCCGGAATCGGACATCGAGGCCAGGCTCGCGCGCGGCGCCATCATCTCCGCCGACCCCGCGCCCGGCGGCACCCGCGTCGAGGGCGCGCTGGACGCCAGCGGGCGGATGTCGCTCTCCTGGAACCGCAAGCTCACCCACCGCTCGCGCGAGAAGGTCCAGACCGAGTTCCGCGAGCAGGTGCTGCTCACCTTGCAGGAGGCCATGGTGGACGGGCTGGCGGTGTTCGACGTCGACGTGCTGCAGGGCGAGCTGGACCGCCTGGAGCTTGTCGTGCCCGAGGGCCTGGACGTGGTGAGCGTCGATGGCGGGGCGGTGCTGCAATGGGCAGTGGAATCCGGCGCGGCGTCGAGCCCCGCGGCGAACGGCACCCGGCTCAACGTGCTGCTGCGCTACCTGGTCGAGCGCCACATGCGCTTCTCGGTCCGCTTCCAGTTCCAGACCGAGGAGGGCAAGCCGCTCTCGCTCAGGCTACCGCTGCCGCCGCCGGAGGCCACCTTCACCGGCAACCTGGGGATCCTGGCCCCGGCCGGCTACAACGTCCAGGTGGCCGAGCGTGACGCGGAGGTGCGCGAGCTGTCTCAGCGAGAGCTCCCGCCCGAGCTCACCGATCTCACCCAGAGCCCGCTGCTGCTCGGCTTCGCCTTTTCGAAACCACCGCGCCTTTCGCTCGCGGTGACCCGCAACCAGGACGTGACCCTGCTCAGCACGGTGATCGACGAGCTGGAGGCCTCCTCGGTGCTGATCGAGGACGGCACCGAGATCACCAAGCTGAAGTTGCGGGTGCGCAACAACCGGCGCCAGTACCTGACGGTGCGGCTCCCCGAAGGCGCCGTGCTCACCCACTCCCAGCTCGAGGGTCGGCCGGTGCGCCCGGCCGTCACCGGCAGCGGCGCCGAGGAGGCGCTGCTCTTCCCGCTGCGCCAGAGCGAGAAGGTGGGCCGCAACCAGACCCGGCTGCACGTGGTGCGCCCGGACGAGACGCTGTCCGAGATCGCCAACTTCTACTTCGGCAACCCCAATGAATTCCGCCGTATCCTGGAGGGCAACCGCGACCAGCTCTCCTCGGCCGACGGCCTGTACGTCGGCCAGCAGCTGCGCATCCCGGCCTCCACCGACGTAAACGTGGAGGAGAGCAACTTCGTCATCGAGCTGGCCTACCGGCGCGAACGGCTGGCCCTGGGAAGCTTCGGCCGGCGGGAGCTTGTGCTCCCCAGCCTGGACGTGGAGGTGCAGAAGGCGGTGTGGCACCTGTACCTGCCCGAGCACCTGGAGGCGCTGTCCTTCGACGCCAACCTGGCCCAGTACTCCCACGTACGCTACGACCACTTCCGGCGGGTGCGCGACTTCTTGTACCGGGCCCTGTTCGAGCGCAACGCCTTCGCCGGCGGGGGGTACGTCAGCGTGCTCAAGTTGCGAAAGGATCTCTACTACTCCGAGAGCGGGCGCCAGGCCTCCTCCGAGGTGGTGCTGTCGAGCTTCCCGCTGGTGGGCGAGCGCTACCGCTTCAAGCGGGCGCTGCTCGGCCGCGAGGTGCCGCGCATCCAGGTCACCTACGCCGACCAGGCCTTCGGCACCGCGGCGCGATGGCTTTCGCTGCTGCTGCCGCTGGCCCTGGGGCTGTTGCTGCTCCACGGGCGGCGCAACCTCGGCCGCTTCATCGGCGCCGGAGTCGTGCTGCTCTTGCTGCTCCTCGCGGGGTACTACTTCAACGGCGTCCACCGGCGCATCCTGTGGGGCGTCGATCTGGCGCTCCTGCTCTCGCTCTTGTGGATGCGCGGCCGGCCCTTCTGGCAAGGCCTGCGCCGCATCGCCTGGGAGCCGTGGCGCGTCGTCGAGATCGTGACCCTGCGCAACCTGGCCTTTTTGGTCGGTTGCTGCGTGATCCTGTGGTTCGTGCTGCTGTTCCCGCTGCTGCTCTCCACCACCGCCGCGGTGGTGCTGTACCTGTGGTGGCGCCGCAAGGAACGCCTGCGCCGGCAGGAGGTGGCCCATGCGTAACCTCACCTACACCTGCCGCGTCCTGCTGTTTGCGCTATGTGCCCTGCTCGTCCCGAGCGTGGCCCTTCCCCAAGAAGGAGAGGAGGAAGATTACGCCGAGCCGGCAGCGGAAGAATACGCCGCCGACGAGGAGCCGCCGCAGTACGCGAGCAACGTCATGCCCAACCAGGGGATCGTCCCCCAGGTCCAGACCTTCAGCCTGGACAACGCGGCGCCGGTGCAGGCCGCGCCCGAGCCCGAACCCGCCCTCGAAGAACAGACGAGAAGCTTCGGGCGGCAAGCCAGCGACATCCAGTTCAAGAACATCATGGACCAGAACGAGTACGCGCCACAGGCCGCCCCGGCCGCGGCCCGCATGGAAGCGGGCCACTACGGATTGGGCATGGGCGCCACGGGCAAGGGCTACGGGGGCGGCGGCTATGGTAGCGGCTACGGCGGCGTGCCCCCGGCGGTCGCGGCCGAGCCCCCGGTGGTGGTGCCGCTCAAGGTGTTCGAGGAGCTGCGCCAGAAGATCCAGGCCCTGGTCGAGAAGGAGTCCAAGCGCAAGGCCCCGGCGGTGGTGCTGGGCGCCGCGGACTACCGCGGCGAGGCGCGGCCCGGCGCGCTCTCTCTGCACCTCACCCTCCAGGTCACGCTGGGCCGGCCCGACAAGTGGAAGGTCGTCCCCCTGGTCGGAGACGGCGCGGTGCTGGCGCGAGCCACGGTGGGCGGCCAGCCCATCCCGGTCTCCAGCCAGAACGGCTACCACGTGTGGGTCACCCAGCGCACCGGCGAGGTCACGGTGGAACTCGACCTTCTGGTCCCCAACCGTAAACCCCGCGGCGCCATCGAGTACGACTTCTTGGTGGCCCGCACCCCGGTGACCCGCTTCTCCTGCCGCTTCCCGGTGGCGGGCCTGGAGCCCAAGATCGACGCCGCCATCCAGTCGGCCGCCTCGCCCGCGGGCGGGGGCACCCTGCTGAACGCCACGCTGCGCCCCACCACCCGCATCCACCTGGTCGGCTTCAAGGAGATCGGGGAAGAGGCCGGCCGCCCGGCCAAGGTGTCGGCGGACACCATGAACCTGGTGTCCATCGACGAGGGAACCCTGGACGTCTTTTCGGTGGTGCGCTACCGCATCCTGTACGCCTCCACCAAGGAGTTCGCCCTGCGCATCCCGGCCGGCCTGCGGGTGGTGGCCGCCGACGGCGAGGGCGCCTTCCACTACGTGCAGGAGACGACCCCGGAAGGCACCATCCTGCGCGGCGAGACCGCCTTCCCCATCCGCAACGCCTACGAGATCTCGCTCCGCTTGCACCGGGAAATCCAGAAGGGCAGCGAGGAAATCGATCTGCCGCTGCCGCAGTGCCTGGGCGTGGATCGCCAGTACGGTTGGGTGGCGGTGGAGGTGCCCGGCAAGCTCCAGCTCACCGAGCTCCAGGTCCAGCAGGCCGAGCCGGTGGACGTGCGCCTGCTGCCGGGGGAGATGCTGGCCGGGGCGGTGAGCCCCATCCTCAAGGCCTACCACGTGCTGACGCCCGCGGCCCGCATCCGCCTGGGGCTGAGCCGCCTGCCGGAGAAGGAGCCCTTCACCGGCTCGGTGGACCGGGTGCGCGCGGTGAGCCAGGTCTCCTCCGAGGGGACGGTCCAGACCGAGATGACCATCACCCTGCGCAACCGCCTGCGCCACAACCTCAACCTGACCCTGCCCGCGGGGACGGAGGTGCTGTCGGCCACCCTGGACGGCCGGCCGGTGCGGCCCAGCCAGGACGAGAAAGGACGCATCGTCCTCCCCCTCAAGCGCTCCACCGGCGGCGAGCGGCTGCGGCCCTTCCACCTGCGGGTCTCGATGCGCACCCAGGTCGGCGAGCTGGGCTGGTTCGGCCGGGTATCGCTGGCGTTGCCCGCAATCGACCTGCCGGTGTCCTCGCTGGCCTGGCAGGTGTACGCCCCCTCGCGCAATATCTATGGCCGCCTCAAGGGCGACATCGAGCCGCAGGAGGCGGTGGGGCACGGCACCTGGAACCCGGCCCCCCAACGCATGAACGCCCTCGGCACCGGCGTCTCCGCCGGCCCGGTGGCCCTGGACGGCGGCCTAGCCGGAGGCGGCGGTGACGCGGGCGCCATGCCGGTGCGCCTGAACGTGGATCGCTCGGGCACCGAGCTCTCGTACTCCCGCTACTGGATGACGGCGGAGCACCCGGTCGAGGTGAGCTTCGCCTACGCCCGCGGCTGGCTGCGCATTCCCGCCTGGCTGCTGCTGGCGGCGGTGCTCGGCGCGGCCCTGCTGCTGCTGTCCCTCCGCTTCACCGCGCCGCCCTCGCGAGTGCCCTTCTGGGCCGGTGTGGTCGTGGGCCTGGGCGTGTTGTGGCCGCTGCACTGGGCCGGCGGCGTGTTGGCCATCCTGTTCGGTCTGCTGCTCGGGATCGCGGCGGTGATCTGGCAGCGCCACGGCCTGCGCCGGATCGGGCAGACGCTGGCGGAGTGGGCGCGCACGCTCTGGAGCCGCTTCCGCGCCCGGGCCACCAGCGCGCCCGCCAGCCCGGCGCGGATCGTGGGCCGGGTGCTGCTGGGCGCGGCGCTGCTGGTGCTCACCCTGGTGCTGCTGGGGTCGCTGCTGGATCTTCTGGGATTGCTGCTCGGGTTCGGACCGATCTACTCCCTGGCGGGGGCGGCGGCCATGATGTTGTAGCCGCGGCCGTCGCTCCCCTCACCCGCCACGAGCCGAGAGCACCCGGCCGAGCGCGTCCGCCAGGATGGTCCGCACCTGGGACGCCCGCTCCGGGCCGGCCCCGACCACGGGAAGACCCCGGGCGACGAGTTCCTGCACCAGCGCATCCAGCCGGTACACGGCCGCCGGATCGCCGCTCGGGCGCAGCGCGATCGCCGCGCAGGCCCCGGTGCGCAGCGGCCCCCACAGCGGCCGCAGCGCGCGCTCCGCGGGAAGCAGCACCACCTCGACCCGCACGTTCTCGCTGAGCACGACGCCCCCCAGCAGGCCGAACCCCAGCTCCAGCACCCGGGGCATGTCGGCCGGCTCGCAGCCCGGCAGGCGGGCCAACCCGGCGGCGAACTCCCGCGCCAGCGCCCCGTCCGAAGAGAGCAGCGCGATTCGCGCGCGCGTGGGCTGGGCGCCCGGCATGCCGCCCGAGAGCCGCATCCGCAGCTCGAAGAGCTGGTCCTGGGGCAGCAGCGGCGCGGCCTCCTCCGTGCCGGCGGGACCGGACGCCTCCTCGGGCCGCAACACGCCCTTGTCCAACAGGGTGCGGATCACCCGGCAGGCCTCGAAGTCGCTGACCCGGGCGTGCTCGATGAGGTCGTCCACCGTCTGGTAGAACTCGAGCAAGCGCAGGATCTCCTGGGTGGCCGGGTGCAACCCCTCGAAGCGGCTGGCCCGCTCGGCCACCGCCCGCAGCCGGACCGGGTGGGGCGGAAGCTCGGCCCGCAGCCGCGCGAACTCGTCCGCCTGGCGGGCGCCCTCCAGAAGCAGCAGATCGGTGCCGCGGCGGATGTTGGCGTCGGAGGTGGTCCGGCCGGCGTCGAAGGTGAAGCTGCCTTCGCGCCACTGGAG
Organism: uncultured Myxococcales bacterium; assembly: GCA_964561025.1. Lineage (GTDB taxonomy): Bacteria > Myxococcota > B64-G9 > B64-G9 > B64-G9 > JAAZNF01. The sequence continues at coordinate 26,000 of CAZLNM010000053.1, forward strand.
CAGCCGGAACAGGGCCTTCTCGCCGCGGTGCCGCCCGGTGCCGGCGTGGACCACGCTCCCCTCTCGCACAAAGACCCGCCCCTCGCCGGCGCGGCTGGAGAGGCTGAGCTCCCCGGTCTTCTTGTTGAGATGGAAGATCTGCAACAGATCGACCAAAGAGATCTGGTTGAGCGAGCCGGCGATCTTCTGGCCCCCCTCGCGCACCTCGCGGGCGGTGGCCATCTTGCGCAGGATGCTGGCCACCAGCGAGGTGACCTCGTCGGTGTTGAAGGGCTTGCGGATCAGCGCCTCGCGGTAGCCCCACGGGCCGCTCTCGTCGACCTCGGCCCCGCCCAGGATCACCACCGGGATGTGCTCGGTGCGGGGGTTGCTGCGCAGGATCTGGATGTATTTGCGCGCGCCGATCAGCGGACAGGCGGCGTCGAACAGCACCAGGTCGGGTCGAACCAGGATGGTCTTCTCCAACGCCCGGCTGCCGTCACGGGCGGCCCGGACCTCATAGCCCTGATCGTGCAGGGCGTTGCCCAGCTCCTTGAGCACGCGCCGATCGGGATCGGCGATGAGGATCAGCCGGCGGCTCATGGCCAGAACTGCCTCTGGAAGTTGTACTGCGCCTGCAGCTTGGTCACCAACCCCTCCACCAAGGTGCGATCGCAACTGTGGAACGCGCACAACGCTCCCGGCTCGAAATTCGCCCCCAGGCAGGCGTAGCTCAGGTGCTCGGCCAGCACCAGCAGGATGCGGTAGCGGTCGACGTTCTCGTCGTCCACGGCCACCCGGGTGATGGCCGGGTGGGCCTCATGGCGCTCGTCGCCCGCGCGGCGCCCGATGAGGTAACCGCGGGCGCGCTCGCTGCGGTCCAGGATGCGCTCCAGCGGCCGCGGCTCGCCCCCCAGCGCCCCGCCCAGCGAGTACAGCAAGGCGCGCCGCTCGGGGAGATCGGCGGCCTGCAGGGCCACCTGCTCTTCGATGCCGAGGAAGGTCGGCTCGGGTAACAGCAGGTGCGCGGAGCCGCCATCCTCGGCCTCCGAGAGCCGGTAGGCCTCGCTGGCCCGGGGCAACTCGACCCGATAGTCGTCCGGAGAGCCGAGCAGGAGGCTCACCGCGTCCCAGAACCCCCGGTCCGCCAGGCGCAGCTTGCGGTACACGCTGGCGCGGGCGCGGTTCATCTCCTCGCGGCAAGTGGCCAGCAGCTCATCGAAGTCCTCGCCGTCCTGGGGGAAGGTGGCGGCTCCCTGGGTGAGCGACAGCCCGTAGTCGCGCGCCATCCGGCCCAGGAAGGCGTCCGCGTCGAAGGCCTCCTGGTTCCGCCGGATGAAGCTGCGCACGCCCATGGCGTCGGTTTCCGGCAGCAGCACGTAGTACTCCGGGTCCGCCACGCGCGCCAACACGTCGGAGTCGCGCACCACCCGGCCGAGACAGGCGGAGAGCTTCTGCGTGATTTGGTGGCACACCTCCGGCCGAAGGTGCTCGCGCAAGAAGTCGAAGCGGTCCAGCACAAGGTGCACCAGAGAGAAGGCGCGGCCATAGCGCCGGGCCTTGTAGATCTCCTTGCCGGCGTAGTCGATGAAGTACGACAGGTTGAAGGCGCTGGTGCCCGGATCGCGCACTCCCATCCGCTCCAGCGCCTGGAAGCGGCGCGAGTTCTTGAGCGCGATGGCCGAGAACTGGGCGATGGTGGCGGCGATGTTCTGGTCGCGCTCCGAGAAGTCCTCGCGCAGCTTGTCCAGCATCAGCAGAAGCCCGATCGGCCGCTCGTCGGCCAAGAGCGGGATGAACAGCGCCTCCGCCGAGGCGCGCCGCGGCATCTCCAGCACCGCCGCCGGATCCGCGAAGAACGGCCGGCCGCCGGCCAGCGACTCCCGCAACGCCGCCTGCGCCGGGGCGACGGTGCTGGGATACTCCTGCGGCGTGACCAATCCGCGGTAGCCCGCCAGGTGGAAGGCCTCGGCCACGCCGGGGCGCGTCTCGGGCGCGCACAGCCACAGCAGACCCCCCTGGGCCCCGGTGGCCTGGCACAGGTGGCGCAGGATCATCTCGCACAGGGTCTCGAAGTCCAGGGTGGACAGGATGTCCAGGCAGCGGCGGTACACCGTCTGGGCCTGCAGGTACTCCAGGCTCTCGTCGAGCAACTTGTTCTGGCGGTCCTGCAGGCGGCGGCGCTCGAGCAGCCGGTCCAGGGTGAGCAGCAGCTCGTCCCGGTCCACCGGCTTCACCAGGTACTCGAACACCCCCATCTTCATGCTGCGCACCGCCAGGCGCACGTCGTCCCGCTGGGTGATGACCACCACGTCCACCCAGGGATAGAGCGCCCGCACCCGCTCGGCCAGCGCCAGCCCGTCCATGCCCTCCATGACGAGGTCGGTGAGCATCACGTCCACCGTCTCGCGGGTGAGGACGCCCAGGGCCTCCTCGGCGCTCCTGGCGGTGAACACCCGGCAGGAGCGGCCCGCCAGCATGTCGGAGAACACCTTGAGGTAGAACTCCTCGTCGTCGACCAGGAGGATGCGGATCTCGGCCATGGGCGGCTACTCCAGCTCCCCGCGAAAGACCACCTCGGCCGGCCCGGCCATGAGCAGCGGCGCATCCAGCGCGGGCACGGTGATCCGCAGCGCGCCTCCGGGGAGCCACACCTCGATGGGCTCGCCGGCCGCAAGCAGCCCGAGGCGCACCCCGGTGGCCGCGGCCGCGCAGGCGCCCGTGCCGCAGGCCCGGGTGAGACCGCAGCCCCGCTCCCACACCCGCAGGCGCACCCGCCGCGGCCCCTCCATCTCGGCGAAGCCCACGTTCACCCGCTGCGGAAAATCCGGGTGGCGCTCGAGGAGCGGGCCGAAGTGCGCGGCCAGCGCCTCGTCGGCGCTGCCGAAGATCACCAGGTGGGGGTTGCCCAGGCTGAGCGCGGTGGCGACAAACTCGCGCCCGCCGGCCCGAATGCTCCCGCCCACGAACTCGCCGCGGCCCGCCATGGGAACGGCGCTGCGCTCGAAGCGCGCCACGCCCATCTCCACCGTCACCTGGACCTCTCCGCCCGCTCTCTTTTCCACGACACAGGAACGCACCCCGGCGCCGGTCTCGATCGGCACCGCCGGGCCCGGGTGGTAGCCGGCCTCGACGATGTGGCGCGCCAGGCAGCGGATGCCGTTGCCGCACATCTCGGCCTCGGAGCCGTCGGCGTTATAGAGGTGCATGCGGAAGGGCGCCGCCCGCCCCGGCAGCAGGGTGAGCACCCCGTCCGCCCCGATGCCGGTGTGCCGGTCGCACAGCGCCACCGCCCGGCGCGACGAAACGCGCTCGCCGCCGCGGTAGGCGTCGAAGAGCACGAAGTCGTTGCCCAGGCCGTGGACCTTCCAGAATCGGATCATGCCCTCGCCATTCCTGCGGCGACGCTACCGGAGCCGGCGCGGAGTGTCAATTCGCCGCGCCGTCCGCCTTGCCGCCGGCCCGCCCGCGTGGTACCTTCTGTGCGATTTCGGCGTGTCGCCACTGGGCATCGCTCGCGGAGGAATTCATGGAGCTCAACGATATCCTGACCGTGGCCATGAAGGGCGGGGCCTCGGACATCCACCTCAAGGCCGGCCTACCGCCCATGTTTCGCATCGACGGCAAGCTGGTGCCGCTCAAGGACGCGCGGCGGCTGCCCCCCGAGGACATCAGCCGCATGGCCTTCGGCATCATGAACAACTACCAGAAAGAGCGCTTCAAGGAGATGAACGAGCTCGATCTCGCCTACGGCGTGCCGGGACTGGGGCGCTTCCGCGTCAACGTCTTCCAGCAGCGCGGCACCATCGGCATCGTGTTCCGGGTGATCCCCTTCAAGATCCTCACCATCGAGCAGCTCCTGCTGCCCAAGGTGCTGGAGAAGATCGCCCTGGAGGAACGCGGGCTCATCCTGGTGACCGGCACCACCGGCTCCGGCAAGTCCACCACCCTGGCGGCCCTGGTCGACCACATCAACACCAACCAGACCTGCCACATCATGACCATCGAGGATCCCATCGAGTTCCTCATCCGCGACAAGCGCTCCATCATCAACCAGCGCGAGGTGGGCGTGGACACCACCAGCTTCGCCCAGGCCCTGAAGAGCGCCCTGCGCCAGGACCCGGACGTGATCCTGGTGGGCGAGATGCGCGACCTCGAGACCATCGAGACGGCGCTCCTCGCCGCCGAGACCGGCCACCTGGTGATGAGCACCCTGCACACCCTGGACGCCACCGAGACCATCAACCGCATCATCGCGGTCTTCCCGCCCTATCAGCAGAAGCAGGTGCGCCTGCAGCTCGGCGCGGTGCTGCGGGCCATCATCTCGCAGCGCCTCATGCCGCGGGCCGACGGCCGGGGCCGGGTGGCGGCGCTGGAGATCCTGCTCAGCACCGCCCGGGTGCGCGAGCTCATCGAGGACAAGGATCGCACCAAGGAGATCCCCGACGCCATCTCCCAGGGCAACATCACCTACGGAATGCAGACCTTCGACCAGGCCCTGATGGCGTTGCTCAAGCAGGGGCTGATCACCTACGACGAGGCGCTGCGCCAGTGCAGCAACCCGGACGACTTCGCCCTGCGCGTGTCGGGCATCGCCTCCACCTCCGACTCCAAGTGGGACCAGTTCGAGCGAGGGGGAGGCGGCGGTGGCGGACCCGCCGCTCCGGGCGGATCGACGCCGGCCCCGGAGGCTCCCCCCACCGCCGGCGGCGACATTCCCATCGAGCGTTTCTGAGGCTCATGCCCGAACGGCATCCACCCGAGCCCGTTTCGCTCCTGCCGAGAGCAATTCATGGCGCGGATATTTCGGAACCGGTCTGAGCGCGCGCGCGGAGGCTACCGCGAACCGCCGAAGCGGGGTGGGGTGCAAGAAGGCGTGAGCGGCGGCGAGCCGCCGTCTTGCGCGCTGGACGAGACCGAGCGCGCCCGGGCCCGGGCGCTACGGCTGCTTTCGGTGCGCGCCCGCAGCCGGCACGAACTCGTCGAGCGCCTGGTCGGCGCCGGCCACCCGCGGCCGGTGGTGGAGCGGCTGGTGCAGCGCTTCGTCGAGACCGGGCTCATCGACGATATGGCCTTCGCCGAGCAGCGCGCCCGTGCGCTGGGCACGGGACGCCGCTTCGGCCCGCGGCGGCTGCGCCAGGATCTGCGCCGGCGCGGGATCGAGCGCGAGCTGGCGGAGGCGGCGGTGGCCCGGGCCTACGGGGAGCGCTCGGCGCAAGAGATCATGCGCGAGCTGGCCCTGGCCCGCTACGGGGAGGCGCTCTTCGCCGACGGCTGCGATGCGGCCCTGCGGCGCAAGGCCCAGCGCTTCTTGCTCTCCCGCGGCTTCGAGGCGAGCGACGTGTTCTCGCTGTTCGACTGAACTGCCGGCGAGCCCTGGCTTTTCCCCCGCCCGACCTTGGCTGCCAACGGTTCCCGGTCCCTGTGTGAATCACTGAGATGGCCTTCTCTGGGCTCATGCCGTCAAGGGCCTTCGGTCCTGACCGCAACTCAATTCTTTTCTTTCCGAAACCAATCTAATGGCCGCGGCTGCTTTGCGGCGGGTCTTCCTGACTGCTCGCCGCAGAGCCAGCTCCGCTGCATGGAGGACCCGCCTTGCGCGCCGCGCCACGACAAGATCCACGATGGTTCAATCGAATCACCCCCGCCCCTCGTTCCCTGTTGGCTCTCCGACCCGACCCAATCGAATCTGCGGCCTGAAAAAAAGCTCGCTTACGAACGCGCTTCCTTGCGGCGGCGTTTTTCTTCGCGACCCGAGCCGGTGGGGGCCGGCGCCTCGGCCAGCGCGTCCTTCGAGTCCTCGGCGGCCGGCGGCGCGGGCGGGGCCTTCGGCACCATGCCGTGCAGCTCGCGGATCTTGTCCTCGATGCGCCCGAGCAGCTCGGGCTGCCCGGAGAGCAGCTCGCAGGCGGCGTCGCGGCCCTGGCCGATGCGCTCGTCGCCGAAGGAGAACCAGGAGCCGCTCTTCTCAATGATCTGGGCCGCCACCGCCAGGTCGAACACGTCGCCGATACGGTAGATGCCCTGGTTGAACAGGATGTCGAACTCCGCCTCGCGGAAGGGCGGGGCCAGCTTGTTCTTCACCACCTTGACCCGGGTGCGGTTGCCCACCACGCTCTCGCCGCGCTTGATGGCCCCGATGCGGCGGATGTCCAGGCGCACGCTGGAGTAGAACTTGAGCGCGTTGCCGCCGGTGGTGGTCTCGGGGTTGCCGAACATGACCCCGATCTTCATGCGGATCTGGTTGATGAAGATGACG
>CAZLNM010000054.1:0-16903 GCA_964561025.1 uncultured Myxococcales bacterium
GTTGCACCAGCTTGATGGCGCTCGTGCCGATGTCCAGCCCCAGTACGGGTTTGGCCTTGGGCATGGGATACCCCTACTCCTCGGATTCGGGTTTCGGGCCCGCGAACACCTTGTCCTTGTCGGTGAGCTTCAGCCCCAGCGCCAGGATGATCTTGCGCTTGGTGTCCACCCGGCAGTCGTAGCCGGACTCGATGCGATCGATGGTGAGCGCCGAGAGCCCCGCCTTGCGGGCCAGCTCGGCCTTGCTCATGAGCAACGCCTCGCGGATCTTGCGCACGTTGTTGCGCGCGCCGTCGCGGCTACGGGCCTCGCTCTCGACTTCGGCCTCTTCCTCGCGGGTGATATCGACCTGTTTTGCCTTTTTCATGCGGGTTCGTTCTCCTGTTCGCGCCAAATACCGAGATGGAGACAGCCGGCGAACAGCCCAAGTATCCGCCGCGCCCCCGGCCTTGTCAAGAAAAATTATGTTTCAATTAGTTATAATTAAATATAATTAGATCTAAACAGGAGCCCGCCCGCGCGACCGCTCATTTGCCCTTTCTCTTCTTGCGCTCCTCATCAAGGCGTTTGTGCATGAGTTCAATTTCATCGACAGGCTTTTGGTTGGGATCGGGCTGGGGACAGCAGCGCAGCTCCGGCACCATCTCCTGGACCTTGCGGTAGGTGATCAGCGCTCGCTTGGTGGCCTCGGGGAACGACTTGAGGTGCGGCGCAGAAAGCTCCTCCTGCGTGGGCGGCTCGATGCGCAGCATCTGGATGGCCACGCCGGGAGCGAGTTTCTTCTCCGCCAGCTGCTCGGTGATCGGCCGCTTGTCGGCCGGGTCGGCCACCTGCGGGTTGATGATCGGCACCGCGGCCAGCTGGGGCGTGGGCGGATGCTCGACCACCACCTGCGGCGGCGGCGGGGCGCCGGCATCGGGCGCCTCGGGGGCCTTCTTCCTGGAGCACCCGGCAACCAGCGCCAGCATCACTATCGGCATCAGCACAGTATAAATGATACGACTCACGCGCCACCTCACAGCGTAAGACCACAGAGATGAACCCGACCACCCTCGGAACCCAGCGTACCCGAGCCTGCAATCACATTCAACTCGCAGACCCCAAAGAGCGTCTTCCACGAGCGACCTCTGGCCAGAATCCATGGTTGGGCGCGAAGGCGCTGGCTCTTTCGGCCCCGCGCTCGCGCCACAAGGCAGCTCACGAGTCTTGCTTACCCACCGCAGGATCTTCCGGCCACGCACAACAGCTCCTTGCCACGACCAAAGATTCCGGTCTCCGCTCCTTACAAGACCTGGGTCCAGTGGATGACGTTGCTCACCGGTGTGATCGGCGCCACACCGGGCAGCTTGGTCACCACGCCGGCCTGCTGCACCACCACCTCCGGCCCGGTCGAGGTCCAGCGCATGGTGGGCGCGGAGGGCGTGCCGGTGGAACCCATGTTGATGGCCGGCATGACGTCGTCGAGGAGATCCTCGTACTTTTGCACGTACACCTTGCCGGTGCCCTTGCTGCACGCCGAGGCAGATGGCGTGAAGGTGGTATAGTACACGGTGTCGTTGGCCACCAACGGCTGGCCGAACAGACGCTCCGAGTCCGCGAAGTTGGCCTTCACCGAGCGCGGCGTGCCCTTGGGCTTCGGCACGTACACCCCCAGGCCGCCGTCGAACTCCACGTCCTCCTCGACGAGGTACATGTAGTCCTTCTGGCCGGGGACGAGATCGAGGTTGTCGAGCTGGCCGGTGCCCACGTACAAGAGGAGGTGGCGGGCGCGGTTGAGGGCCAACGCCGGGGCCACCATGACGGGCCGGCGCGGCATGGCCGCGAACCCCGCCGGCACCATCTGGGCGGCGTCGGTAGGATCGAACCATAGGTCTTTCTTCCAGTCCTTGGTGGGATCGGCGGTGTAGGCCTTGACCTTCTTGCCCTCGGGTTGGGTGCTATCGTACTCGGCGATGTTGGTGTTGATGCGCCAGATCTCGCCATCGGAGGTTGCCACGAACACCCGCGACAGGTACTCGCCGAGCGTGGTGTCGTAGGCCACCGGCTGGGCCGCCACCGACTTGAGCCGGAAGTTGCGGGCGATCTCCACCTCGAACATGGCGTTGAGCGAGCCGCCCTCGCAACCGTTGGTCTTCACGAACAGCTTGATGGAGCCGTCCGAATACTCGGTGTACTTGTAGTGACAGGGGCCAGGCACGGCCATGTTGACGCACTTGGTGTTGGGCGCCGGACCGCCGTTGTGGCAGCAGTTCTGCTCGTACTTGATGCCTCCGGTGTTGGTCACGACGTCGCAGAAGGCCGGGTCGATGAGCCCCGGCGGCGGGGTGATCTGCTCGCCCACGTTGCGGTGCTCGCGGCAGTTCCAGCCGGTGCCGGCCGCCCAGTCGAAGTCGCCGGAGTCGAACTCGACGCCCAGGCCCCAGTGGTTCCAGTTGGAGCCGATGGGCTGGGAGTAGTAGTCGTCGATCCAGGTGGCGAGCTGGGAGAGGTCCTGGTTGGTGAAGTAGAACTTGCGCAGAAGCTCGCCGTTCTCCGCGTCGATAAAATGCAGCGAGGAGCCGGAGACGGTGGCCTCCATGAGGTCGATGCACGAGGAGAGGTTCTGCATGGAGAACTTGGGCACGTAGCCGCCGGGCACCACCACCACCGACTTCGAGAAGAGCTTTGCGTCGGCCTTGTTCTTGAGCCACACCTGGCCGATGAGCGGCGGGGCCCAGGTCTGGGCCGGCGAGGGTGCGCAGTGCCGGGCCGAGGCGTAGTAATCGGGCAGGGTGCTCCCGGTAGTGCGGTACTCCCACAAGAAGCCGGGGTTCTTCGGGTCGGTCACGTCCAGGGCGTAGTAGGCGTCGCCGCCTCCGCGCAGGCCGCCCACCAGCATGGTGCGGTAGCTACCCTTGACGTCCTGGTTGAGCGCGTCCTTGAGGCAGACGTTGAGTGTCGCCGGGTTTCCGTCCGGGGTGCAGATGTTCGAAAAATACACGTCGCGCACCACCGGGGTGCTGTCCACGAAGTGCTGGTGCCCCGGCCAGCGGATCTTCTGGATCGAGCCCAGGATGCGCGGCGGGATGAAGCCCCACAGCTCCTGGAGCGGGGTGAGGCCGGAGGCCGCCGGGGCGTCGCCCACGAAGCCGTGCAACATGCCGTCGTTGGCGGCGACGTACAGCATGGTGGGCCGGTCCTTGTACTCCATGTAGTAGTTGTTGTAGCGGAAGTCCGGGGCGAACGGCGACGGCGTGCCGACCAGCGCCGGCGAGGCGTGGAACACGTCGCCGAGCTGCGAGCCGAGCGCCACCTTGAGCGGGGTCTGGCCGGGCGTGCCGGAGACTCCCCGGACGTAGTTCTTGATGGTGGCCTCGAGCGCGGGTAGCCCCAGGCCCTCGGTGTCGAGCAGGCACATGGGAGAAGGATCGGCCAGCGGCGTCGAGGCGATGAAGTCCACCAGGCCCGCCGCGGCATCCTTGCGCGGGAGCTTGTAGGTGGCCGAGCCCGGCGGGAAGAAGTTCTTGCTGCGCGGGTCCGAGGCCACGGTGATGATCTTGCGGCTGTTCGAGGCCGGCAGGTACACCGTGTCCGCGCCGCCGAAGACGATCCAGGGCGGGGCCAGGGCCTTGATGTTGATGAGCTCCTGCACGCCGTCGCTGTTGGTGTCGGCGTACTCGTTGCGCTGCAGATATCCGGTCCAGGTGATGCCGGTGATACCCATCTCGAACCAGGCCGAGAACTGGTAGGACTTTCCGAAGGCGATGGACGACGGGGCCGTCGCCGAGTCGGTGCGGCTCACCGAGCCGGAGAGGATCGAGTCCAGGATGAGCGCGAAGGCGATCTTGAGCTGCGTGCCGTTGGAGGCGATCATGCCGTCGATCAGGCCCGGGGTGCCCGAGGGCAGCGTCCAGGTGGCGCGCGGCAGGCACTGGCCGGCGCGGGCGATGCGGTTCATGTTCCAGGGCGTGCCGCCGCCGAAGGCCACCACGAACACCGGGATGCCGAGGTCGCAGGCCAGGTGCTCGGCCTGAATCGCCTCGTTGCCGTATGTGCTGCAATTACTGCAGCAACTCCCGGGCTGCCCTTCATCGGCAAGAAGTTGCGCGGAGCAGTCGCCGCAGCACTCGTCGCCGTCGGTCATGAGCAGCACGAAACGGGGCCGACAACCACCGCCGAAGCGCGGACCCATGGGATCTTTATAGACAGTCTCTCCAGCGTCGTCTTCCCAGTGGTTGAAATAGTAGCGAGCGTCGTACAGGGATGCAGCCAGAGGAGTGCAGTTCCAGTTGCGGATGGTGCAGAGCTCGGCCTGGACGTCGTTGTTGTGGCCCGCGATGTCTCCAGGATTGGAGCGGTTGACGAGATCCGTAAGGCAACCATGGTTGGCGTCGCACTTATCGGAGTGCCCGCCCGGATAGCTGCCGGTCACAATGTTCTTTCCCCGTCGCCCCTTGAGGCCGCGGCCCCACCAGTCCTTGGACGGCCTGCCGATGTCGTTGCCGTACGAGTCAGGGGTCTGATCGCCTCCGTATCCTTCGCACTCATCGTCGAACGTGCCCAGTCCGAAGCGGACGTAGTCCTTGTAGAGATCCAGGATGCCGTCCTCGAAGTGCGCCCTGCAGGTTCCGGTGGCGCTGTTCCAGATCTGGCAGAATGGATTCAGTGTCCCAGTGAACACCTCGATGGCGGCGGTGATGCGCGAACGCGCGCACCCGTACCCCGCGCCGCAGCCGCCGATCCCCACGCAGGACGTCATCGAGCCCGAGTTGTCGAAGACGATAAACACGTCCGGGTTGGTAATCAGCGGGTCGTCGCCCGAGGGCTGGGCGAAAGCCGTGCCGCCGAATCCCCACAGCGCCGCCAGGGTCGCCATCCACAGAAACCGCTTCATGATCTCCTCCTGATTCGGAAGAATTTGTTTCCCTACTGAACCATGCAGCGCACCGGGCCGCCCACGACGCGCCCCACGAACCGCACCACCAGCGAGCGGCTCTGTTGCAGGTTGAGGGTGGTGCTCACCGACTCGTTGATGTCCGAGGGCATGGCCGCCGTGGCCGTGAGATCGAACATCTCGTGGCAGATGTCCTTGGTGACGTCGAAGCCGGCCATTCCCTTGACCTCCGGCGGGGCCCACACCGCGCGCACCTTGTAGGCCATGGACAGGGTGCGGAAGGCGAGCTGGTTGAGCAGCGCATCGCCCACGTTGAAGCGGGGCAGCGCCCCGACGGTCACCGGCGTCGCGACCAAGGTCTCGTGGATGTCCGAGCACAACACCCCCGCGGCGTTGGCGGTGGTGCCGACCAGGAGGTATTGAGCGCAGGGGTTGTCGCGGTAGGCCGCCATGCTGAAGAGCGACTCCTGCAGCCGCGCGTCCGACAGGAGCTCCATGGTGCGGTTGATGGCCTCCTCGGCAGAGGTGAGGCCCTGCACGGTGCGGGCCATGTTGCCGGACATGTTGAGCTCGGCCGTGGTCTGGCGCACCGACATGATCCCCACCGCGGAGAGCGCGAGCAGGATCAGCACTGAGAGCAGCAGGGCGTTGCCCGCCCGGCCCCGCGCCGCTATCCAGACACAGCTCCACCGTCCAGCGACCTCTCGCGTCCGCTTGCTATTTGTCCTTGCCATGCGCCGCTCCTTCTACCGAACACGTCGCCACAGTTTGCCGTCACTCAAGTCGCGCGCCTGCCCGCGCTAGCTCTGGCGGCTGCGCGGCCAGTCGCGCCAATGTCTGCGCACAGGAGGCCGGTCGGGCAGGGATACGCCATGATCGTTCTCATATCTCGCTCTCCCTTGACCTCTGCGCCATGGTTCGGCTGCTCCTTCCGTTCCGGCCCTACATCATCGAGCGGTCCACCACCAGGTTCTTGAGCTGGATCAGGGTGGACTCGGTTCGCACCCGGGCCAGACCGTTGCTGGGGTCGCCGTCCAGGTCGAAGCCGAAGTTCTGGGCGTCGTTCGCCCCATACCCCTGGATGAAGAATTTGGGATCCTCGGTCACCGTCCGGGCCCGCAGCGTGACCAGGATCGCGCGCGCCCGGACGGGGTTCATGTTGGCGGCGGTCGCCGCTTGCGGCGGCTGGGTCGGATCGTTGGGGTCGATGCTGGAGGCGGGCCGCGGGCCGCAATAGGTCGCCGGCGGGTTGGGCTCGGGGTACACCTGGACCTGGAACCCGTCCCACTGGGTGCCGTTGACCGGGAGCAAGAACTCCACCAGATCGCGGACTTCGGGTGTACCGCAGACGGTCTGGGTACGCCGCAACGCCACCCCCCGCGTTCCGGGGGGGATCCCGGCGGGCACCGCCTGGTATTCCAGCGAGGTGATGGGGTTCACCCACTTGCCCCGATCGCCCTTGGTGGCCACGCCGAAGGCCTCGTGGTCCCGGTTGATCGACGGGTTCAGCTGGAAGGAGAAGGTCGCCGGCACCGGGGCTTGCACGTTGAAGAACCCGTACACCCCGCTGCCCCGGTTGATGCGGAAGAGCTGGCCGTTGCAGAACACACGGTTGAACTGCTGCGCATTGAAGGCGGCCTGCTCGGCCGGAATCGCAGAATAGAAGCCGAAGGGCATGGCGTCCCGGTCGCCACCGCAGTTCAGCACGGGCTCGAAGGGCATGCCGTTGCGGCACATGACCGTCGCCTGAGTGGCAGGGTTGCCCTGGAGATCGATCAAAAACTCGCGCGAGCTGGCCAGGTTGCCGGAAAGGGAGAGCTTCCGGGTGCCGTTGTCCCAGGCGATGGCCGGCGGCGGCGTGGGCCCGCCCCCGAACTGGCCCGGATATTTGCACTGCTCCAAGGTCATGTCGGCCGGGGCCATGAACGCCGCCTGGAGCAGGTCGTCGGAGATGGCCTTCATGGCCAGGCGCAGGTTGGCCTGGATGTCGGAAAGCTCCCGCGACCAGCCGGCGGACTTCTGGATGGCGGCAGACATCCCCACCAGCGTGGCCATCAGCATCCCGCCCACCACCAGGGCCACCATGAGTTCGATGAGGGTGAAGCCCCCGCGGCCTCCGGCCGGCACCCGAACGCGCTGGCTGCCCAGGCCCCGCGGTCGGCGGCGCGGCATACCTTTTGTGTGCATGCCACAGCCCGAGATCCCATGGCCAATGGTCACCGCTCGTCTTCGGGACATGATCATTGCTCCCTCTTTCAGCGCTGCCGGCGCAGCGTCACCATGGTGGACACCATGTGGCGTTTCCAGAACATGTCCGCGGCGGTCCAGCCGACGTTCCAGTCGTAGTCCTGGTGGCCGAACGTCCGGTTGTCCCACGAGACGTAGACGATGACCTTGATGATGTCGTCGTCCACGGCCGGGTCGTTGGGCCGCGGGCAGTCGCGGTAGGCCACGTAGTGGACGCGGTAGATGGCGCCCATCCCGGTGAGGTTGGGGAAGTTCGTCACCGTGTTGCCCAGGCGGTTCACCGGCGTGGCCAGGGCCAGGGGCTGGCCGGCGGCGATGTTTTGCGCACGGAAGCGCTGCATGGAGCGGAGGTTGGTGGCGGTGTCGAGCGGTGCTTGGCAGTTCGCCAGGTTGTCGATCTGGATATCGGGAAAGATGGCGGCGAAGGCCGTGCTGCCGGTCCACCGCAGCGCCCGGGTGCGCAGCTCGTCGGCCACGGCCTGGGCGAGCATGGTCGCTCCGGTGCGCTCCTCGGAATAGGTCGAGTTGCGCATGCTCACGAGCTGGAGCTGTACGACCGGGAACAGCCCGACGCCCACGATGACGATGGCGATCATGAGCTCGATGAGGGTGTATCCCCGCCGCGTACCGATTCCGGCCCCAGGCGACCTCCATGGTCTGCCCATCCTCCTGCAACGCCTCCGCCCCGCGACCGAGCATCCCATGTATCTTCCCTCTCGTCTCCGGTTCGATGTTCCCTGCATGACATCCTCCCGGCCGCCGTATGCCTACAGGTTCTCGCCGTAGCGGACGGCTCCGCCCGCGGTGACGGTCACGTAGCGAGGCACTCCAATGATACTCGCATTGCTGAAGGCGTTGACCCGGAACACGACGTAGGACCCGAAATACGACGGCGACCCGGGGAGGAGGTACAGCGGCGACATCTCGCCGGTGGACTCGAAGGCGAATTCGACGGTGCCGGCGTTGCTGGTCTGGAACACGGCTTCCGTGCTGTCGTGACGCTCCACCTGATCGATCCCCGCATCGTCGCCGACCAGCGAAACTCGCGGAGCGCCCAGGATGTTGTACGTCGATTCGCACCCCACGCAGTGGACCGACACCGGCCGCCATGTCCCCAGCGCCTGGCTGCACCGGCCCGCCTGGTCGGCCGACTCCACGACCACCGCCCCGCCGAACCCTCCCGCTCGGGTAGCCTTTGAAAGATGTACCGTCACCCGGTGGCAGCGTCCGGTGGCGGCGGCCAGCGAGCGCGCGTTGACCACCGCCTGGGTGATGAAGCCCGCGGCCTCGCGCTGCCGGTTTCGCTGCAGGGTGACCCGGAACGACGGGGTCACCAGGGCGGCCGAGATGGCGATGACCGAGACGACGACCATGAGCTCGATCAGGGTGAATCCGGACCTGGATTTGTTTCCTCGCATGGAACCCTCCACGCATGCCAGTGGCCCGAAGGAGTTTTGCAATTCGCGGGCCACCCGACTGACGGCGCAACTATCTGATTTTATTACGAAACGAATATCCTGTATGCTTCCCAGCCCGAGATCGCACCCTGAAAAAATTGCGCACCGGCGAAAAGATTAATCGGTTTCTATCCCGTAGTCCTTGAGCTTGTAGAGGAGAGTACGGTGCGAGATCTCGAGGAGCTTTGCGGCCCGGGTCCGGTTTCCTCCGGTTTCCTTGAGAGCGCGGCGGATGAGGTCGACCTCGATGGTCTGGGTCGCCTTCTTGATGGAAAGGTCGTCGAATACGGGGACCGCCGGTGCCTCGGCAGGCGGCGCCTTGCGGATCTTGTCGGTGAGGAGCTCGGGGGTGATGCGATCGCCGTCGCACAGGATGACCGCCCGCTCGATGAGGTTTTCGAGCTCGCGCACGTTGCCCGGCCAGCTATAGTCCACCAGGAGCTTCATGGCCGCCGGATCCAGGCCCTGGACCTTGGTGCCGAGTTTCGCGTTGCAGCGGGCCAGGAAGTGCTCAGCCAGCGGCGGGATGTCGTCCGGGCGGTCGCGCAGCGGAGGGATCTTCACCGAGAGCACGTTGAGCCGGTAGAAGAGATCCTCGCGGAAGCGGCCCGCGCTCACCTCGGCGCCCAGGTCCCGGATAGTGGCCGCCAGGATGCGCACGTCCACCTTGCGGGGGCGGTTCTCGCCCACCCGGCGGATCTCGTCCTCCTGCAACACCCGCAAAAGCTTCACCTGGAGCGGCAAGGGCAGCTCGCCGATCTCGTCCAAAAACAGCGTCCCGCCGTCGGCCTCCTCGAACAATCCTTCCTTGGTGCGCACCGCGTCGGTGAACGAGCCGCGCACGTGGCCGAACAGCTCGCTCTCCAGGAGGTTCTCGGGGATGGCGCCGCAGTTGATGGCCACGAAGGGCTTGTCCTTGCGCGACGAGCGGTTGTGGACGGCGCGGGCCAGGAGCTCCTTGCCGGTGCCGCTCTCGCCCAGGATGAGCACGGTGGACTTGAACTCGGCGATCTTCTCCACGGTGCGAAAAAGCTGTTGCATGGGAGCCGAGCGGGCCACGATGCCCTCGAAGCTCCCCTCCCCGCCCACCGCCCGGCGCAGGCGCTGGTTCTCGCGGCGCAGGGAGAGCCGCTGCTCCACGATGGCGATGCGGAGCAGGATCTCGTCGCCCGAGGCCACCTTGTTGAGGTAGTCCACCGCCCCGCGGCGCACCGCCTCGCGCGCCAGCTCCATGTCGCCGTAGGCCGACATGATGATGATGCCGCTCTCGGCGCTGGCTCCGCCGGCGGCCTCCAGGAAGGCCAGGCCGTCCATCTCCGGCATGCGCACGTCGCACAGCACCACGTCGAAACGCTCCTTGCGCAGCTGCTCCAGGCCCTCGCGGGCGCTGGCCACCGCCGTCACCGCGTATCCCGCGCGCGACAGCGTGCCCGAGAGGCTGTGCCGCACGCTTTCCTCGTCGTCGATGATCAGGATGGGGCGCGGGTTCGGCATGGCTCTCCCTTCTGCCGCGCCATTGTACCGTCTCGCGGAGGGCTGTCAAAGAATCAGGGCGCCGGCAGGTAGAAGGCGGCCTGGGTGCCCACGCCCGGCCGGGACCAGATCCAGATCTCGCCGCCCATGGCGGTGACGCTGGCGTGGCAGATGGCCAGGCCCAGCCCGGTGCCTTGCCCCGCCTCCTTGGTGGTGAAGAACGGGTCGAACACGCTGGCGATGTGCTCGGGCGCGATGCCCGCCCCGTCGTCCACCACCGAGAACACCACCGCCCGCTTACCCGGAGGAAGCCCGGCCCCGTCGCGCGGCAGCCGCAGCGCGTGCAACTCGCCCAGGCCAAAGAACGCCGGCTCCCGCCCGTCATCCCCCCAGGCCAGCGCACCGTCCTCGCGCCGCTCCACCACCGCCGTCCGCAGCCACAGGTGGCCGCCGGGAGACAGGGCGTCCAGCGCGTTGAACATCAGGTTGACGAGGACCTGGCGCGTCAGGTCGAAGTCCGCCAGCACCGGCGGCAACGCCTGCGGGACCTCGAGCGAGAGCGAGATCTGCTTCATCTTCTTCTGGGAGGCGAGCAGGCCCCGGGCGTCCTGCACGATCTCGGCCGGAGCGCACGGCCGAAGCTCGCGTTTTCCGGGGCGAGAGTACGCCAAGAGATCGCGGATGATCCCGTCCACCCGGCGCAGCTCCCGCTCCATGCGCGACAGGATGTCCAGCCGCTCCGGCGCGGGGAGGTCCGGATCGCGCAGCAGGCCGACAAAGCCCAAGAGAGCCGACAACGGGTTCCCCACCTCGTGCGCCAGCCCGGCCGCCAGCCTTCCGACCGAGGCCAGCTTCTCGGAGCGCACCATGGCCAGCTCGGCCTGCTTCAGCTCCCGGTTGAGGCGGGTCAGCTCCGTGATGTGCTGTTTCTTCTTCTCCGAGTCCTCGAGGATCCGGCCGATCATGCGGTTGAGCGAGAGCGACAGGCGTGAAAGCTCGCTCCCGCTCCACTCGCCCGGGAGCGGTCCGAGATCACCCTCCGTCAGCCGATCCACCGCGCGCAGCAAGCGCTGGAGCGGCCGCACCGTGACGCGGTAGAGGAGCATCCAACCCAGCAGGCCCAGCACCAGCACCAGCAGGCCCGCGTAGGTCGCCATGAAGCGGGCGGTGCGCGCGGCCTCCTGATAGCAGTAGTCCAGAGAGAAGCTGGCCCGCAGCGTAAGACCCGTGCGCGGCAGGGCCGCGTCGAGCGCCAGGATGCGCCGGCCGTCGCGATCCCACACCGTCACGTCAGAGCCGGCGCTGGCAATGGGCCTTCCGAACGCCTCCCACAGCGGCGCGGCGCCCACCTCGGGATCGGTGGTCTGGAGCAGCCGGCCGTCCCTTTCGAGCAGCGAGAGCCCCAGCAGGAGGCCGTGGAAACCGCGGTAGTCCTCGGTCCACGCGGCCAGCGCCTCGCACCTTCGCTCCGAGAGCAGGCGCGGGCAGGCGCCCTCCAGCCGCTGCGCCACCTCGGAGAGCCAGGCGCGGTGCAGCCGCGCGTTCTCCAGGACCAGGGCGTGCCGGTTGAGCGAGGCCGCGGCGTAGCCGAACAGGAGGGCGAAGGCCCCCAGTACGATGAACAGGTAGAAGGCGAGCAGCGGCCTAAGTCCTACGCCCGGCCCCCGCATGGCTCACACCTGACCGCCCGAAAGGAGGCGAAAGAAGGCGGCCCCGAAGAAGAGGTACTCCACCGCCGCGAGCGCGAGAAACGGCCCGAAGGGGATGGCCGCGCCCAAGAAGCCGACCTTCTCGGGGGGGCCGTCGGGCCCTGGTTCGGACGCAGGCGGCTCCTCCTCATCCTCTTCGGGGAGCGGCGGCTTGAGCTCGACGCCGGCGAGCCACATGACGAGCGCGGCCAGCACGCCCTGCACCGAGGCGAAGAGCGCGATGAAGAGCAGCGAACGCCAGCCCAGGAAAGCGCCCATCATGGCCAGCAGTTTCACGTCCCCCATCCCCATTCCTTCGCGGCCCCGGAGGAGCGAATAACCCCAGGACAGGAGAAACAGCAGGCCACCGCCAAGGAGAATTCCGAGCAGAGATTCCTTCCAGAACCCGGGCCACAAAAAAGAACAGGCGAAGCCCACCAGGATCCCCGGCAGGCTGATCTCGTTGGGGATGATGCGGTGATCGACGTCGATGAAGGTGATGGCGAGCAGGGCGAGCACAAACGGGCCGTACACGTAGAGATAGGCGCCCAGGCCAAAGTGGAGGTACAGCAGGACGAGCAGCAGCCCGGCGAGAAATTCGACCAGCGGATAGCGCCAGGAGATGGCGGCCTTGCAGCCGCGGCACTTGCGGCCCAGGATAAAGAAGCTCGCGATGGGGATGTTGTCGTACCAGCGGATGAGCGCCCCGCAGGCCGGGCACCGCGAGCGGGGAGCGACGATGGACTCGTCGCGGGGAAGGCGCCAGATCACCACGTTGAGAAAACTGCCGAGAAGCGATCCCAGCACAAACAGCCCGACTCCGATGGTGATCTCGACGCCCAAGCCCAGACCTCCGGTGTGCGGCCGGCCGCCCGGCGGCCTCAATGTACCACCGGAGAAAAATGAAAACCAAGTTTTTGCGCGACCGATTTTTGTAAGCCGAAAGTACCCAAAATTGTCACCGGAAACAGGTTCCAGTGAATTTGATCCGCCCATGCCTAGCATTTTCAATTAGTTGTGCGTCACAAGCCTGGGCATGACATTTGCTAATGGGAAAGCCCGGAACATTGGCCATGCCAATTTCCGCCGGGCAAGGAGGCCGGCGAAAAACCTTGTTTGAAGGGTCGAGTTGTGGTACGTACCGTCCAACTTCCAAATAGGAGGAGGAAAAGGAATGATTCTCAAACTGCGTCGTAAGCTGAATGCGAAGGGCTTCACCCTCATCGAGCTGATGATCGTCGTGGCCATCATCGGCATCCTGGCGGCCGTGGCCATCCCGGCGTTCATCAACTACATCCGCAAGTCGAAGGCCTCGGAAATCAACGAGAACCTCGACAAGTGCTACAAGTCCGGCGTGGACTACTATGACAAGCCGCGCTCGCTGGCAGACGGCACGGTGCGCTCCTCGGTGCTACCGGCCAGTTTCGCCCAGATCATCCCGACCGGCAAGGGCGGCTGCGCCGGCAACAACCTGGACGGCGCCTCCGCCATGCCGCTCTACACCGACCTCTTGAACTACAAGAACTTCAACTGGGTGATCACCGACGCCGTCTACTCCTGCTACCAGTACACCACCACGCACGGCAACGCGGCTCTGGTCGCCAACTACACCGCCGACCCGACGACCGGTCTCGGCGGCGCGTTCGAGTGCCAGGCCTGGTCCGACCTCGACAACGACGACGTGGTCGCCCACTGGCAGAAGTCCGCCACCTGGGTCTTCGCCGACGCGGGCGGCAACCGGGTCGGTTCGTTCCAGGCCGGCGCGGTGTGGCACGACAACGCCACGGGCGAGTGGTAATCCGCTTGTTGGCAACACGGTAGCACCCGGCACCCGCGTCGCTCGGCGCGGGTGCTTTTTTTCAAAGAGGCGAGGCTCATGCTAATAGCGCCGCGAAACATGGCAGGGCAACGTGGCGGGTTCACTCTGATAGAGCTCATGGTCGTCGTCGCCGTCGTCGGTATCCTGGCGGCCGTGGCCATCCCGGCGTTCATCAACTACATTCGCAAGACCAAGGCCGCGGAGATCCCGGAGAACCTCGAGCGCTGCTACAAATCCGGGGTGGACTACTTCGACAAGCCCCGGCCGCTCGGCGACGGGACCGTCCACTCCTCGATGCTCCCGGCCTCGTTCGCGCCGATCATCCCGCAAGGACGCGGGGGCTGCGCGGGAGCCAACCTCAACGGCTCTTCTTCGCTACCGGCATACACCGACTTTGCCAACTACAAGAACTTCAACTGGGTCATCCAGGACGCCATCTACTCGTGCTACCAGTACCTCACCAACTTCGCCAACCAACCGCTCAACGGGGACTACGTCGTGGACCCCGTCACCGGCCTGGGAGGCGTGTTCACCTGCGAAGCGTGGTCGGACATCGACAACGACGATGTGGAGGCCCACTGGGTCAAGGCCGCCAGCCTGCGCCAGGCGGGGGGCGGTATCGTGACGGGCGCCTTCTCCGCAGGTGCCGTCTGGCACGACAACGCCTCGGGGGACTGGTAGCCCGCTCGCCTTTCGGGTAATCTCTGCGCCGATGAACTGGCGGACCACCGGCCACGCGCGCTTCCTCGCGCTCGCGATCCCCACGCTTGCGAGCGCGCTTTTCCTTCGCGCCGCAACCGATCGTCTCCCCGAGGATTCCGCCGCGCGCCAGAAAGAGGTCATGATGGTCCCGCCGGGCGAGGTGCTGCGGCAGCTCGACCTCGGCCACCACTCGCTCATGGCGGATCTCCTGTTCATCCGCGCCAACCTGTACTACGGCCAGCACATCCTGAGCGACGAGGAGTTCCCCTGGCTCGAGCACCTGATCGAGGTGATGCTGGCGCTGGATCCCGACTTCAAGAGGGCCTACCTGTGGGCCGCCATGGTGACCACCTTCAACAAGCGCCAAATCATCCAACTCGACGAGGAAGCATACGAGCGCGCCAACCGTCTGCTGGCCCGCGGCATGGAGCGCTTTCCCGACGACCACCGGTTTCCGCTGCGCATCGCCTTCAACCTGTACTACGACCTGGGCCGGGTGGACGAGGCCATGCCCTTCTTCGAGCGCGCGGCCGCCCTTCCCGACGCCCCGCGCTGGATCCGCGAAAAACTCATCGATCTCTACGCCAAGCAGGGCGACCTGGGCATGGCCGAGCGCGTGCTACGCCAACTGGTGGCCGAGGCCGACGACCCCGTGCTGGCCCAGGGGTTGAAGGACCGCCTCATGCTGCTCACCCGGAAGGCCTCCGACCTCGAGGAGGTGCGGCGCACCGAGCGTCTGGTGAAAGACTGGGAGGAGAGCCTTTACTACGTGCCGTTTCCGCTGTATCTCACTATCCGGGAACCATGAACCAGACCCCCGCCATCTCCATCCAGGGCCTCGAGAAGTCGTTTCGACTGGGGCTGCTGCGCCGCCGCCACGTCGCGCTGCAGGGGCTCTCCCTCGAGATCCAGCCGGGGGAGATCTTCGGTTTCATCGGCCCCAACGGCGCCGGCAAGACCACCACCATCAAGATCCTGGTCGGGCTGCTGCGGCCGGACGCCGGCTCCGCCCGGGTCTTCGGCCGGGAGGCGTCGGACCCCGCCGCGCGCGCGCGTCTTTCCTACTTGCCGGAGATGCCGGACTTCTATGACTACCTCAAGCCGGCCGAATTCCTCATGCACTGCGGGCGGCTCTCCGGCATGGCCGCCAAGCGGGTGCGCGGGCGCATCCCGGAGGTGCTGGCCCGGGTGGGACTCGACCCCGCGGAGAAGCGGCCGCTGCGCAAGTTCTCCAAGGGCATGCTGCAGCGCATCGGCATCGCCCAGACGCTGCTGGCCGATCCCGATCTCTACATCTTCGACGAGCCCATGTCCGGCCTGGACCCCATCGGCCGGCGCTGGGTAAAGGATCTCATCCTGGACCTCGGCCGGGCCGGGAAGACCGTGTTCTTCTCCTCGCACGTGCTGGCCGAGGCCGAGGCGGTGTGCACCCGGGTGGCCTTCCTCAACCGGGGCCGCGTCATCGGGCAGGGCCCCCTGGCGGACCTGCTACGCGGGCAACAGGCGCCGACGGAGATCCTGCTGCGGGGCGAGGCGGCTCGGAAAGATCCCGAGCTTTCGGCCCTGGCGCGAGTCGAACCCAGCGGGCCGGACACGCTGCTCATCGTCGCGGCGGGCCAAGATCCCGGGCCGGCGCTGGCGCGCATCTCGGCCGGCGGATACCGCATCCTCTCCATGCAGCAGCCGCACGCCACCCTGGAGGAAGTCTTCCTCCGCGCCCTGGACGGCGAGGCGGGGAGGAGCGCGCTATGAGCCGGGTCATGACCGTGGCGGCCTCCACCTTCCGCGAGTCGATCCGCAACCGTACCATCCTGGCCATCGGTCTGCTGGCCCTGGCCTTCGTGGCCTCGGCGCTCCTGCTCGCCGAGCTCGCCCTGGACCAGCGTTTCCGGGTGATCGTGGACTGGGGCACGCTGTGCGTCAGCGCCTTCGGGGTGGGGCTGGCCATCCTGCTCGGCGTCAACCAGGTGCACAAGGAGGTCCGCCGCAAGACACTGTACGTGGTGCTGTCCCGGCCCATCGCGCGCTGGCAGTACGTGGCGGGGAAGTACCTGGGCCTGGCGCTCACGCTGCTGTGCGAGGCGGGCGCTTTGTCGGTGGCGCTGATCTCGCTCCTCGTCCTCGACGGCCACGCCTTTCCGGCCTCGCTGGGGTATGCGTTGCTCATGGCTTTCTTCGAGATGCTGCTGGTGGCGGCGTTCGCGGTGTTCTTCGCCTCGTTCTCCTCTCCCTACTTGAGCGGCCTCTTCGCCCTGGGGACGTTCGTCATCGGCCGCTCGCTCCCTACCCTGCACCAGCTCATCGAGCGCGTCGAGTGGCCGGCGCTGAAGGCGTCGCTCAAGGCGGGTCTGGCCGTGCTCCCGGATCTATCCCGCTTCAACCTGAGCACCCAGGCGGTCCACGATCTGCCGATCCCCCCCGAGGCGGTGTGGCTGCCGCTGCTCTACGGCAGCGCCTACCTCTTGTTGTTGCTCACGCTCTCGGCCTGGATCTTCTCCCGGCGCGATCTCACCTGAAGACATCCAGACAAGGGGGCTCTGCTCCCTCTTCGCTGCGACCGTCTCTACATCTTGTCTGAGTTCTACGTGTAGCCTTCGCTCGGCTTGTGCCGTCAAGGGTCTGCGATCGCTTAGCGACTCGCTAC
>CAZLNM010000054.1:16913-32188 GCA_964561025.1 uncultured Myxococcales bacterium
GCTGGATCTACTATTATGAGGAGCATGCGGGCACGCTCCTCGCAGTCTCGAGGGTGTCCAGTCTGTTCGGGTTTGCCCTTGTCAGCAGGTTCTGTCCGATATCAGCGCTACCATGTGGCCGCGGCGGGGGTGTTGTCGGGGTCGGGGAAGCGGAACGTCTTCATGTTGTAGGAGTTGCCCCGGATGAAGACGAAGTTCCCGTCTCCATCCGAGTCGGCGCGCGCCTGGACCGCGACCCAGGGCCTGACCGGCGGCGAGGGCATCGGTGCTCCCAGCTCGGTGTTCCAGGCGATACCGTAGGTGTTACCGCCCCCGGCCACGCCGTTCAGGGCCGCGTGGTTGTTCGGGTGCAGCCACTGGTTGCCGTTACCGACCACGGAGAACACTTGATACTGGAAATATAGAGGCCCCTCGGGCCGCCACCCCAGCGCGTTCCAGCCCGCGGCGCCCGCGGCCACCGGTGGGCACGGGCCGTCCGGGTTCGCCGGCCAGTTGATGGTGAGGCCGTTGCGGGTTGCGCCGGCGGGAAAACCCACGGGTGGCGCCGCGTCCGGCGGGCACAGGACCAGATCGGGGGTGAACGTCTGGGTGCGGGCGAAGAAGGCCTGTTCGGCGGCGATGATCCCCTGGATGTTGGAGACGGCCTCCGAGAGCCGCGCGCGCAAGAGGTACCCGCGAACCACGGGGATGGCGATCGCGGCCAGGATACCCACGATGGCCATGACGATTACGAGTTCGGTCATGGTCGCGCCGCCCTTGCCCGGCATGATTCGTCCCGGAAAGTGAGATAGACGCTTTTTCATATCTTGCTCCGCGACCCCTCCGGGTCAATAGACCTCTTCTTTGACCGTGCCACCCTCGTGCTTGACGACGTTCTTGTTGAAGCTGGTGACCACGAACTCGGCGTACTGCCCATCGCGATCGACGTCGCCACAGGCCTGGATCGAGTACCAGGGTCGGACCCCGGCCACCGCCGGGTTGCCCGGCGCGCCGGCGAAAGCGGCGACAGGCGTGGGCGACGCAGCCTGGTAGGCGGTGGTGATGCTATAGGTATAGAAGGTGGGCCCGTCGGGCCAGAAGCCGAGCTGGAGCCACTTGGGGGTTTCGGGCGCGCCATCCCATTTCTGGGAGGCGCTGGGCCAGGGGTTGGTGTTGCAGGCGATGGGCGTCCAGGCGATGTCGTTCGTGTAGCGCTTGAACTCGGCGAAGAACGCCTCCTGCTTCTCCCGGATCCCGAGCATCACCGAGGCGCACTCCGAGGCCTTGGCGCGCAGCGTGTAGGTCCGGTACACCGGGATGGCGACGGCCGCCAGGATGGCGATGATGGCCACCACGATGATGAGCTCGAGGAGGGTGAAACCGGGACTTCCCTTCGCACGGAATCGGTTCATGTCTTCCTCCGGGACAGAGACGCAGCTCGCTCGGCACACGAATTCCAGCAGGATCTTTGCACGAATCATGCCGTGACAAACAACGATTTGTACGCGGCCGGCGTCTCCCGATTGCCAATAAAAGTCATTCAAAAACATGCCATTACACGGTCACACCAGACCACCTGAAAAAACTTGCCCCGCTGAACTCGTTCGTCCACTTTCTGCGGGACCGGAAAACTTTTCATATCTCGAAAGGTTTTCATGGTCGATCCGATGGACGGGCACAAGGTTCGCACGGGGTATCTTGCAGAAGGCCTTCGTGGGACCATTTCAGCTCCGCTACTTCCCGGTACTGGCTTTTCCGCACACAAATGAAGTCGATGATGTCATCCAGCCCTTCGAGCGCCCGGCCTCGCCGCGCTTCGGGTAGCGCCGGATACACCAGAGAAAACATCCGCACTGCCTCGCGCGCAAGCTCGTCCTCGTTCCATACCTTCGCAAGCAGCGCGTCGATCCTTTTTTCCAGCCGGGCCCGGAGCGCATCGTCCCGTACCAACCTCCAGGGAAGCATGGCGCCAACCACGACGTGGGGTAGCTTCTCATCACTCGAATAGAACGGGAAACCGTCGTCGAGGCCCCAGGGCACGAAAACCATCCTCCCCGAACGGCCGAAGGCGACATAGAAGTTGTTGGCGTTGCCGGAGTAGCCATCATGGTGCAGCAGCAAGCTCTCCAGCGCCCAGTGATCCAGGTAGGCGTCGAGGTCGAGCAGCGAAGCGAGCGAGTCGGCCGTCAGACTCCCGGTGTTTTCCAGAAGATCGGCGAGCGCGGCCAAGCGCCTTGTCACGCTTTCACCGCAACCCGACTTGCACAGGAATGCGCCCAACCAGGAGCGGCGGAAATCCGAGATGGTGCCCCGCACCAGCGCTCCCTCCGCCAGATCCGGGTAGCGCCGCAAAAAGCGCCGGTCGATGGTCTCGACGTGAACGTACGGCCCGAGGTCGAGATCGTTCACCCGGAGCCGGACGAACGAACAGCGTGGCGCCGGCAACCCGGCGGCCGCGAACAAGCCCAGGGAGAGGCACTGGCGCACCAGGGCGGGATCGGCCTTGGCGTTGCTCAGGGAGATGCGCCGCAGCCCGCGGAACAGCCGGCCCTTGCCGAACCGGTGCAGGTCGATCTTCAGCGCCGGCCGTTCGCTGTCCAGCGAGTCCACGAAGCCCCGTTTGCGGACGCCGACCCGCTCGAAGGTCTCGCCGTCGATCTCGAGCCGGGCGGGAAAGACCGTGAAAGGATGGCGTGCCGGTTTCGCCAGGCAGTCGCCGCAGTAGATGCCGGACGAGAGGCGTGGCTGCCGCCGCAAATCGTCCCAGTCCGCCGGCGCCATCCGCAAGCGCACCTCCATCAACCGATCCGCGGGAAAGGCATCCTGCGCCGAGACCGCCGCAGAGAAAAACAGCAGCGACAGGACGCAGCATGGCACGGCCATCGGTCTCACTCCATCCGGTGCTTCTTGAGACGGTACAGCATCGAGCGGAACGAGATACGCAGAAGCTTCGCCGCCTCCTTGCGCACCCCGCCGGCCCGGCGCAGGGCCGCCTCCAGCAAGCGGCGCTCGATCGACCCCAGCACCTCGTCCAGCGCCAACCCGCCTTCGGGGACCTCCGTCGGTGCGCTCGGGGCCGGGGCGCTCAGCGCGGGGTCGAAGAGGTCCGGCCCCAACGGTTTTCCACCCGAGAGGGCCATGGCCCGCTCGATGAGGTTGTGGAGCTCCCGCACGTTGCCCTGGAGCGGCTGGGCGCACAGGCGCTGCACGGCCTCCGGCAGCAGGGCGGGCGGAGGGCGGTTCTCGGCGCGAGCGATCTGCTCGACGAAGTGGCGCGCCAGCGCCGGGATGTCCTCGCGCCGCTCGCGCAGCGGCGGCAGGTGGATGCGCACCACGTTGAGCCGGAAGAAGAGATCCTCGCGCAACTTGCCCGAGGAAACGAGCCCCTCCACGTCGCGGTGGGTGGCGGCCACCACCCGCACGTCCACCGGGCGGTCGCGGGAGTCCCCCAGGCGGCGCACGGTGCGCTCCTGGATCACCCGCAGGAGCTTCACCTGTAGATCCAGCGGGATGTCGCCGACCTCGTCGAGGAAGGCGGTGCCGCCGTCGGCCAGCTCGAACAGGCCCTGGCGATCGGCGTAGGCCCCGGTGTAGGCCCCGCGACGGGCGCCGAACAGCTCGCTCTCCATCAGGGCCGGGGGAATGCTGGCGCAGTCGATGGGCACGAAGGGCCCGTCGTGCCGCGGCGAACGCAGGTGGATGGCGCGCGCCACCAATTCCTTGCCGGTGCCGCTCTCCCCGGTGACGAGAACGTTGCTGCGGGTGGGCGCCACCAGCTCGATGAGCCGGTAGACCTCCTGCATGCGCGGGCTCTTGCCGATCAACCGGCCGAAGTCGTAGCCGCCGGCGAGCTCGGCCCGCATGCGCAGGTTCTCCGAGAGGAGCCGGCGGCGCTCGAGGGCGCGTTGCGCCACGACCTTCATCTCGTTCATCTGGAAGGGTTTCGTCACATAGTCGTAGGCGCCGAGCTGCAACGCCGAGACGGCGGTCTCGGTGGTGGCGTAGGCGGTGATCAGGATGACCTCGGTGTCTGGATGGCGGGCGCGCACCTCACGCAGCAGATCGAGCCCGGAGCCGCCCCTCATCTTGAGGTCGGTGATCACCAGATCGGCCGGCTGGTCCGATAACAGGTCCAGCGCCATAGAAAGGCTCTCCGCGGTCCGTACCGAAAACCCCTCCCGAGCAAAGAAGATCTCCAGCATCTCCCGCATGCTGCGGTCGTCGTCCACCACCAGGATCTGGCTCATGACCCGGCTCCCGGAAAAGTCACGCGAAAACGGCTGCCGCGGGCCTGGCCGGGGAGGTACGTCACCCGGCCCCCGTGGGCCTCGGCGATGCGGCTGACGATGGCCAGGCCCAGCCCGCTCCCCTTCTCCTTGGTGGTGAAGAAGGGATCGAAGATGCGCTGGCGAACCTCTGAGGGCACGCCGGGCCCGTCGTCGCGCACCTCGAGCACCGCCCAATCTCCCTCGACTGAGAGCTCGATCTCCACATGACCCGTCCCACCCACGGCCTCGGCGGCGTTCTGTAAGAGGTTCCACAGCACCTGGCGAAATTGGTCGGGGTCCACTCGCGAGCGGACCGTCCCGGCATGAATGCGGATGTCCGGCGCGTTCTTGTCCAAACGTGCCCGAAAGGCCTCCACGGTCTCGGCCACGATCGGACCCAGCTCCACTTCGTTCTCGCCCGGCGGCCGGGGCCGGGCGAAGGTCAAAAAATCGCTGACCAACGAGCTCAACCGCTCGACCTCGCGCCGTGCGATTTTGAGCAGCTTGCGTTCCGACCCGTCCAGCCGCTCGGATTGCTCCAGCATCTGGATCGATCCACTGATGGAGCCCAAAGGATTGCGGATCTCATGGGCCACCGCCGCAGCCATCTCGCCCAGGGTGGCCATCTGCTCGGCCCGTTTTGCCGCTGCTTCCATGGCCCGAAGCTCGGTCAGGTCTTGCATGTGCACCAGAAAACCCGCTTCTCGTCCGTCTGGCAGGGAAAGCGGCGACAGGGTAACCCCGACAGGGATCTCGCGATTGTCCGAAAAGCGGCGGTGGCGCACTTCGGTTCGCACGGCGCCGCCACGGCCACATGGGGAGCCGTCGGCCTTGTTGGCCAGGACCCCGCCAAGCGCCGGAAGGATCTCTACCACTGGCCGCCCCAGCGCCTGGTCGGCCGCGATCCCCAGGATGTGCTCGGCCACGGGGTTGAGCAGGGAGACACGATGATGACGGTCCATCGCGACCAGCCCGCTCTTCAGAGAGCGGACGATGTCCTGGTGCAAGGCCTGGACCCTCTCCAGGCTGTCCTCGGTGCGGCGCAGCTCCCGTCCCGTGCGCCGCAACTGTTCGCCCAGCATGCCCGCCAGCAGGGCCACGCCCAAGAACACCGAGAAGTTCAGGATGAGGAGGTACAACACCCGCAGGCCGCCGGGAGAGAGCGAGTCACCCGAGGCGCGATCCAGCGGCAGCACGCCGCGGTTCTCGAGCACGAACAGCGCGGCCAGCATGAGGCAGCACAGCCCCGCCACCCAGAACACCCCGCGCCGGCCCAAGAAGAACGTGGCGCTGATCACCGGCAGGGCATACAGGAAGGTGAGCGGGCTCTCCACTCCGCCGGTGATGGTCACCAGGGTGCTGGCCATGAGCACGTCGAACACGATCTGGGTCTGGGCATGGAGGCCGACGAAAGAGAGCGGCCGGCGCAGCCGCACGGTGTAGCCGGCGGTGAGCGCGATCACCGCCCCGGCCAGCCCCCACAACACCCGCATCCCCACGCGGCCCGGCGTGTAGCCGCCGGGGACGTCGATGAGCCATACCGCACCCAGCAACCCGGCGAAGATCCCCGCGCGCACCAGCACCAGGAGCTGCAACCGGCGCCGCCCCTCCCGATCGTCGCGCCCGCTCTCTGGCTGCCTCTGGGCCGCTTCGTCCAAGGACCGCCTACCCCTGGACCACGCTGGCCAGGTTGAAGATGGGCAGGTACATGGCGATGAGGAAGTATCCCACCATGCCGCCGAGCAGCACCAGCATGAACGGCTCCATCAGCGAGGTGAGCGCGTCCACCGCCACGTCCACTTCTTCGTCGTAGAAGTCGGCGATCTTGCTGAGCATCTGGTCGAGCGCGCCGGTGCTCTCGCCGACGGCGATCATCTGGATCACCATGCCGGGGAACACCCCGGTTTCGCCCAGGGGCTCGGCCATGGTCTTGCCCTCGGAGATCTTCTCGCGGGTGAAGTAGATGGCCTCCTCCACCACCCGGTTGCCGGCCGACTTGGCCACGATGTCCATGGCGTCCAGAATGGGCACGCCCGAGGAGACCATGGTCCCCATGGTGCGGGTGAACTTGGCCACCGCCACCTTGCGCAGCAGCGGGCCGAAGAGCGGCAGCTTGAGGATGGCCTTGTCCCACAGGTAGCGGCCCTTGGGCCATTTCTTGAAGTAATGCGTCCCGGTGGGGATGCCGATCACGAAGATGAGCACCAGCCACCAGTTGTGGATCATCCAGTCGGACAGGTCGATGAGGTTCTGGGTGGTGGCCGGGATGGCGGCGCGCGCCCCGAAGTCCTCGAACATCTTCTTGAACACCGGGATGACGTAGTACAGGAGCACGCCCAGCACCAGGATGGCCACGAGCACGATGCAGATCGGGTACACCATGGCGCCCTTGACCTTCTTCTTCAGCTTCATGTTCTTCTCGATGTAGATCGCCAATCGCTGAAGAATGGTGTCCAGGATGCCGCCCACCTCGCCCGCCGCCACCAGGTTCACGTACAGCTCGTCGAACACCTTGGGGTGTTTCTTGAGCGCGTCGGCGAAGGTCGAGCCGGCCTCCACCTGCTCCTTGACCGAGGCGAGCACCTTCTTGAGAGCCATGTTCTCGGCCTGAGAAGACAGGATCTCCAGGCACTGCACCAGCGGCAGCCCGGCGTCGATCATGGTCGAGAACTGGCGGGTGAACACCACCAGGTCCTTCGACGACACCCCGCCGATACCCGGGAGCTTCGGCAGCCGGATCTCGATGGCCTTGCGCGCCACCTTGGAGGGCACGATGCCCTGGGCCTTGAGTTTCTGGTTGACCTCGTCGGCGTTTTTGGCGTCCATCACGCCGTTCCGGACTTCACCGGCCTTGGTCTTGCCTTCCCAGGCGAACGAGGCCATGTCTGCCTCCTGTTACGGTTAATTCAGTCGCCCTCAGCCCGCCTGCCCACCCGAGGGCCGGCCTCCGCTCGGGGGACGCGCCTCGGGTCTGCCGCCGGCGCCCACCGTACCGGCCATCATGTTGCGCAGCTCGTCGATGTCGTGGCTGTGGCCCAGCGCGTCGTCGAGGGTGATCAGCTTGCGCTGGTAGAGAGCCAACAGCGATTGGTTCATGGTCTGCATGCCGAAGCGGGCCTGCCCCACCTGCATCTGGCTGTAGATCTGGTGGACCTTGTCCTCGCGGATGAGGTTGCGGATGGCGGGGTTGGGCACCATGACCTCCACCGCCAGCACCCGGCCCGGGGCCCCGGCGCGCGGGATGAGCTGCTGCGACAGGATGCCCTGCAACACGAAGGAGAGCTGGGCCCGCACCTGGGGCTGCTGGTAGGGCGGGAACACGTCCAGCACGCGGTTGATGGATTGCACCGCCGAGTTGGTGTGCAGGGTGGCGAAGGTCAGGTGGCCGGTCTCGGAGATCACCAGGGCCGCCTCGATGGTCTCGAGATCCCGCATCTCGCCGATGAGCACCACGTCCGGATCCTGGCGCAGGATGTACTTGAGCGCGCGCTTGAAGCTCTGGGTGTCGGCGCCCACCTCGCGCTGGTTGACGATGCAGGACTTGTGCGGGTGCAGGTATTCGATGGGGTCCTCGATGGTGACGATGTGCTCGTGGCGCTCGGTGTTGATCTTGTCGATGATGGAGGCCAGCGTGGTGCTCTTGCCCGAGCCGGTGGGGCCGGTGACCAGCACCAGGCCGCGCGGGCGCTCGGCCAGATCGGCCATGATGGGCGGCAACCCCAGGTCGGCGAACGACAGGATCTTGAAGGGGATGGTGCGGAAGGCCCCGGCCACCGCGCCGCGCTGCAAGAAGATGTTGGCGCGAAAACGCGAGAGGCCCTTGACCCCGAACGACAGGTCGAGCTCGCTCTCCTCCTCGAAGCGGTGCTTCTGGGCGTCGGTGAGCACCGAGTAGCACAGCTGGCGCGTCTCCACCGGGGTCAGCGGCGGCACCTTGAGCGGCACCAGGCTGCCGTCGATGCGCAACTGGGGAGGGCTGCCGGTGGTGATGTGGAGGTCGGAGGCCCCCTTCTCGATCATGGCCTTGAGAAGCTGGTGCAGGTTGGGCATGGGAAGGCTCCACTCCCTGGCCTAGGCCAGATCCTTGGCGGTCACGCGCACGACCTCGTCCACGGTGGTGACACCCTCACGGATCTTCTGCAGGCCCGACATGCGCAGGCTGCGCATGCCGTGCTTGATGGCCTCCATCTTGAGCTCGGCGGCCGAGGCCCCGTTGAGCACCAGCTCCTTGAGCGGCTCCCAGAAGGGCATGACCTCGTACAGCGCCACCCGGCCCTTGTAGCCGGTGTCGGCGCAGGTACGGCAGCCGGTGCCCTTGTAGCAGGTGAGGCCGGGGAGTTCCTCGGGCTTGAAACCCAGGTCCAGCAGGCTCTGCTCGGGGACCTTGAGCGGCTGCTTGCAGTCCTGGCACACCCGGCGCGCCAGGCGCTGGGCCAGGATCATGTTCACCGAGGCGGTGACCAGGAAGGGCTCCACGCCCATGTTCAGCAGGCGGCTGACGGTGGAGGGGGCGTCGTTGGTGTGCAGGGTGGAGAGCACCAGGTGGCCGGTGAGGGCGGCCTTGACCGCGATCTCGGCCGTCTCGAAGTCGCGGATCTCGCCCACCATGATGATGTTGGGGTCCTGGCGCAAGAAGGAGCGCAGGGCGGCGGCGAAGTTGAGCCCGATCTCGTCGTGCATCTGCACCTGGTTGATGCCCTTCAAGTTGTACTCGACGGGATCCTCGGCGGTGGAGACGTTGACCGTGGTCTGGTTGAGCTCGGACAGCGCCGAGTACAGGGTGGTGGTCTTGCCCGATCCGGTGGGGCCGGTCACCAGCACCATGCCGTAGGGGCTCTTGATGGCGTCCTTGAACCACTTGAGCACCTCGGGCTCGAACCCCAGCTTGGTCATGTCGAGCTGCAGGTTGCTCTTGTCCAAGAGACGCATGACCACCTTCTCGCCGAACAGGGTGGGCAGCACGCTCACCCGGAAGTCCATCTCGCGCCCCTTGCCCAGCTTCAGCTTGATGCGCCCGTCCTGGGGCAGGCGCCGCTCGGCGATGTCCAGCTCGCTCATGATCTTGACGCGCGAGATGATGGCGTTCTTGAGTTTCAGCGGCGGCTTCATCACCTCGTACAGCACGCCGTCGATGCGGTAGCGGACCCGGAACTCCTTCTCGTAGGGCTCGATGTGGATGTCCGAGGCGTTCTTCTTGATGGCGTCGATCAAGATGAGGTTGACCAGCTTCACCACCGGCGCCTCGGCCGAGCTCTTCTCGAGGTCGTTGATGTCGACGTCTTCCTCTTCCTCGGAGATGCCGATCTCCTCCTCGTTGAAGCCCTCCATCACCTCCTCGTAGGAGATCTTGGCCGAGTAGTAGCGCTCGATGGCCTCCTTGACCGCCTGCTCGGAGGCCACCATCACCTCCACGTTGTAGCCGGTGATGAACTTGATGTCGTCCACCGCGAAGATATTGGAGGGATCGCTCATGGCCACGCTGATGGTGGAGCCCGAGCGGTTGATGGGGACGAGGTTGTGCTTCTCGGCCACCTCCTTGGGCACCAGGGCGATCACATCCTTGTCGATCTCGATGTCGGAGAGGTTGATGGCCGGCACGCCGTACTGTTTGCTGAGGAACGAGGTGAGCTCGCTCTCCTCGATCATGCCCAGCTTGATCAGACTGCTGCCCAGACGGCCTCCCGACTTGCGCTGCTCCTCCTGGGCCTTCTTGAGCTGGGCTACCGAAATGACGTTTTCGCGAACGAGCAGTTCTCCCAATCGACCAGCCATGGAACCTCTCCTCCCTTCGACCCCGCTCCGAGTATCCTCGCAGCACGGGAGCGAAGGGAGCATTTCCGGCCATCCTCACCGCAGGCGCGAGGATGCGCCGGAGTGTATATCCCCCCGTCTGGAGAAGAGATTATCGCCGCGCCAGATCGGGTATGTCAAGTTATCTTATTGGGATGGCGTAAGCTCGATCCCGTCTCGTGGATCGAGCGATACGGGCTCGGGGTGCTCGGCGAACCAGGCGCGAGCCCGTTCCACGTCCCGTCCGATCTGGGCGATGAGGGCTTTTACGTTCCCGAACACCTGCTCCGGACGCAGGCGCTCCCAGAAGGCCAGCGCCACCGGCCGGTCCACCCAGTCCCCGGAGGCGCCGATGAGGTGCGCCTCCACCCGGAGCTTCCCCGGCCCGAAGGTCGGGCTGGTGCCGACGTTGGTGACCGCCGGCAGCGCCGGGTGGCGGG
The DNA here is from genome assembly GCA_964561025.1 of uncultured Myxococcales bacterium. Lineage (GTDB taxonomy): Bacteria > Myxococcota > B64-G9 > B64-G9 > B64-G9 > JAAZNF01. The sequence continues at coordinate 27,391 of CAZLNM010000054.1, forward strand.
GGTCATCCCACACCGAGCACACGTACACCCCCGGGGCCGGCAGCAGCTCGTCCGAGGTGGCGATGTTCAGGGTTGGGAAGCCGATCTTCCGGCCGCGCCCGAAACCGCGAACGACCGGCCCCTCGATGGCGTAGGGCCTGCCCAGCAGCAGCTGGGCGCCGCCGGCGTTTCCCTGGAGCAGAAACGAGCGCACCGCGGTCGAGGACACGGTGATGCCCTCCACCGCCAGGCGGGGCACGATCTCCACCGAGAGCCCCGCCTGGGCGCCCAGCCGGGCCAGGTCCTCGGTGCGGCCCGCGCGATCGCGACCGAAGGTGAAATCGTCGCCCACCACCACCCACCCTGCGCCCAGGTGCTCGCGCAAGACGGTCGAGACGAAGGCGGCGGCCTCCAGGGCGGCGAAATCCTTGTCGAAGGACTGTTGCAGCACCCGGTCGGCGCCCAGGGCATAGAGCGCGCGCACCTTCCGCTGCGGCGGCATGAGCAAGGGAGGGCTGAGATCTGGCGCCAGCGCCCGCGCCGGATGCGGCTCGAAGGTCAGCACGCACAGCTCCCCGCCCACGCTCCGGGCCAGCTCCCGGGCCCGGCCGACCAGGAACTGGTGTCCCCGGTGCAGCCCGTCGAAGGAGCCGATGGTGATCACCCGCGGAGTAGAAGCGGGCGGAAACCGGCGGTAGTCCGAGAAGACCTCCATGCCGCGTGCGCCTAGCACGAGCGCGCCCGGTTGGCAAGTTGCGTACAGAACGGGCGGCGTGGCTTGCCTTGGCAAGTCGAGGCGCCGGCCCTATAATGCCGCCCCATGCGCCTGCTGGCTCTCGACCTGGGAACGGTCCGCATCGGTGTCGCGGTGTGCGACGAGCTGGGCCTCACCGTCCGGCCGCTGTCGTTCATCGCGCGCCACGGCGGCCGGCGCGACCTTTTGGCCGTCGAGCGGCTGGTGCGCGAACAGGAGGCCGCCGGCGTGGTGCTGGGCCTGCCGCTGAACATGGACGGCAGCGAAGGCCCGGCAGCGCAAAAGACCCGGCGCTTCGCGCAGTCGTTGCACGCCCACCTCGCGCCTCTGAAGATCCCGGTCCACCTGTGGGACGAGCGGCTCTCCACCTGGGAGGCCGAGGGCATCCTGCGCCAGGAGGGCGTCCGGGCTTCCCGGCGCCGGCAGAAGGTGGACGCGCTCGCGGCCGCGCTGATCCTGGAGAGCTACCTGGCCGCGCAAACACCGCAAGCACCGGAGTGAGTCAGATGAAAAAGAAGATCCTCATCGCCCTCGGCACCCTGGCGCTGCTCCTTGTGCTGGTGGCGCTCGGCCTCTACCTGTGGGCCAAGAACTACGCCTCCACCCCGGCCCTCGGCTCCGGCGCCACCGTGGCGGTGGACATCCCGGCGGGCGCGGGGCCGCGGCGGGTAGCCGCGCTGCTCGCCGAGAAGAAGGTCATCGACGATCCGGACAACTTCTACTACTACCTGCGCTTCTTTCGGCGCGTGGCGGGGAACCTCAAGTCCGGCGAGCTCGCCTTCCGCGACAACATGACGCCCGACGAGGCGATCCAGGTGCTGCTCGACGGCACGCCGATCACCCACCGCATCACCATCCCCGAGGGGCTGCGCCTGGACGAGGTGGCCAAGGTGTTCGCCGACGCGGATCTGGCCGACGCGCGGGCCTTCGAGCAGCGCGCCCGGGACAAGGAGTTCTGCACCTCGTTGGGGGTGCCCGCCCCCTCGCTGGAGGGGTTCCTGTTGCCGGAGACCTACGCCTTCCGCAAGCACACCCCGGTGGACGAGATCCTCAAGACCATGCTGGCCGAGAACCGCAAGGTGTTCACCCCGGAGGTGCAGCAGCGGGCGAAGGAGATCGGCTTTTCCGAGCTCGAGGTGCTCACGCTGGCCTCGATCGTGGAGAAGGAGACCGGCGACGCCCGCGAGCGGCCGCTCATCGCCGCGGTGTTCCACAACCGGCTGAAAAAGGGCTGGAAGCTCCAGACCGATCCTTCGGTCATCTACGCCAAGATCCTGGCCACCGGCAAGGTCGAGACCACCATCTACCGCTCCGACCTGGAGCGCGATCACCCGTACAACACCTACCGCTACCCGGGGCTTCCGCCGGGTCCGATCTGCAACCCGGGCGCAGCCGCCATCCGGGCGGTGCTGTGGCCGGACCAGACCGAGTACATGTTCTTCGTGTCGAAGAACAACGGCACCCACGAGTTCTGCAAGGATCTCGCCTGCCACAACCGGGCGGTGAACCTGTACCAGCGCAGGGGGCAACCATAGGCACGCCGGCCATCGAGATCCGCAATCTGTCCAAGGGCTTTCCGGTGGCGCGGCCGCTGAGAGAGGTGCTGCGGAGGCCTTTTTCTTTTTCGCGCAAGGAGGCGCTGCGCGACGTGTCGCTGGTCGTGGAGGCCGGCGGGCGGGTGGGGCTGCTCGGACCCAACGGCGCCGGCAAGACCACGCTGCTGCGCATCCTGGCCGCTACTCTCGCGCCGGACCAGGGCCAGGTCCGCGTGCTGGGGATGGATCCGGCCCGGGACGAACGAAAGATCCGCGCCCGGGTGGGGTTCGTGCTGGGAGACGAGCGGAGCTTCTACTACCGCCTGTCCGCGGCCGAGAACCTGCGGTTTTTCTCCGCGCTGCACGGGATATCGGGCCGGCTCGCCAGAGCGCGCATCGACAACGTCGCCGAGCGGATGGAGATCCGGAGCGAGCTGAACCGGCCGTTCCGCGAGCTCTCGACGGGGATGAGACAGCGCCTGGCGCTGGCCCGAGCCTTGTTGGCCGATCCCGACATCATCCTGGCCGACGAGCCCACCCGGGGGCTGGACCCGGTGTGCGCGAAAAACATCCGCGCGCTCCTAAAGCAGCTCTCCGATGAGGGGGGGAAAACCGTGCTGCTCTCGACGCACAACCTGGAAGAAGCCGGTGAATTCTGCAATAGAATCAGCGTTCTGTCTTCCGGCCGCATCGTGGCCGATGGCGCGGCCGCGGAGATCCTCCCACGCGCCATGCAACTACTTGAAACAAAAGAAGAACAAATGGGGACAGGCCCCGTGGTTTCTGACGCGGTACAAGGAACGTCCGAAAGCGACAAGTGACTGAAATAATTGTAAAACTTTTCGCTTTTTTGAGGAAGGACCTCCTCACCGACGCGAGCTACCGGCTGGCCTTCTTCGCCCAGCTGGTTTTCGTATTCATGCTCACCGGGGCGTTCTATTTCTTCGCCCGGATGTTCGCGGGGATCACCATCCCTGCGCTGGAGCCATACGGCGGCGAGTACTTCCCCTTCGTGCTGGTGGGGATCGCTTTCTCGAGCTACCTGGGCGTCGCCATCCAGAGCTTCGCGGAGACCATCCGTAGCAGCCAAGTCCTGGGAACGCTGGAGGCGCTGCTGGTCACCCCCACCTCCGCCAGCCAGATCATCGTCTTCTCGTCGGCCTACGCCTTCCTGGCCACCACGCTGCGGGTGGTCCTGGTGCTGCTCGCGGGCGCGCTCTTCTTCGGGGTCCGCTTCCCGCACGCCAACTGGGCCGGGGCGTTGCTGGTGTTACTGCTCACCGTGGTGAGTTTCTCGTTCTTGGGGATCTTCTCGGCATCGGTGGTGCTCGTCTTCAAGCGCGCCGACCCGAGCGCCTGGCTGGTCCAGGGATTGAGCTATCTCCTGGGCGGGGTGTACTACCCGGTGTCGGTGCTGCCGGACTGGGCGAGGACCGTCGCCGACGTCCTGCCCATCACGCACTCGCTGGAAGCCATGCGAAGGCTACTCATCCAGGGAGCGGGCCTCTCCGACGTCTCGCACTCCATCCTGGCGCTCGCCATCTTCTCCGCCGTGGCCGGGCCGCTGTCCATCTTGTCTTTTTCTCTCGCGCTTCGGCGGGTGAAACGAGACGGCACGCTGTCTCACTTCTGAGACAACCCGGCGGCGGGCAGCTCCCGGACACGGCCGTCACGCGACACGATCAGTTCGTAAAGCGCAATGTCACGCCCCGAGGCCGCGATCGCCTCCCGGGCGATCCGCCGGAACCCCGAGCAGCACGGCACCTCCATCACCGCGACGGTCAAGGAGCGGACGTTCCCCTGGGTCAATATGGCGGTCAGCCGGTCGCGGTCGGATTCGGGATCATCGAACTTGGGACAGCCGATGACCACGGCCTTCCCGGAGATGAGGCCGGGATTGAACGTTGCCATGGCGACGGGAGCGCAGTCCGCCGTAAGGACCAGATCCGCGCCGTTCAAAAACGGGGCCGTGGGCGGCACCAGCTTGAGCTTCACCGGCCAGTGCGAGAGCGCGGAAGCGGCCACGTCGCGAGCGCCACGCTCCGCGAGCGGCACCGGCGCACGAACTCGGACTTGCGTGGACGGACAGCCCGAGAACGGTCGCGCTTCGATCCGGGAAGGAGGGTTCTCTCGAGTGCGGCGCACCGCCTCGTGATCGAAGGCCTCGGCCGGCCTCTCCTCGATGGAGATGGCTCCCCGGGGACATTCTCCCAGGCAGGCGCCGAGCCCGTCGCACAGGTTGTCGGCGAGAAGGCGCGCCTTTCCGTCCTCGATGCGGATGGCGCCCTCGGCGCAGGCGGGCACGCACTGGCCGCAACCGTCGCAAAGCTCCTCATCGATCTTCACCACTTTTCGCATTTTCATGGTAGGCTCCTTGCCAAGGGTCCGTCACGAAAAGAAGCAACAGCCGTGCCACTTTGCAAAGTGGATGAGAGCAAAAGCCCCGACAAAAATGCGCGAAAATCCTCGGAAATCCTCGGTGCCATCGATAAAGCGACCGGCCCTGTCAAGTAGAGGCTACCATCAAGAC
>CAZLNM010000055.1:0-31842 GCA_964561025.1 uncultured Myxococcales bacterium
CCCTCTCCGCGCCGATCCAGAAGGCGCTGGTGTGGGCGGTGGACGGCGTGGCCCGGCTGTGGAGCGGGTACGTGTACCTGGTGGGGGTCGAGGAGGAGAACGAGCAGCTGAGAAAGCAGCTTCTGGAGATGGACCTCATGCGGGCGGAGCGGTTGGAGCTGGAGCAAGAGAACCAGCGCCTGCGCCTGCTCCTCGACATGCGAGCGGCCCTGGAGAGCCCGTCGGTGCGCGGCGCGCGGGTGATCGGGTTCGGACCGTCGCCGGTCGCCCGATCGCTACGCCTGGACGTAGGTTCTGCGGATGGGCTGCGGCCGGGAGACGCCGTGGTGAGCGCCGATGGTTTGGTGGGGCGGATCAGCCAGATCGAAACATCTTCCGCGGAAGTGCGTCTGGTCAGCGACGCGCGCTTCGTTTTAGACGTGGTGATCGGCCCACAGCGCGTCCGGGGCCTGCTCAAGGGCCTCGGCGAGGATGATGCTTGCGCTCTCGAGTACGTGCGGCGTACGGACCCGGTAGCGGTGGGAGACGAGGTGCTGAGCTCCGGGCTGGCGGGCGGGGTGCCACCGGGTTTGAAAGTCGGCGTCATCTCCCGCGTCAGCGCTCCCGCCGCCGGCCTGTTTCGATCGGCGGAGATGGTCCCGGTGGTTCCGTTCCACCGGCTGGAGGAGGTGCTGGTGGTGCTTCGCCATCCCGGAGGCGGTGAGGCGGCGAGGAACACCCCGTGAGGATGTGGTTTTTACTACCGCTCATGCTGGTGTTGGGAGCGCTGGAGACGGTGCTGGCGCGCCTGGCCGGCGTGGTGAGCCTGCGGATCGACCTCTCGGTGATGCTGGTGGTGTTCCTTTCGGTACGCTCCGGCGGGGCCGAGGGAGCGGCCCTGGCGCTGCTTCTGGGGCTGTGCCAGGACAGTTTCTCGAACACCCCTGCCGGGCTGCATGGTCTCACCGCCCTGGCGACGTGGTCGGGCCTGCGCATCGTGAGCCGGTGGCTCATCGCCCAGCGCCTGTCCGTCCAGATCGGCCTGTTGCTCGGCGCGGGGGTTTTCGCCCGGATGCTTTCGCTGCTTCTCGTGATCGGGAGCGGGGCCGACCCCCACCTGTTCACCATCGGGTTGGCCTGGACGCCACTGCAGCTTCTTCTGCAACTCGGGTTGACGCTGCCGGTGTGGAGCCTGGCCCGGCGGCTGTGCGATCCCCACGACCGCCGGTTGCGGCCGGCGCGCGCCTAGGACGGAGCCGTGCCGCTCTTTGCAACACCAAACGATCCGGCGCGTTTCCGCCTGCGGTTTCTCATCCTGCTGGCGGTCATCGCCGTGGGTTTTCTTTCTCTCATGCTGCGGCTGTATCAGGTGCAGATCCGGCACGGCGCCGAGTACCTGGCGCTTTCTCACAGCAACTTCATCTCGGTTCGCAGAGAAGTGGCGCTGCGCGGGTTGATCTTCGATCGCCAGGGCAAGCTGCTGGTGGATAACCGGCCTTCCTTCGACCTGTATTTCACCCCGGCCTTCTGCCGGCGCGAGGCGTTCTCGAGTACACTGCACCGTCTGAGCGAGCTTCTGGGCCTCAGCCAGCAGGAGCAGTCCCGCCTGCGAAAGGTCTTTCAAGACACGCGCAAGCTCGATCGTTTCCTGCCGGTGGCGGTTCGTTACGACCTTCCTTGGAAGGACGTGGTCAACCTGGCCGAGATGCGCGACCTTCTGGAGGGCGTGGAGGTGTGGCCCGAGACGAGGCGCAGCTATCCGGCGGAGGAACTGGCCGCCCACGTCCTGGGGTACGTCTCCGAGATCAACCCGCGCGAGCTCGCCGAACGAACCGGGGAGGGATATCAACAGGGGGACATGATCGGGCGAACGGGGCTCGAGCGGCTTTTCGAGCGGGAGCTGCGGGGGAAGAACGGCCAGCGGCGTCAGGTGGTGGACGCCCGCGGGCAGCCGGTGCCCGCCTGGGAGGCGAAGCTCGTGCTCTCGGACATGCCGCCGGTGGAGGCGGCCCAGCCCGGCGCCAACCTGGTGTTGTCCATCGACGCCCGCTTGCAGGAGGTGGCCGAGGCCCGCTTCCCGGGACGCGCCGGCGCCGTGGTGGCGCTCGATCCCCGCACCGGCTTCGTGCTGGCCATGGTGTCGCGGCCGGCCTTCGACCCGAACCGGGTCTCGGGACGGGTGGACCACCGGCTGTGGCGCGAGCTGTCGCAGGATCCCGACCGGCCGCTCATCAACCGGGCCATTCAGGAGCACTATCCGCCCGGCTCCACCTTCAAGCCGTTCGTGGCCCTGGCCGCCCTGGAATACGGTGGGCTCACCCCGGATACCCACCAGCTCTGCACCGGGGCGCTGCCGTTCGGGGGCCACGTGTTCCGTTGCTGGCGGGCCGGCGGGCACGGGAACATCGCGGTGCGCGAGGCCCTGACCCGCTCCTGTGACGTCTTCTTCTACCGGGCCGGGATGCGGGCGACACTGGACCGGGTGGCCGAGGTCTCGCGTAGCTGTGGTCTGGGGATACCGACCGGCTTCGACCCCGGGTTCGAGGTGAGCGGGTTGGTGCCCGACGTGGCCTGGTACCGCAACAACACCCAGACCGGCTTCTTGCCGGGGTTCACCTTGTCGGATTCCATCGGCCAGGGAGACGTGGCCGTGACCCCGCTGCAGCAGGCCCTGGGGTACGCCAGCATCGCCAACGGCGGTACGCTGTACCGCCCGCAGGTCGTGCTGCGGCTCGAAGCCCCGGACGGGACGACGATCCGGGAGTTCTCGCCCGAGGTCCTCGGCCGGGTGGCGGCCTCGCCGGAGAACCTCCGGGTCGTCCAGGAGGGTCTGCTCGGAGTGGCCAACGAACCCGGCGGCACGGCCTACTGGGTCCGGCCCCGCGGCGTGGCCTTCAAGGTGGCGGGAAAGACGGGGACCTCCCAGGTGGTTCGCCAGGGGGCGGATCGCGGGCGCGAGCTGCCGTACAACCTGCGCGACCATGCCTGGTTCGTGGCCTGGGCGCCAGCCGAGTCGCCGCGGATCGCGGTGGCGGTGGTCAACGAGCACGCCGGTCACGGCTCCACCGGGGCGGCGCCGGTGGTCATGGAACTGCTCACCTATTACCTGGAACGGATCGAGCCGCTGGCGGATGGCTCGGAGGCCCGCTGATGGAGATGCGCGGCAAGAACCGGCTGCCATGGCTCTTCGTCGGCAACCTGCTGGCCGTGGCCGGGCTGGGCATGCTCAACCTGTCGTCGGCGGTGGCGGACGCCGGGCACACCGCCTGGACGCAGCTGGCGTGGTTCGGGTTGGGGTGCGCCGTGGCCGTGCTGTTCGCCGCCCTGGACTACCGCATGTTGGAGCGCGTGGCCTATCCCTTCTTCGCCGGCTGCATCCTGCTGCTCTTTGTCGTGCTCGGCCTGGGGCGGGTGGTGCAGGGTTCGCGGCGCTGGTTCTCGCTGTGGGGGTTCAACCTGCAGCCGTCGGAGCTGGCCAAGATTGGCCTCATCCTGGTCCTGGCGCGGTATTTCGCCGAGGAGGGAGAGGGAGCCCCCGCCGGCGGGTACACGCTGCGCCAAATCATCAAGCCGCTCTCTCCGGTCTGGGCCCTGGGTGCGACCGCGGCCCTGATCGTGGGGTGGGAACGGATCGAGCACCTTTCGTTCGCGGGTCTTGCGGTGGATCTGGGGAGCTTTCGTTTCTTGATGATGGGCGTCTTGCTGACCTGGATGGCGGGGGGGGGCCTGTGGATCTGGCGCGGGCCGCCGGCGTTGCGCTGGGTGCGTTTCTTCGGCCACCCGGCCAGCCCGCTGTACGCCCTGCTGGCGGCGCTGGTGTGGATGGCGCTGACCGGCGGCGGGTTCCGTGTCATCCGCTTCGGTGCCTTCGACGTCCAGCTGGGGGCGTGGCGTTTCTTGCTCCTCGGTCTTTTGCTCGTCTGGGGCGCGGCCACCATCCTGCACGCCATCCAGAAGAACCAGACCCGCCTCCATGATCTGCTGAGCCCCGCCGTCCTCACCCTACTGCCAGCCCTGCTCATCCTCAAACAACCGGATCTGGGAACGGCGCTGGTGTTCTTCCTGATCGCCGGCACCATGATCGTCTTCATACGGCTGCGCTGGGTCAGCCTGGTCATCGCGCTGCTGGTCCTGGCGGTGGGAACGTGGCTGGCCTGGAGCCACTTGCTGCACGGGTATCAAAAGAAGCGGCTGGAGTCCTTCCTGGCTCCCACCACGGACGTCATGGGCAGCGGATACCACGCGCACCAATCGATCATCGCGGTGGGCTCGGGCCAGGCCACCGGCAAGGGCTTCCGGGCCAGCACGCAGACGCAGTTCAAGTTTTTACCCGAGCAGCAGACCGACTTCGTGTTCTCGGTCTTTGCCGAGGAGTGGGGTTTCTGGGGTTGCCTGCTGGTGCTGTCCTTGTTCTTTCTGCTCTTGTTGCAGATGGTGGACTTGGCCGCGGGGGCACGGGATCGCTTCGGGATGCTGCTCGGGGTAGGGGTGATAGCCATGGTCTTCTGGCAGGCCTTCATCAACATCGGTATGGTGATCGGCTTGCTGCCGGTGGTCGGCATCACCCTGCCCTGGTGGAGCTATGGCGGCTCCTCGATGCTGGCCGTCATGATGGGGGTCGGGGTGCTGCTCAGCGTGGCGCTGCGCCGGGTCGTGGAGGCATGACTACAGCAGGCGGGCCAGGGTCTTCTCGATGGCCGCGAGCGAGGCGCGACCGACCATCTGGTCCACCACCTTGCCGTCCTTCACGAATAGCAGCGTGGGCAACGAGCGGACCGCGAAGCGCACCGCGAGGTTGGTCTGCTCGGAGACATTGACCTTGCGGACCTTGAGGCGATCGGGGTGGGCCGCGGCCACTTGCTCCAGGATCGGTTCCAGGGCCTTGCACGGGCCGCAGGTCGGGCCCCAAAAATCCAGCAGCACCACCTGTCGACTCTGGAGAACATCCTGCTCGAAAGAAGCCTCGGTGCACTCGGCGATCGATCCCATGGTTTCCTCCCGGTGAATCCCGCGGGGCAGGGTAACAAAGAGGCGGCGAGGGTTCAAGCGCCTTTCTCATTGCCTCCCGCCGGGCCGGTGAGGGTATAATGCGAACCCGGACAACGGGAGGCGCCCATGCTCCAGTACAAGGTCGCCGAGCTCAGCACGGTCACTGACGAGGAGTTGGAGAAGGTCATCAACCAGTGGGTGGTGCAGGGCTGGCACTTCGAGGGCATCCAGTTCGCCATGCGCGAGTCGTCCAAGCGACCGGCGATGGCGTTCGTGCTGTTCACTCGCAACGGAGAGGATGAAAAGCGATGACGATCTTGCACCTGGCCAGCCTGGGGCAGCCGGTCCTGCGGCAACGCGCCGAGGAGGTGTCTTCGGCCACCCTGCGCGAACCGGCTTTCCAGGCCTTCCTGGACGATCTGGTGACCAGCATGATGTTCCACGACGGGGTCGGTCTGGCCGCGCCCCAGGTGTTCCGCTCCCAGCGGGCCATCGCGGTGGGCCTGCCCGCCGGCGCCGAGGGCGACGACGAGACCATCGAGCCCCTGGTCATCGTGAATCCCGTCGTCGAGGTGACCGACCCGGTGGAGGAAGTGGACTGGGAGGGCTGCCTGTCGCTCGGCGAGCTGCGGGGACGGGTGCCGCGCCCGCGCGAGATCCGGGTGCGGGGCCTCTCGCGCGACGGGCGCAAGTTCGATCGCAAGCTCTCCGGGTTCCCGGCGCGGGTGGTGCTGCACGAGGTGGATCACCTGGACGGGGTGGTGTTCCTCGATCGCATGAAGGACCTCTCCTCGTTGGGGTTCGCCCGCGAGCTGGATCGGCGCTTCGTCGATATGGATGAGGTGGAAGGTCGCGAGGATCGGGACTGATCCATGCCGCAGTCAGGCTCGCGACCCGAGCGCCGCTTCGCGCCGGAGCGGCTTCAGCGCCTCCTTCAAATACGCACGCGGCTCACCGACGCCATCCGCCGGTTCTTCACCGCCCGCGGTTACCTGGAGGTCCAGGCGCCGGTCCTGGGGCCCGCCGCCGACCCGGCGCTCACCATCGAGCCGCTCCGGACCCGCTTGCACCTGCTCGACGGCTCGGTGCACGAGTTGTTCTTGCAGACCTCGCCCGAGTTCTTCCTCAAGCGCCTGCTGGGCGCGGGGATGAAGAGGATGTTCCACATCGGGCCGTTCTTTCGCGACGGCGAGGTCACGGGGTGCCACAACCCCGAGTTCACCGGGCTGGAGTGGTACTGCGTGAATCAACCCTTCGGCGGGCTATTGGATTTCACCGAGGAATTGTTTCGCGAGGTCACCTGCGAGGTGGCGCAGAGCAGCCACATCGAACGCAAGAGCGCCAGTTTCACGGTGGAGCGGCCCTTTCATCGCTTCAGCGTGGCCCAGGCCTTGCGGGAGCTGGGAGGCATCGAGGTCCCGGAGGACTGGCAAGAGGAGGGCTTGCGAAATGCGCTTAGGCGCGCCGGAATCCATCTCGGCCCGGACGACGAGTTCGACGATCTGGTGAACCGGGCGCTCATCGAGCGGGTGGAGCCCGCCCTGGCCCGGCACGGTCCGGTGATGCTGTATGAGTACCCCTTGCCCATGGCGGCCCTGGCCCGCGCCTGTCCGGAGCGTCCCGCCGTGGCCGAGCGCTTCGAGCTCTTCGCGGGAGGCCTCGAGCTCTGCAACGGTTACGGGGAGCTTACCGACCCGGTCGAGCAACGGCGCCGGTTCCTCGATCAGGCAAACCACCGCCGCCGCCTGGGCCGGCCCGCCGTCCCTCTGGATGAAACTTTCCTTGGCGCGTTGGAAGAGGGTCTACCGCCGTGCTGCGGTTGCGCCCTGGGGCTGGATCGCTGGCTGATGCTCCTGTGCGGCGCCGAGCGGATCGAGGAGGTGCTGCCGTTCCCGCTCTCGATGGAGTTGGGGATTCATCCCCAGGGGGACACGGCTACTTGATGGGCTTGAGGTCCACCTTGAAGGTGCCGATCACCGAGTCGCCCTTGTTCAGACCGAGTTGAGAGAAGGTGAGCTGCCCGCCGATCACCTCGCCGTTGGCCCGCCGGCCGGTGATGTTTCCTTTGTTGTCGACATCGACCAGCTCCATGTTGCCGGAGGCGGTGCCGCCCACCCCGAAGGTGAGCGGGGTGCCCGCCACGGCGCTCCGCGGAATGGAGAAGGTCAGGAACTGGTACAGGTTGTTGGTGATGATGCCGTAGCACACCACGTAGAAGTTGGTATCGTTGGTCACCGTCTCCGCCCAGGCGTCTTCCATGTACACGTACATGCCGCCGAGCTTTCCGATGACCGCGACCGAGGTCACCGCGTCCGGGTTGTCCATGGACACGTCGAACCGGCCCGAGACGCGGTTGTCGCTGGGTTTGGGGCCGATGGTGTACTCGCAGAAGCCGTCCGGCTGGCAAGTCTCCGGGTAGGTACAGTCGAGGTCGTCCACACAGGGGGTACGGATATTGCCTCCGTCACCGTCCGCGCCCCCATCCGAGGGGTTCGAGCCTGAGGAACCGCAGGCGCACAGCAGCAGCGCCAGGGAAAACACCGAAAGACAAGAGTTCCGAAAATGGTTCATGGCCTGACTCCTCGATTCAGTTTCTAGCACAGGTCCCGGCGCGAATAAACCCTAGAAGCGCAGCACCGTCTCCAACTTTATCCCCGCGAATGGTGGGATGAGCTGGCAGCTCCCCACGCATTTCAGGCCGCCGCGAAGCTGGCCGGCCAGAAGCCGCAGCACCACCCGGCTCTTGATGTTCACCTGAAGGGTGCCGGCCAGAAACACCTGCCGGATGGGCCGGCCGGAGGAGTCGTCGATGATGTCGAGGCTGACCTTCCCGGCGCGCTCGCTGTCGAGGCCCAGGATGAAACCTGCGGCCAGCCAGGGCGCGCGGTTTATGGTGAGCGTCCATTCGCCCTTGAGGTACTCGCGCGTGGGCGTGTCCTCGCTCACCCACCAGATGAAACCGTGACCGTCCAGGCTGAACCGCCCACCGAGCGGCACCAGCAGGCCGGCATTCACGTACAGCATTTTTTTTGCGGGGCCATGGTAATCGGGGCGCTCCTCGCGCCAGCCGACTTCCAGGCGCGCCTTGCCGCTGTCCAAGAATCGCTGTTCGAGCCCGCCCCACACGTTGTAGATCCACCGGTGCAGGTCCTCGCCCAGATCCTTCGCGTAGAACAGGGCCGCCGAGAGCTTGAGCAGGGTGTCCTTGCCGCCGGGGCGCAGGCTCACCCCCAGCCGGCCTCCGCTCAGGTCGTGGTTGTTGGAGATCTCCAGATCCTCCGGCTCGAGCAGGGGTGGCACCAGGTAGTCGATACGCAGGTCGCTGCGGTACCGCCCGCCCTTGGAGGGGGGGAGGGTGAACAGCTCCCACTCGTCCAGGGCCTTGAACTCGGCCGAGAACGTCCAGTCCCCGGCGAAGAGATTGCTGGAAAGGTAGGCCGCCAGCGATTGGCGGAAGTGGTCTTTTTGCTCGGTGATGGGAATCGTCGTCCCCATCCAGTTGAATTCCAGGTACAGGTTGCCCGCCTGCCACAGGTCCGGGATCTCGAAGGACGCGCCGCCGATGAAGGCGTGCTTGGGCAGCCGGCTCGCTTCGTCGCTGTCGTTCACGCCGAAGGGATCGATGACGGCCGCCACGCCGTGCGCGCCGAGCTGGTAGCGGTCGCCCAGGCGGAACACGGCCCGTGTAGCCGAGAGCCAGTCCCAGGTGTCGGCCACGGTCTTCTCGTAGATCTCGAAGTTGGTGGGGTTGGAGAATCCCGAGAGCGCGGTGAGTTCGAAGCGGTCGAGTTCCAGCTCGAGCTTGGCGCCGGTGAGTGTGGTGTCGAGGCCGAGCTCGTCGATCTTTCTCACTTGCAGCGCCAGGCCTCGGCCGATGGAGGCGTAGAAGTCCCCGAGGGTGGCCTTGAGGGTCTTTCCCTGGTATGCGGCGGTGATCTTCTCCGGGGCGTAGCGATCCAGGTACGGCGCCTGGTTTTCTCCGGATGGGATGGCCGGGGGGCGGATGAAGGTCACGGTGTCCAGGCGAGTCGAGATGGAGTAGTCGTCCACCGTGAGCTTGAGGTTGAGCCGGTTGCGGATGTCTCCATAGCGGTCGTCGTAGGCGTTCCCGTTCAGGTTGTCGTCGTGGTAGTCGAACGACAAGGTCTCGGTGATCTCGAACGACGATGGGTGGTCCATCCAGGGAAGAGTGAACTCGAACCCCGCCGCCTGCCAGGGCGCCAGGGTCAAAGCCACCAGGGTGGCGATGGACGCGCGCGGCATGCGGCTACTCTCCCAGGAGGGCCTGGACTTTCTCCTCGAGGATCTCCTCGTCGCCGCTCACGTAGCCCTGGTGGACCGAATGGATGCGTCCCGTGCGATCGATCAACACGGAGTAGGGGAGTTCCAGCCGCGGATTGTAGCGGTTGACGACGTCGCCGGCGGAGTCGAGCAAGACGGGAAACTCGAGCTTGAGCCGGCCGGCGATCTCGCGGACGGCGTTCTCGGCGTCGGGTGGATCCACGTTGATGGATAGAAGCTCGAATCCGCGAGCGCGATGCCGTCCCCAGATCTTCCCGAGCTGCGGCAGCTCGTTTTGGCAGGGTTCGCACCAGGTGGCCCAGAAGGAAAGCAGGATCACCTTGCCATGGTGTTCGGAGAGTCGGACGCGTCGCCCGTTCAGATCGCGCAGGGAGAACTCTCCCATCGAGCGATTCGCGGCCGGGCCCGAATCCGGCCGCACGGCCGAGCTACAGGCGGCGACTGTGGCCAGGACCAAGCCCATCCACCAGGTTCGCATGCTATGCACCAACGCTCTCTTTAAGAAGATCACTATTCGGACAGGAGGCCCTCGATGTTTCCTTCCAGAATGTACGATTGGGGGATGACCCCCTCTACCTTGTAGCGGATACGCATGCGGCGATCGAGCAGCATGTTGAGCGGGGTGCCCGCCTCGGTAGGTCGGAAGAACTGGTCCGTCACCGCGGCGTTGGGATCGATGGACTGGGTGAAGGTCATGTTGAAGTCCGCTTTGTTCTTGCAGCAGTAATCGAGCAGCGTTTGCCGCTCGGAGGAGCCCTTTTCATCTTGAAACGAAACCAGGAGCATTTGCAGACCCTGGTCCTTGTACTTCTGCCACAGGCCGTCCTCCATGGTGGCCGCTTGCTGCTTGCAGTAGGTGCACCAGCCGGCATGCACCGTGACCAGCACGGCCTTCGCCCCTAAAAACCGCTCCATCTTCATTCCTCGACCGACAGCCGTAGCCCCGTTGCAGATGCACTCGTCGACGGTGAAGTTCTCCACCGTGTCCATGTAATTGGCGCCATAGGGTCCGGGGGGATAGTTGTCCGTATTGCCGTCCGGCTTCTCCCCGGCGTCGTCTTTGCCTCCGGACTCAAAGGCGCAACCGGCGGCAACGAAGAGCGCAGTTGATATCAAAAGGAACCTAGCGATGATTGTGCGCATGGATCCTCCAGAGGAAAACGCCCCAAGATCCGCAGGCGATCCTGGACCATTCTGTACGGTTGGTCAAGCCTTACTTGTCGAGTTCTTTGTAGGGGTGACTGGTCTCTTCCGGTGTCATTCAGATAAATTTAGATAAAAGTATATATAATTATTGCATAATTTACACATGTTGGATTATTTCGATAAAACTTGACATGGCAGTCGGCGTATAGTATCTACACTTTGGTTCCTTCGGGAACCAGAGCCCGGAGTGCTCGTCCCCCCCCCGCGACATTCCGGGCTCTCTTTTTATTAGCCACAAAAGTATGGTACAAAGACCTCAGCATGCTGTTATTGCGATTCCAATATCTGATGGTCTGAAGATATTAGTGTTTAATTATAATTGAAATATTATATAATGGCAAAAACGTGGTATTTATACCAGAATTAGTTGTCATCGACAATATTACAACTTTGTTGTACTAAATAATCTATACTTTTCAGATACATATTGTTTTCAATCGGTTTGCATGTGGCACTGTTATTGCTTATACGTACATCAGAATCATTCTTGTTCTGCATCAATGAACTTATTTGAGGTTTGGACATGCAAAATCCATCGGCCATGGAATTGAACTACGGTCTTTGGAATTCCGGTGGAGAAGAGCATGAACAGAAAATTCCAAGATTCCCTGCAATAGAGGAAGCGCTGGCGCAACACGAACTACGGAACCTCGTGGACGTGATGTTTGCAACAAAGGTCGCCAGGATCGGCGATCCGATCGTCGTCGAGGAATCGAACCGGCACGTCATTCTCAAGATCATCTGCCGCGATCGAAAGACACCAGATCGCGACGACTTCGTTCGAGAGTTTGTGGCCGTGGCCATGAGGATGACAGGAAAGTATCCGAACGTAAAAGTCTCTGTTCTGTACAGCGGTCCGGTATCGGATAACTTCCTGATATTAAAGGCTTATTGGTAGTCGTTCTGTGAAAAAGGAATTGCAGGGGTAGTACTTTCCACTAGGTGGGACAGACGGGTGTAAGCCTCCCGACCGGAGAGTTGGTCGTGGACGGGGCCGGGTGGATGGTAGAGAGTGGTGCTGGGCAGGGAAGGTGGCTTTTCGATCCGGAATGCGCCCCGTTGAACTTGTCCCCTGCAATCGAACAATGGCGCGGAACCCGGTGATATCCTGGTTCCGCGCGTTGTTTTTGGGCCCGATTGACATCGTGTGCTTATTTTGATTGACTCCGGGGCGGTTTGTGCGCCTTCCCAGGAGACCTGGATTGAGCGAGTACGACGGAAAGTCCGAGATCCAGAAACTCGAAGAGCACCTGAGCACTCATCCGGAGTCAGAGCGATTTGCTGAACTTGCCTCGTTGTTTCTGGCCAGCGATAGGCCTCGCGACGCCTTGCGTGTTTGCGAAAAAGGGATGGGTTTTCATCCAACGCTGGCGGCTGGCCACCTCAACTACGGCAAGGCCCTCATCCAGTTGAAGCAGATCGAGGAGGGGATCAAGGCTTTCGAGCGTGCCTGTGCCCTCTCTTCTACCGATCCGGGGGTATGGACAGAGATTGCTGCTTTTCTCCAAGAGCACGAACATCCCGAGATGGCCCGACCCTACATCGACCGAGCGTTGGCCATCGCCCCCAATGATCCACGGGTGCTCAACCTCCTCTCCGCGCGCATGGGCCTTGATTCCGGCGATTCCTCTGCGGGCCTCGAACCGGAAGTCACCGCCAAGATTCAGATGCCGCAGGACCCCGCCCCTGTGTCTGGAGGATTCGGCGATTGGGAAGATCCGGCCACAGGAGACGAAGGGCAGCAGCTTCAGGCAGAGGATTCTCTGGGAAGCGATGAGCCCGAGCCGCCCACGCTATACGTCTCCAATCCTTTGCTTTCCGAGGGCAACCGAGATTCGGGAACGCTGGATTTCCCGGCCGAGACGCCATTTCCGACGGCGGCTCCCACGATCGCGGATCCAGTTCCCCAAGGAATGGATGGGGCCGCAGCGCCGATCCGGTCAGGACCGCGCGCGACCGAGCCACCGACGATCTATTCTCCAGACAGCGCACCCGCTCCGTGGTTGACCCAGGAACCGGAGCCGCAGCCCCCCTCGCGAGAGGAACCCCCGACCCAGTACCAGGGGGGACACCCTACCGTGGCGGCTTCGGCGAATGTGTCTCCTCCGACCATGCTGGCCGCCTCGGCGCCGGTGGTTACCATGGAAGCGCGGCCTCCGGTCGCAGCTTCGGGGTCGTTCAGCTACTTCAAAGTCTTTCTGGTCTTGATCCCATTTCTTGTCGTTGGTCTCGGCTTGGGAGTGTGGGTCGCGCTGCGCCACATCCGCGCCGACAAGATCGCGGATCTCTTCGAGCAGGCTCGATCCTCGATGGCGCTGGACACCCTGGCCGGATACAACGACGCCCGGGCGGCCCTGGACAAGCTGTTCGACCTCGATTCCGAGCACATGGCGGCGCGGGCGCTGAAGGCTCTGCTGCTGGCTCGGCTCGGAGACGAGTACGGGCCCAACCTGGCTCTCAGCGAGGAGGCGCGCCGCCTGGTGGATTCGGTGGCTCCTGTCCCGGAGGTCCAGGCCACCGTGCTGTGGGCGCGGTTGCATCTTGGCGACGCCGCCGCCAAGCTCCGCGAGCAAGCGGCGGCCCTTCTGACTGCGGCCCCCGAGGATCCGCAGCTGCTCTCGTTGGCCGCGGAGATCGATCTGCGCCTTACGAGCACCGAGAGCGCCCGCAAGTATCTTCAAGATTCCCTCCAGCGTGACGGCGGTCAGGTCCGTGTCCTGTACCAGCTCGGGCAACTGGAGCGCATGGCGAACAAGCAGGAGCAGGCCGAGGAAGCGCTCATGCGCGCCCTCACGGTCAACGGGCTCCACGTGAGGGCCCTGCTGGCGCTGGCGGACGTCCGGCTGGCGCGCGGCAAAGACCTGGAACAGGCGCGCGCGGACATGGCCAAGATCCTGGAGCTTCCCCAGGTCACCGATCGCCAGAAGGCGGAGGCGCACCTGCGCCTGGCGCAACTTTCGTTCTTGAGCCTGGAACGGCCGCGCGCCGTGTTGGAGGTGCGTGCGGGCCACGAGCTCATGCCCGACGACCGCGACTATCAGCTTCGCTTGATGCGCCTGTGCCTCGAATTCTTTGAGCTGGACGAGGTTGCGGCCCGAACCGAGAAACTCCTCGCGGCCGATCCGGACAATGTCGAGCTGCGCCTTGCGGCCATCGAGAACCTGCTCGGGCGAGGGAAGGCGCAGGAAGCGTTGCGGGGGTTCGAGCCGCTGGCGGGAAAGAAGGTCCCGGCGGCGCGCTTCTATCTCGCCCGCGGCGAGGCGCAGCGCCAGGCCGGCAAGCTGGATGCCGCGCTCCAGGACTTCGAGCGGCTGTCGAAGGAGGATTCACAGTACTTCGTCCGCGCTCGTGCCATGACCGTGGCGACACTCATTCAAAAAAACGACCTCGAGGCGGCTCGCCGGACGGCGCTAGCGCTGGAACGCGAGGTCCCCAACGAGGGTCTGTCGCAGTGGGCGCTGGGAATGGTGGCCCTGGCTCGCAAGAACGAGCGGGCGGCGGCCACCGCCTTCGCCGAGGCGCTCCGCCGAAATAACCGCTGTCACGAGGCGGCGATAGGGTTGGCCGAGCTGGCCTTTGCACACCAGAAACTCGATGAGGCTGCGGAGCTCTTGTCCCGCGCGCTGGCGATTCAACCCTACGATGTGCGCGGCCGGTTGTTGCTCGGGCAGGTCGAACTTCGACGCGGAAACCCGGCCGTGGCCGAGCAGGCCTTCGCCCGGCTGCTTCTGGATCAGCCGGGCCACGCCCAGGCCCTGGTGGGATTGGCGGAGGCCCTTCTCCTGCAAGGGCAGCTGGACAAGGCCGAGCGATCCATTCGCATGGCCCGGCGGTCCGGGGCGGATGACGCCAAGGCGCTCTCGGTCGAGGGGCGCGTCCTGCTGGCGATGGGCCGCTTCTTTCCCGCGGCGCGTGTGTTGAAGGAGGCCGACACCAAAGACGGGCGCAACCCCGAGATCCTCACCGACCTCGGGCTGGCCCTGCTGGGCGCGCGCAACCTGAACCAGGCGGAGAAGGCGCTGCGTCAGAGCCTGGCCATCCGACGGCAACTCAAGGCCCAGGAGGGGTTGGCCGAGGTGCTGGCCCTGCGCGGACAACACGCCGCGGCCGCGGCGGCCTGGGAAAAGGCCGCCCAGATTGCGCAGCGCGAGAAGCGGCCCGTGTCAGAGTGTGTGCGCCTGTACCTGGCCGGTGGGCGCGCCTGGGTCCGCCAGGGGGCGAACTCCGGCAACCTGGCCCAGGCGCGGCGGCTGTTCTCTGCCGCCATGAAGCTCGCTCCGGAGGACCCGGTCCCTGTGTTCGAGCTGGCCGCGGCCTATGATCGGGACGACAAGCTCGATCGGGCGAAGGCCAACTACGAGAAGGTGTTGACCCTGGCGCCGGAGCATCCCGAGGCCCTGTTCCGATTGGGGCTTTTGGAGTTCGAGCAGCACCGCGATGCCCGGGCCAAGGAGCTGCTCGAGAAGTTCCTGGCCACCGGCGCGAAAGGGGCCAATGTCAAGCGGGCCCGCGAGGTTCTGAGGAGGATCAAATGACGAGACCCTCCGCATCCTCCCCCCGCCGCAGGGGTCGTTTCATCGTCCTGGAAGGCATCGACGGCGCCGGAACCACCACCCAGAGCCGGCTGCTGTGCGACTGGCTTCGCTCCATCGGGCGAGCTGTGCTGCCGACCCGCGAGCCCAGCGATGGGCCGATCGGGCACATGATCCGGGCCATCCTCTCGGGCCGGCTGGTCGTCCGAGAGGAGGCCGCGACGGGTTCGCCACGAGTCCGGGCGCTCGATCCCGCCGCCATCGCGCTCTTGTTTGCCGCCGACCGACTCGATCACCTGGACAACGAGGTGCAGCCCGCCCTGGCTCGGGGGATCGAGGTCGTGTCGGACCGGTACTACCACTCCAGCCTTGCCTACCAGAGCCAGGATTGCCCCATGCCCTGGGTCCAGCAGATCAACCGGCGTGCGATGGCGCCGGACGTGACGTACCTGCTGGACGTCCCGGTGCGGGTCGGTTCGCGCAGGCGGGGAGGGCGGCTTGCGCGCGATCTGTACGAGACCGACGCCTTCCAACTGCGGGTCGAGCGATCCTACCGCAGCCTGCGCCGGTTATTGCCCGAAGAGGAGATCGTGGTACTGGACGGCACCCGTTCGGTGGAGGAGATCCAGTCTCGCATCCAGAACGACCTGGTTCGACGGTTCGGCTGGAAGATCCCCTCCCGGCGGGGGTAGCCGTTCATGCCTCGTATCGATGCCATCGTGGTGGGCGCGTCCTACGCCGGCCTGGCGGCGGCCATGCAGTTTCCGGGCCGGCGCGTGGTGGTGGTCGAGCAAAGCGCGAGCGTGACCCGAAAGCGACGGGCGTGCCTTGGCTTGCTCCCCTCGTTCTTGGAGGCGTACGAAACGCGGGGGAGCGATCTCTTCCTGAAGCCGATCCGTTTGCTGGTGGAGGGCGGCCTGGCAGGACAGATTGGGCGTGTTCTCGTGGAAGGGAATCGGGAGCGGGTGGAGATCGCTCTGCCCCGGCCCTGGTGGGTCGTCAACCCGGAACGTCTCAAGGGGGCCATGCTCCGCCGAACGCGAGAGATCGGCGTCGAGGTGCGGACCGGCGTCACCGTCCATCAGGTGAGCGGCGACGAACGCGAGGTCCGGGTGCGCGGAGCCGGCGATCTTACGGCCCGCGTGCTCGTCGGCGCCGATGGGGTGAACTCGGTGACCGCGCGCCTGCTCCATCCACAGCGGGAGATCCTGGGGATGCTCTTCTCCCGGGAAGTGGAGTTCGAGCGCTGGCCGCTTCCGCCGCAGACCTTGCTGCTGCAATGGTTGGGAGTCGGACGCGTGTTGCTGGCGTTGCCCGGCCTGGAGCACAACCTGGCGGTGATCCTGGATGTGGTCGGGCCGAGGGGTGTGCCCGGTGAGCTGGACGCCTTGCTCCGCGATCGAATCGAGCGCTTGGGGGGAGGGCGGGTCATCGCCTCCCGCGAGGCGGTCACCCGACTCTACACCCCGGCCTCCTTCTCGCGGCGAGACAACATCCTGCTGGCCGGGGACTCGATCGCGAGCTTCGGTATCGCCGGGATCGGTGTGGCGCTCACCATGGGCGCCATCGCCGGAAGAGCGGCCAATCGATTTCTTTCCGGGAGCCGCTATGCGCTGCCGGACTACCACTCGCGCTGGCGCCGGGCAACGAGCCAGGCGGCGATCGAACGACTGTCCTGGCTTCAGCCGCTCCTTGCGCGGCTCGATCCCGAGCGGCTCGATGCGGTGCTGCACGCGATGCGCGGGAAGCGCCGTGGGGCCGCTATCGAGGCACGCGAGCTTCTTGCGCGACTCCCGGCCATGCTGCTCCGGCTCTTTGTGTGAGCCTCGTCACGCCTTCCTCTTCGCAACCTGCCCGTTCCCCGGGCAGGAATGTCGCAATCCCCAAACCTTTCCAAGCGGCCGCTGAGGGGCCGGGGACAACGACGTGCCGCAACCGTCGATGCCGCCGAAGAAAATTCTACCGGGGGGATCCGGCTCCCCATCGCCAGAACATGGCACACCCGTTGCTATCTTCTCTATTGGGTTTTGGAGAGGTCAGCCCAAGGAAGGAGAGGTGCCCCATGTTCCACGACAACGTCGCCAGGCAGGCCACCCGGAAGAAACTGTCCGAGAGCGCGGATCGGCGGGACTCGCCGCGGTTCGATGTGCCCATCGCCGTTCGCAGTGGAGGCGGGTACCGGGAATGTTTCGGGCGGCTCTCCATCAACGGGTTCTACTTTGAAACCACCGAGAAGTATCTGATCGGTCAGCTCGTGAGCGTAAAGCTCGTGCTGCTCGGGCTGGGTAAGGAGATCGAGGCCCACGGGACGGTGGTGCATGTGATGCCGGCAGGCTCGCACTGGGGTGTGGCCGCGCGCTTCGATGAGATGCCGTTCGAGTCCGAGCGACAGATCGCCCGCTGGCTCGACCTCATGGCCCGGGCCACCCGCGCCGGCGCAACGCCCTGAAAGGCTCTTGCTACTTGATCTCGAAGGTCGTGAAGGCAGCGGTGAACACGTTGACCCTATCGAGATCCTCTCCGTCGAAGGTCACCAGGTCCTCGAACCCGGTGTTGCCGACGAGCGCGATGGGCATCAGGCTGCGGGTGTCACCGGCCGCCAGGTCGGCGTAACCCGTCGGGGGCTCGGGCAGGGTCGCCGAGAGGATCCCGCCCGCCGGTCGGTAGACGATCCAGGATCCGTCCGGGCCCGCGATGGTGAAGCGATACAGCGTCGCGCCGGCCACCGCGCTGGCGGTCACGGTTCGAGTGACCGTCGACCAGCTGGCGTCGAGCGGGAAGGGTAGGAACCCCTTCTCGAACTCCACGCGCGTGGGGAGGTTGTCGGCGACGAAGTTCACCGCGGCCATGTCGGCCGAGAACTCCTGGCCGTTCGCCGGCGGCGCGGCCATCACCAGCAGGGCGTACTTGCCCACCTCGAGCCCGCCGTAGGCCGGGGCGAGCTTCATCACCAAGGGTGCGGCCTGGCCGCTGGTGGCCTCCTCGCCCGACATGCCGAGCGGCGTGAACCCTTGCGGCGTGAGGCCTCCCGCCAACATGATCAGGGTGCGCAGCGGGGAGGCGCCGTGGCTGGGCAGCGCCGGTGGCACCACCTCTACGGCCAGGTTCTGGGCATGGTTGGCGTTGAGGTTGAGGGTGGGGAAGTTGACCCAGTCCGGCCGCGACTCGGTGGTATCGCCGTCGCCGTCGATGTCGTTCTCGTCCACCACCAGCGGGACCGGGAAGATGTCGATCTGGGGCTTCAGCGCGTGGTTGAACATGGCGAAGTAGGGCAAGAGATCGATGAGGATCTGGTCGATGGAGGAGCTGCTGTTGAAGATCTGCATGAGCGCGCTGAGCCCCATCTTGCCGCCCAGCCCCCAGGCGGCCCGCAGGCCCTCCTGGCCGAGCACGTAATAGGTGTCCTTGATGGAGATGGGGATGCCGTTGTACTCGGCCTTCATCACCATCTGGGCCGGCAGGGGCAGCGAGAAGGTCTGGGTGCCGAAATTGATGCGCACGGTGAAGACCTGCCCCATGAGGCGGGAGAAGTTCATGTCCATCAGATGGCCCGCGATGCTGGTGCCCGAAAGCCCCAGCGACACCTCGCCCGTGCCGGTGAAGGTCATCTGGCCGGTGAAGCCGCCGGCCCGATCGGCCACGCTCCGCGGCGGGAGCGGCATGAGCACGTCGGCGGAGACGGTCTGCCCGATGGTGACGTAGTCGTGATCCTGGGTGAAGGCGTGCAGGTCCACCGGCCCCGCGGGTGTGGGGAAGCTCACCTGGCCGAGCGCGTCGGTGATGCCCTCGTGTTCCACGCTTCCATCGACGACGCGCACCACGACCCCGGCCAGGGGCCGCCGATCCACCGCGTCGATGACCGTGACCCGCAGGCCGTCGGTGATGGGCAGGATGGTGGTGAAGGTCACCGGCGCCGATACCCGGGTGGTGCCGATCGCCTTGGCGGTGACCTGGGTGTCGCCGGCCTCGGTCCCCGCCGTGAGGACCCCGCTCGCGTCCACCGCTGCGCGCTGGGGTTGGCTGGAGGTCCACTCGAAGGCCACGCCGGGGACCTCCTCGCCGGCCTGGGTGAGCGCCACGGCGGTCAGGGGGAGGACCTGCCCGCTCAGAATCGGGCCGCCTGGCGTGAGGATGACCACGGTGTAGACGGTGGCGGGGTTGCCGGAGGCGTTGCAGCTTCCCGCCACGCAGATCTGATCCGCCGGGCAGTCCGCCGGGCCGCGGCACACGTGCGCCACGCACACGCCCGCGACGCAGTCCTCGTCGGCGGCGCAATCGGTCTCCAATTGGCAAGAGCGCGCCGGGCGGCAGTGGCCGTCCACGCACAGGCTACCTTGAGCGCAATCCCCGTCGATGAGGCACAGCGGCAACTCCTCGCAGATGTTGTCGCGGCACTCGAAGTTGGGATCCTGGCAGTCCTCGGTCACGGTGCAGGGTTTGTAGGTCTGGCAGCGGCCGCTCCGGCAGCGCACGTACTGGCCGGAACAATCGCTGTCGGACTGGCACTGGGCCGGGACGCACACCCCGCCCTCGCAGATGGTGTTGGACTGCATGCAGGTGCTGTCGCTGATGCACTGCTGAAGACAGTGCTGCTCGACACACTTGTACAGGTTGCCGCAATCCGGGTCGGTGGCGCAGGGGCGGTCGCACTTCCCTTTCGAGCACACCGTACCCTGAGGGCACTCCGAGTCCTGGGCGCAGGTGGCCTTGACGGTGCAGAGCTGGTTCAGACACAGTTCGTTGCTGGAGCAGTCGCTGTCCTGGGCGCAGGTCTTCTGTTGGCGGATCTTGCAGGTCCCGGCGTCGCAGTACTCGGTGGGCAGACAGTCGGCGTCGGTCACGCAGCGGGGGTTGTCGACGCACTTGTGGTTTTCGCAGTGCCGGTTGGCGCCGCAGTCCGCATCGGCGTTGCACTCGGCGGTGCGGCAGGTGCCGTCGAGACAGACCCGGCCGTCCTTGCAGTCGCTGTCCTGGGTGCATCCGCTGCTCGGCTGGCAGCGCAGGTCCAGGCAGATCTCGCCGTCCTTGCAGTCGGTATCGGTCGAGCAGGGGACGTAGGAAGTCCCTCCGCCGCCGCAGGCCATGAGGCTCATCGAGCACAAGAGAACCGTGACCCGGAACAGACGGTTCGGCATCCTCCACCTCCTGTGATGGGCCGACGCTAGCACGAGTGGCTTTCGGCGGGCAAGACCCGGAGGCAAGACCCGGAGGGTTGACAAGCGAAGGGGGCGGGTCTATCCATAGCCCTCCGGTCGCGGCGAACATCCCCGCGGCCCGAGGATCTGCGAATGCTCACCAGAGTTGAACAAGCCCGAAAGGGCGACTTGTCGGACGAGATACGCGCGGTGGCGCAAGCGGAAGGAACGGTTCCGCAGGAGCTGGCCGAGAAACTGGCCCGGGGCGAGGTGGTCATCACCCGCAACCGCCGGCGCACGGACCTGCGCCCGCTCGGAATCGGGACGAATCTGCGCATCAAGGTCAACGCCAACCTGGGCACCTCGCGCGACGCGCTGGACGTCGAGCGGGAGATCCGCAAGGCCCGCGCGGCGCTCGAGGCGGGCGCCGACACCGTCATGGATCTCTCCACCGGCGGGAACCTGGCCGACATCCGGCGCCGCATCATGCAGGCCGCGCCGCTGCCGCTGGGCACCGTGCCGGTGTACGAGGCGGCGGCCCGGGCCATGGATCGCGGCAGCTCCTTCTGCGAGATGACCGAGGACGATCTGTTTGCGGTGATCGGCGAACACCTCGGCTCGGGAGTGGACTTCATCACCGTCCACTGCGGGGTCACCCTGCGCACCCTGGAGCTCATGGAGCGCCAGGGGCGGCTCCTCGACGTGGTGTCGCGCGGTGGCGCGCTGCTCATCGCCTGGATGCGCTACCACGAGCGGGAGAACCCCCTGTACGCGCAGTTCGACCGGTTGCTCGAGCTGGCCCGCGAGGCCGACGCCACCTTGTCGCTGGGCGACGGTTTCCGCCCGGGCGCCACCGCCGACGCCACCGACCGGGCCCAGATCCACGAGCTCATCTTGCTGGGCGAGCTCCAGGCCCGCGCCCTCGAGCGGGGCGTGCAGGTCATGATCGAGGGGCCGGGGCACGTTCCGCTGGACCAGATCCAGGCCAACGTGCTCCTGGAGAAGCGCCTGTGCCGCAACGCGCCCTTCTACGTCCTCGGCCCGCTGGCCACCGACCGGGCGCCGGGCTACGACCACATCACCGGCGCCATCGGCGGCGCCCTGGCGGGGTGGGCCGGCGCGGATTTCTTGTGCTACGTCACGCCGGCGGAGCACCTGGGCCTGCCCGACGAGGAGGACGTGCGCGCCGGGGTGATCGCCTCCCGTATCGCCGCCGCGGCGGCGGAGCTGGCGCGGGGCCGCCCCCAGGCGCTCGAACGCGAGCGCGAGATGAGCCGCTGCCGCAAGGCGCTGGACTGGGAGGGGATGTACCGCCTGGCGCTGGATCCGCAGCGGGCGCGCAAGGTGCGCGGCAAGGCTCCGCCGGGAGACGAGAACGTGTGCTCGATGTGCGGCGAGTTCTGCGCGGTGAAGATCCAACGCGAGATGAAGCGGCCGGGCCGCCAAACTCCTTGACAGCGGTTGGATTGGCTGGTAGAAGGCCCCCTTGCCGCGGGGTGTTTTCGCGGCGGGTTCTGTGACAGGCCGACGTAGCTCAGTGGCAGAGCAGCTGATTCGTAATCAGCAGGCCGTCGGTTCAAATCCGACCGTCGGCTATGGATAGTGCCGGCCCCATCGTCTAGCGGTTAGGACGCCGGCCTCTCACGCCGGTAATAGGGGTTCGAGTCCCCTTGGGGTCATGATCGGGCCGCCGGGATTTTCCCGGTGGCCCGAATTATTTTTCCGCGAACCATGCCACATCCTTCGCGTCACAAGCCTCGCAGACAAGGTGCGGCTTCCAGGCGCCGCCGGAGCGTTCTTGACGGGCTTCGCCGCCGACGCTCGCCGCTCGGGCGCGCCCACGCCCTGTGTGCGCGCGCGGCCACCGTCGGTTTCGACTGGCCCGGCCCCCGAGAAGTCCTGGCCAAGGTCCGCGAAGAGCTTTCCGAGCTGGAAGCCGCCTTCGCGGCGCGTCCGCGGCGGCGCGCGGCGCTGGCCTGGGAGATCGGTGACCTGTTCTTCGCCCTGGCCAACCTGGCGCGCCACCTCGATCTCGACGCCGACCGGCTGGTGGCCGCGGCGAACCGGCGCTTTACCATTCGCTTTCACAAGGTCGAGCAGCTGGCGCGGGCACGCGGAATCGACATGCGAAACGCCGGGCTTGCCCTGCTCGACCGGCTCTGGGACGAGGCCAAGAAGATCGTCTCCGCAAATCTGTGAAATTCGCCTCGTTTTTTACTTATCAACATAAATTGTGAAAAACCTGTGGGCCAAGCTGTGGAAATCCGTCCGCCCGTGGCGCATGTCACCATTTCGGAACACAATGCACAAAATATGTGCTCAAAGATTGGCCAGCCGTATCCGATGCTTGATGTAGTTTTACCCACAACGCGATGCTCCCTGGACGGCAACTGTCCAGAATGTGGAAAAGACGGAGGCAGCCCCTTGAAGTCGGCCCCGCAAGCCGCTTTTTCGAGGTGAGATGCCGCGACTCGTTGCCTCATGCGGGCTGCACGGGCCGCTGGCGCTGGCGGGCCGATTTCTTGCGCTGTTGCGGGCTCAAGGTTTCTGCGGGCCGCATGGCAGGCCGTCGCGAGGCCTCGGGAGCCGCTCGCGGCCTTGTGCCGTGCGGTCTTTTCAGGACGGCTTCTTGCTCGAGCGGCGGCGAGGCCGGCGCGCGGCGGCCCTTCCCTGGGTGGGGATCATGATACGGTCCATCACCTTGCGCACCTTCATGTAGGTGTCCGTGACCTGTTTGGGCAGCTTCACCTTGCCGGCGTCGATCAGCCGGTAGGTCTCCTCGCCCAGGCGGTTGAGCAGCCGGTCGCGCTCGGCCAGCAGTTTCGCCTGCTCGACCTTGAAGATGTTCACCCCGGACTCCATCAGGTTGCGGGAGATCTGCTCGAGCTGTCCCACGGTCTTGCCCCACAGGTCGATCACCTGGTGCCGGATCTCGTCGGCCTTCTGGTTCACGTACTTCGCGTCCATGATTTTCCCCTTCGGTTCGAGTTTACCGTCCTACGTCCGGCACCAAGGTAGGGCCTATGACGCTGTGTGTCAAGAGGTCTCAGCGGGATTTCTTCTTCGGCTTCTTCGCGCCGGCTTCGAGGAGGCGGCGCTCGATCTCCTCGTTGGAGAGTGGCGGGGGAGGGGCGGGCGCTCTCGTGCGGCGGTAGAGGTAGATGCCGATGGCGCAGAGGACGACCACCACCCCGATGAACTGAGACGTGGAGAGCGAGGCCACCTCGCCCCGGTCGGTGTCGCCGCGGATGATCTCCAGCAGGAAGCGTCCGATGGCGTACAGCGGGATGGTGAGCAGGAAGGCCTGGCCGGTGAAGCGGCGCTTCTTGTAGGCCAGGTAGGCGATGGGGAAGAGGGCGAAGCCGAGCAGCGACTCGTAGAGCTGCGTGGGGTGCACCGGCAGCGAGCTGACCGTCTCTCCCACCCGGTGCGCCAGGTCGGGGAAGGCCCGCGCGGCCGGGCTGCCGGGCGGAAACACGATGCCCCAGGGTAGCTCGGTCGGCTGGCCGTGGCAGCAGCCGGCGAAGAAGCAGCCGATGCGGGTGATGCCCAGGCCCAGCATCATCGAGGGTGTGGTGCAGTCGGCGAGCGACCAGAAGTCCTGGCGCTTCATGCGGGCGTAGGCGAAGCAGGCGATCCAGGCGCCGATGAAGCCGCCGTAGGCCACCAGGCCCTCGCACTTGGAGGCGAACAGGGCCACCAAGAAGCCCTTGAAGCGCCACATCTCGGGGTTGGCCAGGAGCTCGAACACCCGCGCGCCGATGAGAGCGAAGATGATGGCCAGGGTGTAGGCGGTGGTGGCGAACTTGTACGGGATGCCCTCGCGGTTGGTGAGGCGCGTGGCCAGCGACCAGCCGGTGATGAAGGCGATCCCCAGCGCGGCGCCGTAGGAGTAGATGGGTTGGCCGAAGACAGTGGTGATGATGGGATGCATGCGCGGATCTAGGCACGGGGAAGCGCCGCGGTCAAGGCCGCGCTACATATCAGCGTTTGCTGGCCTCGATGGCTGCATACGCCTCCTCCAGCGCGCCGAACATGCACAGGTTGTCGAGCACGCTGCGCTGCGTCGCCCGGCGCAGGGGCTCCAGGGCCCGCGGGTCCTTCAACTCTGCCAGCTTGCGGGCGGCGGCCTTTCGCAGTGAGCAGGCGTCGCCATATTCGAGGTCCAGGATGTAGAGCTGCACAACGTCGACCTCGTCTTCGCGCCCCAGTTTCTGGAGGGCGCGCACGCTGTTCCAGCGCAGGTAGTAGCGCCGGTCGGCTGCGCCCTGGCGCAGGGCAGGCACCGCCGCCGCGCCCGCCCGCTGGGCGATGAAATCGATGGTCTCCTCGGCCGAAGGACGGTTGAGGCAGGCCACCAGATCCTCGATGACACGCTCGTCTGTGAGCAGGCGCAAATCCTTTTCGCAGGCTGCTTTGAGGAGTTTGGCCGCTTGAGTGTATTGCGGCTTCGGCTGACGGAGAAGCGCGCGCGCTCGCAATGCCTGCCAGCGCGCATCGTCCGGCCGCGGTTCGCGATCCAGCAGGGTGAGGGCGTACTCCGGCTTGCCGTCGTCGATGGCTCGCTCGGCTTTACCGTAGGGCCCGCTCGGCCAAAGAATATACGCGCCGATCACCAGCGCCGCCAGCGCCGCCGCGATGGGCAGCACCCGGCGCGGCAAGCCCCGCCGGTGGGCTGCAAGCCACTCCGCGCAGCGTGCGAGCCCGTTCTTCGTTGCCTCGGCCAGACGGGCTGCGCCTTCCGTCATCGAGCCGGACAGGCCGCCCGCGGCCAGCGACAACGGATTCTCCTCGGCCCGCCTAAGTCCCAGGCCGCCGAACGGGTAATCGGACAGCTTCGAGCTTTCCTGGTCATCCACCGCCGTGCCGGCCGCGGCTTGCAGCTGGTAGCGGACTCCGCGTGGCACCCGGTAGATGCGGACCGGCTCGGCGATCCCCTTGAGTTCGCGCACGCCCACTTCCTCTGACGGCACCTCGCTGCGGGTCATGGCCAGGTAGACCGCCTCGGTGAACCAGATCTCGCCCGCCGGCGTGATGCCCTCGACCCGGGCGGCCAGGTTGACCGGCTCCCCGAACACGTCTCCTCGCTGCAACCGCACCTCGCCGGCGTTCACCGCGACGCGGATCTCGAAGCGCTCGGGCTCCGGTGCCTGCCGGTTGTGATCATACATGCGATCCTGCGCGGCCATCCCGAACAGCAGGGCGTTGGTCGGCGAGTCGAAGACGCACAGGTACGCGTCACCGATGGACTTCACCGTCCGGCCGCCCAGGGCCCGCACCAGCGGCAGCAGCAGGTTGCGGTAGCGCCGCAACCAGGCCTCGCTCTCCTTGCGGCTCTGCCGGCCGGTCCTCTCGGTGAAGCCGACGATGTCCACCAACACGATGGCCAGGTTTCGAGATCGCATCTTCTTGCCCGGGACGCCCGCGCGTCCCAGCGCCTGTGTACCACATCTGCGAATGCGGATCGAGCGGCGCGAGCGGCGTTTTCGTTTTGAAGGCGGCCCGGTTCGTGGTAGCTTGCGCGCCCATGATCGATCTGCACTGCCACCTGCTGCCCGGCATCGACGACGGCCCGCCGGATCTCGCCTCGGCGATCTCACTCGCGCGCGCCATGGCCGGGCTCGGGTTCCGGACCGTGTGTTGCACGCCGCACCGGCCCTGGGGCGAGACCGTGTATCCGCTGACCGAGCTTGCAAAGCGGCGCAGCGAACTCCAGGCGGCCCTGGATGAGGAAGGCATCGCCCTGGAGCTGTGGAGCGGTGCGGAGCACCACTCCTCGCTGCTGGCGGAGCTCATGCAAACCGGCGGGGTGGCGGCCTACCCGCGCGGCGATTCCTTCCTGCTCGAGTTCCCGCTCGGGGGCTTTCCCCCGCGGCTTTTGGAACTTCTCTTCCTGTGCCAGGTGAAGGGCCGGGTGCCGGTCATCGCCCACGTGGAGAAGTACCCCGAGGTGCAGCGCGAGGGCGAGGCCGCGCTCTTTCCGTTGCGCGAGCGGGGGTGCCGCTTCTTGTGCAACCTGAAAAGCCTCTCTGGCGCCTCGCCACGGGAGCAGCGCTCGGCCGCGCTTTCGCTGCTGCAATCCGGCGCCATCGACGCCTTCACCACCGACCTGCACGAGGCCGCCTCCGTCAGGTTCGCCGAAGAGGGCCTGCGGGAACTTGTGCGCGTCGCCGGCGAGGCCGGGGCGCGCCAATTGCTCTCCCAGGCGCCGGCCGACATCGCCGGGCCGTGCCGCGCCGGGGGCGGGGAGGCCGAGCGGTGAGGCGCACCATCGTAAAGATCGCGCTGTCGCTGCTCATTGCGGCGGGGTTCGTGTGGCTTGCCATGCGCAAGGTGGCCTGGGAGGAATTCACCCAGGCCATCCAGGCCACAAACCCCTGGGTGCTGGTCCAGTATTTTCTGCTGCTCTCGTTCATCCACCTGGTGCGGGTGTACCGCTGGGGCATCCTGCTGCGGCCGCTCGGGCGCATACCCTTCGGGCGGCTGTTTTCGGTGGGCTCGGTGGGCATCATGGCGCTCACCTTGCTGCCCTTCCGCCTGGGAGAGTTCGCCCGGCCCATCCTGATCGCCGAGAAAGGCAAGATCCGGGCCTCGGCGGCGCTCGCCTCCATCGTGGTCGAGCGCGTGGCCGACTCGCTGGCCATGACGCTCTTGCTGGTCGTCATCCTGTTCTTCCTCGACACCCGCATCGCGGTGCCCGCCGAGATCCGCTGGTGGGGCTGGGGGCTGCTGGCCCTGTTCGTCTTCGTGCTCGTCTTGCTGGTGCTGGCCTACCGCTATCCCGAAAAGACGGTGCGCCTCTTCCGGCGCGTCTTTGCCTTTCTTCCGGCCCGGCTCAACGAGCGGCTGTGCTCCATGCTGTCGGCCTTCATCGGTGGCATGCGGGGCCTGCCGAACGCGCGCCTGCTCTTCGAGTTCGTGCTGGTGACGATCGCCTACTGGGTGATGAACGGCCTGGGTATGCTCTTGTGCTTCGGGGCCTTCTCGGGGCTTATGCACCTCGGCTGGCTCGAGGCCTTCACCGGCATGGCGGTGCTGTGCGTGGGCCTGATGATCCCCGCCGGGCCGGCCATGATCGGCAACTTCCAGTACTTCCTCCAACTGGGGCTTTCGCTGTTCGTGGGGGCCGAGGTGCTGGCCGCCCAGGGCGCGGCCTACGCGGTGGTGCTGTGGGCCATGCAGGTGGGGCAACAGGTGCTCTTCGCGCTGCCGTTCATCCTGTTCGGCAAGTTCTCGCTGGGCTGGCTGCTCATCGCCCCGCGCAAGGTGAAGACCGAACTCGAACAGGGCACCTGCCCTCCGCCCGACCCGCCAGGACCATAGCGCAACCTGTCGCCGCAATCGAAGTCGTGTGATTGCCTGCTCTGGTCCTCTCGGACCTGCTGCTTGCCGCAATCGTTCAAAGCATGGTGTGCGTCAATCCCTGCACATCCCCGCCCGGACGGCGATCCGCACCAGCTCGGCGAGCGAGTGCGCGCCGAGCTTTTTTGCCAGGTTCTCCCGGTGCCGCTCGGCGGTGCGCGGGCTGATGCCGAGGAGCGCGCCGATCTCCTTTGCGCATTTTCCTTGCGCTAGAAGCCGCAGCACCTCGCGCTCTCGCGACGAGAGCATGTGTAGCGCATCCCAGCCCCTCTCATGTAGCGCCGCCACGATCGGCTCGTCCAGCCCGGGGCTGAGGTAGCATCCGCCGGAGGCGACTCTTTTTACCGCGGCAACGATGTCCTCGAACATGCTGTCCTTTCGGAGATACCCCGCCGCCCCCGCGCTGATCATCGCGGATACGAATTCTTTTTCGAGGTGCCCGGAGTAGGCCAGGACGCGGGTCGCGGGGAACTTACGACATATTTCCGCCGTCGCCGCCGGCCCGCCCATGCCGGGCATCTCGGCGTCCATGATCACTACATCGGGCTGGTGAGTCTGGATCTTCAAAAGCGCCTCCTCCCCGCTCATCGCCTCGCCGGCAATGACGATGTCGGTGCGCTTTACGAAGACGAGCGTAAGAGCCCAGATGGAATGGATCTGATCGTCTACGACGAGGACCCGGATTGGCCTTTGCTGCGCCTCAAGTTCCTCGCGGGGGGGGGGGCGGAAAACCCATGTTCGACGCTCCTTGCAAACAGCACCCGACCCAACAGCACGACCAAGTTTCTTGTCGCATAGAGCTTTTCTGCCGATCTTTCAAGCACTTTTTTCTATGCCGACATCAACGCCCCGGCCCGCACGACATCCCCGTCGTGGGGGAATCCCCCATGCCGATATGATCATTTTCCGGATTTACCGAGCTTTTTGTTTCTGCTCCGATGCGAGGAAAAAGGAGGAAGTCATGTCTTCGAAAATGAGAGTCGCTTGGTTCTTCGGGTGGGCCGACATCATCATGGTTGGTTTTCTCTTTTTGTATGCTTCCGGGTGTGGCGGGAAGGCGGCGGACGAACTGGCTTCTTCTGCGACATCGCTTTCACAAGAAGATGGGGTCCGAACGATTGTTGCATGCTCGTGTGAGGGGCGCCGGCTTGCCCAGGCGATGGCCGCAGACGAGACCGTGGTCGATGAGCAGGAGGTGATGTTGACTGGGCTGGGATGCAGTGCCAGATTGGTGGAAGTGGCTAGGAGAAACATGGA
This sequence comes from uncultured Myxococcales bacterium, assembly GCA_964561025.1. Lineage (GTDB taxonomy): Bacteria > Myxococcota > B64-G9 > B64-G9 > B64-G9 > JAAZNF01. The sequence goes on from CAZLNM010000055.1 coordinate 28,763, forward strand.
CGCTACCAGGCGCCATTTCATGCGCGATCCGAGAGGCGCGCTTTGCGACTGGCAAGACGTCATCGTGGCAAACCGATTGGCACTTGGGAGTGCAAATCGCCAGAGAGAGGAAGCAAGGCTCCGTTCATTGCCTGAAGACTGGAAGGGTAAGGCCATCGTCTGGATCAAGCATGAACCGCTCGACAGAGCGGACTGGATCGAGGATTCTCGCGATCGGGTACGGTTTGATAAGGTCCAATTGGCGAATGGCCGGTTTCTTGGGAAGAAGCTCTCCGAAAAGACGCTTTCTGTTGGCAGTTTTCCGGTAGCTGTTCTTGAAGACATCAGCAAGGATGAGTTGCTTGCGGCGATTTCTGAAAGCGGTGCGGGGAGGGTCGTTGCAGAGGAAGGACCGACCGACATCGTCCATTTGGCCTGTAGTAGTTGTATTGGTTTCAATGACAGCTTCTACAATGTCAATCAGCTCACATCCGCAACAAACTTTGGGCTTGGAAATCCCGTCGGGATCCTCGAGCAATTTGTATTCAACTGCAATGGGCTTTCGCAGTATTGTCCCAAGTTGAACGGGGAGTTCATCCATGACGACAGAATAATGGACTGGACGTACGCGATCCAGGTCGCTCAATGTTCCGGCCTGGGCTGCATGTTTTCGGACTACCACGAGAACTTGGTCGCATCTCGCATGTGGACCAAGGATTCATCGCCAATACGAAACGGGAATCCAATATCTGTCGGAATCGGGACGTCGAATTTCAACAATTACCTCACGGCACTGAACTTCTTATCAACTCATGCCGCCAAGGTTGTAAACCGTTCGATCTTCGATGGGGTGTCCCCATGGTCCAGTTGCGCGAGCGCAGCCACAATGCAACATGACTTGTTGCAGGACTATTTCTCATGGAGCCATGCGACACTATTTGTTCAAGCGGTGGCGAATTGCACCACAGAACCGGCTTGTATTCGCTTGTCGAATTCAATCACGGTAGGCGGGGATGATGCAGCGCTTTCGCAGACGGAAAACCCGGCCTTCTATTCGGGAGGCAGGTTGGAATTGCCAGATGTCGTTGGGAACTGTTTTAGCACAAACCATGTCTGTGCTCCTCAGGCTTTGGGACACAGGATATACCGTCCGCAGTGCCCTTATACAACTTGCTACGAGTGTTCTGGTGGAAACAGCCTCAATGCACCAACGGTGACATCGATCGCCTCCATGATCCAGCAGGACGCGTCGAGTGTCTACCCGTTCAAGAGCGCGCGTTGGCCCGTGGCGCTGCGGGCGCTCATCATGGCCGGAGCGGATTACACGCCGTACAAGAACCTGGACACCTCGACCACCTGCGCGGGGTGCACACAGATGACCCCACCTTATTGTTCAGCTGTGGACTGCAAATACGGTGCAGGGTTCATTCACGGGAACAACGCCTGGACGCTCTACCAGAACAACAAGTACCGTTACTATACTGTCAGCGCAGGACCCGGCTGGACCGCATCGCCGGGTGACTTCTATTGCCCGCAGACGGGTGGCTGCACGGTGAAAGCAGTCGCGGCGTGGTCGAACCCGATCGATTGCGACGACCTGGACTGCGATGATGACGGACACGTCATCCACGACTTCAACCTGTGTCTGGAGGCCCGCAACGGAACCTTCCCGAACTACTGGTACACGCCGGTCGTCTGCTCGCGCTCACCGGAGAGCACCTCCGAGTGGCTGCAATACGACATCACGAGCCAGACGAAGTACTATCGGCTGCAGGTGTACCTCGTATCGCGGACAGTTGCGCGGACGACGGATCTGGCGCTGGCCTGGCGGGCGCCTGGAGCGACGCTGTGAGACGATGGAGAGACATCGGCGCGTTGCTGATGCTGGTTGTCCTGGTCGCTTCCTGCACCCAGGAGACAGCAAACTGCCCTGACGCTGCAGTGGATGATACGTTCTCGTGCTGGTATCGAACAACTTGGTACTCCTATGTATTTGCGATCGAGTGTTCCCGCAAGCATTGCGAGCCGACCGGCAACGGCGATGAGGTGGCCTGTCGTTGCCAGCCAGGAGACGACTGGTGCAAATGCGACCCGCGGATGGATCCCGAAAACCCCGGCGATGGTTTGGACAATGTTTTCGGATGTCGTTGGGAGCATGACATCTGTTACCGGGGACCGATGCCAGATTTCGAGCCCGTCGCCTGGTGCCAGTGCTTGGCGGGGTTCTTTTGTTGGCGCGAGTGCGAAGGGCACTGGGTTGTGGAGGGAGAGAAGGCGAGCTGCTGGGTGGATGGAGCGGAGGTGGAATGCCAGCAGGTTCCGCGTCAGGATGAGACGGGGCGCGTGGTCCTCTGTCGCTACGGAACCGCGCCATGGGAGTGGCCCCTGACGGAGTGAGCCCCATGTGCCGTACGAGTGAACTCAAGACTTTACCCGGGCGAGCATCGGCCAAGAGACTGCTTGTCGCATTCTATGCACCTCTGCTTTTCTCGTGCGCACAACAAGAGGCGAGTTGCCCGAGACCGGACTCGGGCGTCCCGGAAACTTTCTCGTGCTGGTATCGCATTTATGACTACGGGCCCGTGATGACCCGGCCGTGCCCCGCGGACGATGGCGCCTGCACGCCCACCGGCAACGGCGATGAGGTCGCCTGTCATTGTCCGGCGGATTTCTGTGATTGCATCGCCTTTCCCGATCCGGGGAACCTGAAGGATGGGATAGAAAACCTCTTCGGGTGTGTTCCGGTGTCGGAAATCTGCTACCAAGGCCCGCCGTCCGGAATCGGGTCGGCGGGCGCCTGTGAGTGCTATGCGGGGTACTTCTGCTGGCGGGAGTGCAAGGGTCGCTGGGTAGTGGAGGGGGAGAAAGCCACCTGCCGGGTGGACGGCAGAGACTTCGAGTGCTACCAGATTCCGCCACGGGATGCGTTGGGCCGCGCGGTCTTGTGCCGCTTCGGGGTGGTCCCTCACCCGTGGCCGCTTTCGGAGTAGGACCCGCGGTTCCAACCCGCATTTCCAGCCACTTAGGTTTCGAGTCATACCTTGAGCGACGCAAGCGGTGGTAGAATGGCCTGGACTCTTTTCGGAGAATGACATGATACA
>CAZLNM010000056.1:0-26828 GCA_964561025.1 uncultured Myxococcales bacterium
TCGCCCGAAGCCCCCCCTCCGCCGGCCCGCGCCGCCCCCGCCCCGGCGCCGGAGGGCGCCAGCGCCGGCCGGGGCGACGAGCCGCCGCCCCCGGGGGACGGGGACACCAGCCTGCGCAGCGTGAGCCAGACGGTGCGGGTGGACATCCGCAAGCTCGACAACCTGATGAACATCGTGGGCGAGCTGGTGCTGGTGCGCACCGCCATCCAGGCCATCTCCGATCAGCTCAAGGCCGAGCGCGGGTTCACGGGGCTGGCGGTGGATCTGTTCAAGGAGGCCCGCGCCTTCGAGCGCAAGCTGGACGAGCTGCAGAACGGCATCATGGAAGTGCGCATGGTGCCCCTGGGGCAGAACTTCGACAAGTTGGCGCGCATGGTGCGCAAGCTGTCGCGGGCCGCGGGCAAGGAGGTGGACCTCGCCATCCGCGGGGCCGACACCGAGCTGGACAAGCTGATCGTGGAGGATCTGGCCGATCCGCTCATGCACATCCTGCGCAACAGCATCGATCACGGCATCGAGGAGCCCGCCGAGCGCGCCGCCGCCGGCAAGCCGTCCACCGGCACCATCCGCATCAACGCCTACCAGAAGGGCAACCACGTGGTGATCGAGATCGCCGACGACGGCCGCGGGCTGGATCTCGATCGCATCTGCCAGGTGGCCGTGGAGAAGGGCCTGCTGGAGCCGGAGCGCCTCGCGGATCTGACCCCGCGCGACCGCATGAACCTCATCTTCCTGCCCGGGCTCTCGACCAGCCGTCAGGTGACCGAGATCTCCGGGCGCGGCGTGGGCCTGGACGTGGTGAAGACCAACATCGCCAACCTGAGCGGCATGATCGACCTGGATTTCACGCCCGGCCAGGGCACGCGCTTCACCATCACCCTCCCCATCACCCTGGCCATCATCCGGGCGCTGATCGTCCGCGTGGCCCAGTCGGTGTACGCCATCCCGCTGAACGCCGTGCTGGAGATCCTGAGCGTATCGGCCTCCAAGGTCCGCACCATCGAGCGGCGCCAGGTCATCGAGCTGCGCGGGGCGACCCTGCCGCTCATCCACCTGGCGGATCTGTTCCAGCTGCCGGGGGAGGCGGCCGGGGACAACCTGTTCGTGGTGGTGGTCGGCCTGGCCCAGAACCGCATGGGCCTGGTGGTGGACAGCGTGCAGGGCCAGCAGGACATCGTGATCAAGTCGCTGGGCCGGTTCATGTCCCACGTGCCGGGGATCGCCGGCGCCACCCACCTGGCCAACCAGCAGACGGTGCTGGTGCTGGACGTGGGCGAGCTCATCGAGGAGGCCCTGGCCCGGGAGTGACCGGGTCGGAGCGCGGCCATGGTGCGAAAGGACCCCCAAGAGAACGCGGCTCCCCCGAAGGCCGAGAAGCCGCCGGCCGAGGCGGCCTTTCAGGCGGCGCTCCAGGAGTTCTTCGCCGACGCGGCCGAGGCGTCATTCCAGTCGGAGGAGGCCGCCACGGGCACGGGCCCGGCGGTCGCTCGCGGGGCGCAGGACCAGCGGGAGTACCTGAGCTTCCGCCTGGCCGGCGAGGACTTCGCCATCCCCATCGAACACATCCGCGAGATCATCAAGCCGCCCTCCATCACGCCGGTCCCGCGGGTGCCGCCGGTGGTCCTGGGCGTGCTCTCGCTGCGCGGAATGGTGGTGCCGATCCTCGATCTGCGGCGGCGCCTGAACCTGCCCGACGGCCCGCGCGAGCGGCGCAACCGGGTGCTGATCGTGCGCATCGAGGAGGAGCCCATCGGTTTCTTGGTGGACGAGGTGCGCCACGTCATCCGCTTCCGCCCCGAGCAGATCGAGCCGCCCCCGGCGGTGTTCGGGCGGGGCGAGAGCGAGCACCTGCTGGGCGTGGGGCGCCACGAGGGGGAGATGTACACCCTGCTCCAGATCAATTCCCTCGTCTCTCCGGAGATCCTGGGCATGGCCCGGCCGAGAGAGGTGCGCCATGGCTGAGACGCGCGCGGCCGCCGACGATCGCATCGTGCAGCTGGCGGCCTTCCGGGTCGGCGATCAGGGCTACGTCATCGACATCATGCGCATCCGCGAGATCGTCAACCCCCAGAAGCTGACCGCGGTGCCGGGGACCTCGCCGCTCATCGAGGGCGTGATCAACCTGAGGGGCGTGATCATCCCCATGCTGGATCTGCGCAAGCGCTTCGGTCTGCCGCCGCAGCCGCGCACCCGGGCCGCCAAGTTCATCATCGTGGCGCTGGAGCGGCGCCTGATGGGGATCATCGTGGACGAGATGCTGGAGGTGGTCCGTCTCCCCCGCTCCATGCTCAAGCCGGCGCCGGGCATGGCCGGCCGCAAAGAGCGGGGGCTGGTGGTCGGAATGTGCCAGTGGCAGGAGAACCTGCTCCTGCTGCTGGACTTGAAAAAAGTCCTGGCGCCGGCGTTTCTGGAGCTGGACGACGGGAGCGCGGGCGACGTGGCCGGAAAGGAATGAACGGTGCCCCAGACCTTTCAACCCGAAGGTGATCCGAGGCCCATCCGGAGCCGGGTCGGAACCCTGGCCTGGGTGCTCCTGCTGCTCTCCGGCATCGCCTGGAGCACCGGCGAGCTCAACGACCTCGTGCTGTGGCTCGCGGCGGGATTGCTCGCGGTGGCGGTGGTGGGGGTGTTCGTGTGGCAGGCCGGCGCTCGCTTCCTGCAGCGCCCGCTGCTCGAGCTCGAGCGCGAGGAGGCGCAGTCTCCGCCGTCGCTCCAGCGGGTCAGGCGGGTCGAGGCGATCCTGGCCCGGTTGCCCCGGCAGGTCTTCTGGATGACCGCGGGGATGTGGCTGCTCGGGGCGTGTGTGGTGCTGCTAGTCCTCTCTTTCAGCGGGCGGCTGACCGGTTGGCAGGCCCTCACCGTGATTGTGCTGACCGCGCTGGGCGGCGGCGTGGACGTGATCCTGCAGGGGCTGTCCGCCATCGATGACCTGGATGCGCAGCGCAACGCCTGGCGGGCGCGGTACCCGGACGCCTTCGGGATCGATTCGTCCCGGGGACGCCTGGCGCGTTGGCTGCTTCTGGTGCAGGCAACGGTGGTGGTCGCCACCCTGTGCCTGGTGTCGCTGGTGTGGGTGAGCTGGATGCGCTCCCGCGGAGTGGCGGCGCAGGTGGATCGCCACGAGGCCGCCTTTCACGCCTTGCTGGCCAGCTGGGACCGCGCTCGCAAGCCTGGCGAATTCGCCAGCGGCGAAGTCCCCCACGCGCTGGAGAAGGCAGACAGCTCGGGACGGTTCTCCGCGCGGCTGGTGGTGCTGGCGCCGGATGGGCGCGAGCTGTTTTGCGCCAAGAACCTCGACCGCGCCCCGGCGTGGTGGGGCCGCATCCACGAGCTCGAGGCCGCTTCCTGGAAGGAGCTGCGCGCCCCGTTCGTGTTCTTGTCGGGAACGCTCTCCAGTGGGGAACGCGTCATCTGGCAAGGCCCGCCGGCGGGGTTGATCCTGGATGAGGAGGCGTGGCCCCTGGGCGCGCTGGCCGGCTTGGGGCTCACGCTGGTGCTGGTGCTGGTGTTGTCCGCGTCCCTGGTCCGGTTGGTGCTGCGGCCCCTGGCGCGTCAGGGGGAACACTTCTCCCGCGTCTTGTCGAAGTTGGCCCCGTCCGGCGAGGCGCGCTCCGACGACGATCCGCTCGGGGAGTTGACCCGCCTGTTCCACCGCATGGTGGAAACCATCCCCCGCCTCTCGGGGGCCGACTCCATGGCGGATCTCGAACGGGTCCGGGAGGCGTTCCGCGCCCAGCTGGGGCGCATCGGCTCCTCGGCCGACCAGCGCTCACAGCTGGTCGAGCAGACCGCCACCTCGGTCCAACAGATGCGCTCCTCGCTGGAGCACATCTCGGAGCAATTCAACGCCCTGCGGGAGACCGCGGCGGACTGCACCTCCTCCATGTTCGAGATCGACCGCAGCGTGCGGGAGGTGGCCGCCTCGGCCGACAACCTGCAGCACCTGGTGGAGGACGGCGGCGCCGCCATGACCCAGATCCAGCAGAGCAGCCGCCAGATGGGCAAGAACGTGGAGGTGTTGGCCCGCTCCGCGGACGGCGCCATGGCCTCCTTCGCGGTGATGGACGCGGCCATCCGCCAGGTGGAAGAGAGCACCAACGAGACCCGGCGCCTGTCGGGGCAAATGTCCGAGATCGCCAGCCGGGGAGCGGAGTCGGTGCGCCAGACCATCTCCGGCATCGGCGACATCCAGCAGGTGACGGACGAGGCCCGGCAGGTAATCCACCGGCTGGGGAGCCAGATCGAGGCGGTGGGCAAGATCCTCACCGTGATCGGGGACGTGGCCGAGCAGACGAACCTGCTGGCCCTCAACGCGGCCATCATCGCCGCCGGCGCGGGCGAGCACGGCAAGGGCTTCGCCGTGGTGGCCGACGAGATCAAGAACCTGGCCGACCGGACCGCCTCCTCCACCAAGGAGATCGCCGGGCTGATCAAGTCGGTGCAGGCCGAGTCCCGCCGGGCCGTGGAGGCCATGGAGCGCGGCACCGGGAGCGTGAAGCGCGGCGTGGCCCTGGCCAACGCCGCCGGGGAGGCGCTTCAGGAGATCCTGGGGGCGGTGCGCGCCTCCAGCGAGATGACCGGCGCCATCGCCAAGGGCACCGCCGAGCACGCCGCTATCTCCCGCAACGTCACCCAGGCGCTGACCTCGCTGGTGGCCCAGATGCGCGAGATGCGCCGCGCCATGGAGGAGGAGGGGCGCCAGTCGGCCCGCCTGGCGCGCATCTCGGAGCAGCTCCAGGAGGGGGCCCGCTTCGTGTTCCGCTCCGCCAACGAGCAGGTGCAGGCGGTGGGGAGCGTGTCCAGCAACATGGAGCGCATCAGCGAATCCATCACCTTCATCGGCAAGGCCCTGGGGGAGCAGGCCCAGGGCGTGGGCCACGTGGCGCGGGTCGCCGAGGAGATCCGGGATCGCCTGCAACAAGATCGCGCCGACCTGTCCGATCTGGGGGAGACTTTCTCCCGGCTCGACGGGGGCCTCGGGGCGCTCGCCGAGCGCCTGGGGCAGCTCGGGCGGCTGGCGGAACATGAGCGTCATGAGCCCGATTGAGCCACAGCGGATTCTGGCGGCCCTGGCCAGCCCCACCGAGCAGGTCCGGTGCGAGGCCGTGAGCCGGCTCGCCGAGGCCTTCGCCGGCCAGGTGCCGGTGGAGCCGCTACTGCGGGCCCTGGGGGACGGGAGCTGGCGCGTCCGCAAGTGCGCGGTGGAGATGGTGGAGCGCGTGGGGGCCCGACCCGACCTGCTGGCGGCGCTCCAACAGGCGCTCGCCGACGAGGCCAACGCCGGGCTGCGGAACGCCGCCACCGAGGCCCTGGTGCGATTGGGGGAGCCCGCCATTCCGGTGGTGAGCTCGCTATTCGCCTCGCCCGACAAGGACCTGCGCAAGTTCGCCGCCGACATCCTGGGGGCCATCGGCCGGCCGGCGGGGATCGAGCCGCTGCTGCGCGCCATCGAGGATCCCGAGGAGAACGTCCGCGCCGCGGTCGCCGAGGCGCTCGGGGCTTTTTCCCAGGAGCGGGTGGTGCAGGCGCTGCGCCGCGCGCTGGGGCGCGAGGGGCTGCTGGTCCAGCTCTCCTGCCTCTCCGCGCTGGAGCGCCTGGGCGTCGAGGTCCCGTTCGAGGAGCTGTCGGTCCATCTGGAGCGGGGCCCGTTGCGCCCGGCCTTGTACCGTCTGCTGTCTCGCCTCGCGGACGATCGGGTGCTGCCGATCCTGCGGGCGGGGCTCTCGGCGCGTCAACGCGGCGAGCAAGCCGCCGCGGCGCGGGCGCTGGCCGAATGGCACCGGCGGGTCGACGTGCAGCGCCAGGTGGCGGCGCGGGTGGCGGTGCGGCAGGAGGCGGGAGAAGCGCTGATCGGCACCCTGCGCCAGATGCTGTCGCAGGGAGAACAGGAGAGCCGCCTTACGGCCGTGGTCCTGCTCGGCTGGTTGGGGCGCACCGATCTCATCCCCGATCTGGTGAGAGTGGGGACCGACCCGCGCTTGCGGGATGCGGTGTTCGAGGCGGTGGCGGCCATGGGCCCGCGGGCGGTGGAAGAGCTGGGGCGGCTGCTGCCCGAGTTGGACGCCACGGGCCAGATCCTGGCCGTCGAGCTGCTGGGCCACTTTCGCCAGGGCGCCGCCGTCTCCTGGCTGATCGACCTGTGCCGCGGAGAGGACCCGGAGGTTGCCGCGGCCGCCCAGCGGGCGCTGGGGCAGCTCGCCGACGCCAAGACGGTGCCGGCCCTGGTCGACCTGCTGCAACGCGAGGCCCGAGGCGCCGCTTCCGGGGCGGTGGGGGCGCTGCTGCAGCTTGGGGGCGCCTGCCCCCGCGAGGTGCTGCTTTCGGTGAAGCCCCTGCTCGCTTCAGCGGATCTTGCCCTGCGTCGCCTGGCGGCCGAGGTGGTGTGCGGCGTGGCGCGGCGCGAAGATCTGGAGGACATCCTGCCCCTGCTCGGGGACGGTGACGCCACGGTGCGGGCGCTGGCGGTGCAGGCCGCCGGCAGGGTCGGCACCCCGGAGCAGTTGGCCCGCCTGCGCGTGGCCCTGGCCGACGAGGTCGCGAAGGTGCGCGAGCAGGCGGTGCGCGCGCTCTCGCTGCGGGACGATCCGGGGGTGCTGGAGACCCTGCGCGTGGCGCTGACGGATTCCGATGCGGCGGTGGTCCGCGAGGCCCTGGCCGGGCTGGGTCGCCAGGGAGGCCCCGGCGACGCGGCGCTGGTGGCGCCCTTCCTGACCCATCCCGATGGCTCGGTGGCGCTCCAGGCGGTGCGGGTCATGAACGGCTGGCGCTGGCCGCTCGACGACGGCGTGCTTTCGCAGGCGGCCCGCCACCCCGATCCCGAGGTGTTGAAGGAACTGTTGGCCGGTTGCCGCCGGCTGAGCCCGGAGCGTTCGCGCGCCACCCTGGCGTCGGCCTTGGCGCACCCGCGCTGGGACGTGCGCCTGGCCGCGGTGCGGGTGGCGGGCGAGTTTCGCGATCCGGAGATGCTGCGCCTGCTGCTGCAACGCGCCGGGGTGGAAGAGGACGCGCTGGTACGGGAGGCCCTCCAAGGAACCTTGGCCCCGGATACGGGCCGCCTCGGCGATTGAGGTCCGGCCGGACCGGGGAGCACATGGGTCCCATGAGCGAGCGCACGTCGATGTCCCCGGAGGAGTTCCGGCTGATCCGGGATCTCATCTACGAGCACTGCGGCATCTTCTTCCACGACGACGTGAAGTACCTGCTGGAGCGGCGGCTCCATCCGCGCTTGGCCGAACGCGGCGCCGGCACCTTCGGCGAGTACTACCGCTACCTGCGCTTCGGGGCCGAGCGCCGGCCGGAGCTGGAGCAGATCGTCGAGCTGCTCACCACCAACGAGACCTACTTCTTCCGCGAGGAATACCAGCTGCGGGCCTTCAGCGAGGAGATCCTCCCCGACCTGGTGCGGCGCCGCGCCCTCGATCGGCGGCTGCGCATCTGGTCGGCCGGGTGCTCCTCGGGCGAGGAGGCCTACACCATCGCCATCCTGGTCCGGGAGAGCCCGCTGCTCTCCGGCTGGAACGTCGAGATCTTCGGCAACGACATCTCGCGCCGGGTGTTGCAGATCGCCCGCCGCGGGATCTTCGGCAAGTCCTCCTTCCGCGCCACGCCGCCGGACATCATGCGCAAGTACTTCAAGCCGCTGGAGCACAACCGCTTCCAGATCGACGACAGCCTGCGCTCGCTGGTCAGCTTCGGGCACCTCAACCTGCTGGACGAGGAGATGCTGGACCTGATCGGGCCGGTGGACGCCGTGTTCTGCCGCAACGTGCTCATCTATTTCGACAAGGCGGCCCGCCTGAAGGTGATCCGCACCTTCCACCGCAAGCTGCGGCCGGGGGGCTACCTTCTGCTGGGCCACTCGGAGTCGCTGGTGAACGTGAGCACGGACTTCGAGCTGGTGTATCTCAAGAACGACATGGTCTACCGCCGGCCGGAGACCACCGACTGGAGCGAGGTACGCTGATGAACGCCGTCCCTCCCAAGACCAGGCTGCGCGCCCTGGTGATCGATGACTCGGCCTACAACCGGGCCACCATCGCCCAGATCCTCGAGGAGAGCCAGGAGGTGGAGGTGGTGGGCCGCGCCGCCGACGGCGAGGAGGGGCTGCGCCTGGCGCTGGAGCTGAAGCCGGACGTCATCACCCTGGACCTGGAGATGCCGCGCATGGACGGGTTCACCTTCCTGCGCATCTTGATGGAGCGCCAGCCCACGCCGGTGATCATCATCAGCTCCTACAGCCGCAAGCAGAACGTCTTCAAGGCCCTGGAGCTGGGCGCGCTGGACTTCATCGCCAAGCCCACGCACCACATCTCGCCGGAGCTGTCCGAGATCGCCAGCGAGCTTCTGTCCAAGGTGCTCATGGTGCGGCAGCTATCGCTCGGGGTCGGGCGCGGGCCGCTCGCCATCGGTGGCGCGCCGGGCGCCGCCCCGGCCGGTGCCGCCGGGCGGGGGCTTCAGACGGGGGTGGTGGTCATCGGGGCCTCGACGGGAGGGCCGCCGGCGTTGCAGCGGCTGTTCCAGAGCTTGCCGCGCGGGCTGCCGCTCTCCTACCTGGTGGCCCAACACATGCCGGAGAAGTTCACCCAGGCCTTCGCCGAGCGGCTGGCCCGCTACACCGGGCTGCCGGTCAAGGAAGCCGAGGACGGAGAGGAGGTGCTGCCCGGGCGGGCCTACATCGCCCCCGGGGGCCGGAACCTCCTGCTGCGCTGGAGCGGCGAGCGCCTGGTGCTGGATGTGCGCCCGGCGCCGGAGCGGGCCAAGTACGTGCCCTCCATCGACGAGCTGTTTTTTTGCGCGGCGGAGGCCCTGGGCGAACGGGCGCTGGCCATCCTGCTCACCGGCATGGGTTCCGACGGTTGCCAGGGCATGCGCCGCATCCGCGAGCGGGGGGGGCGCACGGTGGCGGAGAGCCAGGAGACCGCGGTCATCTTCGGCATGCCGCGCGAGGCCATCGACGCCGGGCTGGTGGACCGGGTGCTGCGCCTGGATGAGATTCCGTCCGAGGTGGAGCGCTTCTCGAAAAAGATCCAGAATGGATCCCAGGGTTGAAGAGCGCACAGCGTCGTGTTACATTTCCCCCGCCCGCAACGGTCGCCGCGAGACCGCGGGCGGATACGAAAGGATGTCCGGGTGGCCCGACGGAAAAAAGCCAGGCCCGCCTCCCCGTGCCGGTCGAAGGCTCCGGCGACCCGGGCCGCGCCGCCTCCGGAGTGCGCGCGCGAATCGCGCAAGGACGAGCTGCTCCAGGTCTTCCGGCGCGGGGTGGAGTTCACCGAGGAGCTGCTCCAAGAGAACGAGCGCCTGCGCTTTCGGCTGGTCCAGCTGGAGGAAGAGAACCGCCAGCTGGCGCGGCAGGCGGTTTCCCCGGTGTCCTACGTGGAGCTCATCGATCGCATGCGCTCGGTCGAGAACGAGCGCAACCAGTTGCTGGATCGGTTTCGGGCCGTCGAGGAGGAGAACCGCGACTTTGCGCAGCGCTACCAGGAGATCGAGGAGGAGAACAACCGCCTGGCCAACCTGTACGTGGCCAGCTTCGCGCTGCACTCGACCCTCGATCTGGACCGGGTGATCGACCACTGCTTCGAGATCCTGGTCAACCTGGTCGGCACCCGCGATCTGGCCCTCTACCTGCGGGTCGGCCGGCGCTTGCTGCCGGTACGGGCGGAGGGCCGGGACCCGCGGCGCCTGCCCGTCATCTGGCCGGGGCGGGGGGTGACCGGCCGGGCGGCGCAGCGGCGCCTGGTGTACCTGGGGGCGCCTCCCGCGCGGGGCTCGGGGGTGTTGCATCCCCGGGTGTGCATTCCGCTGGTCTTGGCGGATGAGCTGCTGGGCATGTTCGTCATTTATAAATTCCTGGTGCAGAAACCGGGCGTGACCGAGCTCGACCAGGAGTTGTTCCGCTTGCTGGCGGGCCACGCGGCCGTGGCGCTGCAAGCGGCCTGGTTGGGCGCCGCCTCCGCGGGAAGCCAGCGCTGGGACGGCAAGGCGGTCTGGTCGCGACTTGTGCGAGAGGCCAAACCCTGAGGTGGCCGCGATGTCGGAAAACCTTCGTGCCCTGATCGTCGAAGATTCACCCACCATGCGCCAGCTCATCGGCTTCGCCCTGCGCCGCATCAAGGGCCTGGACGTGGTCGAGGCCGATGACGGCGTGGACGGGCTCAAGAAGCTGGCCGGTTCGCGCTTCGACATCTTGATCACGGACATCAACATGCCGGTCATGGACGGGCTGAAGCTGGTGAGCCTGGTGCGCCGCGACGAGGTGCACAAGAGCATCCCCATCGTGATCATCACCACCGAAGGCGCCGCCGAGGACCGCCAGCGCGCGCTCAACCTCGGCGCCAACGCCTACATCACCAAGCCCATCCAGGCCTCCCAGGTCATCCGCTGCGTCCGGGAGTTGTTGAAGATCTGAACCGCTGGCGGGGCCCGCCCCCTTGAACCCCCACCGGAAAGAACTTCGGAAAAACCTGTGAGTTAGGAAAATCCCGGAACACAAGCGTAGCGAGTCGCGAAGCGACCGAAGGCCATGGACAGCACAGGTCGGGCGGAGGCTACTCCTACCCGTGAGGCATCGTGCGAACGCGCTGACTGCACTGGTCGCGCGGGCCGCAAGCATGCTGTTTTATGTCTGTTTTATTGACAGGTTGCGTTCTGTGCAATAGCATGCACTCGGGATTCCCGGGGGCCCGATTCGCCCTGGACGTACCGTGGAGTGGCAGGCCGTGAAGTCGCTCTTGTCATTATGGGTCGTGTGGTGCGGGTGTTGGCTGTGCGCCTTTGGCACCGCCCGCGCCGAGGAGGAGGACTTCAAGCGCTCCCAGTTCTTCCGCGGCATCTCGGCCCACTTCGTGGTGACCGCGGTGACCCAGGGCGACCTGGACGGGGACGGCGGCGGCGACACGCTGGTGCTGTACCGGGAAGCCGAGGACGCGGTGAACCAGGCCGGTGGCCTGCTGGTGCTGTCGCCGTCCGGTACCGACTGGAAGGTCTTGCTGCACCTCTTCTTCGAGTCGGTGTACCCCAAGAAGGCCTCCCTGGCGGGACGGGACCTGAGCCTCGAATTCGTGCAGACCGGCCCCCAGGGCGCCAAGACCTTCCCGCGCACGTTGGTGCGCGGCAAGGACTTCTTCTTGCGCCAGGATCCCGAGAGCCCCTTCGCCGGGGCGAAGGTCACCGCCTCCTCGACCCTCAAGCGCGAAGGGGTGAAGCCCGACTACGCTTTCGATCAGGACCTGCGCACCGCCTGGGCCGAAGGGGCCGATGGGACCGGGGTGGACGAGACCGTGACCATAGAGTTCCGGCGGCCGGTGGACCTGGGGCTGGCCGGCGTGTTGCACGGGAACTTCCGCTCCCCGCGCGAATGGAAGGACAACAACCGGTTGCACCGCGCCGAGTTCACCGTCGAGACTTCCTCCGACCGCTACGACGCCGAGGGCCAGGTGGACTTCGAGGCCGACCTGGGCCTGGGGTTGTACGGCGACAAGGTCGACATCTCCTTCTCCAACAAGCCCGTCATGCGCTACGTGCGCTTGCAAAAACGTGGAGCGGTGAGCGTCCAGCTCAAGATCACCTCGGTGCTGCTGGGCGAGAAGAACGACGACACCTACGTCGCCGAGATCGATTTCGCCGAGTGGGTCTCCTACGCACGGCTGACCGGCTCGGAACCCGCCGCGCGCCCCGCGCCGGAGAAGGCCGACAAGCCGGCCGAGAAGCCGGCCAAGGCGCCGGCCCGCAAGTCCGACGACTGGACCGACGAGGACTTCTGAGCCCGCCACAAGACTTTCACCGGCATCTGGTTTTCGTCCACTGAGGTTGTGAATTCTCTCTGAAGAACGAACGTGCTGCGGGTGCGAAGGCATTTGTGGAGGGCCCACCGCTGGGCTCACGCAGTCCCCGTGGGTCGTGTGTGTCTCGCGCAATGCCCGGACTTTGGCCGCGATGCCGCCAGCGCAGCCAGGCGCGAGTTTCTCTTTGTGAGAATCCGGGGCGGGGTCAGGGGTTTTTGGAGGGCTTCTTGGGGGCGGGGCGGCCCCACAGAAGGGAGGCGTGATCCAGCGAAGCGCGGATCTCGTCGGGCGAGACGTTGTGGCGCTCCGCGGTGGCGGCCACGGCCTCCGCCTCGGTTTTTCCCTCTCGCAACAGCCGATCGACCCCCAGGATCTGCAGGTACTCCTTC
Source organism: uncultured Myxococcales bacterium (assembly GCA_964561025.1). Classification (GTDB taxonomy): domain Bacteria; phylum Myxococcota; class B64-G9; order B64-G9; family B64-G9; genus JAAZNF01. The sequence continues at coordinate 12,176 of CAZLNM010000056.1, forward strand.
TCGGAGATGGGCGCGATCTTCTGCTGCTGCAGCTGGGCCGGGCTGGGCAGGTAGACTTCGATGCTCTCGTAGCCGACGCGATCCCCTTCCCAGCCGTGGCCGTCGCGCGCGAACACCGAGGTCCCCAGCGGCCGGGCCAGCCGCTCGATGGAGCCCGGCCAGGCCACCACCTTGACCACCGCCGCGCCGCGCAGAAGCTCGTCGTCGTGGCAGGCGTCTCGCAGGAGCTTCTCCAGCCGGTCGCGGTCGATGGCGTACTCCACCTCGATCTCGGCCAGCGCCCGCGTCCGACCGCCGTCGATGTCCTGTTGCCAGTGACGCAGGCGGTAGTCCTTGGGTTTTACCGGCTTCTTCTCCTCGGGTTCATCCTCTCCCATGCCTAGTTTTCCGAAGGTGTTGATGATCTTGCCCAGATCGCTCTTCTCGCACTTGCAGTCCGTCATGGCGAGCGCGGCCAGCAGAACCAGCCAGGAAAAAGCCAGGCGACACTTCACGGCGCACCTCCCGTTCAGGCGGGTTCGAGCGAGGCGGCCACCTGGGGCACGAAGAGACCGTGCACGATGAAGCGAAGGATCTCGTCCACCAGGGCATCGAGCCCCGGCAGCCGCTCGCCCAATGATACCCGAAACAATACTTCCCGGATCGAGCCCAGCACGCTCAGGCTCACCACCCCCGGATCCAGCTTTCGCAGCAGCCCCATGTCGATGCCCAGCCGCAGCGAGCGCTGGATGAGATCCGTCAGGCGGCGGTAGAACGCCCCGAGCCGGGAATCGAACTCCGAGTCCAGCCCGACCGCCTCCCACAGCAAGATGCGTAGCAGCGCCGGGCGTTCGAGCAGGTAGCCCATGACGTCACGGATGTTGGCGCGCAGCAGATCGAGGTTCTCCTGCGCCGAGCGGCGCTCGTCGAGCCTGTGCACCTTCCCCTCCAGCTCCGCGAACAGGTCGGCGAGCAGGCGGCTGAAGATGGCCCGCTTGCTCTTGAAATAGAGGTAGAAGGTCCCCCGGGCCACCCCGGCGATGGAGATGATGTCGGAAATGGTAGAGGCGTGGTAGCCCTTGCGGGCAAACACCTCCACCGCGGCCGAGAGAAGATCTGGTTGCCGTTCTCTTCTGCGGCTCACACTACTTCAGGTTGCCCATCACCTCGCCGAGCTTCTGGGCCTGCTCGGGGCACTTCTGGCTGAACTCCATGATGGTGCCCATGCTCTCCTGCATGATGGGCTGGAGCTTCTGCATCATCTTCTCGCCGTAGGCCTTCTTCTCCTCGTCGGACATCTTCTGCTCCATCTCCTGGGCGGCCTTCTTCATGTCCTCGATGGCCGACTTGTTCTTGTCGGCGAAGGCCTGGAGCTCCTTGATGGCCTTGTCGCAGTCGCCGCTGTTGTCCTTGATGATCTTCAGCATATCCTTGGTGTAGTTCACCATGAACTCGCCGGGATCCGAGCTCGCCTTCTTGGAGCAGCCGAACGAGAGCGCGAGCGAGAGCGCCGCGATGATGCACACCGCCAGGGTCAGGGACTTTCTCATGGTTTTCCTCCGGATTCGGCCCTTGTGGGCCTACGTGAATAATGGGCGCAGCAAACCAGACTTGGGGAGGTTCGTCAAGCAAAAAGGCAGGCGCCGCCATTTGACAGGGCCGCGCCCCTGGCATAGCTTCGGCAGGCTCTTTTCAGGGAGAGAGAACATGAGGACGATCGGATGTCTGCTGCTCGTCGCTTGGGTGTGCGGCTGCGCCGGGGTGAAGCCGGTGGAAGAGGAGGGGGTCGTCCCCGCCTACCAGACCATCCGGGAGAAGTGCCTCGCCGACGGGGAGAAGAACGCCGTCGAGGCCTGCCGCCGCTTTCTCAAGCTCTACCCCAAGGACATGGACGTCGAGCACCGGCTGGGGTTTTTGCTGTGCCAGAAGGACGCCACGCTGCCCGAGGGGTTGGCGCACCTGCGCAAGGCCCTGGCGGCCCAGCCCGACAACCCGGACATCCACCTCCACATGGCCCAGGCCCTGGAGCGGCGCGGCGATCGCGAGTCGGCGGTGGAGTCTTACCGCAAGACGCTGATGTGGAAGAAGGACGCCACCGAGGTGAGGCTGGCCCTGGCGGGGCTGCTGCGCAAGCTGGGAAAGCGCGAGGAGGCCGAGCGCGAGCTGCGCGCCCTGGTGGAGGCCGATCCCGCCTCGGCCGTCGGTTGGGCGCAGCTCTCGCTGTCGCTCTTCGGCCAGGGGCGGCTGGAGGACGCCATCGCCGCCGGGCAGAAGGCGGTGGAGCTGAAGCCCGACGACGTCAACGCGCGCAACAACCTGGGGCTGTTTCTCACCCAGGCCGGCAAGCTCCCCGAGGCCATCGCGGAGCTGGAGAAGGCGGTGAGCCAGGACCCGAACTCGGCGGTGGCCCACTACACCCTGGGGCTGGCCTTCACCAAGGCCGACCGGCTGGAGGACGCCGCCCGCGAGTACCTCTCGGCCATCCGGCTCAAGGACGAGTTCCCCGAGGCGCAGCACAACGCCGCGGTCGTGCTCACCACGCTCACCCTGTGCGACGAGGCGCGCGCGCGTTTTGCCCGGGCCCGCGAGCTTTCGGTGAAGAGCTCTCAGGTGGTGCAGGACCAGTTCAAGGCGCTGTGCGAGCCGCCGCCGGAGACGCCACCCGTTCCGCCAGAAGCGCCCACGGCGCCGACTCCACCGACTCCGCCGACTCCGCCCACACCGCCCGCTCCGCCCCCGGCGGGGGGCGCGGGACGCTAGCGGTCCGAACTCGTGCGGACGGTTTCATCAAAGGAGCGACTGCTGTTTGCCGTGACGTTCGCCTGCGGTGGGGCCGGAGGCGATCTCTTGACCCGTCGCGCGAACGCGGGGCCCATGCGGCCAGCGCGTTCGCGCGCGATGCGGCGTCGGATCGCCTGCCGGCGGGATGATGAGGTCCCACGTAGCCAGGTGCGCGGGCCAGCCCGAAAGGCATGGTTGGCCTGTGATCGGGGAGGTGTGTCGTGACGCTTGAGTTTCGTTCCTTGTCGCTGTCTCACCTCGGGGTGATCGGCTCGGGCCAGATCGGCCCCGACATCGCCCTGCACTTCGCCCGGGAGCTGTGGCCGTACCGGGCGCGGGTCACGGTGGTCGACGTGTCGGAAAAGGCGCTCTCGCAGGGACGCGCCAAGCTCGAGCGCAAGCTGGAGAAGGACGTCCAGGGCAAACGCCTCTCCGCCGAGGCCGCGGCCGCCGTGCGGGAGCTCACCCGCTTCACCAGCGACTACGGAGAGCTTGCCGGCGCCGGGCTGGTGGTCGAGGCGGCCTCGGAGAACCTCGAGCTCAAGCGGCGGATCTTCGCCGATCTGCGCGGGCGGCTCGGGCCCCAGGCGGCGCTGATCTCGAACTCGTCCCACCTCACGCCGGAAGAGATGTTTTCGGGTCTTTCGCACCCCGAGCGCGGCCTGGTGGTGCACTACTTCTTCCCGGCCGAGCGCAACCCCATGGTCGAGGTCGTCGCCGGAGCAAAGACCGACCCGGGCCTCGAAAGCGACGTGCTGCTCCTCTACCAGTGGCTCGGCAAGCTCCCCATCCGGGTGGGCAGCCGCTACGGCTACGCGGTGGATCCCATCTTCGAGGGGCAGTTCCTGGCCGCCGCACTGTGCGTGGAGGAGGGGCTGGGCACGGTGAAGGAGGTGGACGCCGTCTCGCGCGAGGCCCTCGGCGCCACCGTGGGCTCGTTCACCGCCATGAACCTGGCCGGCGGCAACCCGCTCATCGACCACGGCCTGGCCGAGTGCGGGCGGCGCTTTTGCGGCTGGTTCCGCTCGCCGGCGCTCCTCAAGCGCCAGCTCGAGCTCGGAAAGCCCTGGGACGTGCCCGCCCGCGGCGAGACGGTGAACGTCGAGCCGGAGCGCCGGGAGACGATCGTGCGTAGGCTACGCGGGGCGAACTTCGGGTTGGTATGCCAGATCCAGGACGCCGGCATCATCGACATCGCGGACCACGATCTCTTGCTACGGGCCGCGCTCGACATCCGGCCGCCGTACGCCTTCATGAACGAGCTGGGAGTCGGCGAGTCGCTGCGCCTGGTGGAGGAGTACGCGGCGGCGCACCCGCCGTTCCCGGTGCCGGAGTGTTTGCGGCGCCAGGCCGCGCTCGGGCGGCCCTTCGAGCTGCCGGCGGTGCGCCGAAGCGATCGCGGCGCGGTCGCCGTGCTCGAGATCCGCGACCCCTTGCAAAAGAACGCCCTCGACGACAAGACCTGCGCGGAGCTTTCCCGGTGGCTCTCCGATCTTCGCGCCCAGGATGCGGTGCGGGCCGTGGTGCTCACCGGGTTCGGGCGCGACGCCTTCGCCTCCGGGCCCGAGGGCGCGGCCCTCGCCGCGCTGCTCGAATCTGTGCGGCGGCTCGGAAAACCTTTGGTGTGCGCTCTCAACGGACGGGCCGACGGCGCCGGGCGGGCCGTGCTGGGCGCCGCCGCGGCCGGGATGGCCGCCGAGCCCCGGCCGGGCGCGCCCGCGATCGAGCCGTCCCTCGAGACGTCTCCTTTCCCCGACCTCGTCGAGCGTGCCTGCGCGCGCGCGCTCGAGCTTTCGATGCGCGCCTGAGCCCGGGCGCATGCCGCTGCCCGAGAGAGTCGGCGAGTTCCGCTTCCCCGTCGGCGCCGAGAACGCCGGCCGGCGCCTGGACGTGTTCCTGTCGCACAAGTTCCGCCGCTCGCGCACCTCGCTCACCGAGCGCCTCACGGGCTGCGTGTTCGATGGAGGGGGGCGGCCGCTACGCTGGTCGCACCGGTTGCGCTCGGGCGACGTGGTGGTGGTGCACAGCGAGGTGCGGCCCGAGCCCGCGGTGGAGGTGCGCTACCGGATCATCTTTCAGGACCAGTGGCTGGTGGCGGTGGACAAGGGCCCGGGGGCGCCGGTACACCCGGTGCGCGGCTTTCGCACCCGCACCGTGCTCACCCGGCTGCGCGAGGAGCTCGGCCGGCCGGGCCTTCAGCTCGCCCACCGGCTGGATCGCGAGACCAGCGGGGTGCTGCTGCTGGCCGAAGGGACGGAGCTCTTGCGCGCGCTCATGGACGCCTTCGCCTCGCGCCGGGTGAAAAAAGAATACCTGGCTCTGGTGCGCGGCGCGCCCGCCTGGGACCGCATCCGGGTCGATGCACCGCTTTCGCTGGACCGGTCCTTTCCCATCCTGTGCCGCATGAAGGTGGATCCGGAGCGCGGGCAGAAGGCGGCCACCGATTTCGAGGTGCTTGCGCGGCGCGCCGATCGGGCGCTGGTGCGGGCGGTGCCACACACCGGCCGGCAGCACCAGATCCGGGTGCACCTCCTCCACGCCGGACACCCGGTGCTGGGCGACAAGCTGTACCTGGAGGACGGAAGACCGTATCTCGCCATGATCCGCGATCGCCTCAGCGATTCGGATCTCGCACGCCTGGGCCACACCCGCCAGGCGCTGCACGCGAACATCCTCGAACTCGCCCACCCGGCCACCGGCGCGCGCCTGCGTCTCGAGGCCCCGCTGCCCGAGGACCTACAAACCCTGCTCGAAGAACCCGCACATTGCCGTTGACAACCCGGCGCAAGGCGCGGATGATGGCGCGAAATTTTCCCCAGGAGGACTCTCATGCCGAACCGTCAGGAAAAAATCCGCATCGCCCCCGCCAAGGGCAGGCTCGCCATCCTCACCCCGGGCCTGGGGGCGGTGGCCACCACCTTCATGGCCGGCGTCGAACTGGCGCGGCAGAAGATCGCCAAGCCCTTCGGCTCGCTCTCGCAGATGGGCCGCATCCGGCTGGGCAAGCGCACCGACAAGAAGAATCCCCTCATCCGGCAGTTCGTGCCGCTGGCTCGCCTCGAAGACCTGCGCTTCGGCGCCTGGGACCCCTACCACGACGACGCCTACCTGGCCGCCTGCAAGGCCGAGGTGCTCAGCCGCGACCACATCGACGCCATCAAGCCCTTCCTCAAGAAGATTCGGCCCATGAGCGCGGTCTTCGACGGCCGCTACGTAAAGAACCTCAAGGGCGACATCTCCAACGTGAAAACGCAGAAGACCCTGATGGCCAAGGCCGAGGCCCTGATGCGCGACATCGAGGGGTTCGTAAAGCGCGAGAAGTGCGACCGGGCCGTGGTGGTGTGGTGCGCCTCCACGGAGAAATACATCCAGGCGAAACCCGTCCACCGCTCGCTGGCCGCCTTCGAGAAGGGCCTGCGGCAGAACGACCCGGACATCGCGCCCAGCATGGTGTACGCCTACGCCGCGCTCAAGCTCGGCGTGCCCTTCAACAACGGCGCCCCCGGGCTCACCGTGGACATCCCCGCCATGTGGGAGCTCGCCGACAAGACCGGCACGCCCATCTCGGGCAAGGACTTCAAGACCGGCCAGACCCTGATGAAGACCATCCTGGCCCCGGGCCTCAAGGCCCGCCTGATCGGGCTCTCGGGCTGGTTCTCCACCAACATCCTGGGCAACCGCGACGGCGAGGTGCTCGACAACCCCGAGTCGTTCAAGACCAAGGAAGTGAGCAAGCTGGGCTCGCTCGAGTACATCCTCCAGCCGGAGGCCTACCCCGAGCTGTACGGCGACTTCTACCACAAGGTCCGCATCAACTATTACCCGCCCCGCGGCGACGCCAAGGAGGCGTGGGACAACATCGACATCTTCGGCTGGCTCGGCTACCCCATGCAGATCAAGGTCAACTTCCTGTGCCGCGACAGCATCCTGGCCGCGCCGGTGGTGCTCGATCTGGCCATCTTCTCCGACCTCGCCCAGCGCGCCGGGCTCAAGGGCATCCAGGAGTGGCTGTCGTTCTTCTACAAGAGCCCCATGACCGCGCCGGGGCTGTACCCCGAGCACGATCTCTTCATCCAGCTCATGAAGTTCAAGAACACCCTGCGCTACCTCAAGGGCGAGTCGCTGATTACCCACCTGGGCAACGAGTACTACAACTTCTGAACAACCCCATCTTTATGTTTGTGCGGGCACCTCTTGGAGCTTTTACCTAGAAGGCCCGCCCACAGAGAACAACTCGAAATCGGGGTGATTTTCCTCTGGAGCTATGGTTCAGCCGCCGAAGAGGCGGTCGGCGGCAAGCTCATCGAAGAAATCATTTGCCGGTAAGACATCGATCCCGTCCTCGGTTCGGAGCCGAAGAGCGCCTCGATAGACGAGGATGCTGCGGTCGATGCCGATTCCCGCTGCGATGGCGCGCAGACCCTTTAGAGAAGCGTTGTCGGGCGCGCCGGTCCCCACCTTGACCTCGACGGCCACGCGTCGCTCGCCTTTGCGGAGCAAAAAATCTACCTCTGTCCCGCGGGCGGTGCCGGAGGCCCAGTAGAACCAGTCATCGAACAGCCCCCGATAGTCGCGATAAGCACGCAGAACCTGGGCCACAAAGCCTTCGAAGAGATGTCCCAACTCATCCGGTGCGGGTTCGCCGGCGGCGCGTTTCATGGCTCGGACCAGCCCTGGATCGGTGAGGTAGAGCTTGGGATGCCTGCGCTCGCGCACCCGCAGCTTACCTTCGAAAGCCGTCAAGCGGAAGGCGAGCAGTGTGTCCTCGAGGATTTCGAGGTATCCCTGGACGGTGCTCCGCGAGACACCGGCATCCCTTGCCAGCGCCGCGAGATTCAGCGTCTGACCGTGGAACAGGGCGGCCACCGGCAGAAACCGTGCGAACCCCGGCAGGTTGCGGACCAGCGCCTCGGCCTGGATCTCCTGTTTCAGATATGTGTAAACGTAAGCTTCGAGGGCCTCGGCGGGAGACGGAGAGCCCAGGATCACCGGGAGCGTTCCTTGCCTGAGCGCCGCATCCAGGTGAAAGTCAGGGATCTCCTCAGGCACGAATGGGTGCATGGTGCGGAACAAGGCCCGGCCCGCCAGCAGGTTGACGCCACCAGTCCGAAGCTTTCGCGCGCTGGAGCCACACAGCACGAAGGTGGTCTTTCGTTCCTCGATGGCGCGGTGGATCTCGTTGAGAAGCCAGGGGAGGCGTTGCACCTCGTCAACGATAACGGTCTTTCCGGCCGGCAGTGCCCGAATCTCGGAAGCGAACAGGCTCGCATCCCTCAGATAGCCCTGGAAGCGGGTCTCATCGAGAAGATCGATGAAGTGAGCATCCTTGTATGTCTGGCGAAGCCAGGTGCTCTTTCCCGTTCCGCGTGGGCCGAACAGGAAGAAAGATCCCATAGGAATCTTGATAATACGGCTAAATACATTTTTTGACACCATGTCGTCATTTTGCACGACAAAATGACGGCATACAACAATTTTTTGATATCTTCTAATTTATTATAATAAAAACAATATCTTATTCAAATAAGACATTGCATTGTTTCATTTCTTTAGGCTTACAGAGATGTGCTTTGCCCGAAGGTGAGCTTCACCGAGGCGGTGGAGCTCGGTTCCGCCGCGGCCCTCGATGACGATGGAGGCGGCCGCGGCCGCGAGCCGCCCGCACGCGGCGAGATCCTCCCCCCGGGCGAGCGCGTGCAGGAAAGCCGCGGCGAAGACGTCCCCCGCGCCAGTGGGATCGACTTCCTTTGTGCGAAAGACACCGATCTCGAGGACGTGCTCCTTTACATACACGCTCGCGCCGCGTTCGCCGCGCGTGAGCGCCACGATGGGCACGGCGCGGCGCAGGCGGTCCATAAGCTCCTCCTGACCGGCGATGTCCTGCTCGGAGAGGAAGGCCGCGCTCACCTTATAAAGCTCGTCCGGCTCCGGCTGGTAGCGGCGTGTATTCACCCGCGCTCCGTCCGGGCCCGTCGCCGCGTCCGCCTCGCGCACCAGCCCCTGGACCGAAAGCCCGATCACCCGGGCCGAAACGGCCTCCACCCAGGCGGCGGGATCGAGCTCGCCGATCACCGGGGCCAGGAACAACACGTCCAGCGGCTCGCAAGAGCCGTCAGGAGGCGGCACGTCGTCCGCGCGGCCGAGCAGGCGTTGCGTCCGGGCGCCGCCGGGGAGGTAGCTGTTCTCGAACATGGTGGTCGAACGGCACCGCCGGGCCGCGACCGCGATGCCCTCGAAGACGTCCGCGGGAATGTCCGGGCGCCCGTCCGCCCGCGCAGGCTCTCGGGAATTCGCGGCCGGGAAATCTCTGCCGAGCGCGGTGGCGAGCCGGACGCGCTCGCCGAGCGCCGCCAGCGTGCGCGCGCCGTAGAACGCCCCGCCGCCGGGGAGGAGCTCAACCCCCGGTCCCGGGTCGCAGCACGACGGCACCCGCGAAAGCGCGGGCGTTTTCGGCCCCGCCTGCGCTGGCGGGCGCTGGCTCGGGTAGCGGTCCAGCGTGACGTGGCCGGCGACCAGGGCGCGGAGGGTGGGGGTATGGCGGCTCATCGGGATGACAGTGTACCTCGGCGAGGTCTTCGGCCAAAGCAGAACGGTTCGTACGATCGCGGGCTCTTTCGGCCACGCGTTCGCGCAACCAGACGGCTCAGGCCCGCCCCTGCCGCCGCCATTCGTCGAGACGACTGGCGGTCCGGACGCAGCCCACGGTGCAGGTGGGAGCACAAAACTTCGGCGCGAAGAACTGCTCTCGGAGATCCGCGAAGGTGTACTCGAGCAGAGGCTTGGAAAACGCGCCGCGCTGCTGGGAGCACCAGTGGACCATCCCGAACTCGTCGATGTAAAGGTAGCGGGAGCCCGCCCGGCACTTGAAGTCGGCCTGACCTTCGGCTAGCAACCGGGCCCGATAGTCGCCCGACTCATTCCAGCGCCGCCCCAGCAGATCCTGGATCTGCGCCAGAATCTCCCGCCCGCGCTGGTCCAGCGAGATGCGGCCGGTCCCGTCGTGGATCAGACTCACGCGCGGCTGGAACCCGGCATCCAGCGCGAAGCGCGTAACCTCGCAGGCCTCCTCGTCGTTGCCCGCGCCCAAAACGGTGTTGACCTGGACATTGAACCGGGCGTGGCGCTTGAGCAGCTCGAGTTTCTTCTCCAAGTGCTGGAGAACCTTGACGGTGGTCGGGTTGGGCTTGACCCCGTCGATGCTGATCTGCAGGTGAGTCAGGCCGGCGTCGCCGAGGGCCCGGATCTTGTCCTCGGTCAACAGGAACCCGTTGGTGATGATCCAGCGCTCCGGGAACCGGTACGAGGCGGCGTACGCCACCAGCTCGATCAGGTCCGGGTGCAGCAGGGTCTCGCCACCGGTGAACTCGACGAACAGGCAGCTTAGCTCGGCCAACTTGTCAATCCAGTTCTTGACCACCGTCGCCGGTACGGGCTCCGAGTGCCGATCGTACTCGTTGCAGTATCCGCAGGTCAGGTTGCACCTGCGGGTGATCACCATCTGGGCCAGCCGGGGGCCAAACCGGATCGCCTTCATCGACTGCAGGGCCGGTTTCCGGCGCCGGCGCACGGACGAAATTTCCATGGAGCACTCCTCCATCTTTCGCGGGGACTGTAGCACACCCGGCGGGCGCGGAACAGGAGCCGCGTGCGACGTGCGATGCAGGGATTGATGTGGAAACTCATATGTTCTAGATTCCCTCATATCAGTTCTGGTGTCGGACCTGCTCCATAGGAGTGGGGGATCTTCACTCCATCTTTGACCAAGAGAGGTGAGATATGAAACCACGCGAAGAGGTGATGGCGCGTCGCCTACCCGTCGGAATGCCGGCCGTCCTGATTGCTGGCCTGCTGGTCTTGAGTTTCCTTTCGTTCCTTCTCAACGCCGATGCTCGGGCCGCAGGCGGAAGCTGCTACGGGTCCTGCGGCGGGACCGGCGGCGGCTGCGGCTGCGACACCGGCTGCAAGATGCGGGGTGACTGTTGTGTCGACTACAAACAGTACTGTGGTGACTATGCACCCGGGAGCTGCAACGGAGCCTGCAACGGAAGCGCCGGCTCGTGTTACTGCGACAACTACTGCGCGGGATTCGGCGACTGCTGCCCGGATGCCTGTTATTTCTGTGGTGCGCTTTCGTTCTGCCCACCTGTGACCGGCGATGTCTGCGGGGCGTTCGAGCCGGACTGCAACCCCTATCTGGGCGAGCACGGAGCCCTGGCGGTCAACAGGATGAGGTCCCATGGCGACCTGATGGGCTCCTTCCAGGGCACATACCCGGACTTTGACTGCGGCGTCCGCTGCTCTTACCACTGGCAAGGGTTCCAGCGCCTGGCGAACTTCGGTTCCTACTCGGACGGAAGGTTCATGGTCATCGACTCCAGCGGCGACTGCGACAACGTTCCTGCCAAGTTCGCCGTGATCGAGATGAACTCACGATCGGCGGGCGAAGAGCGGTATCGGTCGAACCGGATGGTGTACGGACAGTCCACCTGGAACATGGCTCCTCCCGACGCGAACGACAAGATCACCTGGTGGGACAAGGTGAAGCCCTACGACTCCTACGGCCACCCGCAGTACGGCCACCCGGGAGGCATGCAGGCGATCGGAAAGTACCTTCTGATCCCGCTCGAGAATCCGTGCTCGGGCGGTAATTCCGGCGTTTCGCTCTACAACCTGTACAATCCACTGGCGCCGATCTATGTGAAGAATTTTCCCTTGCTCACCAACCAGGCTGCGACCGCCGGGATCGCCAAGCTCACCAACGGGAAGTACCTGCTGGCGGTAGGCCAGGAAGACTCGGTGGACGTGCATTTCTACCTGTCCAACGGCACCAACGTCGAGCTGTCGAGCGCCGAGTTCCACCGGATCGCGACCTGGCACGGCTCGGGTGACTGGATCACCTACCAACAGTCGATGAACCTCGTGACCGACTACGCGGGCCGCTTGTTCCTGATGGGGACCACGAAGTCCGGCGCTGGAGGCAACGACACGTTGAGCGCGTACTTGCTCGAGGTCACCGAGAACGGGAATGTGGCCATCTCCCTCGCCGCCTCCAAGACGATGGTCTGCGGAACCCCGGATGGACACTTGCAGTGCAACTTCGACGCCGCGGCCGGAGTCTACGTCACTCCAGCTCACAAGCTGGTGCTGTACGCGTCCGAGCACGACAACGACGGCCCGAGCGGCAGCATCAAGATGATGGAGTTCCGACCGGTCGCTGAGCTGGGCACTGCCGATTGCCCGGCCATCAACCAGGCCTGGGTCGAGCTCTACCAGGACTCGAATTTCGGTGGTCGTTCAGTCATGCTCGACTACGTCGACCGCGGCAAGCGCAAGACCGTCGACTTCGCGTACCTCGACTCGTTCAACGACATGGCGTCTTCGATCAAGTACTGCATTCCCAATGGCTACACGTTCACGGTGTACCGGCACAACACCTACGGCGGCGGCTTCAAGACCTTCGCCGGCGCGGGCATCGTCCAGGCCGACAGCAACCTGCACGACAACACGTTCTCGGATGGATCGATCGTGGGTGACAACATCTCATCGGCGAAGTGGGGGCCCTAACCCGCTAGAGCGTTCGTCTCGGCTCAGGTTCGCATACCCCATCCCCCTTTTAGTTTCTCCACCATGCCCACCAGGCGGGCACCCTCCTTCCCGAACATTAGCGACCGTTCGCCGCCAGTCGAAAACCGGAGCCCTTCCGTTGGACCCAGCGTGTTCCATGACGTCTCCAACTTGACCACGAGTATTCGCAAAAGTGTTTTCATTCGTCATCAAGCGGTTCCATTGCAGGCGGCGGTCATGGCTCTACAATGCCCGGAATGAAAATGATTCTTGAGTTGATATGCTTGTTGCTGTATTGGATCCCAAGCCTGGCCGAGGTTTGGAGACCAGTCATCGAGGAGCATGGAATGCAGACCGTGATCTTGGCAGCAGGCACGGGCAGCCGGTTGAAAAACCTGACAACCGAAATTCCGAAGGCCCTGGTTCCCGTGGCCGGAAAGCCGCTGCTGGCCTACGCCATCCGCTTTGCAAAAGAGTTCGGTGCCGATGACATCATCGTGGTCACCGGCAAATTCAGGGAGAAGGTCGAAGCCTTCCTGCGCTCGATCCAGGTGCCGGGCCTGCGCTGGACTCACAACCCGGAGTTCCACCGCCAGAACCTCTACTCCCTGGGCGCCGCGCGCCCCTGGATCGGCGGAGACTTCCTGCTGATGAACACCGATCACGTGTACGGGCGGGCCATCAGCCTGCGGGTGCGTGGGCAGGCCGAGGACCTCACGGCCTTCTGCGACCAGGATCGCCCACTCGGCGCCGACGACATGAAGGTCGACCTGGCGCCGGACGGCCGCCTGCGGGCGATCTCCAAGACGCTGACCACCTTCCAGCGTGGCTACGTGGGCATGACCTTCTGCGCGGCGTCCCGCCTGCCGTCTTATTTCGAGGCCTTCGATCGTGTCGCCCAGCGAGCCGGCGACAAGGCTGTGGTCGAGATGATCCTCGCAGACCTGGCCGAGCGGGGCCAGCCTCCGCGGGTGGGCGACATCAGCGGGATCGGCTGGCTGGAGGTCGACACCCAGGAGGACCGCGAGCGCGCCGAGGCCGCCATCCTCGCGGATCCGGACCGATACCCCGCGATGGAGTTCACGGCGTGACGCGCCTGCGCCCCAAGGTGTGCGCCTTCGACTTCGACGGCACCCTCATCGACACCATGTGGGGCTACGCCCGGGTGGCGGCCGAGGCCATGCGCAAGCACCACGGCATCCCCTTCGAGGAGGGCCACCGCCAGTACCTGGCGACCTCGGGCATCCCCTTCTTCCAGCAGCTCGAGATCATCCGGCCCCAAAGCCCAAAGAACGAGGCCTGCGCGGCGGAGTTCGAGGCCCGAAAGACCGAGGGGCTCTTTTCCTGCGCCCCCGACGAGAAGACCATCCGGGGCCTGGGCCTGCTGCGCGAGGCCGGGATCAAGCTGGCCGTCTCCTCGAACAACTTCCAGCACCTGCTCGATCGGTGGCTCTCGGAAAACCCCGCCATGCCCATGGATCTTTCGCTGGGGTTCGATGGCCAGGGCCTCGAGAAGGGCCGGCCGCACTTTATTCGTATCCAGCAGGCGTTCGGCGTGTCGGCCGCGGAGATCCTCTACTGCGGCGACTCGATCAAGGACGGCGAGCGGGCCGCTTCTTGCAAGGTGCCCTTCGTGGGCATGGTGGGCATCTTCTCGCGCGAGCAGTTCCTCGAGCACTTCCCCGGCGTCGAGACCGTCTCGAGCATCCTGGAATTCGCCGAGCGGGTGTTGCAGGGCGGCCTGGCTGTGGCCAATTGAGCTTTGCTTTCCCCGGAAGGCTTTTGTATCCTCCGCCGAGCCTGAACGTAGACGACCGGCGCCGCCGCGTTCGGAGGTCCACCATGGCAGAGACACTCTCGGCTTCCGCCTCGCCCTCGAAGTTCACCAGGCTTCGCAACTGGCAGTCGCACGACTTCTGGGCGCGGCTGTTCGCCAGGCCGCTGGCGATCGCGCTGCTCTATCCCGTGGCCGACGTCCCCTGGGTGACGCCCAACCTGCTCACCAGCGTGGCCAACCTGTTCATGGCCGGCGGCATCGCCTGCCTATGGCTCGACCAGTGGATCTGGGCCGCCATCCTCCTCAACCTGCACCTCGTATTCGACAACATGGACGGCACGCTGGCGCGCTACCGGAAGTGCGGCACCAACCTGGGCTCCTACTACGACAAGATCTCGGACTACTTGGGCATCTCGGCCATGTTCCTCAGCCTCGGCTGGCTCGCCTACCGCGCCCAGCCGGACGATCCGCACCTCATCGTCGTGGCCGCGGTCCTGGTCATCGCCGAGACCATCGGCGGCTACAGCAAGTGGTTGGCCGAGACGCAGCGGC
>CAZLNM010000056.1:26839-31295 GCA_964561025.1 uncultured Myxococcales bacterium
TGCGCGTCCAGGGCAACGCGCCCGTCCCCGGCGCGGCCGACAAGCACAAGGTGCCGCAGCGCACCGCCGGCCAGTGGGTGGTGTGGTTCTTCGACTCCTTGCTGCGCATCTTCCTTTTCGAGGAAGTGGACTACTTCTTCTGGGTGGGCATCGCGCTGGTCGTCGGGCGGTTGGACTGGATGCTCTACCTCTTGGCCGGGACGCGCGTGGCCGGGCTGCTGGGCACGCTGGTCGTTCGCGCCGTGCACATGCGCCGCCTGGACCGGGAAAGGAACGCCGCATGAAGACCGTGGCCATCGTGCTCGCCGGAGGCGAGGGTTCGCGCATGGGGGGCGGCCAGCCCAAGCAGTTCACCCCGCTGGGCGAGAAACCGATCCTGGCGCACGCCCTGTCGCGCTTCGAGCAGGCGGACTGCGTGGACGGGTTGCTCCTGGTGAGCCATCCGGCCTGGATCGAGACCGCGCGCCACCTGGCCATCCGCGAAGGGTACCGCAAGCTCATGGCCATCATTCCCGGCGGGCCCACCCGCCAGGCCTCCTCGCGGGCCGGGCTGGAGTTCCTCTCCCGGCACGAGGTGGAGCGGGTGCTGATCCACGACTCGGCCCGCCCGCTGGTGTCGCCCGAGGTCATCCAGGAGGTCACGCGGCGCCTCTCCGAGGCCGAGGTGGTCACGGCCGCGGTGCCGGTGGCGGACACCATGGTGCGGGCCGCGGACGGGGCGGTGCGGGAGCTGGTGGAACGCGAGGGGTTGTACGCCGTGCAGACCCCGCAGGGATTCCGCATGAGCCTGATCCGCGAGGCCCACGAGCGGGCGCTGGCCGACGGCATCCGCGACGCCGGGGACGACGTGCAGCTTACGCTGCGCCTGGGCCGCCGGCCGCTCATCGTGGACGGCGGGCGCTTCAACATCAAGATCACCTTCGCCGAGGACCTGGAGCTGGCCCGCCGGCTGCTGCCGCCAGCGAGTTGAACCCTCCTGAAGAAGCCCAGGTTCCGGGTTCCGAGTGCCAGGGTTTTTCGCAAGGGGGCTTCGCCCCCTTGAGCCCCCAGGAAAAAACCCCGGGGAAAACCTGCTGACAAGGAAAAGCCTGGAAAGAACCGAGGAGAAAACCTTCTACTGGAAAGAATCACAGTAATCACTGAATCCCCTCTGCGAAGAAGAGGAGCGTGCTTGTATGCTCCTCATGTCAGCGAATTCAGCCGAAGCCCGACCGCCGTCAAGGGCGAGCGAAGCGAGTCGCGAAGCGATGGAAAACCCTTGACGGCATAGGTCGGGCGAAGGCTAACAAGGTTACCGAAGATCATTGACAGCACAGGTCGGGTGGCGGCTATGCGAGGACCCGCCGCAAAGCAGCCGCGTCTTGTGTAACTCGTGCGTGTCGCGGGCATTGTTGACACTCTGGATCTTGGGGTACTATACAGCCTGGATATACCGACTCCGCGGAGGCCCGCATGAGATTTCCGCTCGTCGCTGTTTCGCTGAGCTTCGCGCTCGCCGCCGGCTGCTACTACCGCCCCGGCGCGGTGCGGCACCGCGCCAGTCCCAACGTCATGTCCGAGGACGAGGCGGCGCGGCTGATCCAGGTGAAACTCGAGCCCTACGGCTTCAAGTTCGTCAACAACATGCAGCTCCAACGCGAGGGTGTGAAGGTCGAGATCGACGGCTACGACCGCGCCATGCGGGTAGGGTTCGAGTACGTCTCGCGCGAGGCCGGCGACTTCGAGGAGCAGGAGCCCGACAACGCCTGGGGGCTCACCGCGGCGGAGATCGACGCCATCCAGTCGCGCGCCACCACCGCCCGCGAGTACTTCCTGATCATCCCCGAGGGCGGCCGGGAGGAGGTGGAGCACAGCGTGGAGGCCTTCGTGGAAAAGCTCTACGCCCTGGAGGTCCTCAAGAAGCGCGAGGCCAAGCCCAAGCAGGAGCTGTTCCCCGAGAGCGGCGGCAAGGGCAAGTCCGACAAGGAGGACCTCCTGCCGTGGGAGGCCACCGGCGATCTCACCAAGAAGCGCAAGGCCATGGAGGGCAAGGAGAAGAGCGGCGCCAAGGACGACGACTTCCTGCCGGGCCAGGAGGACGAGGCGCTGCCGTTCGAAAAGAAGGAGAAGAAGCCCGCCGGTGACGACGCCACGCCGCCCAAGCGCGGCCCGGCGCCCGGGAAGACCCAGCCCCCGGCGAATGACGAGGAAGAGGAAGACATCGACTTCTGAGACAGCCGGCGAGCGGAGCGTTTCATGAAAGGCACCTGCCCATCCTGTAGCCGCAGCTACGAGATCGGCGACGAGTTTCTGCAGATGGGCGGGAAGGCCAAGTGCCCCCACTGCTTGCTGGACCTGGTGTTCCCGGCCGCGGCCCGGTCCTCGGCCGGAGCGGCGGATGCGGGCCGCGATCCCAGGGTCGATCCGACCCGGGTGCTGGACCCGGAGCGGCCCCGGCCGCAGCCGCAGCTACCCGATGAGCTGGATGCCCACTGCCCCGCCTGCCGGAAGAAGTTCAAGATCGATCGCGAGTACATCGAGGCCGGCAACCCGGCCCTGTGCCCCCGCTGCAACCGGCCGCTGGTGGTGCAGGAGCCGCCCATCCCCCAGGCGCCCAACCGGGCCTGGGAGGAAGACACCCGCGAGATCACCGAGCCGCGCGGCCGCCAACCCGAACCAGAAGCAGAGCCGGCCGCACCACCGGACGCCGAGGTGGCCGAGCCGGCCGCCGAGGAAAACGCAGAGTATCCCGCGGCGGAGTCGGAGCCCGGCGCGGGCTCTTCCGACACGGGCGGATGGGGCGACACCCTGCAGATCAACCTGCCGGAGCTGGCCGAGCTTCAGCAGACCCCTCGGGCCGAGTCGGCGGCGCGGGCGGAGCAGGCGGCCGAGGATCTCTTCGGCGGACTCCCCGACGAGGCCTTGGGGGGCGATGGCGAGGACCGGGGCCCCACCGAGCGAATGCAGCTTCCGCCGGACACGGAGCCGCCGCCGGGCGCCATCCCCCCCGGTGAGGATCTCGGCTCGCTCGACGAGGATGGTCCCACGGTGGAGTTGCACGCCTCTCTGGCCGCGGCGGCGGCGCAGGCGCCCGCGGCCGAGACGGAGGCCATCTCCGAGCTCGGCAAGGAACCACCCGCGGCAGGCGAGGCAGCGGAAGAAGCGCCGCGCGAACCGTTGCCGGATCTCAGCGACAGCCCCGAGGAAACCCTGGAAGCCGGCGCCATGGCGGCGGGACAAGCCCCGGAGCAGGCCACGCCGGATGTTTCGGAAGAAGACAGCGCCGCCCCGCCGGTTCCGCACAGCGCCACGGGCGAGTTCGAGGCGGGGCTGCCGCTGTCGGCGCTCGACGGGGATGCGGCCGCGCCCCAAGCCGGCGCCGCCGCTGCCGGTTCGCTCGCGCCCGCCGACGCGACCACGCCGCTCGCCGAGATCCAGCCCGCGGCGGCTCCGGCGCCCGCCGCGGAAAAGCCGTTCGCCCGCCTGGCGGCCACCGAGGATTGGGCCGAGGCGGCGCGCCGCTGGGCGGAGGGGGGCTTCAAGGCCGAGGACATGCCGGCCTTCATCCGCAGCGACTCCCACCCCCCGGAGGCGAGCGCCACCGAGGCGAGCCGGGCCGCGGCGCCGGCCGCCCCGGCCCCCGTCGAGGCCCCGGCCCCGGTGAGCGGGCCGGCCGAGGTGGAGGTGTCGGACTCGGACATCCTGATGCTGGACGACGGCGAGGTGGAAGAGATCCCGGCGCCCAAGGTCATCGTCGCCCCCCAGGCCGCCGAGTCGTGGGCGCAGCGGGCCAGCGTGGAGATCCAGAAGACGCGTACGCCGGAGGCGCAACCCAAGCCCACGGCCGGCACCCGTCTTGCCTCCCGGCTGTCCTCGCCCCCGATCCTGGCCGCGGTGCTGGGCATCCTGGCGGTGGCGGCCCTGGTGTTCATCTGGTGGCTGCGCTCCTCTGGCGGCACGGAGGCGGTGGCCGACTTTCCCAGCAAGGGTTTGCAGGGGAAGGTGCTCGCCAATGCCCCCGCACCGGCGGAGCCGCGGGCGCGGGAGGAGGCCGTGAAGCACTACGCCCAGGGCAACCACCTGGCCTACCAGGGGCGGTTCGAGGACGCCATCCTGGAGTACCAGCAGGCGGTGCGGCTCGACCCGGCCTTTCCGCATCCCCACCGGGCCATGGGTTCGTGCTACGCGGCGCTGGGCAAGTCCTCGCTCTCGGTGACCGCCTACCAGGGTTACCTCACCCGCGCGCCGGACGCGCCCGACGCCGCCGCGGTGAAGGAGATCCTCAAGGCCGCCCGCGGCGAGAAGAACCCCTGACGCAAGCCCAGCCTGCGTTCGAAGCCACAGGGCGCGGCTGCTTGACGTTTTGAGCCTTGCATTTTCCAGGTAAAGCTCGCGGCGCTGTTTAACGGCTCGCCCTCTCAACTCCTCGGCCAGAGCGCCTGCGGTGCGTAGAGGGCTTCGCCTACGCGCACCGCTC
>CAZLNM010000057.1:0-31254 GCA_964561025.1 uncultured Myxococcales bacterium
CAAACCTAAGGGGTATCCCCTTTCCTTTCCTGACACAAACTTGGGTACATCACCGGTTCCCTACGAGCGTTGCAGCGAGGACGCGGTCGGTGGCAAAATGAATCTGAGATTAGGGAAAGCCGAGGTTGGGATGAGAAAAAGGGACATCTGGGTCTTTGTGTTCCTCTGTGTCTTTGCGACGCTGGCCGGTATCTCCTGCAAGGTAGGCAACCAATCTGGCGATGCCCAAGATGGTGACGGCGTGGACGTCCGGGACGGGCGCGACGGCGACGACGGCGCCGACGGCTGGGTGTGCCAACTCTCCGACGAGGACTCGATCTGTCCCATAGGTCTTCGTCCCGGCCGCTGTGGTCTTACTGGCCGGTGCGTCGAGTGCAACCGGGACGAGGAGTGCGGCGCCGGGCGCGAGTGTAGCAACGAAGGCATTTGTGTCGACTTTGTCCCATGTAGCATTTCTTGTCCTGGTTTTTATGATCGCTGTTTGCCTGACGGTCATTGCCGCAAATCCTGCTCCTTTGTCTGGGGTTGCGGCCGGGACGCCTTCTGCAAGGACAACCTGTATTGTGTTCGCGAACGCTGCACACCGGAGGGATGCTGCCCGCCGGGTTGGAAGCCAATCGAGGGGTCGCTGGAGTGCGCGCTCGACGACTGCGGCGCGGTGGGCCTGACGGAGGGCGCCTGCGGCTTTGAGGGCGCTTGCGTGGAGTGCATCCCCGGCCTCGTGGAATGCAAGCGATACGGTTTCAGGTGCAACCTGCAATTCGCAATGTGCGGGATCAGCGATGGACGCACCGGGGGTTGTGGAGGAACACTCCCCCTCACTTGCATCACCTACAGCGAACCTGTCGACTGCCGCCACAACGACCACTGCGTGCGGCGTTGCACCTCGAACATGGACTGCTCCTGGTCCCTCTGCAACTGGGACGGCTTCTGTGAAGAGAAAAGTTGTTACGCAGGACGCTGCGAGCCATCGGGCTGGGTGCCGCTACCCTGGACCTACTTCTGTTACTACGATCCCTGCCCCGCCCAGGGGATGGTGACCGGCTGGTGCGGGCTCGTCGACCAGTGCGTCGAGTGCATGGAAGACACGCAGTGTCCCGAGGGCCGGATCTGCAACCTCCTCGGCCAGTGCGTCCCGGCGCTGTGCGCGACCGACGCCGAATGCGAGGGCGGCCGTCGCTGCGCGCGCGGGCGGTGCAAGACACCCTGCATCTACGACGAGGAGTGCGGGCCGGAGGAGGTCTGCCAGGGCGCTCCCGGCTTCTGCACCGAGGCGCGCTGCGACGAGAGCGGCTGGTGCAACCGCTGGGGCTGGGTGCCGATGGACGGCAGCTTGAAATGTCGCTACGCACCCTGCGAAGGGAGAAGCGGCCGCATCCGCGGGGTGTGCGGGGACAAATACCATTGCATCGAGTGCATCGACGACTCCGACTGCCCGCAGGACCCGCCCTCGTATTGCGAAACGGCCGGGTTCTGCACCAGCTACCCGACCTGCGAAGACGGCCAGGAGAGCCCCATCGGCAAGATCTGCGTCCTGGGGCGCTGGTATGACAAGTGCGAGGTGGACAACGACTGCAGGTACGGCCTGGGCGAGTGCCGTCCCATCCCGGACGGCCAGGGCGGGTATTGTTTCTACGAGCGGTGTCGCCGGGACGGCACCTGCCCCGAGGGCTGGGCCCCGGAGTTTACTGGAGTAGAACTGGGTTCTGAAGGTATGCGATGCATCCGGGTGCCATGAGGGTACTGGTCAGACTGCTCGACCCGCGGGTCCAACCACCCGGTTTGTCCATCACGAGCCAGACGAAGTACTATCGGTTGCAGGTGTACCTCGTATCGCGGACAGTTGCGCGGACGACGGATCTGGCGCTGGCCTGGCGGGCGCCGGGAGCGACGCTGTGATGCACTGGATAAAAGGTTGTGCCGTGCTTGGGCTGGTACTTGGCCTTGCGTCCTGTGCCCAAGAGGTGAGGGAGTGCCCGGATGCTGCGTCCGATTTCTCACCTGACGAGACATTTCAATGTTGGTATCGAACGTACACGTACGGCAATGCGACGCTTGTCGAGTGTGCAAATGCCTCCTTGTGTGAGCCGACCGGAAATGGTGACGAAGTAGTTTGTAGCTGCAGCCGTTGTTGGCCGAATGGGTGCAACTGTCCCACGAGGATGGACCCAGGGAACCTCAAGGATGGCATGGCGAGCATGTTCGGGTGTCGCTGGGAAAATGAAATCTGCTACCAGGGACCTCCTCCGACGATCCTTCCGTTCGGGGAATGTATCTGCTACGCGGGCTTCTTTTGTTGGCGCGAGTGCAAGGGTCGCTGGGTGGTGGAGGGAGAGAAGGCCGTATGTTGGGTGGACGGCGCGGACGTGGGGTGCCAGAAGGTGCCAACGCGGGACGAGTGGGGTCGTGTGGTCCTGTGCCGCTACGGAGTGGTTCCCTGGGATTGGCCGCTTTCGGAGTAGCCCGACAGTCGCAAGCGGCCTGGCCGCGCTGGTTCCCGGGACCCCGCGATCAGGCGTTCGAGCAAATGAATTGGGTCTTCCTGCAAATGACGGCGAAGGTCGGGCGGGCGTCACTCTAGGTTGAAGCTCTGGTTTGCCATGCCGTGGTTGCCGAAGGCGTCCTGGACCTCCACCGTCACCAGGTACTGGCCCGCGCCGCGGAAGGCGCCGTGGGCCGCCGAGAAGGCGCTCGCGGGGAGCGCCACCGTGCGGCGGGTCTCCTCGCCGGTGGAGGAGCGCGAGGAGACGTAGCTTATGTTGGCGTTCACGCTGGAGTTGATCGGGAGGTCGCTGAGCACCACCGCGTCGCCGCTCGGTGGCTGGATGGTGACGCGCGCCTTGACCGAGCCGTCGTTCGGGACCGGCCAGGGCAGGTGCGCCGGGACCAGGCCGTTGTGGCGCAGGAAGCCCGTGGCGCGCAGCTCGGAGAACGCCGAGTGCCCGTCGTCGTTGGTGGGGGCGGGGGGGTAGAACACCGTGGCCGAGACGTTGATGCTGTCGAGCACGAGGCCGTTCACCAAAAGGCGCGAGGAGGCCGTGACCTCGATGGGCCCGGAGAAGGTCGTGTAGGGCTTTACGCCCTGCGCGTCCTGGTAGCGGCCCTCGATGCGGATGCGGTAGGTGCCGGGCGCGAAGCTCACGCCTTCCTCCCAGGAGATCTCCCAGGTGTGGTTGTCCTGGTAGTTGCCGCGGTACCAGGTCATGGTGGTGAGACCGTCGTCGGAGTAGACCTCGCCGGCGCGGTTCTTCACCGGCTCGAAGGCGTCGCCGATCTTCTTCTCCAGCGTCATGCGGGGGAGATCCACCCCCGGGTGCCCGCCGATCCAGCGCAGGTGCACCATGCCGAAACGCTCCATGGCGGCGGCCGCGTCTTGCACGATCTTGCCCGCGTCGGCGGCGGGGGTGACGGTGGGCGTCACCGTGTCGTTGATCCAGGCGAACCAGGAGGGCTTGAGGTTGGCGTTGTCCACCGTGCCGCCCTGGGCCATGAAGGGCGCGAACATCTCCTTCATCTTGCTCGCGTAGTAGTCGGCCTCGGCCCAACCCCAGATCTGCATCGAGGGCTCGTAGCCGCCCTGGAGCCAGCTATCCGCGTCCATCAGGTAGAAGTGGTGGTCCTGGCTGTAGCCGAAGGTGGTGGCGTACTCGATGCCGGCCTCCATGAACTTCTGGCAGATGCCGCGGGCGTACTTGCCCAGCGGCTCGCCGGGGATGCTGACGATGCCCAGGTTGCCGATGCGGGCGATGGAGAAGCGCGCCATCACGAACTGCCGCACCGGCCGGCCGCCCGACAGGGCGTCGGCGCTGAAGATGCACCCCAGCGCGCCGTCCTGGTATTTGGTGTTGGGGTCGTCGTCCTCCATGCCCACGCACGAGAAGGCGCCGTACTCGTAGTCGTTGCCCTGCTCGTCGCGGAACACCCCCGGCCCGTAGCCGAGCTCCGCCCGGCCCACCGGCACCCGCCGTACGCCCATGTCCAGCACGACATCGGTGGTGCCTTTGCCTTCCAGGGATTCGAAGAGGGCGCGGATCTTGGGCCAGGCCTGCGCGCCCACCTCCTGGATCTTGCCCCAGTCGTCGGAGCCCAGAGGGCTGTCGTCACCGGCGGGGCTCACGTCGCCCGAGGCGCCCGAGATGAAGGCCACCTTCACCGGGTAGCCGGTGAGCTCTTGAAGGTTCTGCTGCGCGATCACCTCCACCCCGCCAGGGGCGTCCTGGGAGACGGTGGTGCCGTCGAGGTGGGTGCCATGTAGGGCGAAGTTGACGAGCAGGCCGCGCGGGTGGCCGTCCAGGTCGTCGATGCGGATGAGCACCAGCGAGTCGTCCATGGGGTTGAAGTCCCCGCCGCGCCGGTCGCGGTGGATCTTGTGCTCGGGATCCATGGCCGGGTTGAGCCCCCAGGACACCTTGGCCGGACGCAGGTCGGCGATCGCCGCCAGCACCGCGTCGGCGGCGGCCTGGGTGTGGCGCCCGAACATCTCGAAGTTGAAATCCCCGTGGCCGAACACGCCGATCTTCTTCTCGCGCAGCACGTTCCAGAAGCGCCCCGGGTGCGAGTGGCTGTGGGGCGCGGAGAGGATGATGCGGTCGAGGTAGTTCGCCTGGATGGCCTGGTGGATGCGCCAGGCGATGTGCGAGGCCAAAAAGTCGTCGCTCCAGCCGATGGGTAGCTTGACGATGGCGATGCGCTTTTGGCCGTTATCGAAGACGAAGGCCTTCACCCGCGGCCGGTCCCACATCGAGTCGCTGCCGCCCAGGGTGTCGCTGTAGGGGGTCTTCGGCCCCACCCGCGCGCCGTAGCCGGCCATGCTCACCCCCACCGGGAACGAGAGCGGAACGTCGGCGATGCCCACCCGCAGCGGCTTCTTCTCCGTAAAACCGTGATCCACCGCCGGGGCGGTGAGGGCGGCCAGCACGTCGGCGGGGTACTTCTCGCACAGCCCGCTGATGCAGCTCGCCTCGGCGGGGCAGTCGGTGTCGTGCAGGCACAGCTTCACGCAGCGGCGCTCGCAGTAGTCGCAGCGGCCGTCCAGACACTTCCACTCGCCCACGCAGTCGGCGTGCGGGAGAGCGGCGCACTCGGCCTTGGCCGTGCACAGGCCGTCCATGACGCACTTGCCCTCGCTGCCGTCCACGCGACAGTGCGTGCCGGCGGGGCACTCGGTGTCGGTGGCGCAGGTGTTGTTGCAGGGAAGATCCAGCGAAAGATCCTCGCGGCACACTCCCTCGACGCAGGGCACGAGCTTTCCGCACTCGGTGACCGGGTTGCACTCGGCGAGGGTGAGGCAGCCCGGGCCGGGGTTGGCCAGGCAGGCACCGCCGGGCTTACACACGCTGTCTTGCAGGCAGCGCACGCTGGGCTGGCAGCAGCCGCTTATGCAGTCCTGGTTGTTGGGGCACTCGTGGTAGTAGCTGCAGGCCTCGCTCTCGCTCGAGCAGTTGCCGCCGTCAGCGCCGCCCCCACCGCCCTTGCAGGCGGCGAAGCAGACGAACGAGATGGCGAAAGCGATGCAAGCGGCGGACGAGAACAATCTCATGGAAAAACCTCCGGGTGGGCCGGGATGGCCTTCGGGGGCTATCCTAGCCCCCCCGGGCCCGGGCGGCAAGGGGGTGCGACCCCTGGGACCCCCAAAAAACCGGAAAAACCTTCTGCTAAGGAAAAGCCCGGAGAAAAACCCTGAACATGGCAAGGGGGCAAGCTCCCTTGGACCCCCAGGGAAAACATCATGGGACAGACTCGGAGGGTTCCCGCCTCCAGGCGCCAGCAGGCCGTTCCCATCTCCTGACAAGCGGTTCCCAGCTTCTGAAAAATGCAGCAAATTCAACGAAAAGTTAGCAGCAGTTTTTCTCCGGTCTTTCTCTCCGTGTCTCTCTGGTTTTCCTTAGAAGAAGGTTTTATTCGGGGTCTTCTTTGGATTTGTCTTGGGGGGTTCAAGGGGGGAACCCCCTTGCCAGAATCGTCTTTGTTTTGCCTGTCACTTGTTGACCGTTTTTCTTTGGGTTAGCATGGGCCCATGCTGATCGCCTGTCTCAAGTGCAAGCGGCACGTGGACACCGGCCAGGCCCCGGCCGGCTCCACGGTGAAGTGCGCCTGCGGGCTCTCCATCCTGGTCCCCGAGGGCCCCTCCACCGCCGGCAAGATGAACTGCCCGGCCTGCGGCGCCCCGGTGGACCCAACCGCGCAGAGGTGCACGTTCTGTTCGACCGCTCTCGCCACGGTGATCTGCCCGGGGTGCTTCGGCGCGGTGTTCTACGGCGCCAAGCACTGCCTGCACTGCGGCGAGGCCCTCGAGGGGCGGGTGGTGATCCATGGCGACGAGACCGAGCGCAAGTGCCCGCGTTGCCGCGAGGAGCCGCTGCGGGTGGAGGTGGTGGCCGAGGCGGCCATCGAGCGCTGCAACCGCTGCGAAGGATTGTGGGTGGACCGCGAGACCGTGGAGCGGCTGGTGAAGCGCCACCGCGAGGACGGTGCGGCCCGGCTGGCGGCCGCCGGCGGGCAGCTCCAGACCGCGGCGGCCCCGCTCAAGGCGGCGGCCGACGGATACTTGCGCTGCCCGGTGTGCCAGCAGCTCATGTGGCGGCAGAACTTCGGCAAGATCTCGGGCGTGCTCATCGACGTGTGCCGCGCCCACGGCACCTGGTTCGATCGCGACGAGCTGCACAGGGTGCTCGAGTTCGTGCGCTCGGGCGGCCTGGAGCGCTCGGCCCGCAAGACCCGCGATCTCTTGGAGTCGGAGGTCAAGCAGCTCCAGCAGCGGGTGAGCGGCCTCTCGGCGCGCGGGCATACGCTGTTCCCGGAGAGCCAGGACCGCCTCCAGTCGGGCAACCTGGCGGTAGGCATCGCCGACTGGTTCCTCAACGTCTTCCTCAAGTGACCGCTGGCTGCTTACAAAGGGGAAAAAGAAAAATCATGGCAAGGGGGCACGCCCCCTTGGACCCCCAATAATCAAAAAAAACCTTCTGCTAAGGAAAAGCCCGGGAAAAAACCTTGAACATGGCAAGGGGGCACGCCCCCTTGGACCCCCAAGAAGAAATTCCTGACAGAAAAAAACAGAAGAACCGCAACCAGAAAAAAAAGCGGGGAAAAAATTGCCTACGAGGAACATCGCCTGGATTGTGTCGCCAACAGCCGCGCCTCCGGCCACCCGTTCGCGGCGCGCCAGATGAGTCCTCCACGCAGCGCAGGCGGCTTTGCGCCGAGCAGTTGGGAGGACTCATCGCCAGAAGCCGCGCCCAAGATACTGTTTATAAAAAGTGAGGTACGGTCAGGTGTCGATGTGCCTTGATTTTCTGTATTCATCGGCTATACAGTGCGGGCGGGTTTCCAGGAGGTGCGGCATGCGTCGGCGTATCTTGTGGTTGCTTTCGGCCCTGATCTTGGCGCTTGCGGTGCTCGGCACGGGCTGCCCCAAGAAGTCCACCCTGCGCGAACCGCCCGAGGGCGGCGAGCAGGACCCGACCCAGGAACCCGGGCCGCGCCCGCCCCGTTGATGATTTTCGGGAGAGGTTTTTTTATCCCCTCCACGGGAGAGGGGCAGGGGTTGGCGCATGCGCCTGACCATTCTGGGGTCCGGGACCTCGAGCGGCGTGCCGGTGATCGGCTGCCGCTGCCCGGTGTGCGCGTCCTCGGATCCGCGCAACGTCCGCACCCGGGCCTCGGCGCTGGTCGAGGCGGGCGGCCGCTGCCTCCTGATCGACACCTCGCCGGACCTGCGCCAGCAGGCGCTGCGCTTCGGCATGGCGCGGGTGGACGCGGTGCTGTTCACCCACGGCCACGCCGATCACGTCCACGGCATCGACGAGCTGCGCTCGTTCAACCTGGTGGCGCTCTCGGAGATCCCCTGCTTCGGCAACGGGCCGACGCTCTCACGCCTGCGCCGCACCTTCGACTACATCTTTCAGGACACCGGCGGCGAGAGCCTCAAGCCGTTCCTCTCCTTGACGGAGGTGAGCGGGCCCTTCGAGGCCGCCGGCGTCCCGGTGGTGCCGGTGCCGCTGTGGCACGGCCAGACGCCGGCGCTGGGCTACCGCATCGGAGACGTGGCCTACCTCACCGATTGCAGCCGCATCCCCGAGGAGAGCTTCGCGCTGCTCTCCGGCCTGCGCCTCCTCGTGTTGGATGCGCTGCGCCACCACCCGCATCCGACCCACCTGTCCATCGCGCAAGCGGTCGAGCTGGTGGAGCGGCTGCGGCCGGCCCGGGCGGTGCTCACCCACCTGTCCCACCAGGTGGAGCACGCCGAGACCCAGAGCCGGCTCCCGCTCGGTGTCGAGCTGGCCTACGACGGCATGTCGTTCGAACTTTGCGAGTCGATGGCTTGAGGTCAACCTTTTCAGAAAGGAGCCAATCGTGATCGTCGGTGTCCCCAAAGAAATCAAGGTGCGGGAGTACCGGGTGGGCATGGTCCCGGCGGGCGTGAAGCAGCTCGTCGACCGGGGTCACAAGGTGCTGGTGGAGACCGGCGCCGGCATGGGGTCGGGGATCAGCGACGAGGCCTTCCGCGCCGCCGGCGCGGAGCTCGTCAAGGACATCCAGACCGTGTACCAGCGCGCCGACATGGTGGTGAAGGTCAAGGAGCCCATCGAGCCGGAGTACCGGTTGATCCGCGAGAACCAGATCATCTACACCTACCTGCACCTGGCCGCCGATCCGACCCTGACCCACAAGCTGCTCGAGCAGAAGTGCGTGGCGGTGGCCTACGAGACCATCCAGCTCCCGGACGGCTCGCTGCCCCTCTTGAAACCCATGAGCGAGGTGGCCGGGCGCATGTCCATCCAGGTGGGCGCCGCCACGCTGGAGAAGGAGCACGGCGGCAAGGGCATCCTGCTGGGCGGCGTGCCCGGGGTGCGGCGCGGACGCATCACCATCCTGGGCGCCGGCGTGGTGGGCCTGAACGCCTGCAAGATGGCGGTGGGCCAGGGCGCCGAGGTGTCGATCCTGGACGTCAACCTCAAGACGCTCAACTACATCGACGACATCTTCCAGGGACGGGTGCAGACCCTGTTCTCGGATCCGGAGACCATCGCCCGCTCGGTTTCGCGGGCCGACCTGGTGGTGGGCGCGGTGCTCATCCCCGGCGCCAAGGCCCCCAAGCTGGTGTCGCGCGGGCTCATCTCCCAGATGGAGGCGGGCTCGGTGGTGGTGGACGTGGCGGTGGACCAGGGCGGCTGCATCGAGACCGTGCACCCCACCACCCACGACAACCCGACCTACCTGGTGGACGGCGTGGTGCACTACTGCGTGGCCAACATGCCCGGCGCGGTGGCCCAGACCTCGACCTTCGCGCTCACCAACACCACCATCGGCTACGCCCTGCGCCTGGCCGACCAGGGGATCGACGCCCTGCGCAAGGACCCGGCGCTGGCGCTCGGCGTGAACTGCTTCAAGGGGGCGCTCACCTGCCGCCCGGTGGCCGAGGCGCACAACCTGCCGTACAAGCCGCTCGCCGAGGTGATGTAGGCGCTCCGTCCGCCGGCTGCGCGGATCATGCGTGATGGTTCTCGACCCGACCGAGCGCGCCGGTTCGCCTAGTCCGCGGTCGGCCGCGTGCAAGGGACGGCCGGAGGTTGGGGTGGCGCCCGAGAGGGTCTTTATCATCCTGGAATAACTCGACCGGCACGGGCGTTCCAACGTCCGGAGTCCCCGCAGTAGAGGCGGGACGGGTGGTGCAACATGTGGAAACGCAAGGAAAAGCAGAGCAACGCCTTCGCCGAGGCCATGCTGGAATACCTCGATCAGCTGTTCGGGACCGCCCTCCGGCTCACCGCCAACCGGGCCGAGGCCGAGGACCTGGTGCAGGACACCCTGGTGCGGGCCATGCGCTTTCAGGAGCGCTTCGAGCCCGGCACCAACCTCAGGGCCTGGCTGTTCCGCATCATGGTGAACCTGTTCGCCACCCGCTTCCGACACGAGCGCCGCGGCCGGGAGATCCAGTGCGGCCCGGAGAAGGAAGACCTGCTCTCGAACCTCGCCCCGGGCTACCAGGACAGCGCCGATCCGCGGCCGGAGGAGTTCTTCTTCGAGAAGGTGCTCTCCGACGACGTGGTGGCCGCCATCAACGAGCTGCCGGGGGAGTTCAAGGTGGTGGTGCTGCTGCGCGACATGAACGGGTTCTCCTACTCCCAGATCGCGGACATCCTGGAGATCCCGGTGGGAACGGTGATGTCGCGCCTGCACCGCGCCCGGCGGCTGCTGCGCGCTCGCCTGTACCAGTATGCCCTGACGCAGGGCTACATCCGCCCCGCCGAGGAAGAAGCGGACAAGGTCACGCAGCTTGACGAGTATCGTTCGCGGCAGACCGGATCGCGGGAACCCTAGGAGCCGGACATGCGCTGCGAAGACGTGAAACGGTTCGCGCAGGTTTACCTGGACGGGGAGTTCGACGAGAACGACCGCCGCTCGCTCGAGCTCCACCTGCAAGAATGCCCGCAATGCCAGCGGCAGGTGGAGTACGAGCACCGCTTCCAGGCGGCCATCCGGGCGCGGCTGCCCCGCGTGCAGGCGCCCGAGGAGCTCCGCCTGCGGCTACAGAAGAAGCTCCTGCACCCCGCCCGTGTTCACCCGTTGCGCCGGATCTTGCTGTGGTCCTCCGTGCCCGCAGCGGGGGTTCTGGTGCTGCTGCTGTCGCTGACCTGGACGGTGACCTCCGCCTTCTCGCCCCGCCTGCTGGAGGAGGCGGTGGAGCGCCACAGCCGGCAGGCGCCGGTGGAGGTGGCCTCCGAGAACCGCGCCGACGTCGAGGAGTGGTTCCGGTCCAAGGTGGATTTCCACGTGGCGCTGCCGCCGTTTGCGGACCGGGAGTTCCGGGTGGTGGGCGCGCGCCTGAGCCACCTGGCCGAGCGCCAGGCGGCCCAGGTGCGGTACCGGCAGGCGGGACGGGAGTACAGCCTGTTCGTGTTCAGCGACCCGGGTGGGCCGCTGGACCTGCAGCGCTGCCACCGCCTGGGCCACCGCAAGCTGTGCCTGGTGGAGAAGCGCGGCTACACCGTGGTGGTGTGGCGCTCCCGCGGGCTGGCCTACTCGCTGGTCGGGGACCTGCCCGCCTCCCAGATGCTGGACGTGATGAACGCGCTCTTTTCCCCCTGAGCGCGCCCTACAGGATTCCCTTGCCTCTGCCGATCCGGCCATGCTAAGTTCCGGCCTCGCACGGATCGCCGGAGGCCGGAATGCGCCTGGGCATCTTCTCCGATGTGCACTCCAACCTGGAAGCGCTTCAGGCTGTGGTGGCGGCCTATCGAGAGCTCAAGATCGACCAGTACATCTGTCTGGGAGACGTGGTGGGGTACGGCGCCAGCCCCAACGAGTGTTGCCAGATCGTGCGGGAGCTGGCCCGGGTGGTGGTGCTGGGCAACCACGACGCGGCGGTCACCGGCCGCATGGACTACAGCTTCTACTACGACGCGGCCCGCCAGGCGCTGGACTGGTGCACGGCCCAGCTCACCCCGGAGAACCTGCAGTGGCTCAAGAAGATCCCCTACACCGCCCACCAGGACGGGCTGGGGTTCTCCCACGGCAACCCGCTCTCGCCCGAGAACTTCGACTACATCTTCACCCTGGACCAGGCGGCGGATCTGCTGCCGAGCTTCGAGCGCCTCAAGGACGTCAACTTCATCGGGCACTCCCACCTGACCAAGTCGTTCGCGCTGTCTCCCGAGGAGGTCAACGAGGTGGTGGCGCGGCGCTTCGGGCTGCGCCGCATGCGCAAGTACGTGCTCACCGTGGGCAGCGTGGGGCAGCCGCGCGACTACGACGCACGGGCCTGCTTCACCGTGTTCGACACCGAGAGCCGGGTGTTCGAGTTCCACCGGGTGGAGTACGACCTGGAGACCGCCGCGCGGAAGATCTTCGAAGCCGATCTGGCGGTCAACTTCGGCAAACGCCTGTTCTTGGGGGTGTGATGCGCGTCTGTTGGACCTTCCTGGGGCGCGTGCCCTACCTGGAGGCGCTGGCCCTCCAGCACGCCGCCGCCGAGCGGGCGCGCCGGGGAGGCGAGGGGACGCTGCTGCTGCTCGAGCACCCGCCCACCATCACCCTGGGACGCCACGCCGATCCGAGGCATTTACGGCTGCCGGCGGACGAGTACCAACGCCAGAACATCCCGTTGATCCGGGTGAAGCGAGGCGGGGACGTCACCTACCACGGCCCGGGGCAACTGGTGGGGTATCCCGTGGTGTCGCTGGCGGCGATGAAGCTTGCGGTGCCGGCGTGGGTGCGCGCCAACGCGGAGGCGCTCATTGGCTTTTTAGAATCGCGGGGTGTCGCGGCCCGCTGGTCGGACGCCCACCCCGGCGTATGGGTAGGGGAGGAGAAGATCGCGGCGGTCGGGTTCCACCTCGAGCGGCGCGTGTCCACCCACGGGTTCGCGCTCAACCTCGGCCCGGACCTCGGCGGTTTCGACACCATCGTTCCCTGCGGCCTGCGCCACCGCGGCGTGACCTCGCTGGCGCGGCTGGGCGTCCCGCCGCCGCCCCTCGTGCAGGCGGCGACGGAGGTGGCCCGGCGACTGGCGCAACGCCTCGGCTGGCAGCTGGTGGAGCGGCCGGCCGCCGAGATGCTTTCAGATCTCGCTTCCACGGACGGATCTTGCCATGCCATGCTGGCCTCGTAGGGCGCATCTTGTCCTGCTCGGGTGCTGCGCCGCGCTGCTCGCGGCCGCCGGCTGTCGCTGCGAGCGCGGCCCACGCCTGGAGGTCGCGGCGGTGGCGGCCTTCGACCGCTCTGGCCACGAGGAAGAGCTGTTCGACACGGAGCGCGCCCGCCAGACGCTGGAGCAGACGCTGTCCGGCAGCCGGCGGCTGGCCCTGGCCAGCCCCGACCGCCCGGGGGTCTTCCAGGCCGAACTCACCATCACCCTGGCCACCGAGCACGAGGCGGTGAACCCCGGCGAGACCGGCCTGTACCGCGGCGTCCAGGTCGAGCTGTTGCTCTCCCGCTGGCAGGAGAACGGCGTGCGGGAGAGGCTCTCGGCGCGCGGCGAGGCCTTCGAGGTCCAGGAGCCCGAGGCGCTGACCCCCGCCGCCGGGTTCGCGCGCGTTTTGCGCCGGGCGGTGCAGGACGCGGTGAAGAACCTGGAGAGCGACCTGGCCAGCCGGGAGTACTCGCTCGAGCAGCTGGCCGGGCTGCTGTCCTCGCCGGAGGCTTCGCAACGCCTCACCGCCCTCAAGGCGCTGCGGGAGCGGCGCGCGCCACAGCTCGTGCCCCGCGTCATCGAGCTGTTGCGGGATCCGGTGCCCGAGGTGGTGCTGGAGGCGGTCGGGGTGCTGGTCGCCCAGGGGGACGTCCAGGCCGCGGAGCCGCTGATCCGCGCCGCGAAGGATCGCGACCAGCTGTTCCTGCTCCAGACCATCTCCGCGCTGGCCGAGCTCGGCGGCCCGGTGGCCCGGGGCTACCTGTTCACGCTCGCGGCGGGGCACGAATCGCCCGCCATCCGGGAACGGGCCGCCCGCGCCCTGCAAGAGGCGGAGCGCCCGTCGAACGACCCGCTGCGAACGGCGGCGGATGCCCCCCGCGTCCGGGACCGGATCCCCTGAAGGAGGCAGCCTTGAACACGATCTCGAACCGCAGCTTCTTCGCGCTCACGCTGTCCGGCCTGTTGGCCGCCGCGGGGTGCGCCCACGTGACGCCGGCGGGCGGCAAGACGGGGGCGGCGGCGCAGGAGTACTACCCCCTGGACGTCGGGAACCGCTGGACCTACGCCACCACCTTCCAGGGCCAGCCACAGGCGGATCTGACCGTGAGCATCGTGCGCGAAGAGAAGAACTTCTTCATTGACGATCGCCCGACACCTTCGCGCCTGCGCTGGGACGGGGACGGGCTGCGCGACGGCGACGTGCGCTACCTCCTCAAGACTCCGCTTTCGGTGGGCACCCAGTGGCTCTCGGTGGCCGACATCAAGACCGTCGAACGCTACGAGATCGTGACGGTCGGCCACGAGGTGCGGGTGCCGGCGGGGGTGTTCCGCGACTGCGTGACGGTGCGCATGGAGGTTCGCATCAGCGACACCAAGGCCATGGAGAACCACATGACCTTCGCGCCGGGGGTGGGCATCGTGCAGATCCGCACCGACTTCCGCGACGGCGCGCGCGTGCTGCCCCAGAGCCTGCTACAGCTCAAGACCTACCAGCTCAAGGCCAGGTGAAGGACCCCTCCCGGCCCGCGGCGCGGCCCAGCCTCCGCCCGCGCCGGGCGATGACGGTGTCGTGCCGCTCGCTGGCGCGGGGCCGAGGACAGTCCAGGTTGTAGTGCAGGCCGCGGCTCTCGCGGCGCGCCCGGGCGCAGGCAATCACCAGCTCGGCCACCATGGCCAGGTTGCGAAGCTCCAGCAGGTCGGGGGTGAGCAGCGTCTTCCAGTAGTACTCCCGGATCTCCTCCTGGACCATGGCGATGCGGCGGGCGGCCCGCTCCAGACGGCGATCGCTGCGCACGATGCCCACGAAGTTCCACATGCAGCGCCGGATCTCGTCCCAGGTGTGCGAGACCACCACGCTCTCGTCGGAGTCGGAGGCCTGGCCCGTGTCCCAGGCGCGCGGGGGGCGCCGGAGCGGTGGGGCGCCGCGGATCCACTCGCGGGCGTCCTGGGCCGCCAGGTGGCCGAACACCAGGGCCTCCAGCAGGGAGTTCGAGGCCAGGCGGTTGGCGCCGTGGAAGCCGGTGCAGGCCACCTCGCCGATGGCGTACAGGCCGGGCACCGTGGTGCGCCCGCGCCGATCGGTGCGCACCCCGCCGCAGAAGTAGTGCGCCGCCGGCACCACCGGCAGGGGCTGGCGCCGCATGTCGAGGCCGAACTCCAGGCAGCGCCGCAGCAGGTTGGGGAAGCGGCGGGCCAGAAAGCGGCCATCCAGCGCGGTCATGTCCAACAGCACGTAGTCGTCGCCGGACTTCTTGAGCTCGAAGTCGATGGCCCGGGCCACCACGTCGCGGGTGGCCAGGGAGCCACGGCGGTCATAGCGCTCCAGAAACTCGCTACCGTCGAGGCGCCGCAGCACCCCGCCTTCGCCGCGCAGCGCCTCGGACAGCAAGAACGACTTGGCCTTGGGGTGGTACAGACAGGTCGGGTGGAACTGCACGAACTCCAGGTTGGCCATCTCGGCGCCCGCCCGGCAGGCCATGGCCATCCCGTCGCCGGAGGCCACGTCCGGGTTGCTGGTGTAGAGGTACACCTTGCCCGCCCCGCCGGTGGCCAGCACCGTGCAGCGGCCCAGGATGGTTTCCACCCGGCCGCTCTTGCGATCCAGGGCGTACACCCCCCGGCACACCCGCCCCGCCGGGGTGTCCTCCAGGATCAGGTTGACGGCCAGCTTGTGAGGTTCGTGGCGGATGGAGGGTGTGGCGCCGGCCCGCCGCGCCAGGGTGCGCATGATCTCGTGGCCGGTGATGTCGCCGGCGTGCAGGATTCGGCGCTGGGAATGCCCTCCCTCGCGGCCCAGGTCGAAGCGCCGGCCGGCCCGCTGCCGGGAGAAGGGCACGCCCCAGGCCACCAGCTCCCGGATGCGTGCCGGGCCGGATTGAATACACAGGCGCACGATGTCGGGGTGGCACAGGCCGGCCCCGGCCCGCAGCGTGTCCCGCTCGTGCAGCTCGAAGGAATCCTCCTCGTCCATGACCGAGGCGATGCCGCCCTGGGCCTTGTCCGAGGCCGAGGCGCTCTCGTCTCCCTTGGCCAGCACCAGCACCGAGCCGCTGGCGCTGGCGTGCAGGGCGAAGGTGAGGCCGGCCAGCCCGCCGCCGATCACCAAAAAGTCCGCCGCGTAGGTGCCTTGGCTCTCGTGTGGATGGCGCTTCATGAGCCGCAGCATAGGAGCGGGCGCGGACCCAGTCAATTGTTGCGAGGGCGCGAAGCCGGGTGCTACAATCCCTCGGTGGCGAAAGGGCTGGACCGAATGGTTCTGCGAGCGGTGGCAGTGCTTGTCTTTGGCGTGGCGCTCGCGGCGCCGCGCGCGCGGGCCGAAGTGTACAGCTTCGTGGACGAGGAGGGCGTGGTGCACTTCACCAACGTGCCCACCGACCCGCGCTACCGGCCCATCGACTCGCCCATCCCGCGCAAGAAGACCGCGCCGCCGCCGCGCCGCGCCTCGGCCTACCTGGCCCCGCCGCGCCTGGTGCGCGACTACGACCACCACATCCTGGAGGCCTCCAAGCGCTACACCATCCCCGTGGCGCTGATCCGGGCGGTGATCACCGTCGAGAGCGCCTTCAATCCCGCCGCCGTCTCCCACGCCGGGGCGCAGGGGCTGATGCAGCTCATGCCGGGCACCGCCGCCGAGATGGGGGTGCAGGACGTCTTCGACCCGCGCCAGAACATCCTGGGCGGCACGCGCTACCTGCGCACGCTGGCCAACACCTTCGACGGCGACATCGTGCTCACCCTGGCCGCCTACAACGCCGGGCATCAGGCGGTGTTCCGCACCATGTCCATCCCGCCGATCGCCGAAACCCAGAACTACGTGCGGCGGGTGCTGCAGCTCTACCGCTACTTCAAGGGCCTGGACGCGGCTGGCGCTGGCAAGCCGGCCGCCGCCCCGGAGGAGCCGAAAAAGCCATGAGCGAAGAACCCCGTCCCCCTTCCGAGACGCTCGAGGAAGAAACCGAGGACGAGATCGACGACGACTTTTTGTACCACCTGTACCAGGGGGGCGAGCTGCTCCAGGCCGGCAAGATGGACGAGGCGCGCGCCCAGTTGGAGAAGGCCTTCGCCATCAAGCCGCGCAACGCCCGGGGCCAGAACCTGCTGGGGCTGGTGTACTTCAAGCTCGGCCTGTACGCGCGCGCCATCGAGATCTACCGCGGCCTGGTCGAGCGCTTCCCCCGCGACGTGACCCTGCGCGTGAACCTGGCCATGGTGTACCTCAAGGCCGGCATGCTGCCGGAGGCCGGCATGGAGCTCGAGGCCGCCATTGAGATCGAGCCCGGCCACGAGAAGGCGCACCGCACCCTGGGGCTGCTGCTGCTCCGCCAGGGCAAGAAGGACGAGGCCCGGGACCACTTCTCCCGCGCCGGGGTGACGGGCCTGGAGCGCTTCCTGGAGGGCGCCGGGGCGTCCATGGCGGCGGCTCCGGTCGCGGAGCAGGCCCAGGAGGCCCGGCGGCAGGTGGCCGAGGCGGCCTCGGAGGGTTTCCGCGAGATCGAGGAGCGGAACTTCCCCTTCCGCGGGCTCGAGAACGCGCCGCCCCGGCCCGCGCCCGCCGAGCCGCCGGCCGGCGTGGAGAGCTGGTCGGCCGAGGAGCGCGGTCCCCGGGCCTGGTCGAAGCCGCCACCGGTGGAGCCGCCGGAGGTCTTCTCGTTTCGGCCACACGAGTTCTCCGTGCGTCTTCTGGGCCGCTGCCACGCGCGGCTCTCGCTGCTCGCCTGGCTGGAGGGAGAGGTGCGCATCAGCGCCCTGCAAAAGCGCTTTGGCGGCGAGCAGACGCAGCACGGTTTCGGCAGCGGCTCCCGGAGCATGGCCCTGCTGGAGGGCGAGGGGCAGGCGATCTTCATGGCGCGTGAGGGCGAGTTCTGGTCGCTCTCCCATGCTCAGGGCGCGGCCTATTTCAACGAGGAGCTGGTGTGCGCCTTCGGCGACACGTCCTCCTGGGAGAACGGCCGCCTCACGGCCGAGGGCGGGGCGGACCTGCCCATCTTCCACCTGTTCGGGCCGGCCACGGTGGTCCTGCACACGCGCGGCGCGGTCCGGCGCGTTCCGCTCGAGGGCAAGGCCCTGCTGCCGGCCGCCCGCCTGGCGGGCTGGTCCGGGAGCCTGGTGCCACGGCTGCTGGCCGGCACCTTGCCCCTGCCCGCGGGGGCCTGGCTCGAGCTCACGGGCGCGGGCGAGGTGTTTGTGTTGGAGGCATGACGCGGTTCGGCCGCCCGGGTGAACCATGAAAGCCACGCTCAAACAAGAGTTCTTCAACCTGCCCAACATGCTCACCATGGCGCGCATCCTGGTCATCCCGCTGGTGCTGGTGTTCGTGTACTTCGAGAGCCGGGTGAACTCCTTCATCGCCGCCGCGCTGTTCGCCGCCGCCTCCATCACCGACTTCTTCGACGGCTGGCTGGCGCGCCACCGGGGACAGACCACCGTTCTGGGGAAGTTTTTGGACCCGCTGGCCGACAAGCTCATCACCATGTCCACCCTGGTCATGCTGGTCCCGCTGGGCCGCATCCCCGCCTGGGTGGTGGT
Source organism: uncultured Myxococcales bacterium (assembly GCA_964561025.1). GTDB lineage: Bacteria > Myxococcota > B64-G9 > B64-G9 > B64-G9 > JAAZNF01. Next base: position 18,158 of record CAZLNM010000057.1, read on the forward strand.
GCTGCTGCTGGCGCGGGAGCTGTCCATCACCGGGCTGCGCAGCATCGCCTCGACCGAGGGGATGGTCATCGCCGCCGGTCAGCAGGGCAAGTGGAAGACCGCCTTCCAGCTCATCGGCATCCTGGGCCTGCTGGTGCACTACCGCTATCCCATCGCCCTGGTCACGCCCTTCTTGCATGACCTGGTGGCCGGGACCTGGCTCCACCGCTTGCTCAGCGAGGCGGGCATCCCGCTGCGGCCGTGGGTCGACTTCCACGTGGTGGGCCTGTGGCTCATCTACCTGTCGCTGTTCTTCTCCATCTTCAGCGCCGCCCAGTACATCGCCGCCTTTGTCAAAGAACTCGATCGCCGGGATGCCCTCCGCAAGGAAGGAAAGGCATGAGGGTGGCTTGCCGTCTTGTGGCCGGGAGCGTTCTTGCGCTCTTTGCGGCCGGTTGTGGCGGCGGTGGCCCGGAGCCGGAGCCGCTGGTATGCGCCGCCGGAGAGCTGCGTTACCGCGGAGAACTCGCCGGCTCGATGGTGGAGGGCGTGTTGCCGGTGGCCGGCCAGGTCATCGAGAACACCGCCTCGCCGGACGGCTGCCTGCTGCGGGTGTACCTGGATCCGAGCGGCCGGGCGGAGTTCACCTGGCCGGATCCCATCGCGACCGGCACGCCCGCCTCCGCCTCGGGCTCGCTCAACCTGGCGGCGCGCGGGCTGTTCAACGTGGGGAACTGTTCGACCGAGGGTCTGCCTTCGGAAGTCACGCTGTCCGAGGGTGGCGCGCGCTATAGGCTGCGCTCGCTTCGGGAGGCCCCGTACTGCTCCGGCGCGGCGAAGGAAGGCGAGATCGAAGGGTGCGTCTCGTTCGTCCGTTGAACCCAAAAATCGGCGTCGATGCAGCAAGAAACGTTCGATAGCGGCCGCGCTGTCGCACCTGGGCCAAGTTTGTAACTTTTTTTTCGCACTCCAAAGAGCCAGCCAGGACCAAGTATAATTCCGCGCCAGAGAATTATGCTTTTATTCCAATGAAGTACCAGTCAGACCATCGAGTGGCGTCTTACGAATTCCATGGCATGAAGTTTGCTTTCACGTCTGTTCGATGGCGCCGCTTCACTCCATCCTCTCATCGCTCGTCGCCGCCCCGGTGGCCGGGGAACCCGGGGCCGGGCAGGACGGCCTGCTGGGGGTGGCGGTGGCGCTCCTTTTCGTTGCGCTGTTGCTGCTGACTTTCCTGCTGGTGCAGCGCTTCGCCCGCTGGCTCGAACAGCGACTCTCCGGTGGCCTGCGGCGCATCCCGAGCGGGATGGAAAAGACGCCCGAGAACGGCCACTCCGTGTAGCGTTCCAGAGCGCCCGAAGAAGATTCACTCACAAGACAAACCTTTGTTCTACGCCAACAATGTTGGGGGAAAGCGCTGGATTCGGCAAGGGAGCGCGCCCCCTTGAACCCCCCGAGAGGAATCGCTGACAAGAAGAATTGCCGAAAAGGCGCTGATGGTAGGGAGGAAGAGGCAAGGAGAACAGAAGATAAGGGCCTAAGAAGATCACTACTGACACGAGAAATCGTGCGGATTCGAGGGTATCCTTGGAGGCGGGTTTCTTCTGCGATTTTCCATTAGTAGAAGGTTTTTCTCGGGGATTTTCCCTGTCAGAAGTTCTTTCCGGGGTTCCTTCTGGTGGCGGTCCAAAAAGTAACCCCCTTTGCAAGCATTCTGCATCTTACCTGCGGCGGATGGCGCCGGCGATGTCCTCGTGCTGGTTGCGGCCGGAGGCGAGCAGGATGCGCCCGATGCGCTCGCCGGACAGCGACTCGGCCAGCGAGATCTTCTTGCCATCGAGGTCACAGAGCATGCCCCCGGCGGCCTCCAGGATGACCGCGCCCGCGGCCACGTCCCACACGTGCACGTTGCCGAGCACGGCGCCGCTGGCCGCCCCCCGGGCCACGTACACCAGGTGGGCGGCGGTGGAGCCGAGCGAGCGGATCTTGCCCGGGAAGCTCGTGACAAAGTCCGAATGAAACCGGCTGTAGGTGAGCAGCAGCGACTCGTCGTCGATGGGCTCGTTGCGGACCCGGATGGTGCGGTCGTTGAGTTGCGCCGGGCCGCCCGCGATGGCGCTGTAGAGCTCGCCCGTCACGGGCAAGAACACCGTGCCCAGGACCGGACGCTCGCCGAAAAACAGGGCGATCGCCACACCCCACACCGGCAAGCCGACGCAGAAGCTGGCGGTGCCGTCCACCGGATCCACTACCCACAGCGGCCCGGAGCGTTCCTGCGGCACCTCGTCCCCCTCCTCGCCCAGGAACTGGTGCTCGGGGTAGTTCTGGCGCACCTCGTTGCGGATGAAGTCCTGCACCGCCAGGTCGGCCTCGGTCACCAGGTCGTGGTCGAAGCGCAACGTGGGCGAGGCGCGGCCGAAGTAGGACAGGGCCAGCGTCCCGGCGGCCCGGGTCAGGCCCTTGGCGAAGCCCAGGATGCCCTGCAACTCCTGGGCGGAGATCTTGGCGGGAGGTGCGGCCAACGGTTTCTTGGGGGACATGGAGGGCCTCCTCGGTTTTTCGGCCGCTGTTTCGGGGCGGCCGGTCTGGATTACCACGACGCTGACACGAGGTCGAAGCAAAATCTTCGAGTTGCCACCTCCACCGGGGCGGTGGTAGGAGAAGACCGTGAATCTCGAAGCCCAGAGCGGCCTGCTGGCGGCGATCGTGAGTGTGGCCGTCGGCATCTCGGCCCTGCTGCGCGGCCGGCGGGTGCAGACCAACGTGCTGTTCACCGTGTTCTCGGCCAACCTGGTGCTCCATTTCCTGGCGGCGTTCTTTCACCGCATCAGCGGCCGGAGCATCTGGTTCCAGGCCGATCTGGCGGCGGCCGCCGCGCTGCCGGTGACGGCGCTTCTGTTCTTCGGAAACTTCCTGTGGCGCGACCCGCGGCGGGTGAAGCCGTTCCTGCTCGCTGCTGCCGCCCTGTCGTCGCTGCTCATCGTCTTCCTGATCACCCCCTGGAGCCAGAACGACATCAGCGTCGCGCTGGTGGTGGGGTATGCCTTCGCCGGGCTGTACCTGTGCGCGGCCTTCATCTACGCGCGGCGGCGCGAGATCCAGTCGCCGCGGGAACGGACCTGGCTCCGCTATCTCTTGGTGGTCTTGCTGGCGGCGGTGACCTTCGTGCTGCTCGGGATCCTGCCCGGCCCGCTGGGATTTTTGCGCGCCTGGGGAGACCTGGTGGCCATCTTCTTTCTGTACTTCATCAGCCAGAGCCTGGTGAAGTACCGCCTGCTGGATCTCCAGGAGATGCTGGGCCGCGGCCTGGTCCTCATCGCCGTCTCCTTGATCCTGGCGGTGGTGTTCTGGGTGCTGGTGTACTGGACCGGGGGGTCGGCGGACTTTCCCCTGTTCCACATCTTCGTCGGCTCGTTCGTCATCCTGATCCTGTTCGAGCCGGTGCGCGACAAGCTGGAGAGCAGCCCGCGCCGGTTGCTCTCGCGCGAGGGGCACGAGGTGCGCCGGCGCCTGGAGGAGCTGCGGCGCGACATCGCCACCCGGCTCGATCCCCGGCAGATGAGCGAGGCCATCCTGGAGGCCATGTTCCAGACCCTGCGCCAGAACGCGGTCTCGGTGTACCTCCAGGACGAGGGCGGGGCCTCCTACCGGCGCATCGGCTTCCGCGGGCCGGAGCCCCCGCTGCGGCTGGACGTGGCGGCCCACCGCACCTTCTTCGAGCAGCTGCGCAAGACCCCGACGGTGATCCTGGCGGAGACCTTCGAGCAGCGCCTGGCCGACGGCGGCGTGCTGGCCGAGGCGGAATCCCCGGAGGACGTCAAGCGCGCGCGCCAGGTGCTGGAGACCCTGGCGGCCATCAAGGCCGGCGCCTGCGTCCCCTTCGTGGGCCAGAAGAACGAGATCCTGGGCCTGTGGTTCTTCCACGACCCGGCCGCGGCCGAGGGCTACTCCACCGTGGAGATCGCCTCCCTGATGGCGGTGGCCGAGCAGGCGGCGGTGGTGATCGAGAACTCGCGCGTGCTGGCCCGGGTGCGCGAGCGGGACCGGCTGGCGGTGCTGGGGCAGATGGCGGCGGGCCTGGCCCACGAGATCCGCAACCCGCTGGGCGCCATCAAGGGCGCGGCCCAGTACCTGGATCCGGCCGCGGTGGGGGAGGACGCCTCCGAGTTCCTGAAGATCATCATCGAGGAGACCGACCGCCTCAACCAGGTCGTGGACCAGTTCCTCGACTACGCCCGGCCGCTCAAGGCGACACAGTCCGCCATCGACCTGAACGAGGTGGTGAGCCACACCCTGAAGCTGTTTTCGCCGACGCTGCCGGCCAGCGTGACGCTCAAGACCGAGCTTTCATCGGACCTGCCGGCCCTGGAGGGAAACGCCCAGCAGCTCACCCAGGTCTTCCTCAACCTGCTGCGCAACGCCCTGGAGGCCACGCCGGAGGGAGGTTGCATCACCGTGCGCACCTTGCGCACCCGGGACCACTCGGAGTTCTGGGCGGGCTCGGCGCTGCGCGCCGGGGCGGTGCAGCTGGAGGTCCAGGACACCGGCAAGGGCATCCCGCCCGAGGCGCTCGAGCGCATCTTCGTGCCCTTCTACACCACCAAGGAGCGCGGCACCGGGCTGGGGCTGGCCATCTGCCAGCGCCTGATCGAGAACCACAACGGAGAAATCCGGGTGTGGTCCCGCCTGGGGGAGGGATCCATCTTTCGCGTGTTCTTGCCCGCGCGCGCTCCGGCGGAGGCGACCGTTCGTGCCGGGGCCGAGGCGCCGGCCCGAGCCGAGGGCGGCGACTTGCCGTTCCCTTCCAGTCGTGATAGGGGGCAGCCATGAGCGCACGCATCCTGATCGCCGATGACGAGGCGAACATCTGCAAGGTCCTCTCCGCCACGCTGCAGCGCGAGGGCTACCAGGTGGCCAGCGCGCGGGACGGTGAGGAGGCCATCGCCCAGCTCTCCAAGGAAACCTTTCAGGTGGTGGTCACCGATCTCAAGATGCCCAAGGTCGACGGTATGGAGGTGTTGGGCTGGGTGCAGCGCAACCGCCCGGACGTGCCGGTCATCATCATCACGGCCCACGGCACGGTGGACAACGCGGTGCAGGCCCTCAAGAAGGGCGCCTTCGACTACATCACCAAGCCCTTCGAGAAGCAGGATCTCATCGCGGTGATCGCCAAGGCGGTGCGGACCGAGTCGCTGGCTCGCAGCGACGTGCACGCGGCGCAGCCGGAGAACGAGCGCTACCGGTTGATCGGTGAGACCCCGGCCATGAAGGCCATCTACGACATCATCGAGAAGGTGGCCGACACCCCCTCCACCGTGCTCATCCAGGGCGAGAGCGGCACCGGCAAGGAGCTCATCGCCGCGGCCCTGCACTTCAACTCGGCGCGCCGCGCCCGGCCCTTCATCAAGATCAACTGCGCCGCCATCCCGCGCGAGCTGATGGAGTCCGAGCTGTTCGGGCACGAGAAGGGCGCCTTCACCGGGGCGGTGAACAGCAAGCCCGGCCGCTTCGAGCTGGCCGACGGCGGCACCCTGTTCCTCGACGAGATCGCCGAGATCCCGGTCGAGATGCAGGTAAAGCTCCTGCGCGCCATCCAGGAGAGCGAGTTCGAGCGCGTGGGCGGCATCCAGACCATCCGCGTGGACGTGCGGCTGGTGGTGGCCACCAACCGCGATCTGCAGCAGGAGGTGGCCCAGGGGCGCTTCCGCGAGGAGCTCTTCTACCGGCTGAACGTGGTGCCCATCCGCCTGCCGCCGCTGCGCGAGCGGCGCGAGGACATCCCGCTCTTGGTGGAGCATTTCCTGGCCAAGTTCAACGCCCGGCTCAACCGCGCCATCGACGATATCTCCCAGAACGCCATGAACCTCTTGTGCAACTACCGCTGGCCCGGCAACATCCGCGAGCTGGAGAACGTCATCGAACGCGCCCTGGTGTTCGCCGAGGGGCCGGTGCTGGACGTGGAGGACCTGCCCGAGGGCCTGGTGGAGAAGTCCTCCACCGCGCCCGCGCCGCTCTTGCCCGGGGCCGACGCCTCCATGAAGGACATCGTCAAGCAGGCCACCGCCGAGCTGGAGAAGGATCTCATCGTGAAGGCCCTGGCGGAGACCGAGGGCAACGTCACCCAGGCGGCCCGCAAGCTCAAGATCAGCCGCAAGAGCCTGCAGAACAAGATGAAGGAATTCGGGCTGCGCGAGACGGAACAGGCTTGACCGGCGGCCCGGGGTCTGTTAACTGTTCTCAAAACTGTGGATTTTCGTCAGCGGAGGCGCACGATGAGACGCTGGCAGGTTGGCATGGCGGTGCTTGTTTTCGCGTTCCTGGGTCCGGTGGCGGCCCGTGGCGCCGAGTTCACCGATGTCATCGACGCGGCTGACAAGAACGATCCGTTCGACCTCAACGTGGACATCGGCTTCCACTCCACCTTGCAGCGGGCCAAGATCACCCACGAGTGGATGTACCTGTGGAGCAACCCGCAGTTCGCGAATCGCCCGGACTTCGACGAGCTGCGCTTCCAGCGCCAGATCTACGCCATGGACTACACCATCGAGATCGGCCTGTACCACGACCTCGAGCTGTACGTGAACCTGCCCTGGGTGATCCACGACAAGAAGAACATCGGCTACGCCAAGAACGTGGGGCCCGGCAACTCGACGCTCTTCAACCAGGATCCCACCCAGATGCCGGGATGCTTCCCGTCCTGCCCGGGCAACGCCCTGGCGGTGGACCCGCAGACGAACCCCTCGGCCAAGCGCTCGGGCATCGGCGACATGACCGTGGGCGTGAAATGGGCGCCGTTCAACGAGGAGCGCGACGACACCAAGAGCGTGTGGGTGTTCGGGTTCGAGTACATGATCCCCTCGGGCACGCTGGCGCAGCCGTCCGAGGTCGCCGGCGGCAGCAGCGGCCACGTGGGCATGGGCCATCACGTGCTCACGCCGTTCTTCCGCTTCTCGCACCGCATGAAGGCGCTGGACCCCTACGTGGGGCTCCAGGGCAGCATCCCCATCCAGGGCCGCGAGGCGAAGAACGCCGGCTTCAGCATGCCCTACCACGGCGGCTTCATCGCCGGCATGGAGATCATCCCCTGGGAGAACAAGAAGAAGAACCAGAAGTTCGCCATCGACCTGTCGCTCAACGCCGAGTTCTTCGGCGAGGTGGAGAGCAAGGGCAAGGACTCCGCGCGCGGCACGGTGTCGGAGCTCTCGGACTTTTTGGTGGCCCGCGACTCGACCGGCCAGGCGACCGTGAACAGCCGCCAGCTCCAGGCGGTCGGCGAGTACACCCAGTTCGGGCTCCACCTGGGCTTCGTGTTCCGCATGGCCGAGTTCGCCCGCTTCCGTTTCGGGGTGAGCCTGGCCCACAACACCGAGCACTTCATCACCGGCGCCGACTACTGCCAGGACAAGACCGGCGAGGGCGATTGCAGCCAACCCTCGGACATTCCCAACAACTACCGCATGGGTATCTACGACGACCCCGGCCGCCGCATCCGGGTGGAGGAGACCACCATCTTCACCTACTGGCTGACCGGCATGCTGACCTTCTGACGCCCGCCGGCCCTACGAAAAGACGCAGGCCGAGAAGCTCGTCAGGCAGACCTCATCCCCGCTCGCCCTTGACCGCGATAGGGTTGCGGCTGAAATCGCTGAAGGATTTCTTGTTCTTGAAGGCTTTTTTCGGTTTTTCTTTATTCGCAGGTTTTTCCGGATTCTTCGCCTGATTCCCTTCGCCAGGCCGGATCTCACAAGCTGCCGGAGCGCCAGGCGTAGTATCCCCAGCGGATCAGGTCGAGCAGCCACAGCGGGTAGGGCTTGGGCGCGGGGTAGGGGACCTCGGTCGCGGCGCCATTTTCGCCGAGGGCCTCCAGGATCTGCCGGCCTTGCTGCCCCACCATGGGCGGCGGCCGGACCTCGACGCAAGGCGTGTGTTGGAGCTGCATGGGAAACCGCAGAAAGAGCAGGGGGCGCTCGATCCCCGGGTAGGCCCGGCGGCAGGCGAGCGGGAGCGGCCCCGTGCGCGGTTCCCGGTGGGTGAGCCGCCGCGTGTCCAGCAAGGGGACGACCCCCACGCGATCGGCAAGCGTCTCCTGGCGTAGCCGGTTTCTGAGGGAAGATACGCTCAGGAGCGCGAAGCGCACCCGGGCCGCCGGGCCGTCGAGACGAGCCTTTCGCAGAAAGCGTCGGAGATCTTCCTCGGGGCCGGCCAGGCACACGGCGCCGTCACGGGTGAGCGCGAGGCGCGAGGTGATGGCGCCCGCGTTGTCGCCGGTGGCGAGGGTTGTGGCCTGGAACATCACCGCGGCCGAGGTCATGTGGGTGGAGGTGTCGCATCCGGAGCCGTCACGCTGCCTGCGCAGCAGGCCGGCCAGCGCGGCCAGGGAGCCGAGCAAGCCCGAGCCGATGTCGATCACCGGCGCGGGATACAGGCGCGGCCGACCCTGCCCGTACAGCACCTGCATGCCGGTGACCGCCTGGATCACCTGCTCGAAGCCGGGCTTCTTCTGCCAGGGGCCGTGGTGACCGTAGGCGTTGAGGTGGATGTTCACCAGGTTCGGGAGCCGCCGGCGCAGGTCCGCCGGGTGGATGCCTACCGCCCGGGCCACGTCCAGGCTGCGGAAGTTCTGGACCAAGACGTCTGGACGAACGGTCTCGAACAGGCGTTCCAGGCGGCGCTTGCCCTCCGCGCTCGTGAGGTCGAGCGCCAGCGAGCGCTTGCCCGCGTTGAAGACCAGGTGGAACGACAGCGCCCAGTCGAGCTGCTCCGGGCTCTGGACGATGGTCACCTCGGCGCCGAGCTCGGCCAGCATGCGCCCGGCGCACGGGCCGGCGATGACGCGGGACATGTCGAGCACGCGCAGGCCCGAGAGCGGCGGGGCCTCGGGCGCCGGGTCCGCCGGGTTCCCGGCCGCTGGCAAGGCAAGACGCGGTGTGCCCCAACGCCGGGCGATCTCGCGTGCATCCCGGGCGAGCCGGCGCGGGGCGGCCCTCCACTCGATGCCGTCGACGGCGAGCGCCGGGCCCGGGCACAAGACCTGCCCGAATTCGGGGTCCTCGACGCGGCAGGCATCGGACATGCCCGCGCGCTCCGCCTCGGCCAGCCACTCGGGCGTCGTGCGCACCATGACGCAGCACAGCTCCTCGCCGAGCAGGGCCTCCCAGTGCGCGGCCGGGCGCAAACGGAAGATGGCCCGGAAGCGCTCCCGGATGGCGCGGGCCTCGGGCACGCTCTTCACCTGGCTGGGATCTCTGAGCGTTTCGGGAGAGAGGACCCGCCGCAGCGCCTGCGCCTGGTCGGCAAAACCGCTCTGTTCCAGGATGCGCAGCATGCGGGCGGCGTGGTTGGGCAGGGTGATGTGCAGGTAGATGAACCGCCCATCGGCGCACGCGAAGCTCCCCATGAAAGGGGTGGCCGCCATCTTGAGCGGCAGAAAGGCCCGGGGCACGCCGGTGCGGATGAGGAAGGTGAGCACTTGGGAGAAAAGGCCGCTGTCCGAGCGGCGCACCAGCACATCCTGGCCGCGGCCGGTGCGGGCGCGGGTGTAGAGCGCCGCCAGCAGCGCGTTGGCGCCGAACAATCCCGCCATCACCGAGGCGATGGGGATGTCGTGGAGCACCGCGCGGCCCAGCGGCTTCTGGAACACGCCGCCGGCGCAGTTCACCAGGCTCTCCCACTGCGGGGTGTCTTCGGCCCGGTCCTCCGGCCCGAAGGCGGGAAGATCGAGGTGGATGAGCCCCGGGTTCTTCGCCCGCCGCTGCGCGGCGAAGTCACAAGGCCCCAGCGCGAGCGCGGTCCCGTTGCCGATCACGGCATCAGCCCGTCCCGAAAGCTCCAGCAGCGAATCCCGGAGGGCGGCGGGCTCCGTGGCCTCGAGGTCGGTCTGGCCGCGGCCCAGGATGGCGCGCAGCTTGTCCGAACCCAGCCAGCGGGAGCGGCCCCAGCGCACCACGTCGGCGCCGAGGTCCGCAAGCAGCATGCCCACCAGACAGCCGGCGAGATCGGGTTCGAGCAGCAGCACCCGCAGCTCGGCCAGCACCGGCGCGGACGGGTTTGTGGTAGGGGCGGGTGGGGTGGTCATCGGGCTCTCTTGGGTTGGGCATCCTTCGCCACGGGCCGCGAGGAGGCGTCGGGTGCCGATAGAAAGATGGGGTTCGACAGGACGAAGGTGGCGTCGATGTTTCCAAATGGAATCCGCGGGGCGCGCAGGGTGGCTTCGATCCTGTAGGCGCCGGGTTTTTCCACGCGGAACTCGAGCCGGCCGCCGGTCGCCCGGGCCACCTCCAGGCCGTCCAGCAACAGGCGCAAGACAAGCCCCGGTGCCTCGGCGGGCAGGTTCAGATCGGCGACCAGCACAAGCCCCGGCTCCAGGAGCAGCGAGTCCCCCATCAGGCCCGCCAGCGTTCCGTCCTTTCTGGCGGCGAAGAAACGGAATCCGCTGGCGTCGCCAAGGAACGGCATGGCGCAGTAGTGGCGCCCCGCGCGTAGCACGTCGGCGATCTCTCTCGGGTACCACGGCCCCTGGGAGTCGGGGACCAGGACGTAGCTGGCCAGCGCCGGCCAGGCCGCCGCGCCGCCCTCGTCGGTCCCCGCGCCGCAGAACAGCAGCGCGTGGCGATGGCGGTTGAGATCGTCCAGGCGGGCCAGCGTTTCGACCGGCCGGCGGGCCGCGGCCAGGTGCCGGTACGGAAGACGCATCAGGCCAGCGAGCCCCGTGCAGAACGCATCCCACGCCGAGTCGGCCGGCGGCAGGCGCGCCAGGTCGAGCAGCAAGACGCCATCGAATGATTGCCTCTCGCGTTCACGCCAGGCGGTGGTCGTCTCCCCGAGCGCATCCAGAACCACCACGCCGCCGGCGCCGCGGATGTCCTCCAGGCGGCGGCCCGACAGCAGGGGCAGGGGGTCCGTTCCTCCGAACAGGAGATACCGGCCGTCACCGCCCTGGCGCAGCGACGCGGCCACCAACGGGAACGGCGCCTCGTTCACCAGGTCCGCGGGTCTGGCGGGGTCGGCGTCGGCGGCGACCACCCACTGGTACCCCTGGCGGAAGGCCTCCTCCACGCCCTGCCGCCCGGTGAAGCGGCCGCCCTCGTCGGAGACACGCAGGAAGAACAGGCCCTTGAGCGCGCGGTAGCCGTCGGCCGGTGGACGGGCGTTGCCTGCGACGAGGGGCCAGGAAATCAGACACAGGCGTAAAAGACACACCGCCACCAGCGCACCGGCCAGGATCGCCACCCAGAAGAACGGCCGCTGCCAGCGCTTGGGCGGCCTCTTGACCTTGATCTCGGCCTGGAGCGACTCGTCCAGCGGCGCCATGGGGCGCACCTTGCGGGGGTCGCGCGTCATGGTTTCTCTCCGGAAGGCTGTGCCGGGTCGGCGAACTGCAGGTCGTACAGCTTGCGGTACAAACCGCCGGCCGCGAGGAGCTTCTCGTGCGAGCCCTCCTCGACCACGGTGCCACCCTCCAGCACCAGGATGCGGTCTGCCCGGTACACGGTGGACAGCCGGTGGGCGATGACCAGGGTGGTGCGCTCGCGCATCAGCTCCTCCAGGGCCTCCTGCACCTCGCGCTCGCTCTCGGTGTCCAGGGCCGAGGTGGCCTCGTCCAGGATGAGCAGCGGGGCGTTCTTGAGCAGGGCCCGGGCCACTGCCAGGCGCTGGCGCTCCCCTCCCGAAAGCAGGATCCCGCCCTCGCCGATGCGCGTGTCGAGCCCTTGCGGCAGCCGCTCCACGAAGAGACGGGCGTTGGCCCGCTCGAGCACCTGCCACAGCGCCGCGTCCGTGGCCGCGCGCCCGCAGCACACGTTGGCGCGCACCGTGTCGTTGAACAGGATCACCTCCTGGGTGACCATGCCGATCTGGGCGCGCAACGACGACAGGGTGAACTCGCGGATGTCGCGTCCGTCCAGGCGGATGGCGCCCGCGCTCACGTCGTAGAAACGCGGGAAGTTGGTCACCAGCGTCGATTTCCCCGCGCCGCTCGGCCCGACCAGCGCGACCCGCTCGCCGCGCCGGGCGCACAGGCTCACCCCGCGCAGCACCTCTTCTTCCTGGTAGCCGAAGCGGACGTTCTCGAAGCGAAGCTCCTCTTGGAACGGCGGGGCCGCGATGGCGCCGGGGCGTTCGGTGACGGGGCTCGGGCTGTCGAGCAGGGCGTACACCCGCTCGGCGGCGGCCACCCCGGCGGCGGTCACGTCGCCCATGCGCCCCAGGCTCTTGATGGGGTTGTAGAGCAGCAGCACCGCGGCGAAGAACGAGATGAAGTGCCCCGGATCCAGCGTGCCGGTGGAGACCCGCACCCCGGCGTAGCCGATGGTCGCCGCCAGGCCCGCGGCGCCGAGGAACTCCATCACCGGCGATTGCAGCGCGCGCACCGCGAATGAGCGCCGCATGATGCGGAAGTACCCCTCCGCCTCGGCGCCGAAGCGGCGGCGCTCGCTGTCCTCGGCCCCGAACACCTGGATGATGCGCATGCCGCGGATGGCCTCCTGGAGCCGATCGGCGATGCGGCCCAGGCTGTTCTGGCCGTCGAGGGAGACGTGTTTCAAGCGCTTTCCGAAGGCCACGATGGGGACCACCGCCACCGGCATGACCACGAAGGCGATGAGCGAAAGCTTCCAGTCCAGCAAGAAGGCGGTGACCGCCAGGGCCAGGATCTCCAGCGTGTCGCGCAGGTAGGAGGCCACCGCGAAGGTCACCGCTTGCTCGATGGCGTACACGTCGTTGGTGAAGCGGCTCACGATCTGCCCGGTGGGCGTTCGGTGGTAGAAGGCCGGGCTGAGTCCGGTGATGCGCAGGAACATGCGGTTGCGCAGGTCCCGGATCACCCGCTGGCCCACCATGCCCATGAGGTAGAATTGCCCGAAGTAGCTGATGCCCTTCACGGCGGCTACGATGAGGATGAACAGCGGCAGCCACAGGAGCATCCGCTCGCGGTCCATGGCGGCCGAATCGAGACCCGGCACCAGCGACAGAATTTCGGCGCCGCCCTCGCCGCCACGGGTGATCAGGAACTTGAGCAGCGGCCCCACCATCCAGGCGTACACCGCGGTGGTCCCGGCCAGCAGCACCATGCACAGCAGGGCGCCGGCGAGGCCGCCGAGGTAGGGGCGCACCGTCCCGAG
>CAZLNM010000058.1:0-970 GCA_964561025.1 uncultured Myxococcales bacterium
ACCAGCGCCTTCAACGCCCTGCTCAAGATCCTGGAGGAGCCGCCGGCCCACGTGAAGTTCATCTTCGCCACCACCGAGCCGCACAAGATCCCGCTCACCGTGCTGTCGCGCTGCCAGCGCTTCGACTTCCGCCGCATCCCCGCCCCCGTCATCCAGCAGCACCTGCTGCGCCTGTGCCAGGCCGAGAAGGCGGCGGTGGACGAGGAGGCGCTGCGCCTGATCGCGCGGGAGGCGCAGGGGAGCATGCGCGACTCGCTGTCGCTGCTGGACCAGGTGCTGGCCTTCGGCGGCGAGAAGATCGGGGTGGCCCAGGTCCAGGACGCGCTGGGGTTGGCCCCGGACGCGGTGCTGGACGAGGTGTGCGCGGCGCTCGCGGCCGGCGATGCCGGGGCGCTGGTGCGGCGGGTGGGCCGACTCTTCGAAGAAGGCGCGGATCTCAAGCGCTTTCTGGAGGGGCTGCTGGAGCGGGTCCACCGGCTCATCCTGTTCGCGACGATACCGAACCCCGAGGAGATGCTGGACTTGCTCCCCGAAGAGGTGGAGCGCCTGCGGGCGCAGGCGAAACTCGCCGACGCTTTGCGCTGGCACCAGATCTTCGAGGGGCTGTCGCGGGCGGTCTTCGACCTGGGGCGCCATCCCTTCCCGCGCCTCTTGCTGGAGTGCGCCCTGCTCCGCCTGGCCGCGCTCGATCGGCTGTCCGGTCTGGACGAGCTCAGCGCTCGCCTGGAGGAGGTATCCCGGCGCCTCGCCGGGAGCGGCCCCGGCCCGGCGCCTTCCCCGGCGGGCGGGAAAGGCCCGCGCTTCGAGCGGCGGCCGGCCCCACCGGACCCGCCCGCGCCCGGACCCGGCCCTCGCCAGGAGGCGGCGCCCGCGCCCAAGGAAGTCTCACCACCACCACCAGCCAGTAGTCCTCAAGCCGGCACCGGCGCGGCCCCGTTGGCCCTGAAGCGCGGCATCGATGCCGCCGTCC
>CAZLNM010000058.1:980-30875 GCA_964561025.1 uncultured Myxococcales bacterium
CCGTTGGCCCCGGAGTGCAGCCAGGCGGGGGGAGCGGCGCTCTCGGAGGAGTGGCAAAGGCTGGTGGCGCTGGTGTGCCGCAAGAGACCGGCGCTGGGTTCGGTGCTTCAGCACGCCTGTCCCATCGCGGTCTCGGCCGAGAAGGTGCGGCTGGCGCTCGAACCGGGTTCGTTCTACGCCGATCAGCTCAAGAGCGCCCGCAACCGCGACGAGCTGGCGCGCTGTTGCGAGGAGTTCTTTGGGCGCAAGCCTCAGATCGAGGTGGAGGCGCTGGCCCAGGCGCCGGGGCTCTCCCTGGCCCAGGCCCAGGATCTGGCAGCGAAGCGCGATCGCGAGGAGCTGCGCCGCCGGGCCGTGGAGCACCCCGTGGTCCAGGAGGCCATCCGGGTCTTCGGCGCCCAGGTGGACGCCGTCGAGCCGGGCGCCAAGAACTCCAGTGGCGGCCGGACGGATGGGTGAGGCCATGTCCGAGGTCATGCGCCGCCTGGTGGCCCTGCTGCGCCGCCTGCCCGGCGTGGGGGACAAGACCGCGCATCGCCTGTCGCTGTTTCTGTTGACCTCGCCGCCCGAGTACGGCCGGGAGTTGGCCCGGGCCCTGCAAGAGGCCGTGGACAAGGTCCGGCCCTGCACGGTCTGCGGCAACCTGAGCGAAAGTTCGCCGTGCGAGCTGTGCGCCGACCCGCGCCGCGATCGCTCGCTCTTGTGCGTGGTGGAGCGGGTGCCCGATCTCATGGCCATCGAAGCCAGCCACGAGTTCGCGGGGCTGTACCACGTACTGCACGGCGTGCTGGACCCGCTCAAGGGCGTGGGTCCCGCCGAGCTGAACCTGGAGACGCTCTTTGCGCGCCTGTCAGGCGAGGTGCGCGAGGTGATCCTGGCGCTCTCGGCCAGCGTGGAAGGAGAGACCACCGCGCTCTACCTGCGCCAGCGCCTGCAGGACCACGGGGTTCGAGTGAGCCGCATCGCCTCCGGCATCCCGGTCGGGGGGGAGCTGGAGTACGTGGACCGCGGCACCATCGGGCGGGCCCTCGCCGGGCGCCGGGAGATGTGATGGGGCTCCACCCGTTGTTCGTGGACATCCTGGAGCGGCAGTTGCGCGCCCTGTGGCGCATCCGGGTCGGGATGCTGCTGTTTGTGCTGGCCGTGAGCCTGGCCGGGTTCCTGCTGCCCGCCCCGGAGGGGTGGCTGCCGGCGCGCACCGTGTGGTGGTGCGAGATCGGCCTGGGCGGGCTCTCGGTGGCGCTGCTCCTGGCCGCGCTGGTGGCGTTGCGCCGGCTCGGCGATGCGGGGAGAGTGGCGCGGGCCGGCGCCGACGAGCTTCGGGGCTACGGGCTTCCGGAAGGACTCGATCTCGCGCTCTCGCGCCAGGCGGTGTTTCTGACCCGCGCCAGCGCCGGTTGGGTGCTGGCCTGGGGGCTCTCCACCTCCACCGGGATCTCCGGTCTGGTGTGCCGCATGCTGGGCTCGCCCATGTGGGTGGCGGCGCTGTTCTTCGCCGTGGCGCTGGGGGCGCTCCTCTCGCTTCGGCTGCCGAGCGCCGGCCTGCGGCACATGCTCGAGAACCTGGACGGGAATTGAGCGGGTCTAGGCCTGCGGCGGGGGTTCGCCCGGCGCTGCGGTCGTCTCGGCGGGGGGAGGCGCCAGCAAGGCGTCGATGCGATCCAGCGACTTCCGGTCGCCCGCCAGGCGGAACGCCTCGCGGGCAAACTGCAGCTTGCCCAGCGCCTCGGCCCGCCGGCCCAGCGCCGCCCAGTCCTCCGGGCTAGCCTCCTGACCCAGCTCTGCGAGGCAGCGCCGGAACAGAAAAGCGTCCCCCTGGTCCAGCACCGTAGCGCGCAGCTTGTTCAGCCCCTCGGTGTCGCCGGCGGCGGCGAAGCAATCCATGGCGTCGGAGAGCCAGCCGGCCTCGCTGAGCCGCCGTCCCCACTCCCGCAACAGGTCGGTGTTCTTCTCCTTGGCGAACAGGAGCTCGTGCTTCTTGCGGTAGGAGAACAGGACGTCCGCCTGAGCCATGGCACCCTCTCCGATAAAAGCCTTCGACCCCTCGCGGGACCGGTACGGCAACCCCGGCCGCCATTGACACCAGGCGGGGGGGCGTCCCGGTGTCGTGGCAAGGCCGGGGTTGCTAACGGCCCCAGTATAATCGGTGGGTTCCTCGTCCGCAAGCGGTTCCGGTCCGGGCACCCCATCGTTCGTTGCGGATCGACCGGGAATTTGGCATAAAGCGGAGCAGCCGGAAAGGAAATGCCGTGAATCTGGATACCCTACGACGAGAACTGGCCGAAGGCGCTCACTTCCGGTCACGGCTTCGCGAGACCACCCAGACGCTGGAGCGCGAGCTTTCCCGGATCCTCAACGCGGTGAAGGAAGGCGCGGAGGATCCGCTGCTCCTCTGCCTGTGCCCGCCGGCCGTGACCGAGGTGGCGCGCAAGGTCCGCTGGAGCTCCCTGGTGTTCAACCCCGGTTCGACCTCCACCAAGGTGGCGGTGTACTCGGGGCTCACCCTGCTGGCGCAGGACGAGCTACCGATCCCGGCCGACCGCGAGGACGGGGTGGAGCCGCGCGTGGACTCGGTGCGGGAATGGTTTTCCCGGCGCGGGCTTCATTTGGCGGAGATCACCGGCATCGCCGCGCGCGGAGGGTTCTTGGCGCCGCTGCCCAGCGGCACCTGCCGGGTGGTCCCGGCCATGCTGCAGGATCTCGAGCGAGCCCCCTATCCCCACGCCAGCAACCTGTCGGTGCCCGCGGCGTTGCGCCTGGCCGAGCATATCGGGCCCGAGGTGCTGGTCACCGTCACCGACCCGGTCACCTGTGACGAGCTCGATCCCGAGCAGCGTCTGACCGGCTCGTCGCTTTTGCGCCGGGACGGGCTGGCCGCCCACTACCTCAACCACCGGGCCTGCGCCGGTATCCTGGGCTGGCTGCTGGGATGCCCGGCCACCGAGCTGCACCTCGTCACCTGTCACATGGGGGGCGGCATGTCCGCGGCGCGGCACCGCGGAGGGCGCCTGGTCCAGGTGTCGCCGGGGTTCTCCGGCATGCCCTCGGCCAACCGCTCCGGGGCGTTGCCCCTGCACCAGGTCCTGCGGGCGCTGGAGCAGCACGAGGTGTCCCTGTCGGATCTCAAGCGGGAGCTGCTCTCGGAGGGCGGGCTGCTGGCCCTGGCGGGCACGCAGGATTTCCGAGCGCTGTTCGAGCGGGCCCGGCACGCCGAGGATCCGGCGGTGCGGCAGAAGATCGAGCTGGTCCGCCGATTTTTTGCCGACCGGATCGCTCAGGCCATCCTGGAGCTCTCCGCGGCGACCGAGGCGCTCGACGCCGTGGTGCTCACCGGTGGCCTGGCACGGGACGCCGACTTCTGCCGCGAGGTGAGCGCGCGCTTGCACCTGCCGGTGCCGGTGCTGCGCCTGCCGGGTTCGGCGGAGCAGCAGGCCCTGGCCGCAGGATTGCTGGGCGCCTGCGCCGATCCCTCCCGGCAGCTGGACTACGTCAAGGCGCGCGAAGAGCTGGCCGTGCGCCGGCGCCAGGAGGACGCGCTGCTGGATCTTGCCATCTTCGACCCGGGGCCCCGGCGCCCGGTGCTGCCGCCGACCCGCCTGGAACACTTGCTGGCGCTGGCCCGCGCGGACCAGCCGCTCGATGTGGCGGTGGTCGGGGCCGACAACGAGGAGGCGCTGCTGGCGGTCAAGCTGGCGGTGGAGGCCGGTGGCCTGGCGCGTTTCCTGCTGGTGGGCCCGTACGCGCGGGTGGCGGAGCTGGCCTGGGAGCTGGACGTGGTGGTGGACGAGCGCAACGTGACGCTGGTGGACAGCGCCGATCCGGTGGTCACCTCGATGGAGCTGCTCCAGCGCAAGCAGGTCGATACGCTGATGAAAGGCAGCGTCATGACGGCGGCCCTGCTCAAGGGCTACCTGGAGCTGATGAAGAAGATCGGTCCGCCGCAGCGCAAGATGCGGCTTTCGCACCTGGGCTTGTTCGAGATCCCCGGCCGCGAGCGGCTGGTGGCGGTGGCGGACGCGGCCATCAATACCTACCCCGATGTCGAGGCCCGGCTAGAAATTCTAGAGAACGCGCTGCAGGCCATGCACATCTTGGGCTGGAAGAAGCCGAAGGTGGCGGTGGTCTCCGCGGTGGAGAAGGCCTCCAAGGCGGTGACCTCCTCGGTCGAGGGCGAGACGATCGCCCGGCGGATGCAGGAGCGGGACGACCTCATCATCGAGGGGCCGCTCTCGGTGGATCTGGCTCTTTCGCCCTTCTCCGCCCGGGAGAAGCGCTATCCGGGCCGCATCCGCGGCGACGCCGACCTCCTGCTGGTGCCGGACATCGACGCGGGCAACGCCATCTACAAGGCCTTCACCGTGGCGTCGGGCGCCACCATCGCGGGCGCGGTGATCGGCGGGGAGCGGCCGTTCGTGCTCACCTCACGCGGAGACAGCTCCCGCAGCAAGCTGTCGTCGGTGGCCCTGGCCCTGGCCATCACCCGGCGCCAGAAAAGGGAGAACGTCGCATGAACGCCGAGTCGAGTGGCGGCAGCGCCCCGCCGCTTCCAGGTCAGGCCTGTTATCCGCCCCCGGAGGCTCTCCGGCGGGCGGCGCCGCTTCCGGATGCGTCGGCCTACCTGAATTTCCTGGCCCACAGTCGGCACGAGCCGGAGGAATTTCTGGAGCGGCAAGCCCGAGAGCTGGCCTGGTCGCGCACCTTCGAAAACGTGGGGGGGGCCGGCCGCTGGTTTCCGGGCGGGACCTTGAACCTGTGCCGTGAGTGTCTGGACCGCTTCTTGCCTGCCGGGGCCGCGGAGACGGCGCTGTGCGGCGCAAGCGTGGACGGCGCGGGCCAGGATCTGTCGCGCGCCGAGCTTCTTCGGCGGGTGGCCGCGCTGGCGGGCGAGCTTGCGGCCCTGGCGCTCTCTCCCGGGCAACGGGTGCTACTCTTGTTGCCGCCGGGCGAGCTGCTGGCGGTGGCGCTGCTGGCCGCCTGGCGCCTCGGCTTGTGCGCGGTGCCTTGCGACCCCGCCATGGAGCCGGGGCGGTTGGCCCGGCGCATCCGGGACTGTGCCTGCGCCGCGGCCGTCGTTTCGCCAGACCTCAAAGAAATGGATCCCGGCCTGCTCCCCGCTCTTCGAGTTGTGGTGCGGACCGGCGCCCAGGGAACGAACACCGCGCCGCCGCCGGTCGAGGTGGCCGCCATGCATCCCGCCCTGGTGGTGGCGGATGCCGCGGGGCGACAGCTCACGCTGCCCACGGCCGGATTCCTTCTCCAGGCAAGGCTGGCCTACCGCTGGTTGCTCGACGGACGCGGGGCACGGGATCGCCACGGGTTCATCTGCCCCAGCCATCACGTCTCGCTGCTCGCGGGGCTGGCCGGGGCGCTGTCCAGTGGGGGTGTGGCGGCCCTGCTCTCTCCTCCGCGCGACCCCGAGGGCTGGAGCCTGCCCCGCTCGATGGGTCTGCGGGTGGTGACGGTCCGCGGCAAGAGCTTGCCCGTGAGCGCGGCCCAGCAGGCGGTCCGGTGGGCGCACGCCGGCCCTGAGCTGCTGGCGGTGGAGGGCGAGACCCTCGAGCCCAGGACCTTTCATTGGCTGCGAGAGGCGCTGTTCAACGGAGACACGCACGTCATCCAGGTTCTCTCCCGGCCGGAGGGAGGTGGTTTCGTCGCCGGCCCTTGTCCCGGGTTGATCCCGGTTCGGCCGGCCTCGGTGGCCCTGCCGGCGCCCGGCCTCGATCTGCTGGTGGTGGATCGCTCGGGCCAACCTTGTCCGGTCAACCACGGCGGGTTGTTGGCCCTGCGCCGCGCGGCCCCGGGGCTTCCGCTCGAGCTTCAGCGGGAGAAGCCGCCCCTGGTGCTGGGCGTGCGGGTGCGCCTGGACGCCGAAGGTTGTCTGTGGACCATGGGCGAGTGGTCGCCGCCCCGGGGGCAGAGCGCGACCTCGCTCCCCGAGCTCGAGGCGGCGCTGGCGGCGATTCCGGGGGTGGAGCAGGCGGCGGTGGTGGCCTTCTCCGACGCCGAGGGAGTCTCGCGGACCGCGGCCTTCGTCCGTCTTTCCGGCGGCGACCAGGATGTGGAGCGCGTTCGCCTGCGGCTCCGCGAGCGGTTCGGCGAGAACGCCATGCCGGACTCGATCCAGGTGGTGAGCCGCTTGCCGGTCAGCCGGACCGGAAAGCTGCTGCGCTCGGTGTTGAGGCGAGTGGCGCGAGGGGAGGAGATCCCCCTCGATGAGCTGGAGGCGGTGGCCGATCCGGAGACGCTCCGTATGCTGGCATCACGAGATCCTCGGGCGAGCTAGGTGGGGCGAAACGGACGGCGGCGGCAGGTGCGCCGGAAGGAGAGCGAGACATGAGCCCGTCCGACAAGGCGTCATCCCGAGGAGTGGACGGTTTGAAGGCCCTGTTCTGCCCGCAGCGGGTGGCGCTCGTGGGCGCCTCTCGTCGTCCTGGCAAGATCGGCTCGCTGCTGTGGTCGAACCTGTCGGAGGCCCGGACGAGCGGCGAGGTTTTCGCGGTGAACCCGGCGGGCGGCGAGTGGACCGGGCGGCGCGTGTTCGCCAGCGTGACTGAAATCCCCGACGGCGTCGAGCTGGCTGTGCTGGCCGTCCCGGCGCCATCGGTGTTGCCGATGGCCGAGGAGAGCCTGCGCGCCGGCGCGCGCGCGCTGATCGTGGTCAGCTCGGGGTTCGCCGAGTCCGGCGAGGAGGGGGCGCGCCGGGAGCGCGAGCTGGCCACGATGTGCCGCGGTGCGGGAGTTCAGTTGCTGGGACCC
Source organism: uncultured Myxococcales bacterium (assembly GCA_964561025.1). Classification (GTDB taxonomy): domain Bacteria; phylum Myxococcota; class B64-G9; order B64-G9; family B64-G9; genus JAAZNF01. Next base: position 7,737 of record CAZLNM010000058.1, read on the forward strand.
AACAGCCTGGGGTGCATCGACACCGGGAGCGGGCTGCACGCGGCGGTGACGCGGCAGCGACCGGCCCCCGGCGGGCTGGGCGTGATTTCTCAGTCGGGCGCGTTCTGCACCGTGGTGCTGGACTGGGCCCAGGCCCGGGGCGTGGGCATCTCTCGCCTGGCCTCCCTCGGCAACCAGGCCGGGTTGTGCGACAGCGACCTTTTGCTTTCGCTGGGGCAGGACGAGCGCACCCAGGTGATCGTGGCCTACCTGGAAAACCTGAGCTCGGGGGACGAGTTCCTCAAGGTGGCCGAGAGCGTGGCCGCGCGCAAGCCGGTGGTGCTGCTCAAGGCGGGCACCACCCGGGCCGGCGCCCAGGCGTTCACGCGCCATCGCGGCGGCATGCTTTCCCGCGAGCTGGCCTACGTGGCCGCCTTTCGCCGGGCGGGCCTGATCCAGGCCGAGACCTTCGAGCAGCTCTTCGACACCGCCCTTTCGCTGCTGCGCCAGCCGCTGCCGGCCGGCGATCGCGTGGCCATCGTGACCAACGCCGGCGGCCCCGGCATCATGGCCGCCGATTCCATCGAACGCGCCGGGCTGCAGGTGGCGAGCCTCTCCGAGGCCACCATCGCCGAGCTGGCCCGCGCGCTGCCCCGGGCCACCCGCTAGAAGAACCCGGTGGACGTGCGGGGCGACGCCGGGGCGGGGGAGTACCTGCGGGCGGTCGAGGTGGCCGACGCCGATGCCGGGGTGGACGCGGTCTTGTTGCTGCTCACCCCGCAGGCCCTGACCCAGCCGACGGAGACCGCGGCGGCCCTGGCGGGTTGGCGCAAGCCGCACAAGCCGTTGCTCGTCTGTTTCATGGGCGGGGCGCTGCTCGAGGAGGCGCGCCACGTGCTCGACGCGGGCGGGGTGGCCCACTTCCGCGCCCCGGAACGGGCGGTGGCCGCCCTGCGCAACCTGTGCAGCTACGCCGCCTGGCGCCGGCGCCCGCCGCGCGTCGTCACCCGCTTCCGCGTGAACCGCCGCCGGGCGGAGCGCATCATCGCGCGCCACCAGCGCTCCGGCCAGACCACCATCGGCGAGCTCAAGGCCAAGGAGCTGCTGCGGGCCTACGAGTTCTCGGTGCCCGAGGGCTACCTGGTCCAGACGGTGGAGGAGGCCCTGGAGATGGCCGAGCGGCTCAGCTACCCGCTGGCCATGAAAGTGGTCTCCCCCGACATCTTGCACAAGAGCGACGTCGGCGGGGTGCGGTTGGGCTTGAGCTCGCCGGAGGACGTGCGCGACGCCTTCGACCTCATCGCCCTGCGCCTTGCCCGCCAGGCGCCGAACGCCCGGCTGGAGGGGATTTTCCTGGAGAAGATGGTCCACGGTGGCCGCGAGGTCATCCTGGGCATGAACCGCGACCCGCAGCTCGGGCCCTTGCTCATGTTCGGCCTGGGAGGCATCTTCGTGGAAGTGATGCAGGACGTGGCCTTTCACCTGGCCCCCATCACCGCCGAGGAGGCGGCCCAGATGTTGCGCCAGACGCGCTCCTTCGATCTGCTACGGGGGGCGGACCGGCGGCAGGAGATCGACCTGGACGCCATCGCGGTGGGCCTTCAGCGCATCAGCCAGTTGGTGACGGATTTCCCGCAGATCCAGTCCCTGGAGATCGACCCCTTCCTGGTCGGGGCCCCCGGCACCGAGCCGATGGTGGTCGATGCCCAGGTGCTGCTGCGTGCGCCGGAGGGAGCATGACCCCGCCGACCCCACGAACACCCTCGTACGATCCCGAGTGGCAAGCGAAGTACGCCGCGCAGATCGAGAGCGCCGAGCAGGCCGTGTCCCGCATCCGGCCCGGCCAGCGGGTCTTCATCGGCACCGGCTGCGCCCAGCCGCAGGAGTTGGTGCGCGCCTTGACCGCGCGCTCGGCGGAGCTCTCGGACACCCAGATCGTCCACCTGCTCACCGCGGGCGACGCCCCCTACGCCCACAAGGAGCTCACCCAGCACTTCCAGGTCAACTCCTTCTTCATCGCCGACAACGTGCGCCACATCATCCAGGAAGGCCTGGGCGACTACACCCCCATCTTCCTGTCGGACATCCCCCGCCTGTTCTCCTCCGGGCAGCTCCCGCTGGACGCGGCCTTGATCCATGTCTCGCCGCCCGATCAGCACGGGCAGTGTTCGCTGGGGATCTCGGTGGACATCGTCAAGGCCGCGGCCGAGAGCGCCTCCCTGGTGATCGCGCAGGTCAACCCCCAGATGCCGCGCACCCTGGGGGACAGCTTCATCCCGGCGGGCGACATCGACGTGCTGGTGCCGGTGGACGCGCCGCTGATCGAGACTCAGCCGGCGCAGCCCGACGAGGTGGTGCGGCGGATCGGCGAGTACATCGCCGCCCTGATCGAGGACGGCTCCACCATCGAGCTGGGCATCGGGCGCGTGCCGCCCGCGGTGCTGCCTTTCCTGCGCGACCGCAAGGATCTGGGCATCCACACCGAGATGCTGTCGGACGCGGTGCTGGACCTCATCGAGGCGGGGGTCATCACCGGCAGCCGCAAGACCCTCGACCGTGGCAAGATCGTGGCCTCCTTCGCCATGGGGAGCCGGCGGCTGTACCAGGCGCTGGACAACAATCCGCTGTTCTCGTTCCACCCGACCGAGTACGTCAACGATCCCCACCTGATCGCCCGCCAGCACCGCATGGTGGCCATCAACGTGGCGCTGGAGGTCGATCTCACCGGGCAGGTGTGCGCCGACTCCCTGGGCGGGCGGTTCTTCTCGGGGATCGGGGGGCAGGTGGACTTCAACCGCGGCGCGGCGCGTTCGGTCGGCGGCAAGGCCATCATCGCCCTGCCCAGCACCGCCCGGGACGGGACGGTGTCCCGCATCGTCTCCCAGCTCAGCCCGGGCGCCGGCGTGGTGACCACCCGCGGCGACGTGCACTACGTGGTCACCGAGTACGGGGTGGCCTACCTGCACGGCAAGAGCGTGCAGGAGCGCGCCCTGGCGCTGATCTCCATCGCCCACCCCGACTACCGGGCCGCGCTGCTGCAAGCGGCCGTGTCGGCCCGCTTCGTTCGCTCGGACCTGGCCGACGTGCAGGGCCGGATCGTGGTGGGACCACAGGAGCTCCGCACCAGTCTGTTGCTCGACGACGGCACCCAGATCGTCTTCCGCCCGGTGCATCCCACCGACGAGCCGCGCATGAAGGACCTGTTCTACGCGCTGTCCCGCGAGACCATCTACTACCGCTTCATGTCCCACATGAAGCGCGTGCCCCAGAAGCAGGTGCAGAACTTCGTCTACATCGATCACCGCAACGAGGTTTCCATCGTGGGCACCTTGCCCGAGGCTCACGGCGAGGACATCATCGCCATCGGGGGCTACTACCTCGACCCGCGCACCAACCGCGCCGAGGTGGCCTTCGTGGTGCGCGACGACTGGCAGAACCGGGGGATCGGCAGCTTCATGCTGCGCCACCTCATCCACATCGCCAAGCGCAACGGCATCCGCGGCCTGACGGCGGAGGTGTTGCGCGAGAACAAGGCCATGCAGGCCGTGCTGAACCGCTCCGGCCTCAAGGTGCGCAGCCGGCTGGAGGGAGAGACCTACGGTTTCGTGATGGACTTCTGAGCTGCGGTCTCGGAGGAAGAGGCGCCGCCGGTCATGGGCGTGAACAGCCGGTGGCCGGTGAGCTCGTTGACCCCCACGTAGATGTCGATGCCGAAGGCCTGGCGGAGCCGCTGATAGGTCATGACCTCGGCGATGGAGCCGCTGGCGGTCACCCGTCCGTCCTGCAGCAGGGCCACGCGGTCGCAGAAGGCCGCCGCCAGGTTGAGATCGTGCATGGCGGCCACGACGGTCAGGCGCTCGCTCCGGCGCACCTCGTCGATCAGCCGGTGCAGCGCCACCTGGTGGCGGATATCGAGGTGCGCGGCCGGCTCGTCCAGCAGGAGCAGGGTGGGCCGCTGCGCCAGCGCCTTGGCCACCAGCACCCGTTTCTGCTCCCCGCCGGAGAGCTCGTTCACCCGCCGCTCTGCCAGGTGCCGCACCCCGGTGGCCTGCATGGCGCGCTCCGCGATGGCCCGGTCCTCGTCCGAGTCGCCGAGGAGGGCCGGCCGGTGGGGCAGTCTCCCCAGCAACACCAGCTCGGAGACGGTGAAGGGGAAGGAGATCTCGAAGCGCTGCGGCACCACCGCCACCTGCCGGGCCAGCGCGGCGCGGGGCCAGTCCCATAACGAGCGGCCCAGGATGTCGAGGTGGCCTCGCTGCGGGCGGAGCGCCCCGCTGAGCAGGGAGAGCAACGTGCTCTTTCCGGCGCCGTTCGGGCCCAGCAGGCCGAAGAACGAACCCCGGCTGACCTCCAGGTCGAGATCCACCACGGCCGGTGTCTCGGGGTATGAGAACCCCAGGCCCCGGGCGGCGATGGCCGGGGTCTCCGGGATGGAGCTCGTGGGTTCGAGCGCCACGCGCGGCTCACTTCGGCGGCGGCCGGGGCGAATCGCCTCGGCCTGGCGCCGGGAGGATGGGGGGTTTCTCAGACTTCTTGGCCGAGCGCTGTAGCTCGAGTTCGCTCACCAACACGTCGGGCGCCGAGGCCGAGACCGGCACATAGCCGCTCTCCGCGCCGCAGAAGCCGTTGAAGGTGGCGGTGGCGTCCGAGGTGGCGACGATCTTGTTGATCGAGACCAGCGGCGTTCCCACGATCTCCACCCCGCGCACCAGCTCCTCGCGGCCGTCGGGGAACACCCGGTAGGTGAGCTGGGGCAGGCCCTTGTAGGCCTGGAAGCCCCAGGTGGAGGTGTGGGTCTCGCCGCCGACGATGCTGCGGATGATGAGGCCGTAGGGCTTGCCCTGCCGCTTGACCTCCTCGAGCAGCATCTCCTTGAGCCGGGCGAAGGGCACCTGGCGTTCGGACAATACGATGGTGTTGGCCATGCGGGCGCGCGGCTTCTCCCCGGCGGCGGACCGGCCGTGGCCGTTGCTGCGGGGGAACCCTTCCACCGGGGTGCGGCTCATCAGGAAGCTCTTCAGCACGCCACGGTCGATCAAGGTGACCTTCTGCGCGGGAACGCCCTCGTCGTCGTAGCGGTAGAAGCCATTGAGCCGGACGCCCCCGAGCATCTCCAGGGTGGGATCGTCAATGACCGACATGAACTCGGGGATGATGCGGCTGCCCACCTGCCCCTTGAAGGTCCGGCCCTCCTCGTCGTCGAGCTGGCGCTCGCCCTCCAGGCGGTGGCCGACCACCTCGTGGAACAGGACCCCGGTGGCCTCGCCGTCCAGGATGGCGGGCCCGGTGTAGGGCTCGAGGACGGGGGCGCGGCGCAGGGCCTCCAGCTCCAGCGCCACCATCTCGGCCAGTTTCAGCACCGCCTCGTCGGAGGGGAGCTCGCCCTCGCGCTGAACGTACAGGGTGCGCTGATTGGTGAGCAGCATGCCGTCCTCGGCCCGGGTCACCCCGAACAGGGTGAGCGCGTAGAAGGTCTGGGAGGTCAGCAGCCGGGTGCCCTCGCTGTTCACCAGGTAGCGCGTGAGCTTCGTGGCGTCGAGGGTGGTGTAGGCGTCGAAGATCTCGGGGTGGCGCTCGAAGACCAGCGAGGCGCTGCGCGCCAGGCGCTCCGCGTGCGAGGCGTCGAACGAAAAAGGCACCGGCGGCTCGAGATACACCGCGGCCGTCTCCTGCGAGAAGCTGGCCAGGTTCTTGCCATCATCGACCTCGGTGACCTTCTTGCTCTTACGCTTGAGGAAGGCCTTGAGCGCGGATTTGTAGTTCTCGTCGGCGAGCAGCCACAGGGAGGTGCGCAGGGCCAGCGGGTCGTCGTCCAGCGGCGCCGCCCGTGGCGCCATATATCCCGGTGCCGAGGAGAAGTCGTATTCCATGGACTTGGTACCCACGTTGTCGAAGGCGTAGCTGCCGACGCGCACCTCGGTCCGCAACCGCCGGTTGCGGTTCCGGTCGCTCTGGAAGATGGCGCCATAGCGCGCCTCCACGTGGTGGCTCTCGGTCTCCTTGATCTCGAAGGCCGCAAAGTACGGCGGATCGAAGTCGGGGAGTTTCAGCAGGGCGCGAGTGCGCTCCACCTCCTCCTGGATGGCACGCAACATGAGCGGCCGGCGGTCGAGCGGTGCCGTTTGCTTCTGCGGCACCGGCCGCGGCGGAGCGGCGATCGCCGGCCAGCACAGCAATAAAAACAGCGTGGCGAGGCGGGGCATGGAGGTCTCCTTCATTCGGTTTCCGGGCCGGGGCAGGCGGCTTGCCGTGGGCAGGCGGCGCAGTTCGGCCGGGCGGAGATGGTCCGGCCCAGGCTCCCCACCGGCCCGATGCCCATCACCGCGGTTATAGTCTTCTCTGGCTCGAGGATACAGCTCGGGTGGAGGATCACCCCCGCGTCCTCGAAACGCACCAGGCCGTCCAACACCCGCTGCGCCTCGAGCGGCCAGTCGCAGTAGCCGGGCGAGAAACGCCGGGTTACGGCGCGCCCCTCGCGCGCGGCCAGCTCCTGGACGAACCGCTGCGCCGCGCGGGCCAGGTCTTCGACCGCCTCGCTGGCCAGCGCGTCGAGCAGCACCACGTCCCGGAGCCGGCCGGCCGCCGTGGCGGCGCGAATCTCCTCCTCGGGGCCGGGCCCCAGCGTCACCACGAAGAGCGCGGCCGTCTCGGCCCGGCGCAGCAAGGCGTGGACTCCCGCGCCGGCGAGCACCGCCTCGTCTTCGAGGACGATCCGGTCCGCGGCCTTGCGCCGGATCTCGGCGAAGGCGACCCGTCCCGCGGGCGCGGTCAGCGAGAGCACTCGCTGGCGCAGGGGCCCGAGGCGCGCCGCGTCCTGGGGCATGAGCGAGAGCTCGCCGCCCAGCGCGGCCCGGATGCGGTTCTCATCGATGACGGGGGAGACCGCGGGCAGCGAGACGTGCCTCATGGGACGGGGCCTCCCGATTCCATGGGAAGTCCCTGGTGGGGTGTCCCCTGTCGATCGAGCACGGTGTCCCGGGAGAGGTAGAGCCACCACAGCACCGCGATGGTGGCGGCGGCCAGCAGGCCGTACACCACCAGCTTGCCGACGCGGTAGGAGGGTCTCTCCGGGGGGCGGCGGCCTTTGAGGCGGGAACCCATACGGCCCAGAGTCTAGCCCGGCGGGGCAAGACATTCAACCGCGCCCAAAGAATGGTGTGCCGCCGGGGACGCGGACGTTCGGGTTGCCCGGAGGAAGAATTTTGGTGTATGTCAGGAGGGAAGGGGGTTGGCATGGATTCGGTACAGGGTGCGCGGGTTCCGGCGGATCTCCAGGGAGTATTCCGGGCGGCCGAGGAGATGGTGGGCCGGTACTTCGGCCAGCGCCGCGAGGATGCCGCGCATGGCCGCATCGAGATCTCGCAAGAACGCTACCTTTTGGTTCGCGCGGCCTCGCTCTCCTTCGAGTTCTTCAACCTGGTGCGCGAGATCCTGGGGGCGGGCCGCGAGCGCGAGGCGGATCTGTTCGCCCAGGACCTGGTGTACGATCTGGCGCACGCGCTCGGAAAGACCGACGCCCGCCGCTTCCATGACTGGTCTCAGGCGCGCGATCCCATCTCCCGGCTGGCCTGCGGGCCGGTCCACTTTGCCCACACGGGTTGGGCCGAGGTGGAGATCGATCCCCGCTCCACGCTGCTTTCGGGGCCGGATTATTTCATGATCTATACCCACCACGGCTCGTTCGAGGCGGAGGCCTGGGCGGAAGGCGGGCGCCGCCCGGAACTCCCGGTGTGCGTCATGAACGCGGGGTACTCCTCCGGCTGGTGCGAGGAGAGCTTCGGCTTACCGCTGGTGGCGGTCGAGGTCAGCTGCCGGGCCCGGGGCGACGATGCCTGCCGCTTCCTGATGGCGCCCCCGCGCCGCATCGAGGAGCGCCTGCGGCGCCATTTCCCCGAGGCTCTGCAGGAGGGCAAGACCGCGATCCGCATCCCGGACTTCTTCGTGCGCCAGCGGCTGGAGGAGGAGCTGCGCCGCTCCCACGACAACCTCGAGCGGCGGGTGGCGGAGCGCACCGCGGAGCTCAGCCGGCTCAACCAGCGGCTCCAGGAGGAGATCCGGGTACGGCAGCAAGCCGAACAGCAGGCCTTGCAGGCGGCGCGCTGGGAGGCCGTGGTGCACCTGGCTGGGGGCATCGCTCACGACTTCAACAACCTGATGGGAGTGGTCGTCGGCGAGGCCTCGCTGCTCGAGGCTTCCCTGCCTGCGGATTCGCCCGTACGCGCGGCCATCGGGCGCATGCGCGAGGCGGGCCAGGCGGCGGCCAACCTCACCCGGCAGCTCATCGACTTCTCCCGTCCCGCGTTGAACAAGAAGAATCCGCTGGATCCGGGCGGGATGGAGAACGAGTCACGGCCGCCGATCGCGGCCGCCGGCATCGAGGCGAATTCTTCCGCCAAGGCGGCTCCCGTGGCTGCGGGCTCGGGGGAGACGATCCTGGTGGTGGAGGACCAGGCCGCGCTGCGGCGCATGTTCGAGCAGATGCTCTCCGCCTGTGGATATCGAGTGCTGCCGACCGGCGATCCGCGTGAGGCGCTGCGCTGGCTCTCGGATGGAGAGCGGGCCATCGCCCTGCTGCTGACGGACGTGGTGATGCCCGGAATGAACGGCCGCGACCTGGCCGAACGCGCGCTGGCGCTGCGTCCCGGCCTCAAGGTGCTGTTCATGTCCGGCTACCCGGACGACGACGAGGTGCTGTGCCAGGGCATCGAGCGCGGGCAGGCCGAACTGCTGGTGAAGCCATTCACCCCGGAACAACTCTCCGAGAGGTTGCGGCGCTTGCTCGATCCTTGAATCGCCCCGTTGGCTTGAATGAACAGTCGCCTACGCTGCGTTCAGCGTGCCGGTAAAGAGGAATAGTTCTCTCAGCGGCTCCAGAAGACCTGCAGGTTGCTGAAGGTGGGCCGGGCGCCGTCCTGGGTGCTGGAGAGCATCACGTCCGCCGAGAGCCAGCGGTTGCCCTGGATGCCGGCGCAGGAGCGCAGATCCGCGGGCGAGGTGGTGAACGGCCCGCAGCGCGGGCTGGGGTTGGTGACCAGCCCACCCTCGGTGTCGGCGGCCACGAACGAGACGCTCACCGAGGTCCCGGCCGGCACGGTGGCGGTCCAGGTGGCGCTGTGCCAGATAGGGCTCGGGTAGCCCGAGTCGAAGTTCTGGATCCAGTGGCCCTCGCGGGTGGTGACGGTGCGAAGCTGCGAGCCGGTCATGTCGGAGTAAGTGTACATGCCGGCGCCGTGCTCCACCACGTACGTCTGGTCGAAGGTGCAGTCGCGGTTGAAGCGGTGGGCGTAGCCGCCGATGCGCTGCACCACCCACACCTTGTTGGCGGCATCCATGGCCACGCCGCGGGCGTCAGTGGCGCCGGGGCCGGTCATGGGCACGGGGATGGTGCACAGGAGCTGGCCGGTGGTGGGATCGATCTTGTACAACACGTTCAGATCGTACGAGCAAGCCCATACGATTCCCTCGTAATCAACGGTCACGCCGGTGACGTGGCCGCCGCAGGCCTGGGAGTTCATGACCGTGTAGGGAGGCGTTGGCAACAGGCTGTGGACGCAGCCCGTGCCCCACCAGCTCCCGAACCAGATCTTGCCGTCCACCGGCGAGACCGCGATGCCGTACCAGGAGGGGTTGGATACGTACTCGACCGCGCCGGTGCGGGTGTTGACCTTGACCGTGTTGTTGGTGGTGTGGCCGTGGTCCACGCCCGAGGCGCTCCACAGGTAGCCGTTGCCGTCCACCGCCAGGCCGTAGATGGAGGTGTTGACCGGGATGCTGCGCAGCAGCCGGCAGCAGGGCGGCGAGGCGCAGCCGCTCTGGACCACCTCGCTGCCGCTGAACTGGTACAGCGTCTGGCCCTCCCAGGTGCCGACCCACACGTTGCCGTCGCCGTCGATGGCCACCCCGCGGGCGCGGCCCGGCGCGTCGCCGCGGCAGATGAGGCTGCCGTCCTCCGAGTTGAGGTGGGCGACGTTGGAGAGCAAGGGGTCCCAGATGTTCGCCGAGCCGCGGTTGCCCACCCACACCGAGTAGTCCAGCGCCACCGCGGTGCGCGAGGGATCGTCGCCGTGGGAGGGCGCCAGCCAGTAGCGGTGGCCGTCCACGGTGTCGAGCTTGGCCACCTGGTCCCGCTCGTTCACCGCCAGGTAGATGAACGGCGTGCGCAGCGTGCCCTGTCCCAGGGTGATGGAGTCGGGGTCGCCCGGGTCGGGCTCCACCCCGTCGCACTGCCGCCCCGGCGCGTTGCAGTCCGACGGCTGGTTCCAGTCCTCCTCGTAGCAGTACGACCCCGGGCACGCCCCGCAGGCATTGAGCAGCCCCTCGTCCGTCAGCCCATCGCAGTCGTTGTCCGCCCCGTCGCACTCCGCCTCCGGCGCCACCGGCAGACACTGCCCGCAGCCGTTCCGCAGCCCCTCGTCCGTCAGCCCATCGCAGTCGTTGTCCGTGCCGTCGCAGATCTCCTCCCACTGGCAGTACCCGCAGCCGTTCGACCCCACCGCCCAGCGCTCGTCCGTCTCGTCGTCGCAGTCGTTGTCCTGCCCGTCGCATACCTCCGTCTCGGGTGTCACGTCCCCCGTGCACGGGCCCCAGAACTCCCCGTCGCAGCGCATCTCCCCGTACTTGCAGCTCCCGTGCCCCGCCGTCTCCGGCGGACCACGGTAACACGGCAGCGTCTCTGAACCCAGACAACCCCCGCACCCGTCGTCCACCTCCCCGTCGCAGTCGTTGTCCAGCCCGTCCCCGCATACCTCGTCCCCCACCGCCCCGCACGTCCCGCAGGCGTTCTGCACCCCCTCGTCCGTCAGCCCGTTGCAGTTGTCGTCCCGCCCGTTGCACACCTCCGCCGCGCCCGGGTTCACCGCCGCGTCATTGTCGTCGCAGTCCTGCGGCGGCCGGTGCCCGTCCCCATCCCCGTCCGGCAGGCAGTCCTCGTCCGTCATCCCGTCGCAGTCGTTGTCCTTCCCATCCGCCACCCCGCCCGCGCACTCCGCCGCCGGCAGCACCTCGCCCTGGCACTCGTTCCAGGCGTACGTCCCGCCCGCCTGCTGCACGCAGTCGTGGAACCCCCCCCGGCACTCCCCGAACCCCAGCGTGCTCACCGGCCCAGAGTAGCACGGCTGGTGCACCGGCGGATGGCAGGTGCACGTCCCCGGCGGCGTCGGACAGCCGCAGTCCGGATCGCAGCTGCACCCCTCGTCCACCCGCCCGTCGCAGTTGTCGTCCAGCCCGTTCCCGCACAGCTCTTGAAGTTCGCTGTCCGGCGGCGCGCACGCGCCGCAGCGGTTGGTGAGCCCCTCGTCCGTCTGCCCGTTGCAGTCGTTGTCCTGCCCGTCGCAGCTCGCCTCCGGGTTCTCCGCCGGCAGCCGCTCCCCCTCGCACATGCCGAACACCCCGTCCGGCCCGCAACGCGACACGCCCGAGCGGCACACCCCGCGGTTCTCCGTCCCCGCCGGCCCCGTGTAGCAGGTGCGGCTCTCCCCCTGCCGGCAGGTGCAGGCCGGGTCGGCCGAGTCGCTCTTCCCGTCGCAGTTGTTGTCGATGTCGTCGTGGCAGTCCTCGGTGGCCCCCGGGTGGATGCGCCCGTCGTCGTCGTTGCAGTCCGGCCCCGCGGCGCAGTCCTTGCCGTAGCCGTCGCCGTCGCGATCGATACAGGCCGAACCGTCGCCGTCGCTGCCGCCGTCGGGCTTCTCCTTGCGGACGCAGTAGCCGTTCTTGCACTCGCCCTCATCCCCGCAGTCGCCATCGTCGTCGCAGGGGAGCAGGCAGTGGCCCGACACGCACACCCGGTCGGAGGGACAGTCGGCCGGCGCGCTGCACTCCTTGGCGCAGAACCCGCCCACGCACCCCTGCCCCGGCGGGCAGTCCGCCGGCCCGTTGCACGGCGTCGGCCCCGGCGCCGTCTTGCTCGAGCACGAAAGCAGAAGGCTCAGGGAAAGCCCGACCAGGATCCGGTATTTCATAATAAGACCTCCAAGGTACAATTCCATTCAGTAAAAGATACTCTATCACCACAGGAAAAAACAGGTCATCGGTCGAACGGCCGCTCCTGCGAAGGGTGATCCAGGGCCAGGCGGTTGTGATATCCTGCCTTTCCATGAGAAGAACGCTTCTCGGCTCCCTCTTGGTTGTCGCCGCTGTCTTCCTTGCCCCTACAGGCTCCGCTCAGGAGGTGGTCACGGTGACGCTCGACGACGCCGTGATCGCGAAGAAGAGCCGGCTGGGGATCGGGGTGAACGGCGGCGGCTCGTGGTACAACTTCGTCGGCGCCATCCTGGTCGACGATCCCAGTTTCGAGGGCCCGGCGGACACCAACGGCTTCGCCCGCGAGGGCTGGCCCTGGTACGCCGGCGGCTCGCTCACCGCCAGCGTGGAGGCCGGCGGAACCTCCGGAGCGCAGTGCCAGAAGGTGGTGGTGGCCGCGGCCGGCGCCTCCATGAACCAGGGCCGCGCCGACCTGCCCCAGGCGCCGCTGCGGATGACGGCGCGCGCGGGCCACACCTACCGCATCAAGGTGCGGGTGCGCGCTTCTCAGGAGGGCTTGCGCCTCCGCCTGGGTGTGCTCGACGGGGGTTGGCAGGGGATCTACGGCGCGGATCTATCCGCCGGAACGTCATGGGCCGTGGTCATGAGCGACTACCGGCCGGCCGCCGACCACCTGTTGCGGGGCATCACCATCCGCTTCATGGACGCGGGCACCTACTGGCTGGACGACCTGGTGGCCTGGGACGTGGACGACATCGATCCGGCCACCGGGCTGTGTGCCACTTTCGTGTCCCGCCTCCGGGAACTCCGGCCGGCCACGCTGCGCCTGGGCGGCCTGGGCGTGAACGGCATCCCGCTCGAGAGCTACCTTCGGCGCTTGTGGGATCTCGACTACGGTCCGCCGGCGCTCGGCCCCGATCTGGATCTGGGCACCTTCCTGCGCCTGTGCCGGGAGGTGGGGGCCGACCCGTTCCTCACCGTGCCGCCGGCGTTCTCGGACGGGAGTCACTGGCAGGTCGGCGACCTCACCCGCGAGGTGCTGGAGAGCGTCTACGCCGATCACGGCAACCTGGTGGATTACCTCGGGGGAGGCCCCGAGACGGCGTACGGCGCCCGTCGGCAGGCCGACGGCTTCGCGCGCTGGGATGGAATGTTCGGCAGTATCTACCTCGAGCTCGGTAACGAGTTGTGGGGTACGCCCGACGGCAAGTGGGACATGGACCTCACCGGCCAGGAGAGCCAACGGCAGCAGATGGAGAACTACGCCACCTACTGCGCGCGCAGGTTCGCCGAGATGAAGTCCCGCCCCGGCTGGCGGCCGAACATGCGCGCCGGTTTCTGCGGGCGCAGCCCCGACGTGTGGCTGGGGGGCTGGCCGGGCTCCTATGACGGCACCCTGGTCCCGGCCATCGGCGCCATGACGGACTTCTCCACCATCGACCTCTACTACGGCGAGGGGAGCGCGAGCGACAGCGACGAGGCCATCTTCGGGGCGCTGTTCGCGAGCGCGGTGTGGCACGAGCGGGCCATCGGCGCCATGAAGGCCGCCTTTCGCCAGGCCAACGGCGGGCGCGACATCGAGACCACCGTGTACGAGGGCAACGCCACCTGGGGGCCCTACGAGCCGGACCTGCAGAACCCGTCTCCGCTCTACTTCAAGGAGGTCAGCCTGGGCGCGGCGGTGTCGTTGCTCGACGTGTACGCCGCGGCCAACCGCGCCGGGGTGACCGTGAACAACCACTTCCATTACGGCGGCAACATCTGGGGCGCCACCGGGCCGTACCCCGAGGTGTGGCGCAAGCCGGCGTTCTTCGCCCTGAAGATGTTCAACACCGAACTTGCCGGCGACCTGGTGGGGTGCGCCGTCCAGGGCGGCGGCGCCTGGGACGACGCGCTCACTGGCGAACGGGGCGTGCCCTTCGTGGCCTGCTACCCGTACCTGGAAAATGACACCTACTCCGTGCTGCTCATCAACCGCCACCGCAGCGAGCCGCGCGAGGTGCGCCTGCCGCACCGGCTGGCCCCGCTGGCCACGGTCACGCTCAGCGGCGCCGACATCAACCAGAACAACGAGAACGGCGAGACGGTCGTGCCGCGATACGTTCCGCTCTCGGGCCAGCTCCAGGACGAGGTCCGGCTCACCCTCCCGCCGTTCTCGGCGGTGGTGCTCAAGGCGTCGAAGGGCGCGAGCCCGCAGGACGGCGGCGATGGCGGCGCCGATGGCGGTGGCGACGCCGGTGGCGATGCGTTCGATGCGGGATTGGGAGATACCGGGATGGAACCGGACGCCGGCGATGTGAGCGGGGACGATGGCGGAGATCCTTCGCAAGATGGGGCGGACGGGGCGGATGGCACGGGGACGGACGCTGGCGGTGACGAGGGCTTTCGGGACCGACTTCTCGGCTCGTGCGGCGGGTGTGATTCCTCGTCCGGGCGCGTCACGGGCGGCGCGTGGTGCCTGTTGCTGGTGGTAGTGTACCGCTTCAGCCGCAGCAGAATTTCCAAACACAACGCTTGACCTTTGCGATCTCTTTTTGTTACGGTCCGCTCACAGATGGCCGGCTCGGTGGTCGGCGAAGCGGGGAGGAGAATGATCGCGGTTGAGTCCATGCAAGCCTGGCTCAAGAAACTCTCCTGGAGCGTACCCCAGCGCCGCGACCTCGTGCGCGCCTACCTCACCGAGGCGCCTCACGGCGGGCTCATGGTCCCGGTGCGGGAGGACCTGGAAGCCGGCTCCCCGGTCGAGCTGTGCATCCGTATCGCGGACGCCAATGAGCAGCACACCCTGCGCGGCGCGGTGCTGTGGTGCCGGCGCGAGGGCACAGGGCGGATGGCGGGCATCGGATTCCTCTCGTCGGAAGTGGACAAGCGCGAGGCCATGTTGAGTGGAAACGCGGCGCCCCAGAACAGCAGCGAGCGGCGCGCCCCGCGCTTCGCCACCACCCTGCGGGTGACCTACCGCAGCGCCACCGACTTCGTGGTGGACTACGCCCGCAACATCTCGGCGGGCGGGGCCTTCATCGAGAGCCGCAATCCCCCGGCCATCGGGCGGCAGATCCTGTTCAAGGTCTACCCGCCCGGCCACGACACCCCGATCGACCTGCCCGGCAAGGTGGCCTGGGTGCAGCCGGGGAAGGGCTTCGGTGTGTGCTTTTCCAAGGACGATCCGGCCTCGATGAAGGAGCTGGATCGCCTGGTGCGCCGCATCGCCATCGGCACCCCCACACCGGTCTCGGCCCCGGTGTTCGAAGAGATCCGCGGCTGAATCAGGGAAATCGACACCAGGCGGCTCTCGTATCTCCAAGCGAAGCTGATTTGCGCGGGGATGGAGTCGCGGGCGGTTGTGGCCCGTGTTGCCGGCAGGCGCGAGCGTGGGGCCGAGTGAGGCAGCGCGTTCGCACGCGACGTGGGACCACGGTCAGAGCCCGTCAAAGGGACAGCGGGATGGGCCACCGGCTGGGTACGATGCGAGTCACGGAGCGCTTCGGCAGGCGGACAGCTCGTCGAGCCAGGCGCTGATGAATGGCAGCGGGTCGGCCCGGGCCGCCGGTGGCAAGCGCAGCTTGAGTGCGCCCTCCGGGGTGAGCGCCATCTCCTCCGGGCGGGACAGGGTCAGCCGCGCAAGCCGCTGCGCGTTCAGCGGGTGCTCCGCGGCCAGCGTCAGCGTGACCTGCGCGCCGGCGCACTCGATGGAGATCGCCTTGAGCGCGCGCAGCCTCTGCTTGAGCAGCAGCAGCGAGAGCAGGCTCTCCACCTCGGGCGGGAGCGGCCCGAAGCGATCCTCCATCTCGGCCTCCAGGCGCGTGAGGTCTTCTTCGCCCTCGGCCCGGCTGAGGCGGGCGTAGAGATCGAGGCGCTGGTCCAGCTCGGGGACGTATCCCTCCGGCAAGAAGCCGGCCACGGGGAGGCGCACCTCCGGATCGGCCGCGCCGCGATCGGCCTGGCCCTTGACCTCGGCCACCGCCCGCTCCAGCAGGCGGCAGTACATCTCGAAGCCCACCGCGGCGATGTGCCCCGACTGGTCGCGGCCCAGCAGGTTGCCGGCGCCGCGCAGCTCCAGGTCCTCGTTGGCGATGCGAAAGCCGGCCCCCAGCTCGCTGTGGGCGACCAGCGCCTCCAGACGCTCGCGCGCCTCGGGGGTGACGAGATCCAGCGGCGGCGTGAGCAGGTAGGCGTAGGCCCGCTCGCTGGCCCGGCCGACCCGGCCGCGGATCTGATGCAGCTGGGCCAAGCCGAAGCGGTCGGCGCGGTGGATGATCACCGTGTTGGCCGAGGGGATGTCCAGGCCGGACTCGATGATCGAGGTGCACAAGAGCACGTCCACCTCGCGTTTCACGAAGGCGGTCATCACCTCCTCGAGCGTGCGCTCCGGCATCTGTCCGTGGGCGATGGCCACCCGCGCCTCGGGCACCTGGCGCTCCAGGAAACGGCGCAGCGCCGGAAGGCTCTTGACCCAGTTGTGGACGAAGAACACCTGCCCGCCGCGGGCCAGCTCCTGGCGCACCGCCTCCTGCACCCGCCGCGCGGAGAAGGGCATGAGCAGGGTGCGGATGGCCCGCCGCCCGCGGGGGGGAGTCTGGATGACACTCACGTCGCGAAGGGAAAGCAGGCTCATGTGCAAGGTGCGCGGGATGGGCGTGGCCGTCATGGTCAGCACGTCCACGTCCGCGCGGAGCGTCTTGAGGCGCTCCTTGTGCCGCACCCCGAAGCGGTGCTCCTCGTCGATCACCAGCAGGCCCAGATCGGCGAACTTCACGTCCTCGCGCAGGAGCCGGTGGGTGCCGACGACCACGTCCACCTTTCCCGCGGCCAGATCGGCGATGATCTCCTTCTGGCGCGTGGCGGGGACGAGGCGCGACAGCATCTCGATCCGCAGCGCATGCTCCGAGAGCCTGGCGCGAAACGTGTGCAGGTGCTGCATGGCCAGCAGCGTGGTCGGCACCAGCACCGCGGTCTGCTGGCCGTCGAGGGCCTTGAGCAGGGCGGCCCGCACCGCCACCTCGGTCTTGCCGAAGCCGACGTCCCCGCACACCAGGCGATCCATGGGCTGTGGCCGCGCGAGATCCGCGAGCACCTCCTGGATGGCGCGCGCCTGATCCTCGGTCTCCTCGAAAGGAAAGGACGCCTCCAGGGCGCTCAGCTCGGGTCCGGGCGGAGCGGTGGCGCGGCCGGGGCGGGCGCGGCGGCGGGCCTCGGTCTGCACCAGCTCCGCGGCCATCTCCAGGAGCGAGGCCTTGATCTTCTGCTGGGTGCGCAGCCAGCTGGTGCCGCCCAGGCGGGATAGCGCCGGCGCCGTTCCTTCCGGGGAGCGGTATTTCTCCAGCAGGTTCATCCGGGTCACCGGCAGGTACAGGCGATCGCCGTCCCGGTACGAGAGCAGCAGAAAATCGCCCTCCGCGCCGCCCGCGCGCAGGCGTGTGAGCCCGTCGAAGCGGCCGATGCCGAAGTCGCTGTGCACCACCAGGTCGCCCGGGCTCAGTTCCAGTGTGTGGCGGGGCGGGGGAAGGCGTGAGCGCCGCCGGGTGGCGCCGAAGATCTCGCTGTCGGGCAAGAACGCCAGCGACGGGGCGGCGAGTTCGAACCCCTCGGGGAGCGTGCCCTCCAGGAGCCGCACCGCCTGGGCCGGCAAGTCTTCGAGCTGCCAGGCCGGGTCGAACGGCCCGCTCTCGATCCGGGTCGGAACCCCGCGGGCCCCCAGCAAGGCCTTGAGTTCGCGGCTGCGCGCCGGAGAGCTGGAGGCGATGAAGATCCGCCGGCCCTGCGAGCGCAGCCGCCGCAGCAGCTCGAGCAGCGGGAGGAGCGGCGTCTCACCCGCCGCGCCCTGGAGCGCGGCCTGCCGGAGTCCCCGCAGGGGTTGGCACTCGAGGCGCGCCTCGAAGGCGTCCTCGGTTCCGATGCCCAGCTCGACCACCGGCCGTTGCTCGATCTGGGACGACAGCGCCTCCGGCTCGAGCCAGATTTGCTCCGGGCGGAACGCCAGGCGGCCCTCGCGCCGGGCCCGCTCATGGCTCTGGCGGGCGCGCTCGTACTCCTCGCGGCCGCTGGCCTTCACCGCGACCCCATCGAGGACCGCCGCGGTCGAGGCGGGGAGAAAATCGAACAGGCTGGCCAGGGAAGGGTAGAACGCCGGCAGCAGGTTCTCGACGCCGATCGGGTACAGGCCCGCCTTGAGCGCGCGCAGCAGCGGCTGCCAGCGCGGGGCCGCGATGTCCTGCTCGGTGGCCAGGCGATCGAGCACAGAGAGCGCACCCGCGGTGATCTCCGGGTCCCGGGGGATCTCACCGGCGGGGCCCAGGATGACGTGCGTGAGCTCGTGCAGGGTGCGCTGGCTGGCCGCGTCGAAGGCCCGCAGGTGTTCCACCCGATCGCCGAGGAGCTCGATGCGGATGGGCTGCGACAGCGGCGGGCCGAAGACGTCGACGATGCCGCCGCGGATGGCGAAGGTCCCGGCGTCTTCCACCAGCGGCACCCGGCGGTACCCCGACCGATCCAGGTCGCGGGCCAGCGCCTCGCGGTCCAGATCCTCGTCCTTCATCACCATGAACGAGAGTCGATCGATGTCTCGCGGCGGCGCGCAGCGGCGTTGCAGGGCCGGCGCCGAGGTTACGATGAGCCGGGGCGCGTCCTTCTGAACCAGGCGAGACAGCAGCCCCATGCGATCGAGCAGCGCGTCCCGATCGGGCGAGAGGTCCTCGTAGGGGTACGGCTGGTGCAGCGGGAAGCGGGCCAGCGGGGCGCCGGGGCCGAGGGCATCCTCGGGGGGCAAGCCCAGGAAGAAACGCGCCACGTCCTCGGCCGCCTCGGCGGCGGGTTCATCGGGGAGGATCCACAGCGCGCCGGTGGGCAGGTGGCGGGATAGTTCGGCGCACAACCAGCCCCGCGCCGCCAGGGTCAGGCCCGGAGCCCGGGCCCGCCGCTCGCGCGACAGCGCCGCGAGCAGCGCCGCGAGGGCCGGCGACGGGATGGAGGATTCAGGGTTCATGAAAAAAAGCCCCCGCGCGAGGCGCAGCGGGGGCTTTGATCGTCCATGCGGCGCTGCGAGGAGCGCCGGAAAGAGGCTTGACTAGCCGCGCCGGCGCAACAGCAGGCCCAGGGCCAGCAAGAGCAGGCCGGCGAACGGGCCGCTCCCGTTCGTAGAGGCGCAGCCGCCGCAGCCCTCGACCTCCTTGTCGCACACGTCGATGGTCTTGCCGTTCACGGTGGCGATGTCGATCACCCCGTCGCAGTTGTTGTCGATGCCGTCGCAGATCTCCATGGCCTTGCTGTTGATGCGGGGGTTGGCGTCATCGCAATCCGCCCCGCCACAGGCCTTGTCGGCCTCGCCGTCCTTGTCCGCGTCGGGGCAGGTGCAGGCGAGATCGCCGCCGGCGCAGTCCTGGTCCACGCCGTCGCCGCATACTTCCGGGGCGCCGGGGTACACCGTGGGATCGGCGTCGTTGCAGTCGGCCGGGGTGCCGCAGGAGGTGTAGGCGTCGCCGTCCTGGTCGAAGCCCTCGTCGATGGCGCCGTTGCAGTTGTCGTCCTTGCCGTTGCAGGTCTCGACCGCGTCCGGCTTGATGCTGGCGTCGGTGTCGTCGCAGTCGTCACCGCCACAGTCGGCGTCGGCGAAGGTGTCCTGATCCACGTCGGCGCAGGTCGAGGAGCACTTGTAGTTGAGGCCCTGCTTGATGCAGTTTTCGATGCGGGTGCACTGGACGTCGCAGCGGCCGCAGTGATCCTTGCTGGCCAGCGAGGTCTCGCAGCCGTTGGCCGGGTCGCTGTCGCAGTCGCCGAAGAACTGGTCGCAGAAGTCGATGGCGCACACGGAATTTGCGCACTTGGCCGTGGCGTGGTCGAAGCTGCAGGCGTTGCCGCACTGGCCACAGTTGGCCGGGTCGGAGGCCAGTTGCGCCTCGCAGCCGTCGGCGGCCTGGTGGTTGCAATCCTCGAAGCCGGCCTCGCAGGACACCACCACGCAGGTGCCGCTGTCGCAGTTGCCGGTGCCGTGGGAGGGGGTGCAGGCCTGGTTGCACAGGCCGCAGTGCTGCAGGGTGTTCAGCGCCTGCTCGCAGCCGTTGGTCGCGGTCTGGTCGCAGTTGCCCCACCCCGCCTCGCAGGTGCCCAGCGTGCACACGCCAGCGACGCAGGTCTCCGCGGCGTGGGCTCGGTCGCAGGGCTGGTTGCAGCCACCGCAGTGGGCGAGGTCGGTGTTGGTGTCCACGCACGAGCCGCCGCAGTCGGTCAGCCCGCCCGAACAGCCACTCACGCACACGCCGTTCTGGCACACCTGGCCGCTCTGGCAGGGGTGGCCGCAGGAGCCGCAGTTGTCGAAGCTGGTCTGGGTGTTGGTCTCGCAGCCGTTGGCGACGTTCGTATCGCAGTTGCCGAAGCCCGGATCGCAGGTGGCGATGCCGCAGGCGTTGGCGGCGCAGGTGGCGGTGGCGACGTTCGGGAGCAGCGCCGCGCAGTCGTTGCCGCAGCCGCCGCAGTTGAACGGATCGCTGGGCAGCGCGGCGCAGCCGGTGGGGCAGGTGACCTCGCCTGCGGCGCAGGCGGCGGTGCAGGCGACGCCGATGGTGAAGGTGCCGAAGTCGCTGGCGCCCCGACCGTCCACCACGAAGTAGTAGGTCTTACCGGCCTCGGCGTCGAAGGTCACCGGGATGGGGTTGGGCAGCGGGCTGACCGGCGTCCAACGGGTGATGGTGTGGGCCGGCTTGCAGGCCCCGCCCACCTCCTCGATCACGAACAGGCGCGGCCGGGTGAAGGTGCCGCCCATCGAGGTGTTGATGGTGACCCGCTGCGCGGTCGGCGAGGTGAACGAGTACACCGCGTCGGGGCCGGGGTACGCGGCCAGCACGATGCTGTACACGTTCATGCTGTTGGGCAGGCCGGTGGTGTCGCCGGCCACGCCGGAGCTGCTGCAGGTGAGCGCGCCCGCGGGGGCCGGGCAGGTCTCGTTCTCGTAGCAGGTGACGGTGGCGTTCACCGTGGCGGTGGCGCCGCTCTCGCCGTCGATGGAGATGAACATCTCCTCGTTGCCCTGGACCAGGAAGGTGATGCTCTGCGGATAGCCGTAGGGCACGAAGGTCTCGCCCGCGAAGGTCACCAGGCCGTCCGGGTTCGGGACGCCGGGGGCGAAGGCCAGCAGCAAGAACAGGTCCAGCCGGTCGGTGGCCACGGTGTAACCGGTGGGCACCGAGGGGGCGAAGCGCAGCAGGTACTCGTTGGCGCTCCAGTCGAAGCCGTTGGCGGCTCCCAGGCCGGCGTAGTCGTCGATGTTGGCGTGGCCCTGGGTGGCGGTGTCGATCACCAGCGGGCTCTGCGGGCAGGAGATGGAGACGTCCGCGGCCAGCGCCGGGCAGGTGGTGTCGGAGCCATCGCAGTCCTGGTCGATGGTGTCGCCGCAGGTCTCCAGCCCGCACTCCTGGCACAGAAGCTGGATGGTGTGCGGGCCCTGGCCGGTGGATCCGTAGCCGTCCACCACCACGTAGTAGTTGCCCGCGGGGAGCACGGCGTCGATGATCTCGGGGTCGCCGTCCACGCCGTCGTCGGCCGCCGCCACGCAGGCCGTGGTGGCGCAGTCCCAGGTGCGCTGCGGGAAGACCAGCAGCGCCGGATCCCAGGCCGTGGTGGGGGTCAGCACGAGGTGGACCGGCGAGGCCTGGGGCAGGGTGAGCAGGTAGTAGGATTCCTTGCCGGCCAGGGCGTAGCTGAAGCACGAGCTGGTGTTGATGCGGTTCATGGTCCCGGCCGCGCTGGAATCGCCGCTCAGCGTATCGCTGCAGGCGAGCGGTGTCGGGTTCTGGCACACCTGGGCCGAGGCCGTTGCGCCGAGGCCGAGGAGGCCGAGCGTAAGAACGAGGCAAAGACACGCTTTCATGGATTCTCCTTTCACCGCGAAATATCGATTCGGTAAAAAAGCCCGTATTCCTGTTGAGTTGCGCACTCCTCCCGCCATCGGGTGCCGCATATTACCTGCCCGCCCGAGCGGCTGTCAATAGAATCCGTAGTCCGGGAAAGAGAATCCGCCGCTCGGTAATTATGCATTAATGGGAGTCGGCTCTCGGATTGCTGGGTGAGGCTGCTCGGTCGCAGGCCGGGCAATAGATTGAAGGCGACCTTGACAAGACCTGCATAGTCTGTGATCAATAAGTTGACAGAAGCTGTTGAACCGTGAAGGCGGGTGTACTTTGAGACTTGCGGCACGATCTTTGCGCAGGCAGGCAGGCAGGCAGGCAGGCAGGCAGGCAGGCCAATCTATTTAGTTGTAAGGGCGCTAATCTTTCCTCTCTCGACTAGCCCATGTGATGTTCTCGCATTCCTTTGATTATTAAGGAGGGAACATGCAACGGCATGTCGATAGAGGTACTTCCAAGATGGTGTTGATGTCGATATTAATCTTTCAGCTTTTGATACTATTTCCTGTTCTCGCCAATTCCAAGAACTACCTATACGATAGCCAAGCAGCATTTTTCTCAAAGGGATGCACAAGGAACTATCCAGTTGTCTGGATTGATACAGCTAAATGGATATCTAACACTGAACTTACATACGATGAAGTGAGGCGTTTATTTTCCGAAGCATTTCGGTCTGTCTGGCGTGACAGTGGTGCAGACATTGGATTTTCTTTCGCGCATGATGGAGCTACCAATTCATGCTATTCTAACAACGATTGCTCAAGTGGCTATTTTTGCGATACATATTTTCAGAAATGCATGCCGTTTTATGGGGTTGAGATAACGACTGCAGAATTCTATGGTTGTCAATATTCAGCAGCTGTGCTGCCATACGGGAGTTGTGGGATTAAAATCATCTTAAACACCAACCATGCATGTGATTTCTACAAAAAGTCCTGGCTATTTGCGAGGCATTATGGTGTTAATGTTATGAAACATGAAGCTGGCCATATATACGGTCTGGTTGACCTATATTGCTTCAGTTCCTGCAGTTCTGATAATGATTGCCAAACTCAAAATCCAAATTGGCATTGTTCGCTCAATGATCCTTTTTGGCCTGGGCCTGGGAGCAACTGCTGTCGTTACATTGGTGACAATCCGACAATATCATTCATGTCTTATGATCTCAGCATAAATAATGAGATGAGTTGGGCTGATGTTTCTACGCTGAGAAGGGACTTCGGACAAAGAGAACTATAATGGACCCCATTTTTTGGACAGTGGTCATGAGGATAAAATGGGCTGG
>CAZLNM010000059.1:0-30697 GCA_964561025.1 uncultured Myxococcales bacterium
CACTCCATGGTGGTCGGCCTGAAGATCGGCGCCCAAAAGAACGGGGAGCTGGCCGCGGTGGACCTGCGGGTGCTGTCGAACACCGGGGCCTACGGCTCGCACGCCCTCACCGTGTCCTGCAACTGCGGCTCCAAGGTACTGCCGCTGTACCGCTGGCCCCACATCCGCTTCACGGCGGACGCGGTGTACACCAACCTGCCGGTGGCCGGGGCCTACCGGGGGTACGGCGCCACCCAGGCGGCCTTCGCCATGGAGTCCCTGATGGACGAGCTGGCGCGCCGCCTGGGTTGCGACCCCATCGAGCTGCGCCGCCGGCACGCCATCCGCAAGGGAGAGACCTCGCCCATCTTCCGCGCCCTGGGCGAAGGCTCCGAGGGCGTGGAGCAGAGCATCGGCTCCACCGGGCTGGAGCGTTGCCTCAAGCTCGGGGCCCGGGCCATCGGCTGGAAGAAGAAGTGGGGCAACGCCCGCTGGCACGCGCCGCAAGGGGCCCTGCGCCGCGGCATCGGCATGTGCGCGCTCATGCAGGGCTCCAGCATCCCCCAGGTGGACATGGGCGGAGCCTTCCTCAAGCTCAACGAGGACGGGTCGTTCAACCTGCTGGTGGGCGCTACCGATCTGGGCACGGGCTCGGACACCGTGCTGGCCCAGGTGGCGGCCGAGGTGCTGGGAGTGAACGTGGAGCAGATCGTGGTGACCAGCTCGGACACCGATCTCACGCCCTTCGACGTGGGGGCCTACGCTTCCAGCACCACTTACCTGTCGGGGATGGCCGTGCGCAAAGCCGCCGAGAACGCCGCGGCCCAGATCCGCAAGGTGGCCGCCCGCTTGCTTTCCGCCAAGGCCTCCGAGATCCGGCTGGAGAATGGCTCGGCCGTGGCCCCGGGGGGAAAGTCGGTGACCCTCGCCCGCGTCGCCTGTCACAGCCTGTACGAGCACGACCAGCAGCAGATCGCCGGGTTCGCCTCCCACATCTCCGAGAAGAGCCCGCCGCCATTCTCGGCCCATTTCGCCGAGGTGGTGGTCGACACCGAGACCGGCCTGGTGAAGGTCGAAAAATACGTGGCCGCGGTGGACTGCGGCACGGCCATCAACCCCCAGCTGGCCGAGGGGCAGACCGAGGGCGCGGTGCTGAACGGCATCTCCTACGCCCTGTGCGAGGAGTACCTGTTCACCGAGCAGGGGCGCATGCGCAACGACAGCTTCCGCGAGTACAAGATCTTCTGCACCCGGGACGTGCCGCAGCTCACCACCATCCTGGTCCCGACCTACGAGCCCACCGGCCCGTTCGGCGCGAAAAGCGTCTCCGAGATCGGCATCAACGGCCCGATGCCGGCCATCTCCAACGCCATCTTCGACGCCGTGGGCGTGCGCCTGCGCCAGGCGCCGTTCACACCCGAGCGGGTGCTCGAGGCGCTGCGCCGCGGCTAGAACGAGCCATGCCGTCACCCATGCTGCGTGAACCCGACCGGCTGGAGAAGGAGCCCTTCGACCTGCTGATCGTGGGCGGGGGCATCACCGGGGCGACGTTGGCCTGGGACGCGGCTTTACGCGGCTTGCGCGTGGCGCTTGTGGAGCGCGGGGATTTCGGCGGCGCCACCACCTCGGCCACCAGCAAGTTGATCCACGGCGGGCTGCGCTACCTCAAGAACGGGGAGCTGGGGCTGGTGCGCGAGTCGCTGCGCGAGCGGCGCATCTTGCAGATGCTGGCGCCCCACCTGGTGCGCCCGCAGCCCTTCCTCATTCCGACCTACCGGCGGGGCAACCGGAAGACGATGATCCGGGCGGGCATGCTGCTGTACGGCGCGCTCTCCTGGGACCGGGGCCGGCTGGCCGACCCGGAGCAGCGCCTGCCCGGCCACCGCATGCTGGACCCCGCGGCCACCATGGCCGCCGAGCCAGTGATCGGCGGGGAAGGGCTCACCGGGGGCGCCCGCTACTACGATTGCCGGTGCGAGCCCGAGCGGCTGTGCCTGGAGTTCATCCGCGGCGCCGCGTCGCGCGGGGCGCTGGTCCTCAACTATTGCCCGGTGACCGCGCTCCAGCTCTCCCAGGGGCGGGTGTCCGCGGTCGAGGTGTTGGATCGATTGGAGGGACGCCGGCGCGAGGTCCGGGCCGCGGCGGTGGTGAACGCCGCGGGGCCGTGGGCCGACAGCCTGGACGCGCTGGCCGGCCTTTCGGAGGCGGTGGCGCTGCGCCGCTCCAAGGGCATCCACCTGGTCACCCGCCCACTGACCCGCGAGCACGCCCTGGTGCTGCGCACCCGGGCGGGCCGCCACTTCTTCGTCATCCCCTGGCGCGCGCGCTCGCTCATCGGCACCACCGACAGCGAGTTTACGGATTCGCCCGACCGGTTCGCGGTGAGCGACGCCGACGAGGCGGAGTTCTTGGCCGAGGTGAACGAAGCCCTGCCGCGCGCCGGGCTTCGCGCCGAGGACGTGGTCTATCGCTACGGCGGCATGCGCCCGCTGGTGGACCAGGAGACCTCGGTGTACCAGGCCTCCCGCCGCTACGAGATCCTGGATTACCGCAAGCGAGGTTGCGCCGGGCTGTTCTCGGTGGTGGGCGGCAAGTACACCACCAGCCGCAACCTGGCGCGAAAGGTGCTCGATCGGGTCATGGCCTACCTGGGGCGGCCCAAGGTCTCGTGTGTCACCGCGCTCGAGCCCTTGCCCGGGACGCCGCGAGTGCCACTGACCGAACTGCGGCGGCAACTGTTGGATCAATACGCCCGCCTCCCCGCCACGGCGGTCTCGGCCACCGTGGACGCCTATGGTAACGAGGCGCAGGCCGTGCTCGAACTGCTCGCGCGCGACGAGGCGCTGGCCGAGCCCATCGGTGACGGAGGGGAGACCCTGGCGCACCTGGAAGTGGCCGTCCGCGACGAGATGGCCGTCAGCCTGTGCGACGTGCTGACCCGGCGTACCGGCGTCGGGAACCGCGCCCGCCTGAGCGAGAAAGATCTCGAAAAGAGCGCGGCCTTCGTGGCGCGGCGCTGTGGCTGGACGCCGGAGCGCACCCGGGCCGAGATGGATCTCTACCGGGACAAGACGCGGGGCATCCCAGACTCTCCCGCGCGCTTGGCTACGGAGCCGGGCGCTACTCCACCACGTTCATCGGGGGGATGTTGAAAAGCCGCTTCACCGCGTCGTCGAAGTAGTCCGGCAGGTGGCGGTTCCACAGCTTGATGGGCAGTTCGCGCACCTCGGTCTGGGGGCTGATGCCGAAGGCGAACAGGTACTCCATCAGGTACTCCACGTTCTTGGCCAGGTAGCTACGGTACTCCTGGCGCAGGCGCTGCTCGATGATCCGGTCCTCGTGCATGCAGCGGCCGATCTCGCTCTCCAGCATCTCCTGGTAGCTGGAGATGATCACCTCGATGTTCACCGTGTCCTCGCCGCTCTGCACGAAGTCTACGAAGGCCCGGTTGGCCTGCTCCGCGTCCAGCCCCCGGCTGTGCATGAGGCGCAAAAAGGCCCCGCCGAGCGGCTGTTGCAACAGGCGGGCCTTGTCGGGCCGCAGGCGCACCAGGATGTTGGTGGCATTGTAGTGTCCGCGGTGCGGCTCGATCTCGACGATCTCGCAGTCCTGGCCCTGGCACAGGCGGGACACCAGCGGCTCGGGGTCGGGATCCTCGCTGATCACCTTGATACCGGCCACGTCGTTGATGATGAGCTCGCCGTTCTCCTGGATGCGGCGCTTGTTGCGCAGGTCATCGATCAGCTTGCTCTCGGCCTTCTCGAACTCGCGGGCCATGTCCTCGGGCTGGGTGACCAGGCTCTCCCGCGGGATGCCCAGCCGGCGGGCGCGATCGTCGGCCAGGGCGTTGGCGCGCTCGCGGATGTTGGCGAAGATACGGTCGATGATGCGCCGGGCGCTCTTTTCGGCCAGGCGCCGCACCCTTTTGATGCGATGGGAGCCCACGTACACGTCGCCGCAGGAGTAGGGAATGAAGTACAGGTGCGCCGAGAACGGCGTCTCGCGATAGTAGCGCTCGGGGTGCATGTGGTACTGCGACAGCATCTCCTCGATGCGGGCGTTGGTGTAGGGGGGCCGGACCACGATGGCGTCCTTGAGCTCGCCCTTGGTGTGCACCGGCCGTCCGACCAACGGCACTTCGGGGTGCGCGCCGGAGAACGCCTTGCGCGCGAAATCGGCCAGGTAGCGCGACACGAAGGCGTTGTTGAAAGCCACCAGGCTGGTGATGAGCCAGCCGTCCCCCGGACGGACGTCGTCGCACATCCAGCGGTAGATGGAATCGTGCAGCGTATCGCGGTGGAGGTAGCTGGTGATGCGGATCATGGCTCGGGGGAGGTGTCCTCGGGGGTGCGGCTCTCCACGATGGCTCGCCAGCAAGAGGCGGCTTGGCGTTCGTCCAACGCGGCGGCGGAGAACGCCGCGGGAGAGGTCAAGGTGCCGGTGCTGAGGTCGAACCGCACCGGCTTTTGGGGGAAGGCGGCCAGCACCTCGCGGATGCGGCTCCAGGGCATGGCGAGCAACGGTTCGTCGTTGAGTCGATCGAACTGCTGGCCGGGGCGTACGCCGGCGGCGGCCGCCGGGCCGTCGGCGCAGACTTGCTCCACCACGATGCGGCCCTCGGCTCCCAGGTAGCACAGGCTCATGCCCAGGCGAATTTCGGCATCGCTGGCCGCGCTGGAACATCCCTCGTGGGGCGCGGAGGTCTTCGAGAGCCGGCGCGCCTCGGCCGCCGGGCCGCAGCGCAACTCCACCCGCTCGAAGGCGACCTCGTCGCGGCCGCCGTAGCGCAGCAAGAGCTCGAGCGGCTTCTCCTGGCAGCGTTCCAGCCGGGAGATCTGCTCGCTGGCCACCAGCGTCCGCATCGGGACGCCGTCGATGAGGAGGATCAGGCCTTCTTCGCCGAGAGCCAGGCGGTCCAGGGGCGGGCCGATGACCCGCTCCAGGCGAATGCCCTCCTCGTCCGGTCCGAGCCGGGCGCCCAGGAGCTTCCCGGCGTGTTCCAGCGTGTCTTCCACGTTTCCCTGGGCGCGCTCGCGCGCCTCGTGCACCGCGGCGATGGCGGCGTCCACCTCGAAGATCTGATCCACGTCCAGTTCGTCGTGGTGCCGCGCGCGGAAGTCCTTCAGGCAACGCTCCCGCTCGTCCCGGCGCTCTCCGACCATGTGGCAGCAGCGATCGAATTCCCGGCGCAGCTCCCGCGCCCGGCGGTCGGCGGCCGTGGCCATCTGTTCGATCTTGTCACGGTCGGAGGCGGAGAGCTCCTGCGCGGCGGCGAACTCGGGATCGCTCTGCAGCCGCTGGAGCAGCTGCCGCCAGCAGGACTGGCTCTGCTGGATCTTGTGGTCCTGGTTGAACTTGAGACACTCCCGCACCGACGGGTTCTGGTAGAAATGCGTCGGCTCGGGGCGGGGTCGAGGCGCGGTGGCGCAGGCCGCGAACAACAGGAGCGAGAGGCCCGCCGCCGGCCTCAGCGTTTGTGGCATGACATCCTCCACAATCGGTGCTACCGTAAGCGGCGCATATGGTAGCCCGCCAAAAACCTGGAGTCAATCGAATGGTTTTCGCCGGAGCGCTGGCGCTGGCCCTTTCCGGCGTGGGCGCACCGGGGTGGGCGGCGCCGGGGGGCGGAGAGGAGTATCTGCTTTCGCCGCCGGCCCAGGCCCCCGGGGAACGCCCGCCGAGCGGAATTTTGACCGACCTGCTCGAGCTCGAGGATGCCGCGGGGCTCGCCTTCCTGCTCGGAAACGATGGCGCCGCCGCCCGGCTGGTCGCCTTGCGCGATGCGCGGCGGAAGATCCTGCAACCGACCTTGGATGCGGATCGGGAGTTGGCTGAGCTGGAAAACGCGCTGCAGGAGGTTTTCCTCGATGGGTTGGCGGACCGGGCGCGTCCCGCCAGCGAGGTGCGGCAGCTGGTGATGGCCCTGGAGCGGCGCCGGCTGCGCTCGGTGGTGCGCTCGTGGCTGCAGAGCCTGTTCCATTCGCGCAAGGTGTTCTTCATCGAGGACCTGGACGCGCTCCCCCGCGAGGCGCTTTTGGACCTGTGCCGGCAGGCGCGCTCGTTCGACGACTGGCAGGCGTTGTCGCCCGCGCGCTACCGGACGCTGCTGTCCGCCTGGCGCGACCGGGAGGTGCGCCGCCTGTTCGAGGAACGCGATCGGCGGCTACGCCTGGTGGGCGCGGTGCGGTTCGCCCCCGAGGATCTCTCGGAAGCCGATGGGCGCCTGTTGCGGCGCTACCAGGCCATGCTGCGCAACCTGCGCCTGCAGGTCCTGGACAACCGCAGCCTGCCGTTCCACGTCTACCGGTCGCTGGACGGGCTGCGCCGGGGCCTGCGCTACATGGAGACCATCCGGCAGGCCTGCGCCGCTACCGGCCTCG
This sequence comes from uncultured Myxococcales bacterium, assembly GCA_964561025.1. GTDB lineage: Bacteria > Myxococcota > B64-G9 > B64-G9 > B64-G9 > JAAZNF01. The sequence continues at coordinate 6,360 of CAZLNM010000059.1, forward strand.
ACCACCGCCTCATGACCCGGCTCTTCATCCAGGAGTCGGAGTTCATCCACCAGCGCATCTCCTGGGCCGGCGCCTTCTCCGTCGCCCAGTTCATGGACGTGGCCCTCAAGGACGTGTGGCAGTTCCGCGCCCAGATCGCCGGTTCCGCGGAGTTGCTGCGGGGCATCGAGTCTTTCGAAGACCTGCGGCGGGCGGTGATCGCCGATCCGCGCCAGGCCATCCGGGCCGCCTGCCTGTACTTTCGGCGCGTGCGCGACGGGGTGGTGCGGATCCTGGAGAAGGACGGCGCCGCGTCCGATCCGTCGCTGGCCACCTTGCTCGCGCTGGAGCTGTTCCGCTGGCAGGAGGGGGTGGCCGAGGGGGCCGCGCTGGACGCGGACCGCGAGATCGAACGCCTGGCGCTCGCCGAGCGAATGCTCGAGGCCCCGCCGGTCGCGGTCCCCGGCGCCCTGCCCGATCCCGCGGGTTGGCTATCGCGATGGATGGTTCGCGCCGCGGAGGACCTTACGCGCCTGCGTCTGACCGAGGAGGTGTTCCGGGGCCGGTTGGAACTGCTCCAGAGCGCCCTGGGGCTGGCCGCCTACAACTGCGGCCTGGGGCGCCTGGCGAGGTCCGACAAACAGCAGAAGGCGTTTTGCGGCCTGGCCTTTCCCATGCAGATTGCCGAGACTCGGGACTATGTCTCCAACATCCTGGCCGGCCTCGACGTATTGAAGCGCGCCGAGACGCTCGCCTCGGACACCGCCCGCATGACCTACCACGAATTGATGGATCTCGCAGAGCAAGCTTGCCGCAAGACGGGCGAGAAGGCCTCCGTCTCGCCGGAGGAAGCCGCGGTCACGCTGGATCAGAAGTAGAAGCGAAACCCGATCGCCGCGTCCAGGTCGAACCAGAACGGGTCCGGGGCGATGAAGGCCATCACCGGGGCGACTTCCAGGAAGATGTCGAAGGGATGGCGCAGGAAGATGAAATTGAGCCCGAAGGGCACCCGCACGCCCAGGCCCACGGCGTCGTAGTGGTGGTCATCGGCGTGGCGGTCCCAGAAGCCGAGTTTCGCGCCCAAGCCCATGTAGAACAAGAGCCGAAACGAGTCGCGCGGCGGCCCCATGATCTGGGCGGCGTGGTACTGGTAGTCCGCGAACAACGCGAACCCGTTGTAGGGCCAGTAACCGAAGCCGATGGCGAACTGCAGCGCCGACTTGTTGTCGAGCCACAGTTTACCGTTGACGCCCGCCGGCTCGCCCAGGCTGATGCCCAGCCCGAAGGGTTTGCCCTCCGGCCCGCCGCCGGCCGCGGCCGGCGCCGCCGAAAGAATCACTGCCGCCAGGATTCCAATCGCAGTTACGGTTCGCATGCCCGGAGCATACACAACCGATCGCGAACAGGCAACCTGTTGCGGCTTCGCAGTACTTGAATCGGATGACGATTCGTTCCATCCTGCGGCCATGCTGCGCAAGCTCCTGGTCCTGAGCCTCGTGATCTTCGGCCTGGCCGGCCGCGCGTTCCCCGCGGACGCACCGGTCCCCGACGGGGGCGCCGCCCTCGGTGCAGAGGGGACGGTCTCTGGAGAGGATGACAGCGTAGATCGCGGCGAGGCGGCGCAGGGAATGGAGTCCTGGCTGCGCGACGAGCTGGCGGGTGCGCTGGCCCGCGGCGGCATCCTGCTCGGCCTGGCCATCGCCTGGCTGGCCGGTCTGCTCACCAGCCTGATGGGCTGCGTCTATCCGCTGATCCCGGTGGCCATGGCGGTGATCGGCACCCGGGAGGCGCGGGGGCGATGGGGCGCTTTCTTCCTGTCGCTCACCTACGTGGGCGGCATGGCGGTGCTGTACACCATCCTCGGGCTCAGCGTGGCCGCGCTGGGCGGTCAGTTCGGAGCGTGGCTGGGGAGCCTTTGGGTCACGGGTTTCATCGTGTTGTTCTTCGCGGCCCTGGGCCTGTCCATGATCGGAGTGTTCGAGTTCCGCCTGCCGGCCGGCTTGACCGAGCGGCTGAACCGGGTGGGGGGCCGCGGTTTCGTCGGCGCCTTTCTGGCCGGGTTGGTGTCGGGGCTGGTGGCCGCGCCGTGCACGGGGCCGGTGTTGAGCTTCATCCTGGTGCTCATCGCCGCCTCGCAGGATTGGGTGCTCGGATTCTTCTTGATGCTGGCCTTCAGCCTGGGGTTCGGGCTGCTGTTTCTCTTGGTGGGGACGTTCGCCAACCTGGTGGCGCGGCTGCCGAAGAGCGGCGCCTGGATGGAGGGCGTAAAAAGCGTCTTCGGCATGGTCATGCTCGGCATGGCGCTCTTCTTCCTGCGCCCGGTCGTGCCCGGCTTGCAGGCCGCGGTGGACAAGATACCCTGGCCCATCGCCTGGGCCGCCGCGGCGCTGGGTCTGGGGGTCCTGGCCGGGGGCATCCACCTCGATTTCCACACGGCCTCCTTCGGCAAGAAGCTCCGAAAGCTCCTGGGGGCCTGCCTGGGAGGGCTGGCGGTGTTCCTCCTGGCCGCGGGCTTGTCGGTGGCGAAGAGCCCCGTCGAGTGGCACAAAGACCTCCCCGCGGCGCTCGCCAGCGCGCGGGCGGATCGACGCCCGGTCATGATCGACTTCTGGGCCACCTGGTGCCAGGCCTGCATCCGTCTGGATCGCCAGACCTTCTCGGACGAGCAGGTGGCCGAGGAGCTCGAGCGTTTTGTGTCCGTCAAGCTCGATTGCACGCGCTCCGCCGAGGACGATGCGCTCCAGGCGTTGATGGATCGCTACGGGGCGAACGATCTCCCCACCATCCGCTTCGTGGATTCCAGCGGCACCCTCCTCGACAAGCCGATCGTCAAGGGCTTCTTGGGCCCGGACGAGATGCTCCGCTTGCTGCGCCAGATCCGTTGAGCCGCCGCAATTCCCTTCGGCGCGATCTTTGGCAGGAGCATCAGGTTGCGCGCGAACGCGCAGGCTCTCTCGGCCGTGCGTTTGCGTGTGGCGGATTGACCGGATCGTGTCTGGCCACGCTCGCTCTATAGGCATAGCAGCCAGCCGCTCACACGAGATCACCCTATCTTTTTCGGACAGGAGGACGGTAGTGGCAATCGAGTCCGCGGGGTGGGGCGGGTGTCGTTCTGTCAGCGCTTGGCGCACACCGGCATGAAGCTGATGTAGCCATCGCGCAGAGGCACCTGCATCATCACGCAGCTCCACTCCAGCGGGTCGCCGCAGTCTGTGGCGACCATGCAAGGTTGTGAGCAGTAGGAAACCTGTTGGCCGCCACTATAGGTGCTGGTGATACACAGCCGGCCACGGCAGATGTCGGGGTTCGAAGCGCAGTCGGCGCCCAGCCCCGCCGAGCCCGGCCCGGCGACTTCACACTGGTACACGGCGCTGGTGGCCGTCTTGTTGGTGTAGAGGGTGCAGACCTCGCCCGTGCGACAATCGGAGTTGAGGCTGCAATTCTGGCGCCGCGGGTGACAGATCTGGGCCGTATCGGTGATCTCCAATCCGCTGGAGGTGTACCCCAGCAAGAAGATCTGTGTGAAGCACTCGAACTTGCGCTGGCACTTCCCGCTGGACAGGCACAGGAAGCCCAGGTCGCATTGATCGTTCCGGGTGCAGGGCTTTTCCGGAGACTGGTCGAAGGTGGGACAGTCGGCGTCGGTGATGCAGCAGCCGACGCAGTACGACGGGTAAAAGGCGCAGAAGGCCGAGTAACACTGGCTGTGGTTGATGCACGATACGCCGGTGTTGGGCTGTTCGGCGTTGCCGGCGCTGTCGCACTGTGTGGCGAGCTCGAGCCCGGACGGCGCGATGAATATCTGACAAGACTTCATGTAGGGGCAGTCGACGTCCCGGCAGCAAGAGGACGGATCGGACACACAGGCCGGGATGGCGCGGTTTTGGCCCTGGAGGTCGGGGATGGTGACCAAGCCGCACATGTTGCACTGGATGCAATCCTGGCCGGAGGCGCATATGTCCGAGCACAACCCCGTCCCGGTGCTGCACGGACGATCGCCGCATACGCACAGGTTGTTCTCGCACTGGCTCGCCTGTGTGCAGGAGGTTCCCCCCAGGCCTCCCCCGCCGTTGGGCGGGCGGCACACGGTGATCACCGCGTTGTCGAGCTGGCGGTAACTGCACACCCGCGCCGAGGAGCATTCCGGCGTCCGCCGGCAGTACGTCTCGCCCGGGTTGTCCGGTACGCACACCTTGATAGTGCCTGAGTCGACGCCGTCGGAGTACATCACATCCTGGCAGGTGGTGCCGGGGAAGACCTGGCAGTGGATGGGATCGGAGCAGATGGCGCCGCAATACTGGCTGTTGATGCACAGGGAGTTCACGCATTCGATGCTGGCGTTCGGGCTGCAGAAGTAGCCGGGCTGGCGGCCCTGGGGGTTGGGGGTGATGCAGGTGTTGACCGGGGTCCCCTGCTGGAAGGTGACGCCGCAGATCTTGCCCGCCGAGGTGCAGGTGGGGTCGTTGTGGTAGGCGCACTGGGCACCCTGATCGGAGCGCGCCAGGTCGAAGGTGCAGTTGGCGGAGCACTCGATGGTGAACGACCCTGTCAGTTTGGCCTTGGCCTGGCAGGCGAACTGGATGCCGCAGTTGACGTAGAAGTTGAGCGCCGCGTCGATGGTGCCGGTACACTGGACCCCGCCGATGAGGAAGTTGACCGAGCAGCCCTGCTGGACGATGTCGGCCTCGCCGTCATCGATGTTCAGGCAGTGCGAGGTGATGATGTAATGACCCGCCATGCTGGGGCAGGAGGCGGGGATGTCGCCGCCGTCCACCCCGCCGTCGGGGCAGGTCCCTGGTGGGTCGATCGAGCCGTTGCAGTCGTTGTCGAGCCCGTCGCAGACCTCGTCCGCGCCGGGGTGCACGTTGGGCTTGCGATCGTCGCAGTCGTCGCTCGGGTTGCAGGCGCGCCCGTTCGAGCCGTACCCGTCGTTGTCCAGGTCGTCGTCCTTGGTGGCGGGGTTGCAGTCGTCGTCCTTGCAGTTGTACACCACCTCGTGGCCGTCCGGGTTGACCTTGGTGTCGAGATCGTCGCAGTCGCAGCAGCGGCCCCAACCATCGCCGTCCACGTCCCGCCCTTGATTCGGCAACCCCTTGGCCGAGCAGTCGGCGTTGTTGCACTCGGGATCGTCGGGCTTCACCCAGCCGTCACCGTCCGAGCTTCCGGGATCGCCCCCGCCGATGCGCCGGCAAGTGCCCTGGACGCAGGCCTCCATCACCGGATCGCAGTCGCTGTCCTTGGTGCACTTTTGGTCCTTCTTGTCCACGCAGGTTTGATCCACCACGCATACGTGCCGTTTCGTGTCGCACACCGAGCAAGCGTCCACACAGTCGGTGTCGTAGGAGCACTCTCCCTGGCTGGATTTGCAATTGCAAAACAACATTGCTACCATCGCCGCCGCTGCGATCGGGAAGGTGGCTCTCATGGCACTCATGCAACGCCTCCATGGCCGAGGTTCACAGTCATTCTACCGGGTTGACCCCAAGCCTGTCAATTGCGCAACCTTTCAATTTGTAAGTCCTTTTCATGCGTTGCCCCGCGCCCGTTTCTTCGAGACCGCCTCCATTTCCAGGGCCGAGCAAAAGGATCTGGACGCCATCTGCGAGATCGAGCATCGGTGCTTTTTGGGACCGGCGGCCTATTCCGAGGACGTGCTGAGAGGCCTGGTGCTGGCGGACAACACCGATTGTCTGGTGGTACGCTCCCGGGGAAGGATCGCCGGCTTCGCCATCATGGTCTTTTCCAAGGAGTCGCCGCGTGCCGACATCGAGACCATCGACGTGGATCCGGCGTTCCGCGGCAAGGGATTCGCCCGGCAACTATTGAACGAGATCGAACACTCGGCGCGCATCCGGAAGATCCACGAGATCGAGCTGGAGGTCGCCTGCAACAACTCCGCCGCCTTGCGCCTGTACCAGAGCGCCGGGTTCGTGGTGCAGGCCAGGCTCGTGCGCTACTATCGCTTCCTCCATCACGGGACCCACGACGCCTTCCGGATGATCAAGGTGCTTTCGCCGGATGCCAGACGCCATCCCTGAGGGTGGCGCCCCCGTTGGTATAGCGCCGCAGGATTCGTATAAGGTCGGCTCGAAAACGAGGGGGGACGAGCTTCAGATCCGCGGTGGCGGGGTAGATGTGGATGGACTCCACGTGCGGGTGCGCGGTGGCCTTCAGGGGGTTGTCCGGCCCGAAGGCCAGGAAGATGGCGTGGTCGCGCTCGTCCGGGTCCAGGCGCAGCCCCCCAGAGCGTAGCCGGGCGGGCAGTCTGCGCACGTCCGCCGGCCGGTAGCCCAGCCGCGCCGGATCCACGCCGTTGGCCAGCAGGAACAGCATCACCCCCAGGCACTTGCTGCAGCTTCCGCAGGGGACCACCCGCGCGCCTTCCCGGTGGCAGGAGTGGCAAGAGCGCTGCAGCCGCGCCACCTCCGGGTAGCGGCGGGCCAGGATGCGCTGGACGATCAGGCCGGTGACGGGCCGCAGCGCGCTCCACTGCGACAGGCCGGTGAGCCGGCGCTCGTACCAGCGCCGCATGCGCTGGTCGAAGTCCTGGTGCTGGTCGTACACGCCGTAGTAGTGCTCGATCCCCCGGTGGCGTTTCGGAGCGCGCGGATCGTCGAACTCGCTCCCCAGTAGCAAATGGCCGATGCGATCTCGCGCGAACAGCGGAAGCAATAGGAAGATGTACACCGGGAAGATGCACAGCCGGATGGGGTAGGTGTCGTTCCAGATCCTGCGGTGGTCCTCGCGGATGATGCGCAAATGATCCAGCATGAAGGTGTAGAAGCGGTCCACGTTGGTCCACACCCGCCGGGTGCGCCGGTTCGTCCGGGCATGGTGGCGGTAGGCGGTGCGGGCGGTATTCCAGTGGCCGCCGCTCTCGTTCACGTACAGCGGATACACCGCACCGCCGATCTCCTCGAGCATGGCCGCCGTGAGCAGGCTCTCCTTTCCGCCGCTGGAGAGCACGCCGCAGGAGTTCTCATCGAACCCGGCGGCGAGCGGCGCGTCGGGGACCACGTCGTCGGCGATGATGAGCGCGCGAGGGCGGGCGTTTTCGCGGGTGACCTCCTCCGGGCCGGGTGCAACGCCGGGACGCAGGTAGGGGTTCTGGCGGCGCACGAACTTGTTGATGAAGATGTCGCGGGAAAAAACGGCCAAAAGATCGGAGAGCAGCGCGGCATCGGCGCGCGAGACGGGGAAGCGCAGCCGGATCTCGTCCGCGAACAGGCCGTAGTTGAGCAGAGGCATGGCGGCGGCCAACCGGAACAACGGCAACAGGTCGTCCGGGCGCTCGCCCAGGGAGCGGTCGTAGCGCGCGCGTAGCACGAACCCGGCCCGCCGGCCCGAAAGATCGCAACACTCGATGGCAGCGCGCATGGAGCGGCCTTCGACGGCGGGTTCGCTTACGGTGATGGAGCGGAGGCAGCGCAGCTTCATCGAGTTCCTTTCGCGATGGTGCGGCGCGAGGGTATCCGCAGCGGCGGCCGGGGTCAAGCGGCTTGCAGGCGACCGGCATTTCGGTCATGGTGGATTGCGTCCCTTGCCAAAGGACGTTGACGATGCGGATGCTCGCGGTGGTCGTGGTGGTCATCGGTGCGGCGTGGTCGGCTTCCCCTGGTGCGGAGGAGCAGGCAAAGGACACCGCCGACCTCAAGGTGGAGGTGAGCGGGTTCTCGTCTCGGCGGGGCCAGCTCCGCCTGGCGGTGTTTCGCTCGGCCGAGGGGTGGCCGCGCGACCCCAAGAAGGTGTTTCGCACCGCCGTATTGTCGATCACGCTCCCCGCGACCACCGCCGTCTTCGAGGATCTTTTACCGGGAACCTACGCGGTCTCCGCCTACCACGACGAGAACGGCAACGGCGAGCTCGACCGGAGCTTCTTGGGCATCCCGCTGGAGGACTACGGGTTCTCCAACGACGCCCGGGCCACCTTCGGGCCGCCGGACTTCGAGGAGGCGAGCTTCTTCCTGCCGGTTTCCGGAAAGACCATCCGCTTCCGGGTCGAGTGAAGCGAGCCCCGCAAGCGTGGGGATCAGGTGCCGGGCTTCGCCCAGGAGAGCAGCCGCTGCTCTCCCTGGAGCGCCCGGATGGCGGTGACGTCCTGGCTCACCTCCAGGCAGCCGCGGTACCTCCTGTCCGCGTCGCGGACAGCGAAGTAGCGGATGTGGATGAACTTTCCGCCGAGCTGGATCCAGAACTCGGCCACGTCCCGTAAGCCCTTTCGAAAGGCGTCGAGGATCTCCTGGACGATGTGGACGCTCTTCGGCGGGTGGCACTGCTGCACCTTGCGGCCGATCACCGCCGGACTGCGCGGGAAGATCCGCGCCGGTCCCTCGGAGTAGAAGCGTACCGTGTCGCTCTCGTCCACGAACGACAGATCCACCGGAAGGTGCGTGAGCACCAGGTTGAGCTGCTCGAGCGAGAGCGCCCCGGTCTTGAGCGCCAAGAGCTCCGGGGTGGTCTCGCGGGCCGGGGCGGGGGAGGACGCTTCTTGCGAGGGCGCGGGCCAGGCGGCGGCGGGCTTCTCCAGGGCGTATCCCAGCTCGTCCTCGCCGCGCCGGACCTCGGCCCACTCCTGGTCCGAGAGCGTCTGCAGGGCCATCGGGAACAGGATCTTCTCCTCCTTGTAGATCATCTCCACGATGTCCCGCGCCAGCGCCGGCGCCTTCTCGGCAAAGGCGCCCGCGTCCTGCCGCCGGGCTGCTTCGCCGACGGCTTTCAGCGCGGCGCGGATCTGATCGTGCACGCCCCACATGACCTGCGAAGGGCCGGTCACACCGTGGCGCTCGAGCAATGGAAAGAGCTGGTTTTCTTTTCTCTGGTAGTGGTTCTCGACGGTCGCGAGCCGCTCCAGGACGGAGCGTGCCTTGCTGAGCGCCTGGCCATCACCCGCCGCTGTCTGTCGCGCCAGCCCGCCCAGCTCCTCGGCCAGGCGGGAGAACGCCCGGTTGTCCGCGCGGTAGGTATGCACCGGATGGCCCGGCGGCACGTCCTGCTGCGGGTGCTCGTCCAGCGCGTGCCGGAACGCTCCCACGTGAACGTCGCACAGGCGCTGCACCTCCGAGACCGGCAGCCCGCCCCGGATCAGCTCCTCCTCCATGGCCGCGATCTCGGAGGCCTCGACGTCTTCCACCGCCTCCTGGAAACGCGCCCGGGCCTTCTCCAGATCGCCGCCGTCGTGCAATTCTTGGATGATGGACTTGAGCGTTGCCAGACGCTCGGCTCGGCCCGGCGCTTGGCCGGTCTCGGTTTTTACGATTTCGGGCCGCGCGCCCGTGACCCGTTGGATCTCCTCGGCCAGCTCGTCGAGCAGCGATCCCAAGTCGAGATCGGCGATCCCGGCCGCGGCGCGCAAGGTGGCCAGGCGGCCGATGGTGGCCCGGGCCATGCGGTTCTTGAGCATCGAGAACTTGGGGCTGCGGCCCACCAGGAAGTCCTCCAGGAACGGATACGTGGCGAGCAGCTCGTGGACCTTGGTTTTTTCCGAGAGCTTCATGACGATGCCTCCAGGGTAAGGGTGGAGCGCGGCCGACACCTATGATAATGCCCCCTATAAATAAGTAAATACTTATTGACAAATAATCCGTGGCGGGTAGGCTGGGGAGCGAAGGAGCGGCGCATGTCCCGTCCGGCCAGGCACTCCAACGAGCGCATCGTGTGCGTGGCGCTGCGGCTGCTTTCGCGCCGCGGCCCGCGCGAGTTCACCGCGCAGGCCCTGGCCGACGAGCTGGGCATCACCCCCGGCGCGTTGTTCCGGCACTTTTCCTCCATGAGCGCCATCGTGGACGGGGTCATCGGGCGCATGGAGGCGACGCTGTTTGCGGGCTTTCCGCCGACGGACCGCGATCCCATCCGCTGTCTCGGGACGTTCTTCCGCCAGCGCGTCGACGTCATCCATGCCCACCCCGACCTCTCGCGCCTGCTGCAAACGCAGCACCTCGGCCGGGCGGCGGGGAGGGGGATGGCGCGACGCCTCGCCGAGTTCAAGCGGCGCTCGCAAGAGTTCGTGCGGGACTGCCTCCGGCGCGCCGCGGCCCAGGGAGACCTCGACCCGGATCTCGACCCGGAGGCGGCGGCGGTCATCGTGCTCGGCGCCATCCACGCGCTGTCCCACGCCGGGGTCCGGGTGGTGAAGAGTCCTTCTCACGGCGCCATCACCGAGAAGGTGTGGCGCGTTCTCGAGGACGTGCTGCGCGGGAGGCGAGCATGATGGACAAGAAGAGTCGCACCGGGCGGACGGATTTTGAATGCGGCCGGGTGGCGGAGCTGGTCGCCTACCAGAAGGGCGCCATCGTCAGCCGCGAGATCCTCAAGCGCAAGAGCGGCACCGTCACCGCCTTCGCCTTCGACCGGGGGCAGGGACTCAGCGAGCACACCGCGCCGTTCGACGCGCTGGTGCACATCGTGGCGGGTAGCGCCGAGATCAGCATCGGGGGCGTGGCGCGGCAGGTCCAGGCGGGAGAGATGATCCGCATGCCGGCGAACGTGCCGCACGCGCTGCGGGCGCGTGGGCGCTTCAAGATGCTGCTCGTCATGATCCGTGGGGATTAGCTCGTTCTCGGGGAGGTGACGTGACGCAGGCAACACAAAGCCGCCGGATCGAGCGGGAGATCGAGACGGTGCGAACGATGGTGGGGATGTACTGCGCCGCGCATCATGAAGGCGCTGCGGGGCTTTGCGAAAATTGCGCGGAGCTGGCCGCCTACGCCGAGCGGCGGGTGCGCGCCTGCCGCTTCGGTGCCGACAAGCCGACCTGCCAGCGCTGTCCCGTCCATTGTTTCCGGCTGGAATCGCGAGAGGCCATCCGCCAGGTGATGCGCTACGCGGGACCGCGGATGGCATGGCGTCACCCCGGGCTGGCGCTACGGCACCTGCTGGCAGGCTGGCGCGTGGCTTCGACGCCCGCCAAGGGAGGAGCGCGGTGACCCGTCCGCTCTTTTCTCTCCGCTGGCTCCTGATCACCGCGCTCGGCGGCGCGCTGGCCGGCCTGGGCGCCTTCACCTTCGGTTACGCCGAGGGGTTCTCGTACCTCTTCGACGATCCCGCCGCCTGCGCCAACTGCCACATCATGCGCGGGCACTTCGACTCCTGGCGCAAGGGGCCGCACCACGCGGTGGCCGGTTGCGGCGACTGCCACCTGCCGGCGGGTTTCTTCGCCAAGTACCTGGCCAAGGCCCGCAACGGCTACCACCACGCGGTGGGCTTCACGTTTCAGAGCCCGCGCCCGGACCTGCCCGGCGAGCGCAAGGTCTTCGACGAGCCCATCCGCATCAAACCCTTCAATCACCGCGTGCTGCAGCAGAACTGCCTGCGCTGCCATGCGGACCTCGTGCAGGAGATGGTGCGTGGCGCGACCTCGGGGGACGACGCGGTGCTGTGCACCCAGTGCCACCGGGCCGTGGGCCACGAGGCGCGAAGGTAGAGGAGAGAGTCATGGAACGACGGTTTTCACTGCGATCGATCCTTCCCTACCTGGGGGTCGGGCTGGGCGCGGCCGTGGCCACCGCGCTCGTGGCGGCCCTGCTCACCAACATCTTCGAGCGCAAGCAGGAAGCCAAGAACCCGTACCTCAAGCTGGTGGAGCTCTCGGAAGACGACGTCGATCCCAAGAAGTGGGGCGTCAACTGGCCGCGCCAGTACGACGGCTACCGGCGCACCGAGGAGGCCAGCGCCACCCGCTACGGCGGCGGGCTGATCGGCCCCGAGGGCGGCCTGCCCCCGCAAAAGAGCGACAAGCACCCGTGGCTCCGACGCATCTTCGCCGGGTATTTGTTCGCGGTGGATTACCGCGATCGGCGCGGGCACGCCTACATGCTGAAGGACCAGGAGGTCACCCGCCGCAACGTCCCCGAGGAGAACAAGCAGAGCGGCAACTGCCTGCACTGCCACGCCTCGGTCATGCCGCTCTACCGTTCGCTCGGCCGCGAGGCCCTGCCGCAGGGGTCGGCGCAGGAGCAGAACGCCATCGGCATGGAGAAGGTCGGCGCCATGGGCTACTGGGACGCCCACCGCATGCTCGCCAAGACGCCCGGCGGCGCCCACCCGCTGTCCTGCGTGGACTGCCACGATCCGGACAGCATGGAGCTGCGCGTGACGCGGCCGGCCTTCATCCGGGCCATCGGGGATCTGGCCGCCTCCTCGGCCGCCGTGTCGCACCTGCCCAGCATCGAGCGCTGGCGCGCGGGCGGCCGCAATATGCGCTACGATCCCAACCGGGATGCGACGCGCCAGGAGATGCGCTCCTTCGTGTGCGGGCAGTGCCACGTGGAGTACTTCTGCGGCAAGGGGATGACCATCTTCTTCCCCTGGGCGAAGGGGCTCAAGGTCGAGGAGATCGAGAGCCTGTACGCCGACATGGAGGCCGACGGAAAGCCCTTTCGCGACTGGGTGCACGCCGAGACCGGCTTTACGCAGTTCAAGGCCCAGCACCCGGAGTTCGAGGTGTGGAGCCAGGGCATCCACGCCCGCTCCGGCGTGGCCTGCGCCGACTGTCACATGCCGTACAAGCGCGAGGGGGCGCTCAAGATCTCCGAGCACTGGGTGCGCAGCCCCTTGCTCCAGGTGAGCCGCTCCTGCGGCGCCTGCCACCCCGCCAGCGAGCAGGAGATGCTGGAGCGGGCCTACGCCATCCAGGACCGGCACGTGGCTCTCCTCGACCGCGCCGGCGCGGCGGCGGTGGAGGCCATCGACGCCATGGCCGCGCTGCGACGGGAGGGGAAGGAAGGCGACCCGCGCCTGCCGGAGCTGGAGAAACTGCAGCGCGCGGCCCAGTGGCGGCTGGACTTCGTGGCCGCCGAGAACTCCATGGGCTTCCACGCGCCGCAGGAGCTGGCGCGCATCCTGGGCGAGTCCATCGACCTGTTTCGCAAGGCGCAGATCCTGGCCTTGCAGCCGGCCCGCTAGCAGGCCTTCCTCCCGAGCCTGGTTCGACATTGCCGGAAGATCCCTGTCCGGTGTACAATGCTCATGCTCTGTGTCGTGATGGAACGCAGGGTAATGTTCTCTTCGCGGAGGAGCCCATGAAAGCGGCGTTCGTTCGCAAATGGGTAGTACCAGGAGTGTTGGCTCTGCTCTGGGCCGGCGCCGGTTGCGATTGCGGTGGAGCGAACAACAACCCCGGCGAGTGCCAGGACGGCGACGGCGACGGGTATGGCCAAGACTGTCCGCTGGGCCCGGACTGCGACGACAGCGACCCGACGCTCAACTTCTCCTGTGATTGCGCGGTGGTGCCCCACGCCGGCTGCGACTGCACCGGAGACGAGACGCAGACCTGCTTCGAGGCCGACCCCAAGTACAACGGCGAGGGGTTGTGCCACTCGGGGATCCGCCGCTGCACCAACGGCAAGTTCGGCGGCTGCGAGGGGCAGGTGCTTCCCGTCGCCGAGATCTGCGACGGCTTCGACAACGACTGCGACGGCAAGACCGACGACGGCATCCAGTGCACCAACTGCGGCCCGCGTTGCTACGGCCAGGAGATCGGCCCCGGCACCGGCACCGGCTTCGTGGTGGACGACCAGAACGGCCGGGGGCTCGACCTGGACCCCGACGGGAACGTCGTGCTGGAGCCGGGACAGCACCAGACCGAACTCACCTTCCTGTGGGTGGCCAACTCCGACGAGGGCACCGTCTCCAAGGTCAACACCAAGACCGGCCGGGAGGAGGGCCGCTACGTCTCGGCGCTGACCTCGCCCGATCCGCGCAACAGGGGCTCGGCACCCTCGGGAGGGAACAACGCCCCCTCGCGCACCGCGGTGGACTTCAACGGCGACGTGTGGGTGGCCAACCGGGCCTTCAACTACCAGGGCACCGTGACCAAGATCGCCCACGAGAAGTGCAACGACATCAACCAGAACGGCCGCATCGACACCTCCCGCGACGTCAACGGCGACGGGGTGATCAACCCGAACGATCCGGCCGAATTTTTGGGCGACGCCGACGAGTGCATCCTGTTCACCGTCAACGTGGGCGGATACGGTGGCGTGCCGCGCGCCCTGGCCCTCGATGCCGGGACCGCCGACGATGGCGCCAACGCCTGGGTGGGTTGCTACAACGAGCGGCGCTTCTATCATCTGGCGTCGAACGACGGGCGAGTCCTGCACACCGTGGACGTGCCGCTCAACCCGTACGGCGCGGCCATCGATTCTCTGGGCCGGGTGTGGACCACGCAGGAAAACAGCGGCAGGTTGGCCTACATCGACACGGGGACGCTCACCGCCAGCGCCCTCATTCAGCTCTCCGGTTTCTCTGGCTCTTACGGTATCGCCATCGACGCCAAGAACCGCGTGTGGGTGGGCGGCTATCAACTCGAGGGCGCCGCGCGCTACGATCCGGCGACAGGCCAGACCATGAACGTGATGACGCCCGGGGCCGGAGTGGGGCGCGGAATCGCCGCGGATGGGGACGGCAACATCTGGCTGGCGCACTCGTGGACGACCGGTGGGGAGTACGTCGGGAAGGTGACCCGTTTTCGGGCCGACGACGGGTCCGGTATGCAGACCTACGACTTCGGCAACAGTAGCTTCGAGACCATCGGGGTGGGGGTCGACTTCGATGGCTGCGTCTGGGGCGTCAACCGCAACGGCGGGACGAACGGGACCGCCTGCCGCATCGACACCCAGGGCGGCGTGGCCTGTTTCCCGGTGGGCCTGGGGACCTACACCTACTCCGACTTCACCGGGTTCGCGCTGCGTAACTTCACCGCGCCCCGCGGCACCTACCGGCAGGTGTTCGAGGGCTGTATGCCTTCGGTGAGCACGCAATGGAAACAGGTGTCCTGGGAGGCCAGCGTCCCGGCGGGGACCTCGCTCAAGGTGTACGTGCGCGCGGCCGACACCCGCGACGCCATCCCCGGCGCGCAGCGCTTCGGTCCCTTCACCGTGTCGCCGGCCGATCTGCTGGCCGCGGGTCAGGTCATGGGCCGCTTCCTCCAGGTGGAGGTCGAGATGGCCTCCGATGTGGAGGGGGTGACCCCGATATTGAAACGGATCGGAGTCCAATGGATCTGCGGCGGCGACACCTGACGCTCGGGCCCCGGGTCATGGGCCTCATCTTCGCGGGAAGCTGGCTGGCCGGGTGCGGCTGCGGCTCGTGCCTCGCCGGAACGCCCGACGAGGAGACCTTCGCGCGGCGCCGGGCATCCCTGGTGTCCGAGCTCCGGTCCGAGATCCGCGATCCGGCAGTCCTTTCGGCCATCGGAAAGGTGCCGCGGCATCGTTTCGTTCCGGCGTCCCATCTGGACGAGGCCTACGGCAATTACCCGCTCCCCATCGGACAGGGCCAGACCATCTCCCAGCCCTTCATCGTGGCGTACATGACCGAGGCTCTGAAGCTTCACAAGGGGGACAAGGTGCTGGAGGTCGGCACCGGTTCGGGATACCAGGCGGCCATCCTGGCCGAGATCGGCGCCCGGGTGTACTCGATAGAAATCATTGAAGAACTTTCTCAACGCGCGGGCCAGATTCTGAGCGAGCTGGGTTACCAGGTCGCGCTCCGGGTACAAGACGGCTGGGACGGTTGGCCCGAGGAAGCGCCGTTCGATGCCATCATCATCACCGCCGCGCCGCGCGCGATCCCACCGCCCATCGTCTCCCAGCTTCGAGAAGGTGGCCGACTCTCGGTGCCGCTGGGACCGGAAGGCAACCAGGTCCTCTACACCTACGTGAAGCGGGATGGGAAGCTCGTGGAGCTCGCGAGGCTCGACGTGCGCTTCGTCCCCATGACCGGGAAGGCCCTGCGCTAGGGGCTTTTTCGCCGCAGTTACCTTGACTTCCAGCGGGGGCCCGCGATAATGGAGGGCGCGCGGGCCGGCACGTCGGCGAAAATTTCGGCCAGGCCTGAAATCCCGGGAGGGGAGGTTGACGACGGAAGAAACCAACACCTCCGGCAGCAACGAAGGGCCGGAAGCGCGCATCGTGCCCCAGCGCACCGGCTCGATCGATCCCTCCGCGGTCCAGCTCTCCCCGGAAGAAGCCTTCCTGCTCTTCAAGGTGGACGGCGTCTCCAACATGCAGCTTTTGATCCAGACCTCGGGGTTTCCGATCGAACGTGGCCGGGCCCTGTTCGATTCGCTGCGTGAAAAGGGACTGGTGGGCTGGGAATCCGGCGGCCGGCGTCACACCGCGGAGGAGCTCAAGCCGACCGCGCCCTCGCCCGAGCAGGTCGCCGAGGCGAAATCCGCTGAGCCGGCGCCGCCCGACAAGCAGCCCTGGTTGCACATGGCGTTCGACGACGCCTTGCTGGAGGAGAAGGCCGATCTCGACGAGGATAGCCGGCGCAAGATCCTTTACCTGCACCAGAAAATGAATGAGCTGACCCACTATCAGCTCCTCGAGGTCGAGCGCCGCGCGGATCAGCGCACCATCAAGCGGGCCTACTTCGAGATCTCGCGCCAGTACCACCCGGACACGTATTTCCGCAAGGAGCTCGGGAGCTACAAGACGCGGGTGGAGGACATCTTCAAGCGCGTGACGCGGGCCTACGAGGTGCTCTCGGACCCGGAGCAGCGCAAGGCCTACGACGCCACGCTTCCTTACGAGCCCACCCCCGAGGAGCTGGAGGCCGCCCGCAAGCTCAAGGCCATCCAGGAGCGCGACGAGCGCATGCGCGAGGAACGCCGCCAGCGGCTGCTCCGGCGCATGCCGCTCTCCCAGCGCAAGGCCCAGGCCCGCGAGCACTTCGCCTTGGCCCAGGACTACCTGAAACGCAACGACCCGGTGCGGGCCATGAACGAGATCCAGATCACCCTGTCGCTGGATCCGGGCCAGGCCGAGTACGAGAAACTCGCGGAGGAGATCAAGCCCAAGGCCGGCAAGATCCGGGCCGAGCAGGACTTGAAGCGGGCCCGCGCCGAGGAGTCCATGGGCCGGCCCGAGGACGCCCTGCGTACGTACCTCAGGGTGCTCGAGTTCCTGCCGGACGAGCCGCATGCCCTGGCCAAGGCCGCGGAGCTGTTGCTCGCGGCAAAGCGCGACCTGCGCAAGGCGGTCAACTACTGCCGCCGGGCCCAGGCGCTGGAGCCGGACAACGCGGAGCTCATGCGTGTCCTGGCGGAGCTCTACCTCGAACTCGGGATGAACAAGAACGCCTTGCGGGAATACGCCCGCTACGCGGAGCACAAGCCGGCGGACGAGGATGTGCAGGCCCGGCTCAAGGAGCTGCGCCGGACGCGGGGTTGACCCGCGCACCACGGGAGAGCGCATGGAACGAGTACTGGGAATCGACCTTGGCACCACCTACTCGTGCGTGGCGGTGGTGGAAAACGGCGCGCCCATGGTGATCGCCAACAAGGGCGGCTACCGCACCACCCCCTCCATCGTGGCCTTCACCGCCGGCGGGCGGCGCCTGGTGGGTCACCTGGCCAAGCGCCAGGCCATCACCAACCCCCAGAACACCCTGTTCGCGGTGAAGCGCTTCATCGGGCGCAAGTGGAACAGCGAGCTGGTGCAGCAGGTGAAGGAACGCATGCCCTACCGCATGATGGAGGGGCCGCACAACGACATCCGGGTGCAGGTGCAGGACCGGCAGTACAGCATCCCGGAGATCTCGGCCATCGTGCTCACCGAGATGAAGCGGGTGGCCGAGGAGTTCTTCAAGGCGCCCATCAACAAGGCGGTGATCACCTGCCCGGCCTACTTCAACGACGGCCAGCGCACCGCCACCAAGGACGCGGGGCGCATCGCCGGCCTCGACGTGCTGCGCATCATCAACGAGCCCACCGCCGCCGCCCTGGCCTATGGTTTCGGCAAGAAGATCGAAAAGCGCGTGGCGGTGTACGACCTGGGCGGCGGCACCTTCGACATCTCGCTTCTGGAGATCGGCAACGGGGTGTACGAGGTCATCGCCACCGCCGGGGACACCTTCCTGGGCGGCGAGGACTTCGACCAGCGAGTCACCGACTGGATGGTGTTCAACTTCGCCAAGGAGCACAACCTCGATCCGCGCACCGACCCCATGGCCCTGCAGCGCCTCAAGGACGCCGCCGAGAAGGCCAAGTGCGAGCTGTCGTTTCAGAACGAGGTCGAGATCAACCTGCCGTTCTTGTTCTCCACCGGCAAGAACCGCACCCTGCACTTTCAGAAGATGCTGGACCGCAAGAAGCTGGAGGAGCTCACCATCGACCTGGTGGAGCGCACCATCGACATCTGCGACCGGACCATCAAGGACGCCGGGCTCACCCCCAAGGACATCTCCGACGTCATCCTGGTGGGCGGGCAGAGCCGCATGCCCAAGGTGCAGGAGCTGGTGCAGAAGTACTTCGGGCGCGAGCCGTGCAAGAACGTGCACCCGGACGAGGTGGTGGCGCTGGGCGCGGCCATCCAGGGGTTCGCCCTGGTGAGCGAGGGCCCGGGCAAGAAGGAAGAGACCCTGTTGCTCGACGTCACCCCGCACTCGCTCGGCATCATGATCGTGGGCGGCTACTTCCAGACCTTGATCGAGAAGAACACCACCGTGCCCACCAGCGCCAGCCACATGTTCACCACCGTCAAGGATGGCCAGACCTCGGCCCGCATCATGGTGTTCCAGGGCGAGAGCAAGGTGGCCTCGGAGAACGAGCTCCTGGGCGAGTTCATCCTGTCCGGGCTGCGCGAGGCGCCGCGCGGGGAGGTAGAGATCGAGATCCGCTTCGACATCTCGGCCGACGGCATCGTATCGGTCTCGGCCAAGGACATCGAGACCGGCCGGCAGCAGTCCATCGTGGTCACCGCCACCTCCGGGCTCACCGAGGACGAGGTGCAGCGCATGGCGGAGGACAACCGCGACTACCTGCTGTCCGCCGCCCAGGACGAGGAGTTCGAGAAGCAGCGCGTCCAGGTGGAGAAGATCATCGAGGAGATCGAGAAACTGCTGCCCGGGGTCGGCGAGGTGATCTCGACCTCGCGCTTCTCCCGAGAGGCGCTGAACAAGGCCGAGGCCACCATCCAGCGAGCCCGCCTGGCCATCAAGCGGCGCGAGCTGAACAGCCTCTCCGATAGCCGGGAAGGGCTGGAGCGCACCCTGACCACCTTCAAGAGCCTGGCGGCTCGAAAGGGCTGAGGCGCGAGAGTCCATGGGCGAGACCGACGACATCCGCCGCCTGCTGGACGAAGGCCTGACCTATTATGGCCTGGGACGGGTGGACGACGCCCTGGAGGTTTGGCGCCGGGTGTTGTTGCTGGATCCGAGCAACCAGCGCGCGCGCGAATACATCCGCTTCGTCCAGGAGAACTGGGCGCCGGGGCAGACCGAGCCGGCCAAGCCCTATCGCCCCGACAAGGGCTCGGATCCCACGCTGGAGGTGGCGGCCTTCGCCGCTCAGACCCAGAACGCAGCGCCGGCCCAGACCAGCCCGACCCTGACGGACAGCCCGCCGGTCGTGCCGGTCCCACCTGCTGCGGCAACCCCGAAGCCGGCGTCGCCACCGGCCTGGCAGACCCAGCCCAGCTACACCCCGCCGGCCCGCCCCATCCTGAACGCCAGCCAGTGGGGAGATCTGTTCGATGTTTCCAGCAAGGCCCCGCCCGAACCGCCGGGCCCCGGCAGGATCGACCCCATCGCTCCCGCGCCGCCGCCCCCGGCAACGCCACCAGCGCCGGCGATCTTTCCCGCGCCTCCGCCCATGTCCCCGCCGATCGCTCCGACCGGGCCGGCCTTTGCCGTCATGCCGCCCCCGCCGCCTCCGGCCCCGGCCGAAGTTTCCGCGGTGGACCGCATCCTCTCCTCGACATTGCCGGCGCGGCCGGTGCCCCAGAAGCCAGAGGTCCCAGCGGGGAACTCGCCTGGAGCCGGGAGCGCCGACGACATTCCGGTGCCTCCCGCGCTCTTCCCGGCGGAGGCCCCCGCCACGCCGTTGCCGACCGCCTGGTCCATGGTTCCCAAGACCGAACCACGCGCCCGGCTGGAGATCCCGCAACCCAAACCGCCCGCCCCACCGGCTTCGCCGGAGTTGGTGGTGAACCCGCCGCCGCCGGGGATTCCGGTGCTGCGCCCCAGCCGGCCGCCGGCGGTGGCCAGCATCCCGCCGTCCGCGCTGGATCTGGTGGCGGGCCCGGGGCCCGGTGCCGCGGTGTTGGCGCCGCCCCCGGCCGAGCCGGAGAAGAGCCTGGAGCAGTTGATCCGGGGCATCAAGGATCTTCTGGATCTCGACGACTTCACGGGCGCCCTGGAGCTCGCCGACAAGGTCCTTTTGCAGCACCCCGGCGAGGCCCGGGCGCAGAAGATGCGCGAGGAGGCCGAGCAGGGCCTGACCTCCATCCTCACCTCCAAGCTGGGGAGCCTGCAGGCCGTCCCGCGGGTCCGCATGTCGGGAGACGAGATCATCTGGCTCAACCTGGATCACCGCGCCGGCTTCGTGCTGTCCTTGGTGGACGGGAACATCTCCTACGACGAGATCCTCTCCATCTGCGGCCTGCCGCAAATCGAGGGCCTGCGCATCCTGGCCAACCTGCTCCAGGACAAGGTCATCGAGAGCAAGTGAGCGCTCGGGCGACGGTAGAATTCGCGAGGCGGCGTTCTCCTCCTGGGTGAGGGTGCTTTATCGGGTTCTGATGCGTCCGGCCGCAAGGTATCAGAAGACTCAGGAGAGCGGGTCCTCGACCGAGTCCTTCTTCTTCTTCTGCGCGGCGAAGGAGGCCTTCACGAAGTCCACCAGCGGGTCGAGGTAGCTCTCCAGCGGCGGGCAGCGGAGGCCCTGCGCTCCCAGGACGGACTCGGTGTTGCGGCTGGTGTAGAAGGCCAGCGTATTCAGGCAGGCGATGGCCTGGCGGTGGTCGCGGAACATCCGCTCCAGCCCGGGGAGCCGGAGCACGGTTTCGGTGAGCATGGCCGAGACCCGCAGCCGGGCCGGCTTCTTGCCCAGGCGCAGGGCGATGAGGTCGTACACCCGGCGCGCCGAGAGCGGGTGGGGATCGACCAGGTGGAAGGTCTTGCCCTCCGCCTCGGGGGACTCTGCCAGGCGCAGCATGGCCTCGACGACGTAGTCCACCGGGACCGCGTTGAGCGGCGCCTCCATGCGTCCAGGCAGGGGGAAGGACGACAGCGGCGAGGCCGCCAACAGGATGGCCAGCGCGTATGGGCCGTCGAAGCGGCCGATCTCGCCGGTGCGCGAGTCTCCCACCACCAGCGACGGCCGCACCACCGTGACGGGCAGGCGCGCCGCCGCCGCCTGGACCCTTTTTTCGGACTCGAACTTGGTGCGCTCGTAGGGCGTGCGGAAACTCTGGCCCACGTCGAGCTCGTCCTCGGAGATCACGCCCTGCCGATCGCCGGAGACGAAACAGGTGCTCATGTGCACGAAGCGCCGCAAATGGCGCGCGTTCTCGGCCACCTCCAGCAGGTTGGCGGTGCCCTGCACGTTGACCCGCCACATGAGCTCCTCGCTCACGCCCAGGTAGGAGACGGCCGCCAGGTGGAAGATCTCGTCCAACTCGCCGGCCAGCTCGTCGATCTCGGCCGCGGCCAGGCCGAGGTGCATGTCGGCG
This sequence comes from uncultured Myxococcales bacterium, assembly GCA_964561025.1. GTDB lineage: Bacteria > Myxococcota > B64-G9 > B64-G9 > B64-G9 > JAAZNF01. Next base: position 27,791 of record CAZLNM010000059.1, read on the forward strand.
ATGTCCCCCGCCAAAAGCTGCACCGAGCGGCCCTCCTTCGCGCCGCAGGCGGCGATGTAGCGCCGGGCGTCCTCCATGAACTTGGGCTGGACCAGCAGGAAGAGCCGTTCGGGGCGCTCCTGCAACAGACGCCGCACCAGGCGTTTGCCGATGAACCCGGGGTAGCCGGTGACCAGGATGTGGCGCCGGGAGGAGGCGGACTTCTTTCGGCTGCTCGGTCGCGGACGGGTCATACCGGACCTCCACACTCTTTTTGGATGCTGGCCAACACCGACCAAAACTGGCGCTCGGTGTCTTGCAGGGACCCGCTGTTGTCGATCCAGTGGGTCGCGCGAGCCAGCTTCTCGGCCTGGGGACGTTGGGCCTCCAGCCTGGCCCGCGCCGAGGCCGGATCCGCACCGGAGCGTTCGCACGCCCGTTGCAGGCGCAGCGCCACTGGCGCGGTCACCACGATGAGGCCGGCCAGGGGGAAGCGGGTGCGAGTGTCTCCCAGCAGCGCGCCCTCCAGGACGCAGAAAGCCGGACGGGGGCAGGGGAGGCGCTCCAGCTCGAGACGGAAGCGGACCAGGATGGCCGGGTGCAGCAGGTCCTCCAGGCGGCGGCGCGCCGCCGCGTCGGAGAAGACCCGCACCGCCAGGGCCTGCCGATCCAGGCGCTGGCTCGAATTCTCGCAGCCGGGGAAGACCCGCAGCACCTCGCGCACCAGCGCCAGATCCCCCTCCAGCAGCTTGCGGCCGATCTCGTCGGCGTCGAAGGTCGGGATCGCACGCGCCGCGAACATCTCCCGCACGACGGATTTACCGGCCCCGATGCCTCCGGTGAGGCCGTAGACGAGCATTGTCCCCCCGGGCTAACGGGCCTTTTCTCGCGCCGCTTTCTGCGCCGGCGCGGTGTAGGTCATGGTCGTCACCTCGCCGGTGTCCTTGTGGAAGAACACCACCAGGCCTTCCTCGGCGTAGTCGAAGTAGGTGTGCCCTCGCGGCGTGACCCGCTCGGTGTACTTGTCGCCGTAGACCCGCAGGATGTCGGATTTTCCGAGCCGCCGCGCCGGGAACACGTCGATGCGGAACAGGATCCCGTTCTTGTCGAAGAAGAAGTCCGCCTCGCTGGCGCCCGCGATGGCTTGCTTCCCCTGGTAGCTCAGGCCGTCGGAGAGCTCGCCACCCTTGGAGAAGGAACGGTTGGCCTCGCCGAACTTGTCGATCACTTGCTGCCGGGTGGTCTTGCCGGGCACCATGCCTTTCCAGGAACGGGCGGACGAGGATCCGGGGAATGCGCCCAGGGCCAACACCAGGACCACCAGTGCGAACGTCGTTCTCATCGAATAGATTAGTACCGAAGGCGTGCCACGGAGTCAATGCGTTCCCCGAAAGGCGCGATCCTTGTCTCGCGGCCGCATCGCGGCTACCATGATCTCGATGCGCACCTTGTCGGCGAATCTCATCCTGGTCGTCTTCGGGCTCGCGGCGCTGTCCCGGCCGGCCCGCTCGGGCGACGAAGCCCGGCCGCGCCTCGTCACCGCCCGGGGCGCGGTGGTCCTCAAAGGAGAGGAGGCGCGCCTCGCCGGGGGCCTGGTCCTCCCGGGGGAGATGTTCGTGCTCGGGCCGATGGCTCGAGGCCTGGTGGATCCTGGCGCGGTGGAGGAGGTCGCCAGCCAGGCGGGAGTTCCGCGGCCGCCGACGGGCGCTGGCGCCGCTAGTATCGGCGCCAGCGAGCGGCTGCGGGTGGTGCTGGACCCGGGCCACGGCGGCGCGGGCAAGAGCCAGCAGGGCGCCATCGGCGCGCGCGGCACCCGCGAGAAGAACATCACCTGGCAGATGGCCACCCGCATCCGGCGCGAGCTTTCTCGGCTCCCCGGCGTCGAGGTGATCATGACCCGCAGCGGCGACGAGGACGTCAGCATGGCCCAGCGGGTGGAGCTCGCCAACCGGGTGGGCGCCGACCTGTTCGTGAGTGTCCACAGCAACGGCAACGTGGCCCGCTGGTACCGGGGCCTGGAGACGTTCTTCCACGCCGTCTCCGCCTCCAGCGAGGAGGCCCGGCGCGTGGCCTCGGCGGAGAACGCCGTCGAGAAGGGCGCCGAGGCCACCGGTGACGTGGTGGCCTCGATTCTCCAGGACATGCAGCGCGTCGAGGTGCTACGCGACAGCTCCCGCATGGCCTACGCGGTCCACGAGCGGCTAGTGCGCTCGCTGGGCTTTCCCGACCACGGGGTGATGCAGGCCGACTTCTACGTGCTGCGCCTCACCCGCATGCCGGCGGTGCTGCTGGAGGTGGGGTTCATCACCAACCCCGTGGAGGAGGCCGAGATCCGCAAGGAGGTTGTGCAGCAGAAGGTGGCGGAGGTGGTGCGCGAGGCGGTGACCGAGTTTCGCGAGCTTCTGATCCGCAAGCAATCCGGGAGTGAGGGCGCACCGGGAGAGCCGCGGTGAAGCTCTGCCTGGCCAGCCGCAACGCGGGCAAGCGCCGCGAGGCAGAGGAGATCCTGGGGCCGCTCGGCTTTGACCTGCTGACACCCGAGGAGGCGGGCGTGGGGGAGGGGGTGGAGTTCCCGGAAGAAGGCGGCACCTTCGAGGAGAACGCCGTCTCCAAGGCCCGCGCGCTGCACGCCCTGGTGGGCGGTTGGTGCCTGGCCGACGACAGCGGGCTTGCGGTGGACGCGCTCGGGGGCGCGCCCGGGGTACGCTCGGCCCGCTACGCCGGGAGCACGGATTCCGGCGAGGCGCGTGATCGGGCCAACACGCGAAAGCTCCTCGACGCGCTCTCCTCCGTTGCCGCCCCGCTCCGGACGGCGCGCTTCGTGTGCGTGGTGGCGCTGGTGGGCCCGCGCGACCAGCGCCTGCTCGCGCGCGGCGAGTGCCTGGGCGAGATCATCGACGCCCCGCGGGGACACAACGGCTTCGGCTA
>CAZLNM010000060.1:0-30547 GCA_964561025.1 uncultured Myxococcales bacterium
CCTGGTGAAGGCCCCGGCGCAGGAGGGCTGATGCCATCCGTATTCGGAAACCTGGCGAAGATCCCCGAGCTGCGCAAGCGCATCCTGTTCACCCTGATGATGATCGGGGTCTACCGCATCGGCGTATTCGTCTCGGTGCCCGGAGTGGATCGCGGCATCGTGGAGAAGCTGTTCGGCGCTTCCTCGGGCGGCTTCTTCTCCCTGTTCGACATGTTCGCCGGCGGCGCGCTGCGCCAGATGTCGGTGTTCGCGCTGGGCATCATGCCCTACATCAGCGCCTCCATCATCCTGCAGCTCCTGGCGGTGGTCATCCCCGCCCTGGACCGGCTGCAGAAGGAAGGCGAGATGGGCCGGCGCAAGATCACCCAGTACACCCGCTACGGCTGCGTGATCCTGTCCATCATCCAGGGCATGGGCATCGCCTTCTACCTGGAGAGCCTGCGCTCCAACCTGGGCGAGGCGGTGGTGAACAGCCCCGGCTGGGGCTTCCGCCTGATGACCATCCTGTCGCTGACCGCCGGCACGGCCTTCATCATGTGGCTGGGCGAGCAGATCACCGAGCGCGGCATCGGCAACGGCATCTCGCTCATCATCTGCGCCGGCATCGTGGCCTCCTTCCCGCACGCGGTGTACCTGACCATCTCCTATGTGCAGAAGGGCATCATGAAGCCCTTCACCCTGTTCGTCATCCTGGTGGTGGTGGTGCTGGTGGTGGGGGTGATCATCTTCTTCGAGCGAGGGCAACGACGCATCCCGGTGCAGTACGCCCGGCGGGTGGTGGGCCGCAAGATGTACGGCGGCCAGAGCACCCACCTGCCGCTCAAGGTCAACACCTCCGGCGTGATCCCGCCCATCTTCGCCTCCTCCATCCTGATGTTCCCGGGCACCCTGGCCAACTTCATCGACAAGCCCTGGATGCGGGAGATCCAGAACGCGCTGCGCCCGGACGGCTGGGCCTACACGGTCATCTACGTGGTGCTGATCATCTTCTTCTGTTATTTCTACACCGCGGTCACCTTCAACCCCATCGACGTGGCCGACAACATGAAGAAGTACGGCGGCTACATCCCCGGCATCCGGCCGGGCAAGCAGACCGCGGTGTACATCGACAAGGTGCTCTCGCGCATCACCTTCGGCGGGGCGCTCTACGTGTCGGCCATCTGCGTGCTGCCCACCATCATGATCCAGCAGGCCAACGTGCCCTTCTATTACGGCGGCACCAGCCTGCTCATCGTGGTCGGCGTCTCGCTGGACACGGTGTCCCAGATCGAGACCCACCTCATCACCCGCCACTACGATGGCCTGACCGGTCCCAAGGGGCCGCGCATCCGCGGGCGCAGCTCGCGCGGTTGAGGAGCCGTTCATGAAGCTCATCATGCTCGGCCCTCCCGGGGCGGGGAAGGGCACCCAGGCCCAGATGCTGGTGGAACGCCTGCGCATCCCGCAGGTGTCCACCGGAGATCTGCTGCGGGCGGCGGTGCGCGAGGGGACGGAGCTCGGCCGCCAGGCGAAGCGCTTCATGGACCAGGGCCGGCTGGTGCCGGACGAGGTGGTGATCGGCATGATCCGGGAACGCCTGGCCCGTCCCGACTGCCAGCACGGGTTCGTGCTCGACGGTTTCCCGCGCGCGGTGGCGCAGGCCCAGGCGCTCGATCGCATGCTGGCCGAGACCGGCCGGCGGCTGGACGCGGTGCTGAGCATCGAGGTCCCCGAGGGGGAGCTGCTGCGCCGGCTCACCGGCCGCTTGAGCTGCCCGGCCTGCGGGGCCATGTTCCACAAGGACTCCAAACCGCCCAAGAAGGCGGGCTTGTGCGATAACTGCGGCACTCACCTGATCACCCGCGACGATGATCGCGAGGAGACCATCCGCAAGCGGCTTTCGGTGTACTCCGAGCAGACCGAACCGCTCAAGCCGTACTACCGGGATCAGGGGCTGCTGAGACCGATCAGCGGAACCGGCACCCCCGCCGAGATCGGGCGCGCCATCCGCGAGGCGCTGGGGATGAAGGACGCCTAGGAAATGGCCGTGATGCTCAAATCCGAGTCCGAGATCGAGCGCATGCGCAAGGCCGACCGCATCGTGGCCAAGGTGCTGCGCGAGGTGGCCCGCTCGGCCCGGCCGGGCGTCTCCACCCTCGAGCTCGACGAGCTGGCCGAGGATCTCACCCGGCGTTACGGCGCCACCCCGGCCTTCAAGGGCTACCAGGGGGCGGGGCCCTACCCGTTCCCCGGCAGCCTGTGCACCTCCATCAACGACGAGGTGGTGCACGGCATCCCCTCGGCCAAGCGCCGCCTGCGCGAGGGCGACATCCTGAGCGTGGACTTCGGCGCGGTGGTGGACGGCTACTACGGCGACGCGGCGGTGACGCTCCCCATCGGAAAGGTGAGCCCGGTGGCCGAGCGCCTGATGCAGGTCACCCGCGAGGCGCTGGAGCTGGCCATCGAGAAGCTGCGGCCGGGCAACCGCATCTCGGACATCGGCGCGACCATCCAGGATCACGTGGAGAAGAGCGGGTTCTCGGTGGTGCGGGATTTCGTGGGACACGGCATCGGGCGCGCCTTGCACGAGGAGCCCCAGGTGCCGCATTACCGGGCGGCCGGTCACAACGAGCGGCTGCGGCCGGGCATGGTGCTGGCCATCGAGCCCATGGTGAACCAGGGGGGCTACCAGGTGCGCACCGCGGCGGACGGCTGGACCCAGCTGACCCAGGATGGCAGCCTGTCGGCCCACTTCGAACACTCGGTGGCCATCGCCGCGGACGGCCCGATGGTGCTCAGCCGGCTGGAAGAAGGAGAAGAGCCATGAAGGTTCGCGCTTCGGTGAAAAGAATCTGTAACAAATGCCGGATTATCCGGCGGCGCGGCGTGGTCCGGGTGCAGTGCACCAACGCGCGGCACAAGCAGCGCCAGGGCACCTAGCGGCCCGGCAGCACAGGAGGTGATGCGGTGGCACGTATTGCAGGAGTCGACCTTCCCCGCAACAAGCGGATCGTGGTGGCGCTGACGTACATCTACGGCCTGGGGCCCACCCGGGCGCGCGAGATCTGCACAGGCGCCGGCATCGATGCCAACAAGCGCACCGATGCCCTCAGCGAGGACGACGTGAAGTCCCTGCGTGAGTTCATCGACGCGCACTACAAGGTCGAAGGCGACCTGCGGCGAGAGGTGTCGATGAACATCAAGCGGCTCATGGACCTCAACACCTATCGCGGCCAGCGGCACCGCAAGGGCCTGCCGGTGCGGGGCCAGCGCACCCACACCAACGCGCGCACCCGCAAGGGGCCGCGCAAGGGCAAGTTGCTGGGCAAGAAGCCGATGTCCTCGACCTCGGCGCCGGTCCAGCCGAGCTGACGGGTAGCGGAAAGGACACGGTGAGGTATGGCCAAGGCGAAGAAAGTCAAGAAGAACGTCCAGAGCGGGATGGCCCACATCCAGTCCACCTTCAACAACACCATCGTGACCATCACCGACGTGGCCGGCAACACGCTGGCCTGGTCCAGCGCGGGCGCCTGCGGCTTCAAGGGCTCGCGCAAGAGCACGCCCTTCGCGGCCCAGCTGGCGGCCCAGGAGGCGGCCAAGAAGGCGATGGAGCACGGGCTGAAACAGATCGGCATCGAGGTCAACGGCCCCGGCGCCGGCCGGGAGGCGGCCATCCGGGCGCTCCAGGCCTCGGGGCTCAAGGTCACCCAGATCATGGACGTGACCCCGGTTCCCCACAACGGCTGCCGGCCGCCCAAGCGGCGGCGGGTCTGAGATCGCGACCGCAAGTCCAAGGAGGATGCAGTGGCTCGTTACACCGGTTCCCTGTGCAAATTGTGCCGCCGTGAGAAACTGAAGCTGTTTCTAAAGGGCGATCGTTGTTTCTCCGACAAGTGCTCCGTCGACCGTCGGCCGTACCCCCCCGGCCAGCACGGCCAGGCGCGCACCAAGTTTTCGCCCTTCGGCACGCAGCTGCGCGAGAAGCAGAAGGTCAAGCGCATCTACGGGGTGCTGGAGCGGCAGTTCCGGCGCTTCTTCGCCGACGCCGCCCGGCGCAAGGGCGTCACCGGCGAGAGCCTGTTGCTCTCCCTGGAGCGCCGTCTGGACAACATGGTGTACCGCATGGGTTTCGCCCGCACCCGCGGCGAGGCGCGCCAGCTGGTGAGCCACGGCCATTTCCGAGTCAACGATCGCCGGGCCACCGTGCCCGCGATGCTGCTCGACGCCGGTGATGTGGTGTCGCTGCGCAAATCCAGCCGCCAGCTCAAGCTGATCGAGGAGTCGCTGAACGCCATCGAGCGGCGCGGCGTGCCGGCCTGGATCGAGTTGGATCGCAAGGAGTTCAAGGCCACGCTGAAGGCGCTCCCGGCGCGCGAAGACATCACCATGCCCATCCAGGAACAGATGATCGTGGAGCTGTACTCCAAGTAGCGGAGGCCTCATGACCACGGATAACTCCAAGAACTGGCGCGATCTCATCAAGCCCAAGTCGCTGGTGGTGGACCGCGAGTCTCTCAGCGGCACATACGGAAAGTTCGTGGGAGAGCCGTTCGAGCGCGGCTTCGGGGTGACCCTGGGACACTCACTGCGCCGGGTGCTGCTGTCCAGCCTGCAGGGAGCCGCCTTCACCCAGGTCAAGATCGAGGGTGTGCTGCACGAGTTCTCCTCCATCCCCGAGGTGTCGGAGGATGTCACCGACATCATCCTGAACCTCAAGGAAGTCCGCCTGCGCATGGATGGCTGGGAGCCCAAGATGTGCACCATCCAGGTCAAAGGCCCGTGCGAGGTCAAGGCCCGGGACATCCAGACCGATGGCACGGTGACCATTCTCAACCCCGATCAGCACATCGCCACCGTCTCGGCGCGCGGATCGCTCAAGATGGAGATCAAGGCCTGCCGCGGTCGGGGTTACATTCCGGCCGAGCTCAACAAGGAGCCCGAGGCCACCGTGGGCGTGATCCCCATCGACGCGCTGTACTCGCCCATTCGCAAGGTCAACTACCAGGTCACCAACGCGCGCGTGGGACAGCGCACCGACTACGAGAAGCTCACCCTCGAGGTGTGGACCGACGGCAGCGTGCGCCCCGAGGACGCGGTGGCCTACGCCAGCAAGATCCTCAAGGAGCAGCTGCAGATCTTCATCAACTTCCCCGAGGACGACGAGACCTCGGCGCAGCGCTCGGACGAGCAGGAACGCCTGCGCGAGACGCTGATGCGCTCGGTGGACGAGCTGGAGCTCACGGTGCGCTCGGCGCACTGCCTGGAGAACGCCAACATCCGCACCATCGGCGACCTGGTGCAGAAGACCGAAGCCGAGATGCTGAAGACCAAGAACTTCGGCCGCAAGTCGCTCAACGAGATCCGCAAGATCCTGTCCGACATGGGCCTCAGCCTGGGCATGAAGCTGGAGAACTGGCCGCCCAAGGACATGCCCCCGCCCAAAGCGAGCGGTAAGGAGGAGTTGGTATGAGACACCAGAGCAAGAGCCGGCGCTTTGGCCGGGACACCGAACACCGCCTGGCCATGTTCGCCAACCTGGTGACGTCCCTGTTCGTGCACGAGCGGGTGCTCACCACGCTGGCCCGGGCCAAGGAGCTGCGCCGGGTGGCCGAGAAGATCATCACCCTCGGCAAGCGCGGCACGCTGGCCGCGCGGCGCCTGGCCGCCCAGCGCCTCATGACCCAGGGCGAGTGGGTCGGCAAGCCCAAGCGTCTGGTGCAGAGCGACAAGGCGCTGGAGAAGCTCTTCGGCACCATCGCGCCCCGCTTCAAGGACCGGCCGGGCGGCTACACCCGCATCGTGCGCACCGGCTACCGGCACGGCGACAACGCCCCCATGGCCTTCCTGGAGCTGATCCCGGCGGAAACCCCGAAGCCCGAGGGTGGCAAGAAGCCCGCCGGCAAGAAGCCGGGGGCCAAGGCTCCGGCCAAGGGAACCAAGCCCGGCGCCAAGACGGCCGCCAAGCCCAAGGCCGCTGCTGCCAAGCCCAGGGCTGCCGCCAAGAAGCCCGCCGCCAAGAAACCCGACGAGAGCGACGACAAGTAGGCTTCATCGGTTTTTCGGATCCCCGGCGCCTTCGGCGAGGGTTGCGGGGGCCTACACCACCTGTGTCGCCAGAGGCGGTTTCGCAAACATCTGTCGATGAGAGGCAGGGTAGAGGAGAGGCGGCGCCAGGAGTGGGATTCTCGCTCACTTCTCGGGCATGAGGTACACGATCTTGACCCGGCCGTCGGGCGCGATCGGCTCGGAGATGGAGACGATCTTGGCGCCGTCCGGGATCTCGATGGGCAGGTCGGCGGGGGCTTCCTTTTCGTGAATGGTGCCGCGCCAGTCCTCGCGGTTCTTGGAGAGGAAGAACTTTCCGGCGCAGCCGGCCAGCTCCCCCGCCACGTCTTTTTGGAAGATCTCGCAAAAGCCGATGGGGTAGTCGGGGAGTGATTCCACCGACCGCGGGGGTGCCCAGTGGATGCAGTCACGGCATTTCATGCTTGGTCGGCTCCTCCTCCGGCGCACGTCGCGCGGCGGGTCTCGCGGGAAGGTAGCTCATTTGATCTTGACAGGGAAGGGGTTTTCGGCGCTCTCGCCCGTGGCGGCCCGGACCTCGTCCAGGGTGATGTCGCCGGTGGAGAGCTGAAAACGCGACCGCTCCATGGCCTGGCGCGCGCGGTCGCGGTACTCGGCGGACTCCAGCCACTCCAGCACCGGGCCGCGGCGCGGCAGCACTTGCTCGCGCGGCAGCCAGCGGAACGGCTTGTGCGAGTTGAGGTCGAGCAGGGCGCCGCACTCCACGCCCCAGGCCAGGTCGGCCAGCGTGTGCTCGCGGGTGTCCCGCAGGATGGAGGTGAAGATGCCCTGCTCCTCGGGGTTCAGGAAGCGAAACCGCACGAAGTACAAGGCGGCGTTGTGCAGGCGCTCGGGCACCTCGACCACGCCGTCCAGGTCGAGCCGGTGGGCCATCATCTGGAGCAACGAGAGCACCTCGCGGCCCATCCCCAGCCCCGGGAAGGCCTGCCCCGGCAGCAGCGGCTTGTCCGGGGAGGGCGGCGCCAGGGGGTTCTGCATGCGTAGCCACTTGACGTGCAGGAAATTACAGGCGCCGAGCCCGGGCGGCTCGCGGACCTCGGGAGGGAGCGGGCCGGTCTTGGCGATGAGCTCGACCAGCGGGTGCGGGCTGACCGAGCCGTGGATGCGCAGCACGTCGTAGGTGTCCTCGAAGCGGGAGAAAGACAGGCTCGGCTCGCCCAGGCCGCGCCGGCGGACCTCGTCGAAGAGCCCGTACACCTCCAGCGCCGCGGCCAGCCCCTCGCGCCCGTAGAAGTCCAGGAAGGTGTCCTGGGGTCGATCGCTCTTTGCGCCGGCCGAGCCCAAGGCGCCGGCGTCGGGCCACTCGGGCTCGCGAGGGATGTGCGTGCGCAGGCTGGCGGGTTCGAGGTAATGGAAGACCTTGAGGTAATGACGCTCGATGCGGCGCAGCTTGGGGTCTTCGGCGAATTCCGTCATGCGGCCCTCGGCGCCAGTATACCCGGTTGGGCGCGGGACTCAAGGGTGCGCCAGGACGGTGTTGAAAACTGCGCCGCGCCAGACTATACACAGTCTGGCACGACTGGAACGCAAGGTGCCTGCATGACTGCCTGGTGGTTCCTCATGATGCAAGTGGCCGCGGCGAGCGCTCCTGCCCGGTACGATCCCGATCGGACGCTTTACGAATTCCGTCAGTTCGACGAGGTCTGGACCGACGAGGCGCGCGCCCGGGCGGTCCCGGTGCGGGTGGTTCATCCCGACGGCGCCGGCCCGTTCCCGGTGGTGATCGTGTCCCACGGACTGGGAGGCTCGCGCGAGTCCTATGCCTATCTGGGCAAGCACCTGGCCGCGCGGGGGTACGTGTGCGTGCACCTGCAACACGCCGGCAGCGACGCCGAGGTGTGGCGCGGCAAGTCCCATCCGTTTCAGGAGCTGGGACGGGCCGCCCGCGACATGCGCGCCGCCCTGGCGCGGCCCGCCGACGTGCGCTTCGCCATCGATCGCCTGACGGCGCTGGCGCAGGCGGACGGTCCCTTGAAGGGCAAGCTGGACTTGGCGCGCATCGGCGTGGCCGGGCACTCCTACGGCGCCTGGACCGCGCTGTCGGTGGCCGGCGAGGTCTTCGAAAACCCGCTGGACGGCAAGGAGGTCTCGCTCGCGGACGAGCGCGTGCGCGCGGCGGTGGCCATGAGCGCGCCCGTCTCGGCCCGGACGCGGCGGATGCTCGACCGGGCCTTCGCCAAGATCACCATCCCGGTGCTGCACCTCACCGGCACCAAGGACGAGAGCCCCCTGGGCGAGACCCGCGCGGTGGATCGGCGCGCGCCGTTCGATCACAGCCCGCGTTCGGATCGCATCCTGATCACCTTCCAGGGGGCCGATCACTTCGTGTTCTCGGGCCGGTTGTGGCGGATGAAACGCGCGGGCGCGCGCGACGAGCACTTCCAGAAGCTCACCCGGGCGGCCTGCGCGGCCTTCTTCGACGCCACGCTGCGTAACGATGCCGCCGCCGGCGAGTACCTGTGGGGAGACGGGCTCTCCGCCCGCGTGGGAGCGGACGGCGTGGTGGAGCGCGCCCGGGCGGAATCGGCGCCGAGCCCCGCTTCCAAGCCTTGAAGGGCCTCAATTGCTGCCGAGGGATTCCGGCGACAACTGGTGCAGAAATTCCCGTGTCAGCTCGAGCAGATCGAGCCGGCTCTGGAACCCGGTCAGCACGATCAGGCACGGCGCGTCGTCGTCCCAGGCGATCACCTGCATGTCCTCCCGTACGAAGGCGAGGCGCCCGAGAGCGCGGACTTCCTGGTAGGCCATGTTCCCGAACCGGCCGCGAACTTGCTCCAAAAAGCGCGGCCGAACCACCTCTTCGGAGCAGATGAAGTCCAGCGATACCGGCCGGGACAGGATGCCGCCGGTGAAGGTGCAGGTCACCCGGCCCGGGCCCCGCTGCTTCTCGACACTTTCTGCGCGGTGGAACCACCGGTCAGAGAAAACGTATGGCACCAGCCGCGCGCAGGAGAGCGGCCGGGGAGGCTGCGGTTTCGTATCCGGGGAGGAGTGGGGCACCGATTCGAGCATGTCTGCGATGGGTGTCGAGGCTTCGGGCACGGGCCGAGGCGCGGCGCAGGATAAAGACAGCACTACCAGTCCTACGATGAAGAGGGCTTTTCGACGAGAACATGGATGATGCCAAGCGAGAGGTGACATGCAGAACACTCCTGGGTGACAGTTCGGAGATACCATACGGCGTTGCCGTTCACAACGAGCGGGCGGCTGGGGCTCCCTGGACAAACAGTGCCGTCTTTGGGACACTTCCGCCAGCCGGACGGGAGGTGGCGTGGGCGCGTTGGCGCGCAAGTTGAGCGTGGTCGCCGGCCGGGTCCTGCGCGTCCAGCCAGGAGAAGGCCGGCGGGTCGCGTTGATGTTCGGCCTGATGATGTGCGTGGTGGGCATGTTCATCATCGGCCGGGTGGCCCGGGACACCCTGTTCTTGTCCCGTTTCCCGTCCTCCTGGTTGCCGGGCATGTACCTGTGGGTGGCGCTGGGCGTGTTCGTTCAGGCCGGCCTGTATTCACGCATCACCGACCGCTTCCGCCGAGACCGCATCCTGCAGGCCAGCCTGGCCATCGCCGCCGCTTTGATGCTGGCCTCCCGCGTTCTGGTGGGGGCCGGTCTGGACTGGTTCCTGCCCGTCCTGTACGTGCTGGTGGAGCTGGCCGGAAACCTGCTCATCCTGCAGTCGTGGACGCTGGCGAACGACATCTTCACCACCCGCGAGGCCAAGCGCCTGTTCGGCGTGGTCGGGGCCGGGGGCGTGGTGTCCTCGGTGCTGGTCGGATTCGGCTCGCGCGCGGCGGTATCGCGGCTCGGCACCCCGGAGCTTCTGCTGCTGTGCGCGTTGCTGCTGGTGACGGCGCTGCTGTTGCTCCATCGCCTGGGACGTCACTACGGCACCGAGCTCAACACGCACCTGGTCGAACGGCGCCTGCACCCGCTGCACCGGCTATCGTTGATCGCGGACGGGCGGCGGGTGTTCGGCAACCGCCACCTGCAGCTGGTGTCCGTCCTCATCCTTCTCATCACCCTGGTCACCACCTTCTGCGACTTCCAGTTCAAGGCCAGCGCCCAGCAAGCCTTCGCGGGGCAAGAAAAGAACATGGGCGCCTTCTTCGGGATGTTCTGGGGAGTCACCGGGATCCTGAGCTGCGTCATCCAGCTCCTGATCACCGGGCGGCTCCTGGAACGTTTCGGAGTGTTGTTGCCGCTGCTGCTCTTGCCGGGATCCCTCACGCTGGGCGCCATCTCATTTCTGGTGCAACCGGCCCTGTGGAGCGCCAGTCTGCTCAAGGGCAGCGACGCGGTGCTGCGCTATACGGTGAACGACGCCACCATGCAGTTCTTGTACCTGCCCGTGTCCGCGGGCCTGCGCGGGCGGGCCAAGGCTCTGCTGGACGGCATGGTCCGGCCGCTCGCCATCGGCGTCTCCGGTGCCCTGCTGGTGTGGATCGTTCCCCGCCTGCCGCTCGCGGCGCTCACCTGGATCACCCTGGGATTGCTCGGCGGATGGATCCTGGCCGCGGTGGGGGTGCGCCGCCGCTATCTGGCTGCCTTGATGCAGTCCGTGATGAGCCGGCGTTTTTCACTGGAGGAGGCCGGAGCCATCGTCCCCGACGAGGCGGCCTCCCGCGTGTTGCGCCAGGCCTTGACGCACCCCTCGCGAGACATCGTGCTGCACGCGCTGGAGATGATCCGCGGCCTGCCGGCCATCGACTGGACCGCGGACCTGATGCGCCTGGCCGAGCATCCCTCGCCCGAGGTCCGCGCCCGCACGGTCGAGATCCTGGGCGAACGAGGGCAGCTCCGCGACGGTGTTCGCATCGCGCGTTTTCTCAAGGACGAGAGCCGCCAGGTGCAGGCCGCCGCGGTGACCGCGTTCTGCGCCATCGGCCGCGAGCGCGCGGTGCGGGTGGCGGCGCAGTATCTCAAGCACCCGGATCTCCACATCCAGGCCGCGGCGGTGAGCGGGCTGGTCCGGTTCGCCGGGTTGGACGGCGTGCTCAGCGCCGCGGAGAAGCTGAAGGCTCTCCTGGAAAGCCCCGACCCGGCGGCTCGGGCCGCCGGCGCTCGGATTTTGGGCGAGGTCGGCGTCCGGAACTTCTATCATCCCTTGCTCCAGCTCCTCTCGGACCCGGAGTCAACGGTGAGGTTCGCCGCGGTGCGGGCCGCGGGGCGCATGCGCAGCCCCGAGCTCTTGCCCACCCTGGTGTACCGGCTGGAAGAGCCACAGATGCACGGCGCGGTTTCGGATGCCCTCGTGGCCTACGGTGAATCCGCGCTGCGCCTGCTGCAACGGGTGCTGGCCCAGCCGGCGGAGCCCGTGTTGTTGCGGGCCGCCGTGCCGCCGATCCTGGCGCGCATTGGCGGCCGGGCCGCGCTCGACGTGCTGGCGCAGAACATCGAAGAGCCGATCCCCATGCTGCGCTCCCGGGTGCTGGAGGCGATTCATGCCATTCGGCTCCGGGATCCGCGGCTGGTGTTGGAGCCATCCCGGGTGGAGGGCGCGCTCGAGCGAGAGCTCGCCGAGATGCGGGAGGCGGACCGGTTGCTTGCCGAGCTGAACCTGCCCCCCGGCGAGCGCCTGCTCCGGGAGTGCCTTATGTTGCGCCGCGAGCGCGCGCTGCGGCGCATCTTTCGACTGCTCTCGGGCTTCCTGCCCCCGAGATCACTGGACGCGGTGCTGCGGAACCTGAACGCTCCCCAGCGGCAGATCCGGGCCAACGCGCTGGAGATCCTGGATAACCTCCTGGACAAGCCCATTCGGCGCCGTTTGCTCCCGCTATTGGAGCCAACCGCCGGAGAAGACGGCCAGGGCCACCGGGGCGGGCCCGCCGTCGATCCCAACCGTCGACGGCAGGTGTTGGAGGAGTTGATACAAGGCCCCGATACCTGGATGGCCTGCTGCGCCCTCGAGTACGTCTCCCGCAACGCCGACGGCCCACAAATCATTCCGGCCATCGAGATGAGCACCGTGTCCGACGATCCGCTGGTGCGAGAGACGGCCTTGCTTTCGCTGGCAAGGCTCCTTCCGCCGGAACGGCGCCAGGTGGTTTTTCAGCGGCACGTCAAGGATCCCTCCGGCCGGGTACGCTCCTTCGCCGAGTCCATGTTGGCCGGTGCTTCTCCATCCTGAGGCTCCATGGCCGAAACCCCACAGGGACGTCTCGGCGGTCTGGGACAATGGCGGCAGGGCGAAGCCGGCCGCACCATGGGCCTGTTTTTCTACCTGGCGCTGGTGGTAGGGAGTTTCATCACCGCGCGGGTGGCCCGGGACGCCTTGTTCCTGTCCCGCTACGACATCGGTGCCCTGCCGTACATGTACGCCTGGGTGGCGCTGGCCATGGTGCTGGCCGGAGCGGCCTATTCACGAGTGGCAGACCGTTTTCGGCACCACAACCTGGGCCTCGCGCTGACCGCGGGCCTCATCGCCCTGGTGCTGGTGCTGCGTGGCCTGGTGGCCTGGCGCCTGCCGTGGGTATATCCCGTCCTGTATGTGTTCGTGGAGATCATGGGGGGCCTGCTCACCATTCAATTCTGGACCTTCGCTCATGACGTGTTCGACACGCGCCAGGCGAAGAGGCTGTTCGGATTGGTCGGAGCGGGCGGGGTGGTGGCCTCGGTGGTGGTGGGGCTCACCATCGGTGGGGTGGGCCGCATCGTCGGCGCCGACAACCTGCTGCTGGTGTGCGCGGCGCTGCTTCTCGCCTGCCTCGTGGTGCAGGTGCTGTTGCATCGAATCGTTCCGGTCGAACCTCCCACGCCCAGAGAGCCGCAGGCCGCCCGGCGGCGCTCGCTGCTCTCGGACTGGACGCAGGTGTTCTCGGTGCGGCACATGCGGTGGGTGGCCTGGATCACCGTGCTCACCTTCGTGGTGGTGACGGTGGTGGACTTCCAGTTCAAGATCGTCGCCCGCTATGCCCACCTGAACCGGGAGAACGAGCTGGCCGCGTTTCTGGGCACGTATCACGGCGTGTGCGGCCTGGTGAGCATCCTGGTCCAGGTGCTGCTCACCGGCCGGCTCATCACCCGCTGGGGGGTGGCCCGCACCCTGGCCGTGATGCCGGCCCTGCTGCTGATGGGAACTGCCGTCTTCATGGTATTTCCGGCATTGTGGAGCGTCACCTTGCTCCGGGGCACCGACTCGGTCTTGCGTTATACGCTGCACGACGCCGCCAGCCAGGTGCTGTACCTGCCGCTATCGGGCCGCTGGAGCGGGCGGGCGCGCGCCTTCGTGGATGGCGTGCTCAAGCACCTGGCGCAGGGATTGGCCGGGTTGGCCATCGCCATCCTGGCGCCGCGCCTCGACCCCCACGTGGAATGGTTGGGGTTCGGCAGCGTGGTGTGCCTGATCCCCTGGCTCGGCGCAACCTGGTCCCTGCGCCGGGAGTATGTGCGGGCTCTCAGCGACACCCTCGAAGAGCGCCGCCGGATCTCCCCCAGCACGATGGCCTCCCTGGCGACGGACGAGCAGGCCCTGGGCCTGGTGCGCGAGACCCTGGCCGCGCCGGACGAGCACCATGTGCTCCACGCCCTGGAGATCCTGCCGCATATCCGCCGCCAGGACTGGTCGCAGGACCTGGATCGGCTGCTCGAGCACGAGTCGCCGCGCATCCGGCAGGAGGCCCTGCGCCTGATGGCGCATGAAAACGCCACCCCCTTCCTGGAGCGCATCCGAGCGCGGATGGAAGATCCGGATCCCGGGGTGCGAGCCGAGGCGGTGGGAACGTACTGCTCGATGCTCCAGGAGCGGGCGTTGCCGAGGGTGGAAAGATTCCTTGAGGACGAGTCGTTCGAGGTGCGGAGCGCGGCCATCTCGGGCTTTTTGCGCTTCGGGGGCCTGGACGGGATCCTGGCCGCGGCCGAACCCCTCAAGGTCTTGCTGCATGCCCCGCAGGCCGAGGCCCGCGGCTGCGGGGCGCGGGTGGTCGGCCAGAGTGGAATCCGCAGCCTGTTTCGCAACCTGTTGCCGTTGCTCACCGATCCCGATCACGCGGTTCGCGTTCATGCCGTGGAGGCGGCGGGCAGGCTCGGCAGCCCGGAGCTTCTCCTGCCGCTGTTGCAGCGCCTGGCGGACCGGCACACCCGGCGCGCGGCGGTGCAGGCGATCGCCGAGTTCGGGCCGCGGGCGTATTCCACCCTGCGGATCGTGCTGGCCAACCCTCGCGAGGACCCCAACATTCGCCGGCAGGTGCCACGGGTGCTCTCCCGCATCGGCGAGCAGGGCAGCCTGGACCTCCTCACCCGTGCGCTGGAGGATCAGGACGCGGGGCTGCGCTACGCCGCGCTCCAGGGAATCGTCTCGCTGCGCGCGCGGTTCGCCTCGCTGCGGGCGGACCGGGAGAGCCTTCGCCGCTTGCTCCACACCGAGCTGAAGCAGGTGTACCAGTTCCAGGCCATCCTTTGCGAGACCGAACCGCTTTGTGCCGAGCTGCTGAAGGATTGCCTGGAGAACCTCCGCCAGCAAGCCCTGGACCGTGTGTGGTTGCTGCTGCGCTCGCTGTTCCCGGAACCGGCCATGGAATCCGCGCTGAGAAACCTGGCCAGCCCCCAGCGGACCATCCGGGCCAACGCGCTCGAGGTGCTGGAGAACCTGCTGGACGAGGAGAACCGCCGCTGCGTGGTCCCTTTGCTCGAAACGAATTCCCAACAGCTTGCAAAAATCGGTGACGGGTTGTTCGTGCTCATGCACCGGGACGGACCTGGTTGGCTGTCCGAGCTGCTGGGTTCGGCCCACGCCTGGACGGTGGTGTGCGCGCTGGACGCGATCCGCCGAAGTTCTTTACCCGGGTTTTCGACGCTGATCCGCGGCCTGCTCGGCCATCCGGAGGCCCTGGTTCGAGAGGAGGCGGAGGCCTGCATCAATCGCATCGGTGTCGCCAAAGAGGCTCCGGGGTCAACCGCGCCGTGAGAGGGCCTTTTTCGAATCCCGACTCCGGTGGCACCGTCCAAGCCGTGGAGATTGACCCCCGGGCCCGGTTTCGTGGTATCGTCCGGCCACGGAAGGTGAAGGAGGCCACCATGGTTCTTCGCGCCGCGATCACCCTGCTCGTCCTGATCGGATCGGCGAGCGTTCTGGCAGCCGAGCCAGAACCCGCACCCCCACCCCCGGCGCCTTCCGGTGACGCGCTCCCGAGCGTGGAAGAGATCATTCAGCGGGCCGAGGCTTCCATCGCCAAGGTAAACGACTACACTGCGCTCATGCTCAAGCAGGAGCGTTTCAAGAAAGAGGCGGGCCCGCGCGAGCGGATGCAGATCAAGTTCGCACGGCCGTTCAAGGTTTACGTCAAGTACCTCGAGCCCTTCGCCGGCCGGGAAATCATCTTCGTGCGGGGGAGCAACGACAACCAGCTCAAGGTGCACAAGGGATCCTTCCCGGACCTCACCGTGAACCTCGACCCCCGCGGCTCCATGGCCATGGGCGGCAACCACCACAGCGTCTTCGACTTTGGCCTGGAGAACACCATCAAGGTTGCCGCGAAGAACCTGCGCCTGGCCATGCAGCGCAAGGAGGGTACCTTCGATGTCTCCGAGGGCCCCGCGGTGGGTGGACGCCAGACTTTACGGATCCAGGCCAGCTTTCCCAAGGCTGGCACCACCGTCAAGGTGGGGCCCGACGAGGATCTGTGGAAGATTTCCGCGCGCACCGGCCAGGACATGTACCTGATCCTCTACGCCAACCCGGAGTTTGACGACCCCGACGACCCCGACGAGGGGGACAGCGTGTGGATCCCCCGCTACTACGGCGCCCGGGCCGAGTTCCTGGTCGATCGCGAGACGTTCCTTCCCCTGCGCGTGACCATCTGGGATTGGAAGGGACAGGTGTACGAGACGTTCGAGTACCAGGACCTCAAGCTCAACCCGGGGCTCACCAGTCGTGACTTCGACCCCGCCAACCCGGCGTACAAGTTTTGAAGGTATGTCGATCTCCTCGCAGATCCCGGTGGGCCCTTTCGCCATGGGCATCGACGTCGGCCGGACCAACGTCCGGGCGGGCTTGGTGGACCGCCGCGGGCAGGTGGTACAGTTCCTGGAGGAGGCGGTGCCGCCGGCGGGGCAACAGAACCCGTTGGCCGATACGTTGGTGCGGACCTGCCGCGAGGTTTTGCACCGCGGCGGCGTGAAGCTCGCCGACCTGGTCACCGTGGGGTGCGCCACCGTCGGTCACGTGGACCCGGACAGCGGAGTGATCGTGGCCTCGCCGCTGCAAGGTTGGACGGGGATCGATCTCCGAACGCCGCTATCGCAGTCCTTCCAACGGACGGTGACGGTGGAAGGAGAAGGGAACGCCGCGGCGCTGGCGGCGTACTTCTTCGGGCCCAGCCGTGAGCGCAGCCCGCTCCTGTCGATGGTGGTGGGGAGCGGGATCGACTGCGGGTTCATCGAGGATGGCCGCCTGCTGCGAGGCGCCAAGAACTCCGCCCTGGAGGCCGGCCACATGCGCCTGTTCCATCCCGGGCGGACCTGTGTTTGCGGCCGTACCGGCTGTTTCGAGGCGCACGCCGGGGGATTCGCGCTCGCAACGCTACTTGCCGAGTACCGAGCGGCCGGGCACGAACTCCCCGCCCGCCCCGAAGAGGTCGCCGAGCTCGCCCAGGCCAGCCACGAGACGTGCATCTCCATCTGGGAGGAGCAGGGCGTACTGCTGGGGCTCGGCGTGGCCATCCTGCTGGACATCCTCAACCCGGCCATGGTGGTGTTGTCCGGGGGACTGCTGCGCTCGTGGAACCTGTTCAAGAAGTCGTTGCTCAAGACCGCCCGGGACAAGGCCATGCCGCGGAACGCCGAGGTGGCCATCGTGTGCGCCCCGGATCCCGAGCGGGCCTGCCTGATGGGCGCGGTGGTGGCGGCTCTGCGCGCCGAGAAACGCTACGACTTCTTCTTGGATGCCCAGGGAGAAACGGTCTAGCTCCGAGGCGGCGACATGCTCTCGACCGTCGAAAAAGTCCTGTTCCTCAAATCGGTGGACCTGTTCTCCCGCATTCCGGGAGAGGACCTGGCCCAGATCGCTGGCATCACCCAGGAGGTTTCATTCGAGCAAGGTCAGTTGATCATCCAGGAGGGAGAGATCGGAGACGCGTTGTTTCTGATCCTGGACGGCCAGGTCATGGTCCATCGGCTCGGGCAGGAGATCAGCCGGCTGGGAGAGAAGGAGAGCTTCGGCGAGATGTCCCTGCTCGACAACGAGCCTCGCTCCGCCTCGGTGACCGCGGTGAGCGATGTGAACTGCCTCAAGGTCGAGCGGGACGACTTCTTCGAGCTCATGTCCGAGAAGATCGAGATCGCCCACGGGATCATCCGCACCTTGACCCAGCGCTTGCGCGAAGCGGATCGCCGGCTGTCGGGCCAGAAAGCCACACCCGCGTGAGAACCAGACACGCCTGTCAGCCTGAGAACCCCATGTTCCACAATGGAAGGTGAGCGCCGTCACGTCTGCGTGAGGCGCGCCAAGCAAACCTTCGCAAATCCGAGCATGTGAGGCTCCTGTTTTTCCGGTGGGGGCCGACGATCGGTTTGGCATGCCGCTTGCTCAGGAATCAGCACGGATGCCCGAGCGGAGGTGCGTCATGATCTTCATCACACTTTGCCCCAACTGCCATACGTTGCAGCAAGCCGGCCGGGCCTGTTCCATCTGTCGCTACCCGGTGCAGATCCCCCATGTCCGGCCCGAGAAAGAAGAGTGCGAACACCGGGAGGTGAGTCATGAAACTCCGTGTGTGCGCGATGAATGAGGTGCTGGGAGGCGCTTGCGCCAGCTGGATAGGCTTCCCCACGCCCGAGGACCGGCCGGGGCACGATGTGTCCAGACGTTTCATCGCCCGGCTGGATTGCGTGGACGCGCTTTCAGAGGTGCAGCGGAGCCGGCGCGCGCGGCTCGGATGCCTGGCTCTTTCTCAGCGCGCGGTCTTGCGAGTGGTCCGGGTCCAGCGATCCAGCCACTCCAGCACCGTGCGGTGCCACAAACGCGAGTTCTGGGGTTTGAGCACCCAGTGGTTCTCATCCGGGAAGTACAGCAGGCGGCTCGGGATCCCGCGCCGCTGGAGCGCGTTGAAGGTGGAGAGGCTCTCCGTTTCCACGACCCGAAAGTCCAACCCTCCCTGGATCACCAGCGTCGGGGTTTTCCATCGGCTCACGAAGGTCTTGGGCGAGTTGCGCGCGTAGACCTCCGGCTTCTCCCACGGTGGCCCGGTCATCTCCCATTCGGGAAACCATAGCTCCTCGGTGTTGTAGTAGCTGCTCTCGGTGTCGAAGTCTCCGTCGTGAGTCACCAGGCAGGCGAAGGGGTGATCCTGGCCGGCGATCCAGTTGACCATGTAACCGCCGAAGGACGCGCCCAGGGCGCACATGCGGGCGGGATCGACCTCCGGCAGACGTTGGAGGGCGGCCTTGAGGCCGGCCATGAGATCGGCGAACGGGCCGGGCCCCCAGTTGCCGCGGATGGCGTCCACGAAGGCCTGGCCGTACCCGGTGGAGCCCCGGAAATCCACGGCCACCACGGCGTAGCCGGCGCCGGCGTAGAACTGGGGGTTCCAGCGGTAGTGGAAGTCGTCGAGCCAGCTTCCCTGGGGGCCTCCGTGGATGAGAAAGGCCAACGGTACCTTCTGTCCCTTGCGCGCCTCGACGGGGCGCAGGATCCAGGCGTGTACCCTGGCCCCGTCGCTCTCGAACCAGAGGTCCTCGGGCTCGCTCATGCGCACAGTGCGCAACCGTTCTTCGTTCTCACGCGAAATTTGAGCGACCCGGCCCGTCGCCGGATCCAACTCGAAGACCTCCGCCGGGTGAATCATGCGATCTTGCAGAAAGACGAGTGTCCCAGCACGGGTGAGCGTCAGCGAAAAGTTCCTCCCGACCTCGTACAAGGGCTTCACCTGGCCGGAGCCGGCCTCCACCGAGAAGATCTTCTGCCGCGCGTGTTCCTGAGCGGTGACATACAGCAGCGAGCCGTCGGCGGCCCACACCAAATCCTCCACGGAGCGGTCCCACTCCTGGGTGAGCGGGTTCTTCTTGCCGCTGGCCACGTCCATCACCACGATATGCAGACGGTCGGCCTCGAATCCGGGACGCTGCATGGCCAGGTAGGCCAGCGTCTTGCCATCGGGGGAAAAGACGGGCCGGGTGTCGGTGGCCGGGTTGTCTCCGGTGAGCAACACCGGGCGGGACTTGCCGTCGGTCGCAACGCGGTAGAGCTCCACGTTGGTGCTCCAGGCCTCGTTGAGCGGGGGACGGGAAGCAAACACGATGCTCAGGCCATCCGGCGCCCAGGCGATCTCCTCTCCGCCGCCGAACGGCCGTGTCGGCGCATCCTGCTCCCAGCCGGACATCAGATCGACCGGGGCCTTGCCATCCCCGGCGGGTAGAGACGTTACGAACAAATGATTGCGCCGCCCGTCGGCCCAGGTGTCCCAGTGGCGCACGAACAGCCGGTCGTAGATCCGTCCGGTAGCCTTGTCCGCCGCGCGATCCGTAAGCCTCTTTTGGCTGCACGCGAGGTCGGCGCAGTCGGGGAACACCGCGCTCCAGAAGACGGCGCGCTTGCCATCGGGCGACAGCTCGAAGCCGTCGACGTCCAGCGGGAAGTCGGTGAGCCGCTCGGGATCGCCCCCATCGAGGCTGGCGCGCCAGATCTGAAAGCTGCCCGAACGGTTGGAGAGGAACAATACGGCCGAGCCGTCCGGCAGCCAGCGGCCGTTGGTGTCCACCGCCGGGTCGCGCGTGAGGCGTCTTGCGATCTTCCCGTCGATCGATATCATGCCCAGGTCGGTGTTGCCGCGGTTGGCCTCGATGTCGTACTGCACCCGCGAGAACAACACCCAGCGCCCGTCGGGAGAAGGCCGGGGGTCGGAGAGGCGCACCATGGCGAACATGTCCTCCCATCCGAACGGGTGTGGGGCGGGAGGGGCCGCCATGGCGATGGTTCCCATCATGACGCCAAGGATGCACAGGGTCGCCCGCGTGCTCATGGAATGCCTTTCTGTGTCGAGACGGGTGGGAGCTTCGATCACTTGCACACGTCGGAGCAGGACAACCGCTCCAACCGACCTTCGACGCTGGGGTAGCCGGGATCCGGGGCGGGAGGGACCGTGTTCGTCTGGCGCACCTGCCCGAATCCAGCGATCCACTCGTGGACGATCTCGATGACCGGGATGTTGGTGTTGTACACCTCGACCCCGGCCTCGTGGAACGCGACGTAGCCGTCGTTGGGCTGCCCGTTCTTGTTCTGGCCGGTCAGGTAGTCCAGCGTGGCCACCCAGTAGGTGGCCGTGGGCTCCAGGGGAATGCCCCCGCGGAAGGTCACGGACACCCTCTGGCCTTGAGTACGGATGGACTTGCCGTCCTCGGACAGCTCCTGCGCCTGCTGGTTGCAGTCGATGCTCACCTTGACGTTGCTCTGCCCGAGCGCGATGTCGTACCCGCCGCTGACGTGCAAAAAGCGCCCCATCTGATCCGCCTGGTCGCCGGCGTTCTCGCCGAGCTTGGGCACCAGGCTCACCGCGTTCTCCAGCACCCGCAGCAACTGATCGCCGCTGAGTTTCACCAGCACCACCGTGTCTTCGTGGAACGGCATCATCTGGTACACGTCCTGGTCGGTGATGGGGCCCTTGGAGATCCGCTCGCGGGTGGTGCCCGAGCCCCCGCTGCCGCAGACCACCTCGTCGCGGATGGCGCCGCCGTTGAAGAGCGACAGCACCACGGTCGCGCCTGGCTGGTTGTAGTCGTGGTAGTAGAGCGCGTCGGCCAAAAAGTTCCCCACCGGGGCCTCGCACTGGCGCACGAAGATGCGCCGGATGTCGAGGTCGGTATTGATGGTGCCCCACACCTCGGGACGGGTGACCGGGCAGGAGTCGTTGTACACCGCGCAGGCCGAACCCATCCCCAGGACGACGCACAAGGACAGGAAGTTGCGGTAACGCCGCTTCATGGCACAGACCTCGCTGCCTCAGGGATGCCAGCGGAGCCCAAAGAGGAACGAGAAGGGCTCGCGGGGCAGAAGACCGCTCAAACGATCCGGTCTCGGCGGGGCATCCCGTATATCTGCGTCGAACACGTTGTAGACGTAGGCGTAGAACCCCAGGTGATTGAACAGGATCGGTGGGGTGGAAAGCCCGGCGCTCACTGTGGTGGCGGCCGGGATGACGAACGAGCGCAGCACCTCCATCTGCTGGCGGGTGTTGTTGCGCCGTTCGCAGGCGTACTGGACGGCCAGGTGGAAGTCCAGCCATTCGAACACGGCCAGGTCGAAGCCCGCGTTGAAGCGCATCTGCGGCATGTCGGTGATGTAACTGGACGAGGCCTGCCCGGCCGAGGTGGCCGTCGCCCGGAACCACGACGAGTTGGCGTACACGCGGTTGCGGTTGCCGATGCGAGCCACGCCCTCCACCTCGGTTCCGAACACGTCCAGGGCCTCGACGTTGCGGTACACCGGGGAGAGCTGCGCCACGTCCATGGGCTCGATGCTGTTGCGGATCCAATTGTAGAAGAAGTTCCCGCGCAGACGGTATTCCACCGGACCGGTTTCGAAGTGGGCCTCGACCCCGGCCTCCACGGTGTGGATGGTCACCGCGCCCAGATCCTGGTTGCCCTGGAACGAGCGGATCGGATCGAAGTCCGTCGAGTCGTATAGCTCCTGGAAGGTGGGCGCGCGGAAGGCCATGGCGTACAGCGCCTTGAAGGACAGGGGCGGCAGGGGGCGGTACACCACGCCCACCCGCGGGTTCACCGCCACGCCGAAGTCCGCGGAGTAGTCCAGCCGAAAGCCCGCCAGCAGGTCGAGCCCCGGGGCCACGTCCTGCCAGTGATCCTGCGCGTAGAAGCCGAAGGTGATGCGATCCTGACCCTCGGGCTTCCCCGTCATCGTGCCGCAAGGCAGGGAAAAACCGCCGATCACCAGCGAGCCCTGGCCCGCGCCGCTGCAGGTGATGCCGCCGGTATCCCGGACCAGGGTGAAGTCCGGTAGGGACAGGTATTCGAACTGCCCGCCGGCGATGAGCAGGTTGTTCGGCAGGAGTTGAAAGCGGCCGCTGCTCTCGAAACCCAGCGTCTGGGTGCGGTAGCGCGTGCTCTCGCGCAGGCCGTCCTCGAGGTGTTTCTCGCCCGCGATGAAGGCGTTCTCTCCCGCCCGGATCACCTGGAAGGCGTTGTCGACCAGCCGGGTATCGAAGTAGAAGCGATTCTCGAGCGCCACCCGCTGCCCGATGGGCAGGCGGTACGAAAGGTCGGTGTTGACGAGGTGCAGCGCCAGATCCGAGCCGCGGTCCAGGGTGTCGTATTTGCCGACGTAGGCCCCGCGGGTCTGAAAGATGTAATGGGAGAGCCAGGTCAGCTCGCCGCCGCCCAGCTTCTTGTAGATTCCGCGTAGCTGGGCGTGCACCTGGAGGCGATGATCGTCCACCGAGCCGGGGGTGTTGGAGACGTCCTGGGCGTGGCCCTGGGAGTCCTTGGGGATGGTGCCGGCGATGCCAGACAGCGCGTCGCTTTCCACCGTGCGATCCTGCCCCTGGCTGAACACGAACTGGGCCTGGGCGTTGACGGCGAATTGCTCGTTTTCATAGCCGCCTCCGACGGAGGCGCGTGCGGTGTTGAAGAGCCCGTACGCCGCAACGCCCTCCGCGTCGACCGGCTCGCGGGTGACGATGTTCAGCACGCCCATGAAGGCGCCGGTGCCGTACAGGGCCGAACCCGGGCCGCGGACGAGCTCGAGGCGTTCCACCGCCTCGGCCGGGAATTCGAGCAGGGCGGTGCCGTCGTAGAGATCGTTCAGCCGGTGGCCGTCGACGAGCACCAGCACCTGGGCGTCCGAGAGCACCCCGCGCACCGCCACCCGGTACGTCCCCGAGACCGATCGCACCACGTGCAAGCCGGGCAGGCGATCCAACAGATCGGCCACGGTCTGCGCGCCGGCGGCCTCGATCTCGGCCCGCTCCACCACCGAGACGATGGCGGGCGCGGCCTCCTGGCTCTGCGCGCTGCGAGTGGCGAGCTGGATGGTTGCGGCCCCGGCCTCTAAGCTTGCGCCCTCGGCTCCGGGCTCGGGCTTGGGTTTGGGCTTGGGCTTGGGTTTCGGTTTCGGCTTGGGCTGAGCCTGGGGGTTGACCACCGAGACCACCTGGGGCTGGGCCTCCGCGGCGAACACCACGTGGCGGTTCCCCTCGAAGTCCACCGCGTAGCAGAAGTACTCGATGCCCGGCGGCTGCACGCTCTTGCCCGGAATGACGCCCTCGTACAGATCCCCGCTCACCAGGCGCAATTCCCGGATCTCGTACTCGGTGGTCCCGGCCGGGCGGAAGGCCAGCGCGGCGATGCTGATCTGATCGGCGCCGATCATGTTGCCCTTGATGATCAGATCTTGTCCCTGGACGGCCTTGGCGGTGGGGGTGTGCAAGAAGGTGACGTTGAAGGTCTGGGCGCCCGCGCGCGTGGCGGGCCCGAGCGCGAGCACGATCCAGGCGAGTAGGAACAGACTGGGTTTTCTCACTGTGGCTCCGTACGAACGCCATCTTCCCGCCAGAGGGCAGGAGTGTCAAGAGAACCCTCGACAGGGAAAGAAAGCCACCATTCTTTTTATCTTGCCGGGTGAATTTCATCTGGCCTCGGCCGTCCAGGATTCAACATTGTGGATTTTTTTTGCGGATGTTAGAAAGGGCGTAACGCGATCGCGGCAAATTGGGCTCGCTCGTCGAGCTCGGAGTGCCCTCCGTGGGACAACCGAAAGGGGACCGATGATGCTCGCCGACCGCAGACGAATGGTACAGGCGCTCCTATGGGTCATGGGGCTCACCGCCGCGGCTTGCGGAAACGGCTCCGAGCCCAGACGGTTGGTGCTCGAGGGCTGCGCGCACTGGGAGCAGGGGCACCTGTGGTGCGCGGCGCGGGTGTTCGATGCCGATCAGAAGCCGGTGACCGGCCTCGGGCAGAACGCCTTCGCCCTCACCGAGTCGGTGCCGGGCCAGGACGCGCGGACGGTGACGTTCGACTCCAAGGAGCGCGCCTTCGAGGACCCGGGTTTCTACGAGCGCTCGGTGACCGCCGACAAGGTCGACATCATCTTCGCCATCGACATCTCCAGGACCATGGAGGACTTCGTCGCGCCGCTCAAACCGGAGCTCGGAAAAATCCTGGACGCGCTCTACCAGAGGCGCGCGGACTTCCGGGTGGGGTTCATCCTGTACGACAACCTGTTCGACGAGGTGGTGGTCGAGCCGTTCCGCGGGCCGATGGACCAGGCGGCCTTGCGAAAGTACATCGCTGATCTCTCCGTCCGGGGCGAGTGGTGGACCCCGGCGGCCACTTTCGACGCCTTGCTGCTGGCGGGCGACGGGGCCTCCCAGGGGCTCGGCTGGAGAGAGGATGCGCGACACGTGGTGGTGGCGGTGTCGGACTCGTTCTCGGCCTCGGCCTACGGGCTCGAGTGGTACTCCATCTGGTGCACCAACGCCAACCAGTCAGCGGCGCACGAGATCCAGAAGGCGAAGGCGTTCCGTCTGCTCTACACCACCTCGCCCTGGGCGGGGGTGGAGGGCACCGACCCGAGCAACGATTCGTACGCAAGCGGTGAGACCAACCCCAAGGCGTTGAGCCTGGGAAAGATGGACCCGCTGGGAGAGAAGCTCCCCTGGCCGCTCACCGCCGCCGACCTCGTGGCCGCGCTCGATCTTTCGGCGACCGAGGTGGCCGACTCGGTGTACTACTTCGCCTGGATGAGCGGCCTTTCGCTCGCCCAGGCGGATGGCCAGAAGGTCAAGATCGACCTCTCGGTGACACTGCCCGACGGGACCTTCACGCAGAAGGCCAGCGTACCGGCGGTGCTGAGCCAGCGGGACATCAGCCTCCAGGTCGAGGACGTCCGCGGTCGCCCGGTGAGCGACGCCACCGCCGTCCTGCTGCGCCGTATGGGTGATCTTACCGCCGAGGTGTCCTGGGACAACGCCGTGGAGAGCGGTCGCGCCACCGTACCGCACCTGGAAGAGGGCGACTTCATCCTGCGTGTCTACACCGACGGCTGGTACCAGTACGAGGCGCTGCGCTACTTTTCCGAGCAGCCCATCCAGGTGATCCCCGGTGGCCAGACGGTGTTC
Organism: uncultured Myxococcales bacterium; assembly: GCA_964561025.1. GTDB lineage: Bacteria > Myxococcota > B64-G9 > B64-G9 > B64-G9 > JAAZNF01. The sequence goes on from CAZLNM010000060.1 coordinate 25,125, forward strand.
GATGTGAAGCCGCCGCTCGCCGATCAGGCCCAGGAGCTGGCCCGTGCGCGCGGCCTGCTCGCCGACATCGCCGACTTCGCGCCGGCCAACCGGCCGTTCGCCGATTACGCGTTGGAGGTGCGCGCCTGGCTCGATGGTCTCGATCAGCAAGGCATGGACCGCACCGAGCTCGAGCGGCTCAAGCGCTTCAACGTGGGCTTGTCGGCCTACCTGAACACCTTGTCCTTCGGCGAGGCCATGGTGGAGGGGGCCATCCAGGACTTCGTGGACGCCGCCCGCGAGCTGCGCGAGCTGTTCCGGCGCACCGAGGAAACCGCGGACGAGCTCGACAGCGATGTCATCTCCTGGGACACGCTCATCCTGCTGGCCTCGTACCTGATCCAGCGGGATCTCGACGCCATCGCCAAGTGGGGGGAGAACGAGGGCTACGTCGAGCTCCTCAAGGAGACGGTGGTCAAGGAGCTGGTCCCCAAGGCCGTCGAGTGGATGCTCGACCTCATCCGCCAAAACTGCGAAAACGGCCAGCTCGCCGCCGACATCATCGATCTGGTGAAGGAGCTGGTGTACGCCAACTGGGACAACGACTCCGGGGCCCTCCAGAAGGTGGTGCTGAAGATCGCCGCCATCTTCCTCGACCTGGTGCTTGACCCGGCGGTGGAGGCGGTCGAAAGCGCGCTGAAAGACGAGCTTCGCGACGCGCTGGGCGACGCGGCCGCCGAGTACTCCGACGAGGTGGCCTCCCTGGTGCGGGTGGGCCTGGAGGCCATCTGGGGCGGGATCTCGGCCCTGCTCGACGACTCCCAGGACACGTCCTTCCTGAACGCGGTGAAGACCCGGGTCCAGGCGGCCGTGGCCAAGCTCGGCGACCCCAAGAACGTGAAGAAGGCCGTCTCGGCGGTGATCGACATCCTCAAGCAAAAGAGCGGCCCCGGCATGATGCGTGAGTTCGTTCTGCCGCTGCTCGACATGATCTTGCGCACGGCGGTGGACGTGGACGGCGGCAAGGTCGATCACGACATCATCATCGAGACCCTGGCGCGACTGTTTTGCAACTACGTGCTGATCGAGCGCTACTTCTCCACCCCACTCGAGAACGGCATGCGCGAGCTGTGGGCGCAGGCCCAGGGCTTCGCCCCGGACGGCAACGCCCTCGAGCGCTACGACGCCATGCACCAGGACTTTCGTGCCTACCGCCGGGACGTGGTGGAGCCGAACGTCGATCTGGCGCTCGCGGCCATGTCGGTCCAGGAGACCTTCGAGCAGATCGACCAGTGGCTCAGCGGCGCCGAGTACCTCTTGTACATCGCCGAGTACCTGACCGCGGCCACCTGCGTAAAATTCCCTGACTTTTGCGAGACCGCCTTCGAGGACGTGCCCAACCTGGTCAAGTTCATCCGTGGCCTGCGCCTCATGACCAACATCGTCGAGTTCGCGCTCAAACTCGACGGCGCCAACAAGATCGCCCACGCCACCGCGAACGGGAACCCGGTGTTGTGGGCCACCCCATAGCGGGCCCAGGAGGTGACGCCATGAGAACTCTTCATTGCCTTCTGTCCGTCGCGGGCCTGCTCCTCGCCGTCACGGCGTGCGAGCGCGGGCCCTTGTCTGATGAGAAGCTCTCCGCGCGCGCCGAGCCTCTCAAGCTCGAGCAGGTGGTGGTCCCGGCCATCCAGGGAAAGCCGGTCTACACCGGGCAGATGTTCCACTACCACGAGAACCTCTCGGTCACGGCCAGCGGCTCCATCTCGCTGGGCGCGGGGGTCTCCGACGTCTCGCCGGCAGGGCTCTCGGAGCTGTGCGGCCTGCACTGCCCGCTGCCCGATGGCCACCGGGGCGCGCTGATCGGGCTCGTCCAGGAAGCGGCAGGCCCCGACTTCGCCTGCGTCTTCGAGATCGGCGCGAGGTTGCAGAGCCGCCCCGTCTGCCAGGGGAGGCTCTACCTGCTGGTCAACGACGACTCCTACCGCGACAACGCGGGGAGCTTCACGGTGGAGTTCGAGACCTATCCGCTCGTCCGCTCCTCCGCCTGCCGCCGGGCGTGCCTCAAGGCGCAGGAGAATTCCACCAAGGCCTGCAAGGAGACCTGCGAATCCATCACCGACGAGAAGCTGGCCTTCACCTGCGTCCGAAACTGCAGCCAGCTGGCCAGCGCCGACTTTTCGACCTGCATGGACCAGAACTGCACCGGCCAACCCGACATGCCCGCCGATTGCGGGCAGGTATGCGCCCAGTCGCAGCAAGCCGCGCTCGACGCCTGCATCGAGGTCTGTCCACCCAACACCCAGCAAGACGCTTGCCAGCACATTCGCTGCGCCTACACCTGTCTGACCGACTACCATGACGAGGTCGGCGATTGCATCGTGGAGACCTGCCACGGCGACCGCTCGATGCAGGACTGCGCCATCGCGACGTACAATGAGTTCGGTGGCTGCATGTCGGCGCACTTTCCGATCGCGTGTGAATACCTCGGTGAATGTCTGAACTACATGCCTCGAGCCGCCTACTACTGCGTGACCGGCCTGTTCCCCTGCGATCACCACCCCGACTGCCAGTAGCTCATGAAGGGCCACCCACCTCCCCAGCCGGCGCTTGTCCTGCTCGGCGCGCTCTACCGCGAGGCGGAGTGGCTCGAGCGGGCGTCCCGTCGTCTCGCGCCCGTCCTCGGTGAGCTGCGACCGGCGGGGGAGGAGCTGCCGTTCGACTGGACGGACTACTACGAAAAGGAGATGGGGACGGGGCTGCGGCGGCGGTTTTTCGTATCAGAGCTCCTGCTGCCGCGCGAACTTTTGCCCGATCTCAAGCGCCTGTGCGCGCGCATCGAAGAGGAGCTTTCGGACGAGGCGGGGCGGCGGCGGGTGAACCTCGATCCGGGCCTGCTCTCGGGCGAGAGCCTGGTGCTGGCCTCCACCAAGGGCTACGCCCACCGGGTGTACCTGCGGGACGGCATCTGGGCCGAGGTGACGCTGCGCTTCGTCCGCGGAGCCTTCGTGAGCGCCGAGTGGACCTACCCCGACTACGCCTCGCCCGGTGTGCAGGCCATCTTGCGGGATCTGCGGGAGGAGTACCTGCGGCGCTTGCGGGGCCAGCACCGGATCGTCGAGGCGCAAACGCTCGCGGCGAGCCTCGCTTTACGCGATTGACGCAGGCGCGGCTGCTGACAGTCTTGTGGCGGTCGCGTAGCCTTCGCCCGACCTGTGCCGTCAAGGGTTTTCAATCGCTTCGCTCGCCCTTGACGGCGGTCGGGCTACGGCTGGATTTGCTGATATGATGAGCATGCAAGCATGCTCCCCTTCTTGGAAGAGGGTTTTTTTCTGCGATTTTCTTTTGGTAGAAGGTTTTTTCTCGGGTTCTCTCCGTGGTTTTCCTTGTCAGCAGGTTTTTCTCGATTCTCGGGCCTTTCCCTGGCAGAAAATTCTCTCAGGGGACGAGAGAGAAGCGCCTGGCTTGATTTCAGAGCGCGGCGGGGCTATGTGTTGCGTCGGCAGGAAGAGAGGAGCGGACGTGAAGAGCATGACCGGATACGGACGGGCCGAGGGCACCATCGGTGGCATGGCGGTGACGGTGGAGGCGCGCAGCCTCAACCACCGCTACCAGGAGGTGCGCCTGTCGTTCCCCAACACCATGCTCTTTCTCGAGCCGGTGGCCGAGGCGCGCGCGCGCGGCCGCATCGCCCGCGGCCGGCTGGAGGTGTCGCTGCGCCTGGCGGCCGGTGCCTCATTCTCGAGTCGGCCGCGCCTCGATCGCGGCGCGCTGGCCGCCTGGCAGAAGGCGCTCTCGGAGCTCGCCGCCGCCGCCGGGCTCGAGGAGCGGCCGTCGCTTTCGCTGCTCTCCGGGTTGCCCGGGGTGCTCGTCCAGGATGAGGTCGGCCTCCCGGCGGAGACGGCGCGCGCCGACCTGGAACGGATCCTGGACGCGGCGCTCGATGGCCTGTGCGCCATGCGCGAGCGGGAAGGGGAGGCGCTCGCGCGCGACATCCGCTCGCACCTCGATCTCATGGCGGGCGTGGTCGAGGAGCTCGGCAGGCTCTCGCCGCAGGAGATCGAACGGCAGCGTTCAAGGCTCGAGAAAAATCTTCGCACCCTCGCGGGCGAGGCGGGCATCCCCGAGGAGCGCGTGGGCCAGGAGCTTTCTTTGCTCGCGGAGCGGCTGGACGTGAGCGAGGAGCTCTCGCGGCTTGCGGCGCACCTTGAGCATTTTCGCTCGCTGCTTGCGCGCGACGAGCCGGTGGGGCGCGAGCTGGACTTTCTGCTGCAGGAGATGAACCGCGAGGCGAACACGCTGGCCTCCAAGCTGCGCGCCGAGAGCATCGCGCCGCGCGTGGTCACGCTGCGGGCGGAGATCGAGCGGGTGCGCGAGCAGGTGCAGAACGTCGAGTGAGCACATGACGGCACAACGTCAGGGCAAGCTGCTGGTGGTGTCCGCGCCCTCGGGGACGGGCAAGAGCACGCTGTGCGCCGCGCTGCGCAAGCGCAACCCCGACATCGGCGTCTCGGTCTCGCACACCACCCGGCCGCCGCGCGGCGCCGAGCGGGACGGCGTCGAGTACTATTTTGTGAGCGAGCAGTTCTTCGAGCGCATGGTGGCGGCGGGGGAGTTCCTCGAGTGGGCCAACGTGTTCGGCAAGCGCTACGGCAGTTCCCGCGCCGAGGTGGAGCGGCTGCTCTCGGCGGGCAAGGACGTGCTCTTCGACATCGACGTGCAGGGCGGCCGGCAGATAAAGAGCGCCCGTCCCGACGCCCTGCTCGTCTTCCTGCTCCCGCCCTCTCTGGAGGAGCTGCAGCGTCGCCTGCGCGGCCGCGGCACCGAGAGCGAGGAGCAGATCCGCGTGCGGCTGCGGACCGCCGCGGAGGAGCTGCGCGCGGGGCGCGACTACGATTTCCACGTGGTGAACGACGATCTCGAGCGGGCCATCGCAGAGGTCGATCGGGTGCGGCGCGGGCTCCCGTTGGAGAGGCCGCGCCACGACGAATTGCTCGAGGAGCTGATCGTTCGCGTGAGCGGCTGAGCGGCGAATTCCTCTCTGAAAATAATTTTATTTTTTTTCTTGACAACGATGGCGCTCTCCTTTATAAGCGTGACCCTCGATTGGACGGAGGCGGTTGCGCCGAAGCTGGTCGGCCCCTCCGGTTGAAAATTTCCCTTGACACGATTTGGACGCGGTGTTAGAGAGGGCGTCCCGAGTCGCGGGAAGGCGCGAAGCAGCGCCTCGGTCTTTGAAAACCGGAAAGCAGCAATCGCAAGATTGCGGTCGTAGTACTCGAGTCGGTTCCGTCCGGATCCCTGATATGGCGAGCCGGGGAGCGGAGCCGCGAGATTCCGAAGAACAGAGCCTGGAGTCGAAAGGCTCCCAAGCTCTTCCAACTTTAATTGGAGAGTTTGATCCTGGCTCAGAACGAACGCTGGCGGCGTGCCTAACACATGCA
>CAZLNM010000061.1:0-30533 GCA_964561025.1 uncultured Myxococcales bacterium
GTTGCTCGCCGCAGAGCCGGCTCCGCTACATAGAGGACTCGCCTGGCGCGCCGCGAACAGATGGCCGGAGGCGCGGCTGCTGGACGGCAGACACACGCGTAGCCTTCGCCCGACCTTTGCCGTCATTCGTCTTCGATCGCTTCGCGACTCGCCGAAATGCCTGGCGCGTCTGCCCGCGCTGTTCTTCAGAATCCGCCGCTGTCGTCCCCCGACGGAGCGCCGTCCTCGCCCTCGATCTGGGAAAGCAGCTTCTTGCACTTGCCGTAGTGGACGTTCTGGGGCGGGACCATCTGCAGCACGGTCTTGCAGTTCTTGATGGCGCGGTCGGCCTGGGTGGACTTGAACACGTAGGCCGCCTCGAACAGGTTCTTGGCCTCGGTCTCGAGCTCCTTCATGCGGTCCTGGGCGGGCTTCATGTCGGGTTTGGCCTTGAGCGCCAGGGTGTAGTACTTGTAGGCCTCCGGGTAGTTCTTGCGGGTGTGGGCGTCCGCGGCGCGCACGAAGTACACCTTCCCCAGCGTGTTCTGGATCTTCTCGGTGGTCTTGCCCTGGCCGCCGCCGAGCTTGCGATCGAGGGCGAGCGCCTCGGAGAGGAACTTGGCCGCCTGCTCGGTCTGGCCCGGGTTGCTGGAGAGTTCCAGCCCGCGGGCGTACAGGCTCTGCAACTTCTTGAGGTCCGAAATCACGGCCTCGCTGGCGCCGGATGACGGCGCCTGGGCCAGGGCCTGCTCCAGGTTGCCCTCGCGGTAGGCGGCCAGCGCCGGGCCGGCCAGTTTGCCGCTCGGCGGAGGAGGGGGCGGCGGCGGGGGCGTGGGGTTCTTCGGCCCGACAGCCACCACCGGCTTGACCTGGCACTTCTTCTCCGCCGCGCGCTTGAGCTCGCTCACCACCGTGTCGTCGGGCCGAGCCTTCAGCACCTCGTCGGAGAGCGCCAGGGCCATATCGCAGTTCTTCTCCTCGATGGCCGCCTTGATGCGCTCGAGCTGGCGCGTGTACTTCTTGTCCTCGCACTCCTTCTTGATGGCCTCGACCTCCTCGGCCGCGTGGGACTCCGGGTCGATGCGGGAGAGCGCGGCGATGGCCTCGTCGTACTCGCCGGCGGCGGCTTTCTCGCGGGCGCTGGCCAAAAGCTTCATGCCGCCCGCCTCGCGCTGCACGGTCTTCTGGAAGTCCTGCACGCTCCGATCCTCGGGGAACACCTGGGCCACTTCCTGGATCAGCGGCTCGGCCTCCACGTATTTATCTTCGCGCACCAGCCGGCGCACCTGCTCGAACTGCTCCTGGGCCTGCCGCTCCAGCTCGGCCCGCTCGCGCGCGGCGATCTCCTGGGGGGTCGGGCCGGGCGGTGGCGGCGGCGGCGTGGTCAGCTTCTTGACGATGCCCAGGATTCCGATCAGGGCCACCAGGGCCGTGGCGATGAGGAGGAACTTCTTGCGCCGGGGCGAGCGCAGGGCGGGCAGGCCGCCGACCGCGGTCCCGGAGCTGGCCGGCAGCATGGTGGTCTTCGGGCCGGAGGCGGCCTGCACCGCTTCTTCCGAGCCCGGGATGGTGAAGGTGATGCTGGCGTCGCCCACCTGAATGACGTCGCCGTGGACCAGCACCGCCTTGGTGACGCGCTCCCCGTTGAGCTTGGTGCCGTTCCCGGACTGCTGATCGATCACCAGCCACTGCTCCCCCTGGCGCTCCAGCGTGGCGTGCCGGCGCGACACCAGCGCGTCGGGGACGACCACGTCGCAGTCCGGGGCGCGCCCGATCACGAACACGTCCCGCACCAGCTCCACATCGGAGCGGCCGGCGCTGGTCTCGATGGTCAGCACCGGGTACTGCTCCTCGGGCGGGGCGGCGGCCTCGATGATGGCCGTCTTGTCGCCGGGGGCGGCGGCGGGCAGGGTCCCCACGAAGGTGGGCCCGGCATCGGTGGCCGGCTTGTCGTCGAACACCAACGCCTCGCCGGTAGAGGACAGGTCCTCGGGCGCGGCCACGCCCGAATCCTCGCCCGGCATCTCGTCGGTGTTCACCTCGTCCGCCGGGTCCTTCAGGCCGCGGCGGGCCATCTCCCGCCGGATGGGATTTTCGGAGGCGCCGCGATCGGTGTTCTCCTCTTCCGTGTCGCGCGGCAGCGGCGGGGGCCGTCGCGAGCTGCGCGGTCTTCGTTCTTCGCTCATGCCATCCCTCGCGATCTCGCCAGGGCGATGCGCGCCCCGGCGCCGGAACATCGAGTGTACCACGTCCGCGGTACGATGGCGCGATCGCGCGCCTCAGTACTGCGGGTCCACCTTGAAAAACGCCCCCGGCCGGGCCAGGTCCTTGGCGGGGGTGAACTCCTTCGGCTCGTCGCCCCGCTTGAAGGCCTCCAACACCGAGTTGGGCATGTCCGGCCGCGCCAGCAACCCGGTCCCGGCGTCGATGCGGGCGAAGGTGATCCCCGGCGGCACGTCGAAGTCCTTCTGGGGCCGCTCCGCCAGGATGCGCTGGGTGTACTTCAGCCACAGCGGCACGGCGGTGCGCGCGCCCGTCTCGAAGGGCCCGAGCGGCGTGGCGGGCGAGTCGTAGCCCAGCCACACCCCGGTGATCACGTCCCGGGTGAAACCGATGAACCAGGCGTCGGTGGAGTCGTTGGTGGTGCCGGTCTTCCCCGCGGCGGGTTTGCCCAGGCCGCGCACCAGGTAGGCGGTCCCGCGCTGGGTCACCCCGTACATCAGGTGGGTCATGACGTAGGCCGAGTCGGCGTCGACCAGGCGCCGGGGCGGCTGGCGCAGGCGATCGTAGGCCCGGTCGAACTTCTCGTCCCAACTCTGGTGCGGGTCCAGCCAGGAGGTGCGGTTGAACAGCACCCGGCCCCAGCGATCGCTGACCTTGCGGATGAAGGAGAAACTGGCCTCGAGCCCGCCGCGGTTGAACACGCTGTAGGCCCGCATCAGGTCCCAGGGCTTCACGCAGGAGGAGCCCAGCGCCAGGCCCAGCTCCTGCTTGAGGCCGGTGGTGATGCCCAGGCGCTTGGCCCAGTCGATGACGCGGGCGATGGCCTCGCTCTCTCCCTCGCCACAGGTGCGCAGCACCTTGATGGCGACCCGGTTCATGGACTGCACCAGCGCGGTGTGCACCGTGACCTTGCCCTTGGACTCGGCGTCGAAGTTGTCGGGTTTCCAGCGCGTCTCGTTCTCCGGATCGTCGTACACCTCGTGGCTGTCCATGAACACCGTGGCTGGGTTGATCTTGCCCAGCGAGATGGCCAGCGAGTAGATGATGGGCTTCATGGCGCTGCCCGGCTGGCGACAGGCCTGGAGCACGCGGTTGAACTCGCTGTCGTCGAAGGTGTACCCGCCCAGGATGGCGCGCACGTAGCCCGACTCCGGCTCGGCGGTCATCAGGGCGCCCTGCACGCCGGGGATCTGGGTCAGCGCGAACACCGGCACGCCGTCGGGGATGAGCTTGCGCGAACCCGGCGGCTCGCCCTCCAGCAGCGCCTCCGGCTCGACCTTGCGGGCCAGGATCACGTCGCCGGCCTGGAGCACCTTGCGGCAGTCGGTGATCTTGCTGTAGGTCGGCGACTTGGTGGGGTCGGGCGGCCGCGCCCAGCGCATGCCGAACACCGGGATGATCCCGCGCAGGCCAGTCCCCACCGAGATGCGCGCGAGGTTCTCCTCCACCGCGTCCACCACCGCCAGCACCGGCCGGCCGGCCGCCAGGTCGTCGGTCTGCGAGAGCTGCTTCTCCACCGCGGCCAAGAAGTCCGCCTTCTTGTCGGCGCTATCGAAGTGGTAGAGCGGGCCCCGGAAGCCCTGGCGGTGGTCCAGCGCCCGGATGGCGGGTTGCAGCACCTCCTCCGCCGCCTTCTGCCAGTCGATGTCCAGCCCCGTCTCCACCGTCAGGCCGGCCTCGTACACGCCCTCCGCCCCGTAGCGTTTGGACAGCTCCCGCCGCACCTCCTCGGTGTAGTAGGGCGCGCGCATGCGAAAGATGTCCGGGATGGGGAAGGCCGTGATGGGTGTCTTGGCGGCGGCCGCCTCCTCCTGGGGCGTGATGGCGCCCACCTCGCGCATGCGCGAGAGCACGTAGGCCCGGCGCTCCGCGGCCGCCTGCGGCTGGTCGACCGGATCGTAGTCGGAGGGGGCCTGGGGCAGGCCGGCCAGGGTGGCCATCTCGGGCAAGGTGAGATCCCACACGTTCTTGTGGAAGTAGTTGCGCGCGGCCGCCTGCACCCCGTAGGAGCCGTGGCCCAGGTAGATCTGGTTGAGGTACAGGTACAGGATCTGTTCCTTGGAGAACCGGGCCTCCAGCCGCCGCGCCAGGATGGCCTCCTTGAACTTGCGGGTGAAGGTCTTCTCGCGCCCGATGAGGCTTTTGGCCACCTGCTGGGTGAGCGTGCTGCCGCCCTGCACGATGCGCCCGGCCTGGAGGTTCTTGATGGCGGCCCTCAGGATGCCCAGGGGATCGATGCCGCCGTGCTCGAAGAAGCGGTCGTCCTCGGAGGCGATCAGCGCCTCCACCAGCTTGCGCGGCACCGCCGCGGCCGGGACCACGTCGCGCCGCTCGACCGCGAACTCCCCCACCAGGACGCCGTTCTGGTCGAACACCCGGGTGGTGAGCGGAGGGGTGTACTGTTCGAGCGCCGGCGGCTCGGGCACCGAGTCCTTCACCAAGAGGTACAGGGTGAGGATGGCCAGCGTCCCGCCGCCGATCCACAGCCCCAGGCAGGCCGCCACCCACAAGAGCAGGCGCAGCAGGCGGCCTCGCTTGCGGGGATTGACCACCTGGAGCGGTTGTTCCCTGGACGAGCGCACGCAACCTCCACGCCGGGTGGCTGAAAAACGCCCATGTCGCGTCTTTCAGCAGCCCGCGAGGGCAGGAGTTTACCATGCGGACGTCTTCAGTCAACGAAAGGATCTGCGAAGCCTTGGCTTGACCCCGCTCATCACCGCTTCATATACTGCCGCGGCTGATCCAAGGAGGCACCCATGAGCGTTCGCCTGGCCGGCCGCATGCAGAAGCTCGCCCCGTACCTCTTCGCCGAGCTGGACCGCAAGAAGCGCGAGGCCCAGGCGCGCGGCCTGGACGTGATCTCGCTGACCATCGGCGATCCCGACCTGCCCACCCCCGCCGCCATCGTGGAGGAGGGCCAGCGCGCCCTGGCCGATCCCGCCAACCACCGCTACCCGGCCTACGCCGGCGGAATGCCCTTCCGCAACGCGGCCGCCCGCTGGCTGAAGCGCCGCTACGGCGTCGACCTCGACGCCGAGAAGGAGATCGTGGCCCTGATCGGCACCAAGGAGGGCATCTTCCACCTGCCCTTCGTGCTCATGGACCCGGGCGACGTGGCGCTCGTGCCCGACCCCGGCTACCCGGTGTACTCCATCGCCACCCGCCTCATCGGCGGCGAGGTCCACTGGTTGCCGCTGCGCGAGGAGAACGGGTTCCTCCCCGACCTTTCGAGCATCCCGGGCGAGGTGCTGGCCAAGGCGCGGGTGCTGTGGGTGAACTACCCCAACAACCCCACCGCCGCGGTGGCCGACGAGGGCTTCTTCCGGCGGGCCGTCGGGTTCTGCCGCGAGCACGGCCTCATCCTGGCGGTGGACTCGGCCTACTCCGAGATCGCCTTCGACGACTACCGCGCGCCCTCGGCCCTCCAGCTCCCCGGCGCCAAGGAAGTGACGATCGAGTTCCACTCGCTGTCCAAGACCTACAGCATGTGCGGCTGGCGGGTGGGCTTCGCGGCCGGCAACGCCGAGGTGGTGTCGGCGCTGGCCCGGCTCAAGAGCAACATGGACTCCGGCGTGTTCGGCGCCATCCAGCAGGCCGCGCGGGCCGCCATGGAGACCTGGCCCGGGCACCTCTCGGAGGTGGTGGACGTGTACCGGCGGCGCCGCGACGCGCTGGTCGAGGAGCTGCGCCGGGGCGGGCTGAATCCGCCGAACCCGCGGGCGACGTTCTATGTCTGGCTCAAGGTCCCCGGCGGCGACGATCAGGCCTTCGCCGGCGCGCTGGTCGAGAAGACCGGGGTGCTGGTGGCGCCGGGCTCGGGCTTCGGCCCCTCGGGGAAGGGCTTCGTGCGCCTGGCGCTGACCGCGCCCGAGGATCGCCTGCGCGAGGCCGGCCGCCGCATGGCGAAGTTCCTCTCGGGCGCATGAGCATCCGCGCCTTCATCTCGCTGGGGTCCAACCTGGGCGACCGCCGCGCCGCCTGCCGCAAGGCGCTGCGGAGGCTCTCGGACACCCCCGGGCTGCGCCTGCTGCGGCGCTCGGGGTTGTACCAGACCGAGCCGGTCGGCACCGGGCCGATGCCCGACTTCTTCAACCTGGCGGCCGAGCTCGACACCGCGCTCTCGCCGCACGAGCTGCTCGATGCCTGCCAGGGGATCGAGCGCGCGCTGGGCCGCACGGCGGGGCACCTCGAGCCGCGCCCGATGGACATCGACATCCTGCTCTACGGCGACGAGGTCGTCGAAGAGCCGGCGCTGCGGCTTCCGCACCCCCGTCTCCACGAGCGCCGGTTTGTGCTGGCGCCGCTTTCCGAGATCGCCCCCGAGCTGCGCCACCCGGTCCTGGGCCGGACGGTGCGGGAAATGCTCGACCTCCTCCGGGACGGCGCGCGCGTGGCGCGGCTGGGAGACGAATGCTGAATCCGAGAGCGATAGCAACCCTGGCCGCCGCGGCCGCGGTGTGGGTTTCACTTGCGGGTTGCCGCGGAGGGGAGGCGGAGGATTCCCGGGCGGCGAGGCCGCTCGGCGAACGCGTCGCCGCGCGCGCCGATTCCTTGCCGGACGACCCGGCCCTGCTGCGCGCGTCCGCCAAGGTGCTCCTGGATGACGGCCGCTTCCCCGAGGCGGTCGCGGCGCTCTCGCGTCTCGTCGCTCTCGCGCCGGAGGATCGCGACGCTTTGCGCCTGCTCGCCGAGGCCTTGCTGGAGCTCGACGACGAGGAGGCCGCGCTGGCCGCCCTGCACCGCCTGCTCGAGCGCCATCCGAACGACGCCGAGGTGCTGTTTACCCTGGGCGGGTTGCTCGCCTCCCGCCACGCGGACGAGCGGGAGGGCCTTCGCCAGGCCATCGCCTTGTGGGAACGCTTCCTGGCCGGCGCGGGCGAACACCCGCACGCCGCCATGGTCCGGCGGGCGCTCCCTCGCATGAAACAACGCCTTGATAAAATGGAAGAAAGCGAAAAAGCTGACGCCGGAGTCAATTCTCCTTGACAGCCTGCGCCATTTTCAATCAAATGGGCGCCACCGAAAGGGATGAACGATGAAAATTTTTCTGGATACGGCGGACGTGGCGGAGATTCGCGAGGCCAACGACATGGGTCTCATCGACGGGGTGACCACCAACCCCTCGCTCATCGCCAGGACCGGCCGCCCCTTCCACGAGGTCGTCACCGAGATCTGCGGCATCGTGAACGGCCCGATCTCGGCCGAGACCACCGCCAGCGACGCCCGCGGCATGCAGGCCGAAGGGGAAGAGCTGGCCCGCATCCACCCCAACGTCACGGTCAAGATCCCCATGACGACCGAGGGCCTCAAGGCCACGCGCGTGCTCTCGAATAAGGGGATCAAGACCAACGTGACGCTCGTCTTCCAGCCGCTGCAGGGCCTGCTGGCGGCGAAGTGCGGGGCCTCGTTCGTGAGCCCCTTCATCGGGCGCCTCGACGACGTGTCGGCCGAGGGCATGCCGATGGTGCGGGATCTCTTGCGCATGCTCCAGAACTACCGCTACCCGACCGAGGTGATCGTGGCCTCGGTGCGCCACCCCATCCACGTGGCCCAGGCCGCGCTGGCCGGGGCGCACGTGGTCACCATCCCTTTCAAGGTGCTCAAGCAGCTCACCCAGCACCCGCTCACCGACATCGGTCTTGAGAAGTTCCTCGAGGACGCGAAAAAGATCCCCCGCTAGGGGGACGTGAACAAGGAGGACAGGCGTGAAGATCCTGGTAACCGCAAAACGAGTGACCGACCCGGACGTGAAGATCAAGGTGAAGCCGGACGGCTCCGGCGTCATCACCGAGGGCGTGGACTACAAGGTCAACCCCTTCGACGAGATCGCCATCGAGGAGGCCATCCGCATCAAGGAGAAGGGCCAGGCCGAGATCGTGGTGGTGAGCATCGGGCCCAGCGAGGCCACCAAGGAGATCCGCAACGGGCTGGCCATGGGCGCCGACCGCGGCATCCTGGTGGTGGCCTCCGAGGTGCTGGACTCGTTCGCGGTGGCCCGCATCCTGCACAAGATCGTCTCGGAGGAGAAGCCGGACCTCATCCTCATGGGCAAGCAGGCGGTGGACGGCGACAACAACCAGGCGGCCCAGATCCTGGCGGAGCTTCTGGGCTGGCCCCAGGCCTGCTTCGCCTCCAAGATCGTGCTCTCGGACGATCGCAAGAAGGCCAAGGTGGTGCGCGAGGCCGACGGCGGCCTGGACCACGTCGAGCTCGATCTGCCGGCCATCATCACCGCCGAGCTGCGCCTCAACGAGCCCCGCTACGCCTCGCTGCCCGGCATCATGAAGGCCAAGAAGAAGCCGCTCAAGGAGATCCCGCTCGCCTCCATGGGCGTGGACACCAAGCCCAAGGTGGTGTGGCACAAGTTCTCCGAGCCGGCCTCGCGCAAGGCGGGCATCAAGGTGCCGGACGTGCCTACCCTGGTCGAGAAGCTGCGCAACGAAGCCAAGGTCCTGTAAGGAGGCGCGCCATGGGAAACGTTCTCGTCATCGCCGAACACCGCGACGGGCAGCTCAAGAAGGCCTCGCTGTCGGCCTTCGCCTTCGCGAAGAAGTACGTCCAGAAGCAGGGGGGCGAGTTCTCCATCCTGGTCATGGGACACAACGTGGGCGCGGTGGCCGACGCCGCCTCGTGCTTCGGGGCGGCCAAGGTCTTCGTGGCCGACCACGCCGACCTGGCCAACTACCTGGCCGAGAGCTACGCCGCGGTGGCCGCTCAGGCGGCCAAGGACGCCGGCGCTCAGGTGGTGGCCGCCACCACCACCACCCAGGCCAAGGATCTGCTGCCCCGCATCGCCGCCAAGCTCGAGGCGGGCATGGCCTCGGACATCGTGGGCTTGCTCGACAACGGCTGGTTCCTGCGGCCGGTGTGGGCGGGCAGCGCCGTGGTGGAGGTCGAGATCAGTACGCCGGTCAAGGTGGTCACCGTGCGCCAGACCGAGTTCGAGGCCGCGCCGAAGGGCGCCGCCGGCGGACAGAAGGTGCCGGTCAACGTGGCCGTCAACCTGGGCGCGCTGCGCAAGCGCTTCGAGAAGTTCGAGGTCATCAAGTCCGAGCGGCCCGAGCTGACCGACGCCCGGGTGATCGTCTCCGGCGGCCGCGGCACCAAGGGCGCCGACGGCTTCAAGCTGCTCGAAGGCCTGGCGGATCTGCTGGGCGCGGCGGTGGGCGCCACCCGGGCCGCGGTGGACGCGGGCTGGGTGCCGAACGACCTCCAGGTGGGCCAGACCGGCAAGGTGGTGGCCCCCGAGCTGTACATCGCGGCGGGCGTGTCGGGCGCCATCCAGCACCTGGCCGGCATGAAGAGCTCCAAGGTCATCGTGGCCATCAACAAGGATCCCGAGGCGCCGATCTTCAACGTGGCCGACTACGGGCTGGTGGCCGATCTGTTCAAGGCCGTCCCCGAGCTGGTCGAGGAGATCAAGAAGGCCAAGGCCTGAGCGCCTCCCGGGGCGCGTCCCTTCCCATTCCGGCCGTCATCGGAGAAAACCTGCTGACAACGAAAATCCCAGAACGACGGGGAGCCCTCTGTCTCGACGAGGAGCATGCCTGCATGCTCCTTGTAATTGCAGATCAGGCCGCAGCTCGGCTGCTGTCAAGGGCGAGCGCAGCGAGTCCCGTAGGGATCGAAGCGGGCGAAGCACGCGAAGACCCTTGACAGCGCAAGCCGAGCGGAGGCCATGAGAGGCTGCCGTCAAGCAGCCGCGCCTCCGGCCATCTGTTCGCGGCGCGCTCAGCAGCGAAGGTCGATCTTCTCGGACTGGACCGGCGCGCCCAGGAAGGCCCGGGCCAGCTCGTCGAAGTGCTCGCTGATGTCGGTGGTGAAAAAATGCCTTTCGCCGCCGCGGCTGAGGCGCGCCTCCATCTCGGGGTGTCGCCGCAGGTAGTCCGCAAGGCTCGGGGCGATGAGCTCGTCCTGCGAGACGATGCGTACGCGCTCTGGAACGACCTCGCGGATGCGTGCGGCGATGAGCGGGTAGTGGGTGCAGGCGAGCAAGAGGGTGTCGATCTCGGCGTCCTGCGCGAGCGTCTCGCGCCAGTACTTCTGGAGGAAGAACTCGAGCCCCGGCCCATCGAGCTCGCCGGCCTCGATGAGCGGCACCAGCAGCGGGCAGGCCTGCTGCGCCAGGCGCACCCCCGGTGCAAAGCGCGCCAGTTCGAGGCGGAAGCTCTCCGAGCGCACCGTGCCCTGGGTGGCCCACAGCGCCACGGCGCGGCACTCCGGCGCCGCGGCGATGGCCTCCACCGTGGGCCGGATGACGCCGAGCACCCGCCGCTCGGGGTGGCGCACGGGCAGATCGCGCTGCTGGATGGTGCGCAGCGCCTTGGCCGAGGCGGTGTTGCAGGCGATGATCACCAGCGGGCAGTTCTGCTCGAACAGGTATTCCACCGAGGCGCGGGTGAAGCGCAGCACCGCCTCGAACGAGCGGTTGCCGTAGGGCGTGCGGGCGGTGTCGCCGAGGTAGAGATAGTCGTACGCCGGCAGCCGCTCGACGATGCGCCGGAACACGGTCAGCCCGCCGAAGCCGGAGTCGAAGACGCCGATGGGTGCCATGCGTTGTGCCATGCGGCGGACGTTACCAGCACTCGGTATGGCATTCAACCGGCGCGCCGCGCGGTTTGACTTCGGAGCCGTTCTGGTCCACAAGGAGAGCGCGCGTGGAGGCGCGGCGGATGCTGTGGATCGTCCTTTTGGCCTCGCTGGCCGGCGGGGTGCTGTCGGTGCTGCTGGCGGCGGCGGTGCTGTGGATCCCCGCCGCCCGCATGGAGCGGTTGCTGCCGCGGCTGGTGAGCTTCTCCACCGGGGCCCTGCTGGGAGCGGCGCTCTTGGGGATGATCCCCCACGCCGCCGAGGAGGTGCCCGGCGGCACCCTGACGCTGGTGCTGCTGCTGGGCCTGATCGGCTTTTTCGTGCTGGAGAAGCTGCTGGTGTGGCGCCACTGCCACCGCCACGGCGGCGAGTGCGAGGTCCACGCCAGCTCCGGGCCGCTCTTGCTGCTGGGGGACGCCTTCCACAACTTCGTGGACGGGGTGGTCATCGCCGGGGCCTTCCTGACCTCGCTGCCGCTGGGGCTCTCGGTGGCCCTGTCCACCATCGCCCACGAGGTGCCGCAGGAGGTGGGGGAGTTCCTGGTGTACCTGCACGGTGGCTACAGCCGGCGTCGCGCCTTGGCCCTCAACGTCCTCACCAGCCTGACCTCGGTGGCGGGGGCGCTGCTGGGGTACTTCTTGCTCTCCGAGATGCATGGCGTGCTGCCCTACCTCATCACGGTGGCCGCCGCCGGCTTCCTCTACGTGGCCCTGGCCGATCTGGTCCCGGCCCAGCGGGGCCGCACCACGCTGCCGCTGGCGCTGCTCGACTTTCTGTTGCTGGGGCTGGGCGTGGGCGTGGTGGCGCTCATGTCGCACTCGCACTGAGCACGGCCGGGGGCCTGCCGGATCGCCCGGCCGCGCGAACGCGGACCCATGCGAGCCAGCGCGTTCGCGCGCGATATCCAGGCCTTGGCCGACCGGTGCCTCGCCAGGCGTTCAGAAAAAACCACCTTGGCTTACTTTACCGCCTACAGAATGTAGCGGCTGAGATCCATGTCCTGCAGGATGCCGGAGAGCGCGGCGTTCACCTCGGCCACGCCGAAGCGCACCTTGGCGCCGCCTATCTCGGGGGCCTTGAAGGAGAGATCCTCGAGCAGTTTCTCCATGACCGTGTGCAGGCGGCGGGCGCCGATGTTCTCGGCGCGGGCGTTCACCTCGGCGGCCACCTCGGCGATGCGCTGAACCGCCTCCTCGCTGAACGACAGCTCGACCTTCTCGGTGGCGAGCAGCGCGGTGTACTGCTTGATGAGCGAGTTCTGCGGCTCGGTGAGGATGCGGGTGAAGTCGTCGCGCCCGAGCGGCTTCAGCTCCACCCGGATGGGGAAGCGCCCCTGGAGTTCAGGGATGAGGTCGGAGGGCTTGGCCACGTTGAAGGCCCCGGCGGCGATGAACAGGATGTGCTGGGTGTTCAGCATGCCGTACTTGGTGGCCACCGCGCAGCCCTCCACCACCGGCAACAGGTCGCGCTGCACGCCCTCGCGCGACACGTCCGGCCCGCGGCCCGACTCGCGGCCGGCCACCTTGTCCAGCTCGTCGATGAAGATGATGCCGGTGTGCTCGGCCCGGACCAGCGCCTCGCGGGCGATGCGGTCGTTGTCCACCAGGCGCTGCGTCTCCTCGGCGGTGAGGAGATTCAGCGCCTCGGGCACCTTGACGTGCTTTTTCTTGCTGCGTTTGGGGAACAGGTTGCCGAGCGCGTCCTGCAGGTTCATGTTCATCTCCTCCACCCCCGAGGTGGAGAAGACCTGCATGAACGGGAACGGGCCGCCGCGGTCGCTCAGGGTGACCTCCACCTCGAGGTCGTGGCTCACCGAGGTCAGCATCGCCGAGCGCAGCTTCTCGCGCTCCTCGGAGGTGCGCTCGGGCGGGGGCGGCGGCGCGGCCGTCTCCACCCGGCCCAGCGTGAAGTCGAAGGCCGGCGGCGGGCGCGGCTCGGAGGCGCGGGGCGACAACAGATCCAACAGCCGCTCCTCGGCCGCCTCGGCCGCCCGCACCCGCACCCGGGCCGCCTCCTCGTCGCGCACCAGCTTCACCGCCACCTCGGCCAGATCCCGCACCATCGACTCCACGTCGCGCCCCACGTAGCCCACCTCGGTGTACTTGCTGGCCTCCACCTTGAGGAAGGGCGCCCGCGACAGGCGCGCCAGGCGGCGGGCGATCTCGGTCTTGCCCACCCCGGTGGGGCCGATCATGATGATGTTCTTGGGGGCGATCTCGTCCCGGAGCTCCGGCGGCACGCGCTGCCGGCGCCAGCGGTTGCGCAGGGCGATGGCCACCGCCCGTTTCGCCTCCTGCTGGCCGATGATGTAGCGGTCCAGCTCCGAGACCAGCTCGCGCGGGGTGAAGGTGGTGCTGGGGAGGTTTTCCAGGTCGTTCATGCGGCGCTCCCGCCGGGCGAGCCCGGCAGCTTCTCCAGGTAGATCTCGTGGTTGGTGAAGACGCAGATGTCCGCGGCGATGGCCATGGCCTCCTTCGCGATGGCGTCGGCGGGCAGGGCGCTGTGGGCCAGCAGCGCCCGCGCCGCGGCCAGCGCGTAGGGGCCGCCCGAGCCGATGGCCATCACCGGTTGATCGGGCTCGATCACGTCGCCGGTGCCGGACAGGAGCAGGATCTTCTCCCGGTCGGCCACCAGCAGCAACGCCTCCAGCCGGCGCAGCACGCGGTCGGTGCGCCACTCCTTGGCCATCTCCACCGCCGCCCGCACCAGGCTGCCGTTCTGCTCCTTCAGGCGGCCCTCGAAGCGTTCGAACAGGGTCATGGCGTCCGCGGTGGAGCCGGCGAACCCGGCCAGCACCCGGCCCTCCAGCAGGGTGCGCACCTTGCGCGCCCCGTGCTTGAGCACGGTGCGCTCCAGCGTCACCTGGCCGTCTCCGGCCATGACCACCAGATCGTCGCGGCGCACGGCCAGGATGGTGGTGGAACGAATGCGCGGATTCATGCTTCCTCCTTGCGAGGCCCGGTCTTGCGGCGGGCGCGGGGATGGGCCCGGTCGTATACCTCCAGCAGGCGCTCCAGGTCCACGTGGGTGTAGCTCTGGGTGGTGGAGAGCGAGGCGTGGCCCAGCAGCTCCTGGATGCTGCGCAGATCCGCGCCGCCCTGCAGCAGGTGGGTGGCGAACGAGTGCCGCAGCGCGTGGGGATGGGCGTCGCGGGAGAGCCCCGCGCGCAGCACCGCCCGGTGCAGCAGCCGGCGCACCGAGCGCGTCGAGAGCCGGGCGCCGCGGTAGTGCAAAAACAGCGCCTCACACTCCGGCTGCCGGGCCGCGATCAGGAGGCGCTCCCGCGCCGGCAGGTAGGCCCGCACCGCCGCGACCGCCGGCTGGCCGATGGGCACCAAGCGCTCCTTGCCTCCCTTGCCGCGCACCCGCAGAGAGCGGCCGGAGAGATCCACGTCGGCCAGGTTCAGGCCCACCAGCTCGGACACGCGCAGGCCGGCCCCGTACAGCACCTCGAGGAGCGCCGCATCGCGCAGGGCCAGATCGCCCTTCTCGCGGGCGTTGAGCAACGCCTCCACCTCGTCCCGGTCGAGAAAGCGCGGGAGTTTCTTCGGCAGGCGCGGCGAGCGCAAGCGGGCGGCCGGGCTCTCGGCGATCCAGCCCCGCTTGTGGGCGTAGCGGAAGAACCCGCGCAGGGCGGCGAGCTTGCGCGAGACCGAGCGCGGGGAGAGCGACTCGTGGCGCACGGCCAGGAAGCTGCGCAGCAACACCGGCGAGGCCTCGATGATGGTGACCTCGCGCGAGCGCAAGAAGCCCTCGAGCTGCGCGAGATCCCGGGCGTAGGCGTCCAGGGTGTTCTGCGCCAGGCGCCGCTGCGAGCGCAACACGTCGAGGTACTCGAGGATGCGCGGGTGCTCGGGATGGAGGGACATGCCGAAAGGATTGGGCCGAATCCCGCGTCTGTCAACCTCGCGAGAGCCTTTCCAGGGATGCGCGCAGCGCGGCCAGGTCCGCCGGCAGCGGCGCGGTGAAGGCCATGGGCTCGCCCGTGCGCGGGTGGCAGAAGGCGATCCGCTCCGCGTGCAGCGCCTGGCGCGCCGGCCACAGCTCGCGCGGCAGGTTGCGCCCCCGCCGGCCGGCGTACATCCGGTCGCCGAGGATGGGGTAGCCGGCGTCGGCCAGGTGCACCCGGATCTGGTGGGTGCGCCCGGTGCGCGGGTGGACGCGCACCTCCAGCGCCAGCCAATCGTCGGTCTCGAAGACCCGCTCCACCCGGTACTCGGTGAGGGCCGGCTTGCCCGCCGCCACGCGCGAGGAAAACCGCTTGCGCTCCACCGGGTGCCGCCCGTAGCGGGTCTCGAAGCGCCCCTCCGGCGGCAGCGGGCGCGCGCCGGGCCGGGCGCAGGCGAAGGCGCGGTAGGTCTTCTCCACCCGCCGCTCGTGAAACTGGGCCGCCAGGACACGGTGGCTGGCGTCGTTCTTGGCCACCAGCATCACCCCCGAGGTGTCGCGGTCCAGCCGGTGCACGATGCCCGGCCGCAGCACCCCGCCGATGCCGGACAGGTCCTGACAGTGGTGCAGCAGGGCGTTCACCAGGGTGCCGGCCGGGTTGCCCGCGGCCGGGTGCACTACCAGCCCGGCCGGCTTGTCCAGCACCAGAAGGTCGGCGTCCTCGTACAGGACGCGCAGCGGGATGTCCTCGGGTTCGGCCTGGCAGGGCTCCGGCGGCGGCTCTTGCAGGCTCACCCGCTCGCCGGCGCGCACCCGCCGCGAGGGCCGGGCCGAGACGCCCTCGACCAGCACGCGTCCTTCGGCGATGAGCTTCTGCAGGCGGGCGCGGGAGGCCCCGGGCCGGGCCCGCGCCAAGAACACGTCCAGGCGCTGGCCGTCGCTGTCGGCGTCCACCACGATGTGCAGAACGGCGCCGCCGGGGGAAGAGAGGCTCACCAGATCTTGGACTTGATGTGGGCCTTGGACTTGAGGATGATGTCCACGATGGCCCGGTCATAGAAGTTGGTGGAGTTGAAGATCTCCGGGCTCACCCGGCTGCGGTACAACTCGCGGCCTTCCTCGATCTCGTCGCGCAACACATCGAACAGGGTGTCGTTCTGGATACCCTCGATGATCTTGGCCTCGTTGTACAGGCTGAGGTCAGAGGCGATGGCGCGGGCGAGCCGAATCGCCGCCTCCGGCGTCACGATCTGCGGATGGGGCATGGCTCCGACCACCTCCGAGGAACGCTTTCGCTTGCTCCCCGGTGGCAAGTGTTTCCGATGCCACCTCCTTTGTCAAGCAAAGTCCGCAGGATTCCCCACGATTTTTGATCCCCGGGAAACGCCAAGGGACCCTTGCGATTGACGGCCCGAGCGGCGCGTGGTAGCGCACTCCCATGCGCGTGCCGCCGGCGAGCTGGACACACCTTGCGCTCTCCCTGCTCTCGGGCGTGCTGTTGGCCGGGTCCGATCATCCGCTGCACCTGGCCTGGCTCCAGGCGGTCGCCTTCCTGCCCTGGTTGCTCGGCCTGGCGCGCTGGTGCCGCGGCCTGCCGGGCGCGGCGCTGGGGGGGGCGGTGCTGGGCGCGGCCTACCTCATCCCGGTCCTGTGGCAGCTCGAGTTCGGCTGGCTCATCGGCGCCGCCTTCCTGGGGTACGGCCTTTTGTTCTGGGCGTCGCTCTCGATGTGGATCTTCTGGGCCCGGGAGAAGAATGCGCTGCTGTGGGCCCTGTCCTGCGGCGGGGCGGCGGTGCTGGCGGAGTGGCTCAACCGCACCCTGGTCCCGGTGTGGGGCACGGCGCAGCACTTCGTGCGGGTGTGGAGCGCGTGGCCGGGAGCGATCCAGTTCGTGGCCGTCACCGGAATGCTGGGCGTGGTCTTCTGGCTGCTCTCGACCCAGGCCCTGGCCGTCAACCTCTGGCTGCGCCGCGGCCGGCCGCTCGTGCAGGCGGCGGCCCTGGGCGCGCTGCTGCTTTCGGCGACGGCCTACAACCTGGCGGCCTGGCGGACGCCGCCCGCCGGGCGCCTCACGGTCGCGGTGATGGGCTGGGACGACAATCCGGACACGCGCCCCGATGGTCAAGACCCGCTGAAGGTGCTGCGCCAGCGCATCGTGCCCTTCGCCACGCAAGCGGCCTCCGATGGCGCCGCGCTGGTCGTGGCCCCCGAGACCAGCGCCTTCGCGGACGAGCCGCGCAAGGCGGCCTTCCTCGGCGGGCTCGAGCTGCTGGCGGGTTCGACCGGCATCGCCCTGGCGGTGGGCCTGTTCGACCGGGAGAACAACGACAACCGCCTGCTGTGGGCGCTGCCCTCGGGTGAGCGCATCGCCGAGTACCGCAAGACCCACCTCATCCCCATGATCGAGACGTACCGACCGGGAGACGGGCAGCGGGTCTCGCTGCGAATCCAAGACGTGCCCGTCGGCGGCATGATCTGCCAGGACGACAACTTCACCGATCTGTCACGGGCCTTCGGCCGGGACGGCGTTCAACTCGTGGCGGTGCCCACCAACGACTGGCACGCGGTGAAACGCTTCCACCTCGACAACTCCATCTTCCGGGCCATCGAGAGCCGCTACGCCATAGCGCGCGCCGCCTCCAACGGCATCAGCGCCATCGTGGACTCGCGCGGCCGGGTGGTGGGCCGGATGGATCCCGAGTTCGAGGGAGCGGGGCTCCTGGTGGGCGGCGTGGCCCTCTACCCCGGCGGCAGCCCCTACAGCCACCTGGGCGATCTGCCGCTGTTGCTCATCTCCGCTCTGGCGCTGCTGGGCGCGGCTCTACGGTGGAGACGGCCGGCGCCGCATTGAGGAACAGCTCGCGGATGTGGCCGAGCAGGTTGCGCTCCACCAGGCCCCGCCAGGAGAACAGCACCACTCCGGCGTAGCCGGCTCGTCGCGCCAGCTCGATCTCGCGGCGCAGCACCGCGGGGGGTCCGCTGGCGACGTTGATCCCGGCCAGCAAGCGCACCTTCCCGGCGAGCGGGGCGAACTCCTCCACCAGGGTGGCGAAGTCGGCCCACCCTCCCGGCGGCTCCGTCGGCGGCCAGTAGATCATCGGGACCAGGGTGTCCACCGCGCCCCGCTCGGCCCAGGCGAACGAGTCCTGGTGGAAGTCGGAAAACCCCTGGGCCACGTTCCCCCAGCCGAAACGATCGCGATAGATGCCGGTGACCGCCGCGGACACGGTGAGTCCGGGCCGGACCTCGCGCGCCAGCTCACGGATGCGCGCGACGAAGCCGGTGAGCTCCTGGCGTTGCCAGGCGGCCCGCTCCAGCGCCGGGTCGGCCCGCCTCGCCGCGGCGAAGCGGCGGTTGCTCTCCCGGTCGAAGGAGGTGTCCGGCGCCGGGAAGCGGCAGTAGTCCAGGTGCAGCCCGTCCACCGGGTAGCGCTCCAGAAGCTCGCGCAGCACCCGCAGCAGGTGCTCCTGGAAGCCGGGATGACTGGGGTTTGCGAACACGTACCCGCTGCGGCTGTCGCTGCTCGCCCTTCCCTGCGCGTCCACCACGCGCCACTCCGGGTGCGCAAGCAAGATGTGCCGCGGCTGGCTGCGGCCGGGCGGCGTGGCGCCCTTCCAGGCGGCGGCCACGTTGACCCAGGCGTGGAGTTCGAGGTTGAGCCGGCGGGCGTGCTCCAGGGCCAGCCCGAGCGGGTCCCAGCCGGGGTCGTTCCCGAGCACGCCGGTCAGCGGCTGGGCCCACGGCTCCAGCGTGCTGCGGTAGTAGGCATCGGCCTCGCCGCGCACCTGGAGGTAGACCTGGTTGAACCCCTCGGCGGCGGCGGCCTCCAGGATGCGGACCAGCTCGTCCGCCGAGCGCAGATCCCAGCGCGCCACCCACACGCCGCGAGCGGGCAGGATGAAACTTTCCGCGGCAGGAGCCGCGCTCACCTGCGCGGCGGCCGCTTCCTCGCTGGGCGGCGCGGGCGCGACCGGCTCGGGCTCCGGCGCCGGTCCGGGCGCCGGGACGACCGGCGCGGGCACGACTGGCGCAGGCACGACCGGCACGGGCGCGATCCGGTCTGCGGCGCAACCGGCACACCCGGCCCACAGCAGGCACGCCGCCGCCCACCTCCAGCGTCCGAAGTGCGCGGCCAATCTCACCGACATGCTGAGGCGGCCTCCGGCTGCAAAATCCGCGCGCCCGCCCGCGCCGGCTTCGTGGCCGCGCGATCGGTCGCGCTCAGAAACGATTCCATCCCTCGCCTGCATCGGGCGCACGGAGAATCGGCGAGCTCGCGAGGGTTCAGGGCCGCACCTCGCCGAGCAGCCGCTCCACGATGTCGGTGCTCTTCACCCCGGCCAGATCGGCCCGGTAGTTGGTGATGATGCGGTGGCGCAGCACGGCGCGGGCCAGCGCCTGCACGTCTTCCACCGAGACGGCGAACCGTCCGTCCATGAGGGCGCGCGCCTTGCCCCCCAGGATCAAGAACTGCCCGGCCCGCGGCCCGGCCCCCCAGGAGACGTATTCGCGCACGAAGTCCGCGGCGCCCTCCTGGCGGGGCCGGGAAGCGCGCGCCAGGCGCACCGCGTAGCGCGTCACCTCGGGGGCCGCCGGCACGCGCCGCACCAGCTCCTGGAACCGGCGCAGCGGCTCCGGCCCCAGCACGGGCTGCACCCGCTCTTCCCGGTCGGCGGTGGTGAGCGCCACCACGCGCGCCTCGTCGTCGGCGTCGGGGTAGGGCACCTCGATGAAGAACATGAAGCGATCCAGCTCCGCCTCCGGCAGCGGGTAGGTGCCCTCCTGCTCGATGGGGTTCTGGGTGGCGAAGACGAAGAACGGCGCCGGCAGCGGGTGGGTGGCGCCGCCGGCGGTCACCTGGCGCTCCTGCATGGCCTGGAGCAAGGCCGCCTGGGTCTTGGGCGGGGCGCGGTTGATCTCGTCGGCCAGCACCAGGTTGGCGAAGACCGGCCCGGGCAGGAAGCGGAAGCAGCGCTCGCCGGTCTCGCGGTTCTCGCTGAGCACGTCGGTGCCGGTGATGTCGCTGGGCATGAGGTCGGGCGTGAACTGCACGCGCGAGAAGCGCAAGTGGAGCGCCTCGGCCAGGGTGGACACCAGCAGCGTCTTGGCCAGGCCGGGCACCCCCATGAGCAGGCTGTGGGAGTTGGAAAAGAGCGAGATCATCATCAGCTCGACGACCTCGCGCTGGCCCACGATGCGCCGGCCGATCTGCTCTTCCACCTGCGCTCGGGCGGCCTGTAGCTGCCCGGCCAGCTCGCGATCGCCGAGCGGGGTCTGGGACGCGGCTTCGCTCACGGTGCGCCTCCTGGCCGGCATGTGTACCAGAGCCGGCGCGATCGGTAAAGGTTTCCACGCGGACGCCGCCGCTCACTCGCCGCCGTCGCGCCCCTCGGCCCGACACAACTCGCGCGCGATCACCGCCCGCTCGCCGGCCGAGAGCGACACCATCACCACCTCGGGCGGCCCGCACTCCGGCACCAGGGTCACCACATGGCGCCCCGGCGCCACCGCCAGCTCCAGCACCGGGGTGGTGAGGCCGGTGTCGCGAAAGTCCAGCCACACCTCGGCCCAGGGGACCGAGTTGATGCGCAAGAAGGCCGAGGCCTGCGCCGGCGCCGGCGTCGCTCGCTCCGCGTCCCCCTCGCCGAGCCCGTCGCGGGCCAGCAGGGCCAGGGCGCGCCGGTAGCGGAGGCGCAGCTCGTTCCAGTCCATGCGCCGGTCGTCGTTCTGGGCCAGCGCCTCGCTGGCGCGCAGCAACCCCCGCGCCACGCCCGGGTGGAGCGGGTTGATGCGCGCGGCCTCGCGCAGGTGCAGCCAGGCCAGGTAGGGGTCTTGCGGCAGCAGGATCTCCCCCTGGGTGCGGCGCGCCTCGACCGACAGCGGCTCGCGCTCGAGGCTCTGCTGGAGCGCCCTCTGCGCCTCGTCGGAGCGCTCGATGCGCGCCAGCGCGCGGCCCAGCTTCTCGAGCAGCATTCCCGCCGCGGCGTGGCGAGGTCCGGCCTGGTCGGCGGCCTTGCGATACTCCACCGCCGCCGCCCGCGGCCGCTGCCGGGCGTCGAGCAGCTGCCCCAGGTGGAAGAAGTCCCGCACGAGCAGCGGCCCGCCTTCGAAGCGGCGCTCGGGGCCGGACGAGCGAGCCGTCTCGAGCGCGACCTCGCCGGTGCGCTCGACGAATTTCTGCCGTCTCAGCCACTCCATCCAGGCGCGCGGAAAGCTCTGCGCGTCGAGCCCGAAGGCCGCCTGCATTCCTTCCCAGTCCGAGCGGCCCCGCCCGATCTCGTCCAGCAGGCGCCGCAGGCCCGGGTATCCGCCGCGCTCGAGCAAGAACTGCGCGACGGTGTACACCTCTGCGAAGGCCAGCCGGGCCGCCTCGGGGGTCGGCAGGAAGGCCATGGAGGGGTGCATGCGCTCGAAGGGGATGAGCTGGTCCTGGCGCAGGGCCGCGGCCAGCGCCGATTCGTCCGCCGGCGAGAGCCCCGCCCGGTACAAGGGCTCGCCGGCGCGCCAGCGGGTGTCCTCGAAGCGCGCCAGCGCCTCGTGCAGCCAGATGGGGGTGCGATTGAAGGTGCGCTCGGAGACGATGCGGTGCACCAGCTCGTGGGAGACGGTGTCGGCCCAGGAGTAGCCGGTCAACGTCGAGCGCGGCGAGGTGATCAGCAGCCGGTTGTACTTGCTCACCGCGATGGTGCCGCTGCCCTCGATGTCCGAGAGCGGCAGGCCGGTGGCGTCCGCCAAGGCCTGGCGGTCGGGCAGGATCTCCACCAGGACCGGCGTGGAGGCCTGGTGCCCCAGGTCGGCGCCCACCACCTCGAGGGTGCGCCGCACACAGTCGAAGAGCTCGGGCGCCAGCACCTCGTCCACGCCCGGCGCATGCCACACCATCACCCGCCCGTCCGGGCTCCGCCTCGAGGTCCAGCCGCGGCTCAGGCGCGCGCTGGCCCGCACCAGCTCGAGGCGCGGGTCGGAGAAATCCGGGCCGAACGCCGCCGCGGCGCGCTCCATGAGGTCGAGCGCGGCGGCGTGCTCGGAATAGTGGAACTTCACCCAGCCGGCCAACCACTGCACCGCCGGCAGATCGGGGTGCTCGGCGAACAACCGCTCGGCGATGCGGCGGGCCGGCTCGAACTGCCACTGCGCAAGCAGCGTCTCGGCCTCGGCCAGGCGGCGCTCGATGTCGGCCACCGGCTCGGCGCGCGCCTGCGCCAACGAAAGGAGCGCTGCCACCAGCACCATCCGGCCGGCCCAGGCGGTGGTCGCGCCAGCGCTCATCGCACGATCTCCTGGTAGTAGCGCCGCACCTGGGACTCGAAGTCCGGGGGCACCGGGTCCTTCATGCCGTCGAGCAGCTCGCGCCGGAAACGGTCCGGTGGCTCGAAGTCCTCGGGCCGGGGCACCTCGACCTCCTCGCGGCTCATCCGCCCGCCCGGCCCGCCCTCGTCCATCCCCTCGCCGTCCTCGCCGTCGCCCTCAACGCCCATGGGCATGGGCATGCCCTCGCCGCCGCCCGCCGAGCCGCGCCGGCAGCTCTTCTGCATGGCTTGATTTAGCTTCTCCAGCTCCGCCAGGGCGGACTGCTCCAGGGGATAGGCGCCCGGGGCGTTCTTGCGCGAGAGCTCGCCGGCGGCGCCGTCCATGCGCTTTCCCGCCCGCTGGGCGCCGCCCAGCATGTCGCGCCCGAACAGCGGGGCCTGCTGGTTCATGCGCTCGAACTCCGCCTGCGCGCGCCGCAGGCGCTGGGCCAGATCCCGCTGGTCGCGCTCCAGCCGCTCGAGCAGCTGCCGATCCGCGGAGGACAGCACGCTCTTCGGGTCCGGCACCAGCCGCCGCAGGCCGTCCTCGATCTGGCGCGCCAGATCGCGGGCATTTTGGGCATGCCGAAGCTGCGGCTCGAGCCGGCGCGCCTCCTGGGGTTCGAACCGCCGCGCGGCCGCCAGATCGGCCGCCAGCGACTCCTTCAGCCGGTCGGTGGACTGCGCCAGCTCGCGGGCCACCTCCAGGGCGCGGGCCACCTCTCTCGACTCCAGCAGCGGGTCCAGCAGCTCGGCCTGCCGGCGCGCCCCGCCGAGATCCTGCTGGGCGAAGAAGCCCAGCTCCTCCTCGCGCAGCTTCCCCAGCTCCTCGCGCAACGAGCGCAGCTGCGCGCGCAGCCGGCGCATCGCATCCTCCAGGCCCTGGACGGCGTGGCGGGACAGCGCGCTCAGCTGCCGCTCGCGGAGCTGCCCGGTGGTCTCGAGCAGGCGGCGCTGGGCGGCGGCGAGCTCGTTGATCTCGCCTCGCAGGCGGGCGATGGCGGCGGCCAGCTCGCGGTAGCGGCGATCGCCGAAGTGCGCCAGGGCCTGCGCCACCTCCGCGCGGAAGTCGCGGCTCTGGCGCCCCATGCGCTCCAGCTCGGCCAGGGCAGAATCGAGCTGGCCCTCGCGAAAGAGCCGCTCCAGCCGTTCCAGGGCCGAGCCCATGTCGGCGCGCTCCAGCGCCTTCTGCAGCGCCTGCGGGTTGAGGTATTCGTCCCGAAGTTGCGCCACCTCCGCCTGCCGGGCGCGCAGCGCCGCGAGTTGCTCCCGCAGCGCGGCCAGCTCCGATTCGATGCGGCGGCGGATCTCGTCGGACGGGGCGCGGCGGTACTCCTCCAGCAACCGTTGCAGCCGCGCGCGGGTCGCCTCCAGCTCCTCCGCCAGCCGCTCCAGATCCTGGACCCGCTCGTGCTCCAGCAGATCCTCCAGGTACAGCACGTCCATCTCCATCCGGCGAACCAGGGAGCGGCGCTCGGGCTCCAGTTGGTCGAACAGGTTCTTGCCCAGCCCCCACACCCGCGCCACGCGCAGCACGCGCTGCTCTCCCTCGTCGTCCGGGTGCAGCGTCTGGACGTTGAGCCCGTCGAGCTGACGGCGAATTCCCGCCCGGAGGCGGGCCAACGCGCGGTGAAGGGTGGCGGAGGCGGCGTCCCCGCGCGAGCGCTGCAAGAGCTGCGCCAGGCGCTCGTCCAAGCCGCGCAAGCCCCGCAGGATGGCCCACAGGGCCTCCTGTCCCGTGACGTCCGGGAGCCGCAGGCTCGGATCGAGCTCGAGGAGGATGGCCAGGAAGGTGAGCATCTCCTCCCATGCCTCCCCCGCCAGCCGGGAAATCTCCCGGCGCTGGGCCTCGGGCGAGAAGATGTTGAGGGTGCGGCTCGCCGACCGGCCGCTCTTGGGCCCGCGCACCGTGTCGTTGTCCTGGGCCTCGATGTAGAACTGGACGCGCTCGCCCGGGCGAAAATCTTGCCCGGCCAGCTCCCAGCGAACCTTGTGGCGAACGGAGCGCTCGCCCGAGAGCTGGCGCAGCGTCTTTTCTCCCTGGCGACCCTCCCGGCCGGCCACGCGCCACACCAGGCGAATCCGCGAGAGCCCGAAGTCGTCGCGGGCGTCGAACTGCAGATCGATGCCCTCATCGGCGCGGCGCGTGAGGTCGTCGGCGGGCGACAGCAGCTCGACGCGCGGCGCTTGGTCGAGCTCGAGCCGGACGGGGCGCACTCGATCGTCGAGGAGGGTCCGTCCGGCCCGGTCTTCCAGCACGAAGCGATACCCCCCCTCGCTCATGACCAGCAGGCGCCCGCTCAGGCCTCGCTCTTGAATCCGCAGCGGCAGGCGAAGCTCTCCCAGTTGCAGCTCGGCGCGGCCGAGCTCGCGATCGCAGGTGGCGGCGATCTCCACCTCGGTACCGGGCAGGGCCAGGATGGCGCCGTCGGTGCCCTCCAGCAGGCGGTCCGGACGGCCCGTGTAAACCGGGTAGTGGTAGATCAGGCGGATGTCGCCGATCGGAGACGGCGTATGCTCCACCATCGCCGCCCGGGGCGGGTTCAGCAACAGGCTGGCGGCGCGGCGCAGATCCTGCGACGCCAGCGCCGCCGCGGCCGCCACCGCCGCGCCCACCCCCAACCAGGCGCCACCCGCCCACCACAGCCTGCGCGCCTCGACCAGCCGCCAGCGGCGGACGCCGGCGAGCCAGGCGCGCATCCGCTCCACGTGGGCCCGGGCCAGCTCCAGGCTGATCCCCGCCCCCTCCTCGTCCGCCCGTTGCGAGGAACGCTCGAGCTGGACCGCGCCGACCAACTCCAGGGGCGCCGCGTCTGCCTTCTGCTCGATGAAGCGGGCCAGCCGCGCGGCAGGCACCACCCGAAAAATCGGCAGCGCAAGGTGGTGCACCAGGATGGCGGCGGCGCCGAGGAAGAAGACCAGGCGCAACGCCCCGACCAGGCCCGCCGGGGCGGGCTCGAGCGAAAAAAGGGAGAGCGCGACCACCAGCGCTCCGGCCAGCGCCGAAAGGTATGCCACGGCCCGTAAGAGCGCGGCGCCCAGCACCGCTCGCCGGGCCTCGCGCAGCAATTCCGACAGGTTGGAGGTAGGCGACGCCACGGGAGTCACCCTACGGGCTCGTGGCAGATCTGTCAAACGACCGCAGGCGCACCGACCGTACCGCACAGATACTGCCATTCGATTGAGCCACTGTGAAACTTTCCGTGGCGCGGCGCGCCAGGCGGGTCCTCCATGCAGCGGAGCCGGCCCTGCGGCGAGCAGTTAGGAGGACCCGCCGTCAAGCAGCCGCGCCAGAGAGAATAATGTCGGGAAAAAAGTGAGGTACGGTCAAGCAGGCGCGGCGTTGACAGCCCGCGCGGTCCGGGAGTATGTAGGATCGAGATCGGCCGCTGCGTCCGGGAGGACGGATGCGTATCCGCTACACCCGCCTGAAGGCCATGGAAGTCGTCGCCGACGCCGAGGGCCGTCTGCTGGGGTCGGTGCGCCGGCTGTTGTTCGACTCGCGCAAGCGCGTCATGCTGGGGCTGGCCATCAAGGGGCGCACCCTCTCCTCCGAGCACTGGGCCCGCGCCGACGCCATCGGGCGCGTGGGAGAGAACATCGTCTTTCTCAAGAACGCCGCCGCGGCCCGCGACGACCAGCCGCCGGGCCGGGACCTCGAGGACATGTTCGGTCTGTCGGTGACCTCCCTCGACGGCAAGCGGCTGGGCGCGCTGGACGACGCCGTGTTCGAGAGCGACGACTGGACGCTCAAGGCCCTGGTGCTGGACAACGGCGGCGAGGTGGACGTCGACGCCGACACCGTGCTTGGAGAAGACACCATCCTGCTGCGCAAGGGCGCCGCGGACGAGGTGCGGCACCCGGTGGCCGCGGGCGGCGGTTTCTTCTCGCGCATCTTCCACTCGCAACCCCCGCCACCCACCCCGGAGCGCCCGCGGCGGTCGCGGCGCCGCCGCAAGGATTGACCCATGGATAAACCCGCCGTCGAGAGCCTGGGCCTGCGCGTGATCACGCTCCAGGAAGGGCGGCTGTGCGGGTTCGTGCACCGGGTGTACTTCCACGCCCACAAGCGAGCCATCAGCGGCATCTCCGTGCGCCAGGCGCACACCGCGGAGCTGGAGGGCTGGCTCGACACGGCGGACATCCGGCGGGTGGGGGAGCACGTCCTGTTCGTGGAGCGCGCCGAGCTCATCAAGGGCAAGAGCCCGGTGGGGCGCGACCTCAAGGACGTGGCCGGGCTGCCCGTGACCGCGCTGGACGGGCGCTTTCTGGGATCGCTGGTGGACGTGGGCGTGAGCAACTGGCGCATCACCCGCCTGCTGTTCGCCGACGGCCAGGCGTTGCGCATCCGACCCGACGATGTCGTGTTCGGCCGCGACGCCGTGCTGGTCCCGGCGCGGCTGCGCCCGGAGCCGGGCGGCGCCGGTGGCCTGCTCTCGGCCTTGTTCGGCGAGACGGCCGTGGGCGACCTGTGCCGCGCGGTGGCCCGGGTCGAGCTCGCCGCCCACCACCACCTGTGCCGCAATCCGCCGCGGCCGCCCGCGCGCCGCCGCTGATCTTCCGCGTTTCGAGGGCCATCCGTCCGGTCCATCAAAGAGATTCGTCGACGAACGGCGTGCGCCAACAAGTTGCCGGTGAACGAATGTAAGAGAACGGGGGAGAACGGGGGACGGGCCAACGGGATTGGTCCGTGTCACGCGGGGGAATGGAACTATCTCGAACCCTGTCTAGGGCGAGCGAACATCCGGTGGCACGACCCACCCCGGACCCCCAGTGCCAGGGCGGTCGCGCCTCTCCCACGGATTCAGCGGCCGATCTCGGCGATGAGCGCCTCCCGCTGGGAGAGCATGGCGCGCGCCGAGCCCGGCAGCAACCGGCGGTAGATCGCCCCGCCCGCCGCGGGCCCCGCAAGGAGCAGCAGGCCGCCGGCCACGATGCGGGCCGTCTCTCCCGAAAGCCGAAGCCACCCCAGCGTGACGACCGAGGCCACGGCCACCAGCGCGAAGAAGGCCAGCACGCCCGCGCCGAGCGCGAGCAGCATGCCGAAGAACCCCTCCGGCACCGGCCGGTCGCGCCGCGACAGGTTGAGGTGGAAGCGGCGCGGGTAGCGGCAGGAGAGCCGGTTGCCCGCCGCCAGCATCAGCGGGAGCAGAAAGGAAAAACCCGCCGCCGGCAGCACCCAGCCGTCGGTGCGGGCACCGGGGAGAAAGCCGTAGCACAGCGCGGCCAGCAGCCCGCACTGCGCCGTCACGAACACCCCCTGGGCCAGGTTGCGCCCGACGAGCCAATGGCGCGGCGCGATCGGGAAAAGAAAAGCCAGGCGCAGCGCCGGCCCGTCGAAGCCGAAGCCGTTCGCGAGCACCTGCCCGCCCATCACCGAGAGCACGTACAGACACAGGCAGGAGAGCAGCAGGCTGGCCCAGGCCTCGCCCCAGACGTACCGCAAGAGATCCGGCGCCCCGATGATGCGCAGCAAGATCAGCAGAAAGAACGGCACCGCGAACAGCATGCGCCCCTTGGGGCTGCCGAAGAGCATGATCAGATCCTTGGAGAACATCGCCGACACCGCGTCCGGGAGCCCCGGCAGGCGCAGCCCGCGCGGAGGGGTTGTCTCTCTCGGCTCCCGCGGCCGGGCGCGGCGGTCCCGGCCGCCGCGGTAGAAGCGCAGCAGCCACAGCAGCCCCAGGCCGAAGGCCGCCCCGGCCGCCCCCAGCATGGCGCAGGCCGCGCCGACGGCCGCGCCCGTCTCCCCCGCCGCGGCCGCCGCCAGCCCCCGCGCCAGCCACCCCGGGGGGAGCAGGCCGAAGGCCCGCGCGTTCTGGGCCAGCACCGCTTGCCCCTCGGCGGTGGCGCCGAACTTGGCCAGCCCGCCGAACAGCCAGGACGAGTCCACCGGCGGCAGGAAGACGGCCAGCAGCAACAGAGCCATGAAGCCCAGGAGCAGCCACTCGCCCGAGCGGCGCGACTTCATCAGGTTGAGGAAGAGGTTGAGCAGCGCCCGGCCGGCGCACACGTTCATGAGGGCAAAGCACACCATCAGCCCCAGGCTGGCGAGGGCCCCCGGCTGAAGGCTGCGGGCCAGGCCGAGGGCCGCCCCCAGCAGCGCCGGGTAGAAGAAGACCACCGAGGGCTCGATCAGCGCCACCGCCGTCTGGATCAGGTACAGCCGCGCGGGGCGGATGGGGTAGCCGAGCAGCCGGCCCATCTCGAAGGCCTCATCCACCTGGGCGGCCACCACCGGCCAAATCACCCAGAACAGGCTGAGCAGGAAGGTGAACAGGCCCAGGGTGAAGGCCATCCACACCGGGCTCTCCACGATACCGCGCACCTTGGCGAACAGCAGGTAGCTCCCCAGCCCCAGCCCCGCGGCCAGGGAGAGCACGAACAGCAGCGCCACCGCGGCCCCCCACCGCCCGCGCCCCGCCAGGCGCCGCCGGAACACCAGCAGCCGCATCCCGCCGATCCGCCGCACCGCCTCGAGGAAGCCCACCCCGGCCGGCTCAGGCATGCGGCCCTCCCGAAAGCCAGGCCGGGATCTCCTCGGCCCGCTCCTCGCCCACCGCCGCGCGGAAGGCCGCGTCGAGCTCGCGTCCGCTGTGGGTCAGATCGGCGATGTCGATCTCCTGGACCAGTTTGCCGCGGTGGATGATGCCCACCCGCCGGCACACCTTCTGGGCCACCTCCAGGATGTGGGTGGTGAGCAGCACGGTGGCGCCGGCGCCGGTCAGGGCCAGCAGCAGGCGGCGGATGGTGTCGGCGGAGATGGCGTCGACGTTCTCGAAGGGCTCGTCGAGGAACAGGAGGCGCGGGGCGTGGATCAGCGCGCAGCCGATGCTGAGCTTCTTGCGCATGCCGCGCGAGTAGTCCACGGTGAGCGCGCCGGCGGCCCCCTCCAGGCGCAGCAGCCGCAGCAGATCGGCCGCCCGGGCGCCGGCCACCTCCCGCCCCAGGCCGAACATGCGCCCGGTGAACAGCAGCTGCTCGAATCCGGTGAGCCGCTCGAACAGCGGCGGATCCTCCGGCACCACGCCCATCAGGAGCTTGAAGGCCGGGTCGTCCGGGTCCAGCGCCCGCCCGTACAGGCGGATCTCGCCCTGGCTGGGGCGCAGCAGCCCGGTGAGCAGCCCCAGGGTGGTGCTCTTGCCGGCCCCGTTCGGCCCCAGCAGGCCGTAGAAGGTGCCCGTGGCGATCCGCAGATCCAGCCCGTCGAGCGCGCGCAGCTCGCCGTAGTGCTTGCACAACCCGCGGGTCTCGACGGCGAGCGCGGTGAGCGATTCGGCCATGTGCGGAGCTTAGCCGTCATGCGCGACAAGCTCAAGCGAATGTGCCGGCGGAGCCGGAAACCTGTTGACTGTTTACCGATCGGTAGGTAGTGTCCCGCTTGCGCCGGGGGACCGGCGCCCAGGGACCGGGAGAAGCCATGAGAACCATCGCCTGCCTGTCACTGTTGGGTTGCTGTTTCGCCGTCTTGGGGTGCCGCAACGAGGTGCCACCGGCCGCGGCCGCCCCGCTATCGACCGCTGCGCCCGCGAGCCCGGCCGCGTTGCCGGAGCCGCCCGCGCCGGCCGCGCCAAGCGTCTTGGAGCTCTCCGGCACCGCCCGGGCGGCGCGCACCTCGCCGCTCTCGGCCAAGGCCGGGGGCATCCTGCGCTCCATCAAGGTCCGCGAGGGGCAACGGGTCAAGGCCGGCGAGGTGTTGTGCCAGCTCGATCCCACAGACATCCTGCTGCGCCAGCAGGCGGCCGAGCTGTCTTTGGCCCAGGCGAACGAGGCCCTGCAGAACGCGAAGAACGATCTCGGCCGCGCCGAGCAGCTGCACCAGGCCAGGGCGGTCACCAACACCGCCCTGGAGAAGTCCCAGCTCCAGGTGCGCATCGCCGCCCTGCAGGTGCAGGCGGCCGAGGTGGGCCTGCGCATGGCGCGCCAGGCGCTGGCCGACACCAGCATTCGCGCGCCGTTTTCCGGCATCATCACCAAGGTGCTGGCCGAGGAGGGCCAGATGATCACCACCATGCCGCCGGTGACCATCTTCGTGCTGGTGGACACCGACTCGCTGGAGGTGCGCGTCCCCATTCCCGAGCGCCGCCTTTCGCGGGTGCGCCGCGGCCAACCGGTGCGGGTGCTGTTCCCCTCGTTTCGCGCCGAGCGCGACGGACGCATCGATCGCATCACCGAGGTCATCGATCCGTCCACCCGCGCGGCCGAGGCCATCATCCGCATCGACAACCGCGACGGGGCGCTGCCCGCCGGCCTGTTCGCCCGGGTGCAGTTCCCCGGGGTGAGCGACGAAGACGAGCCCGCGCCGGAGCC
This sequence comes from uncultured Myxococcales bacterium, assembly GCA_964561025.1. Taxonomy (GTDB): domain Bacteria; phylum Myxococcota; class B64-G9; order B64-G9; family B64-G9; genus JAAZNF01. The sequence continues at coordinate 30,279 of CAZLNM010000061.1, forward strand.
GGCCGCGCCGGCGCAGGCCAACGCCGGGGCCGGCCCCGCCGGGAGGTAGCGCGTGTTCCTCTCGGACGTCTCCATCCGCCGGCCGGTCTTCACCGTCATCGTCATGGCGGTGCTGGTGTTGTTCGGCGCCATCTCCTACACCGGCCTGGGGCTCGACATGATGCCCAAGGTCGAGGCCCCCTACATCACCATCTCGGTGATCTACCCCGGGGCCGACCCCGAGGTGGTCGAGGATCGGGTGCTGGAGCCGATCGA
>CAZLNM010000062.1:0-30105 GCA_964561025.1 uncultured Myxococcales bacterium
GCCATCATCCCGCCCACCATCGTCAACCTCGACAACAGCGGCGGCCCGGAGATCGGCGTGGTGGGGACCTGCACGCTCTCCAACCCCAACCCGGACGGTGACACCGACGGCGAGTGTTTCTTCGGCCTGGACGTGAACGAGGCCAACTTCGCCATCACCCGCATCTGGCGCGAGGAGATCTACGACTCCACCCTGGGCGCGGGCAACACCGGCTTCGACTTCGAGGGCGACGGGCCGTTCGAGGTACTGCAGAACGACGAGAGCTGGGTGAACATCTACAGCGGCCTGGCGCACACCCGTATCTACCACGCCGAGCGCACCTCGGTGACGGGCTGGGAGCTCCCCATCGTCGCCGACGTGAACAACGACGGCCACGCCGAGATCGTGGTGAAGCAGGACTCTCACCTCATCCCGGTGGACAAGGGCATCCTGGTGTACGGCAACATCGACAACGACTGGGTGGCCACCCGCCGCATCTGGAACCAGTTCGACTACCACATCACCAACGTGCGCGAGAACGGCACCATCCCGCGCTTCGAGATCCCCAACTGGACGGTGTACAACAGCCAGCTCGCCAACGAGCCCTTCTGCAAGTAAAGCTCGCCAGCCGCGAACTCACGAGCGCGCGAATGCGAGGCCACCAGAGCCAGCGCATTCGCGCGCGACATCTCTCGCAGCCTCCACCCGACCCCGCCAGGACAATCTGGCGAATTCAATCGAGTGCCTGGCTGCGATGCCGAAAGAGCAAGCGCAGCCAGGCGCGAACCGCTCTCACATGGCCGGCGAGGGCGGCGGCTCCTGCGGTCCCTGGCACAGGTGCCGCTCGGGCTCCTGGTTGGGCGGGGGCAGAGGCGGCTTTTCTCCCTCGCGCCGGAGCCTGGGCAAGCGCCACAGGAACCACCCCAGCGCCGCCGCGCCCAGGCCCAGCCCGATGATGGTGCCGAGGGTGTGGTCGAGACCCAGGCAGCCGTGCTCGCGGCTCTCCACCAGGATGTAGCTGAACGTCATCACCGTCATGAAGGCGGCCGGCCCGGCGGCGATCCCCCACCAGCGGCCGCGCCGCGCCAGCGCCACCGCGCATGCCCACAGGGTCACCGCCGCCAGCGTCTGGTTGGCCCAGCCGAAGTAGCGCCACACGATGCCGAAGGGGATGAAGTTGAGCGCGAGCGAGACTGCAAAGAGCGGCAGCGCCACCTTGTAGCGGTTGGCGATCTTCTTCTGCGGAAGTCTCAAGTAGTCGGCGGCGATGAGCCGCGCCGCCCGGAAGGCGGTGTCCCCGGAGGTGATGGGCAGCACCACCACCCCCAGCACCGCCAGCAGCCCACCCAGCGCGCCCATGGTCCCACGGCACACCTCATGCACCACCACTGCTGGGTTGTGGCCCGGGCCCATTGCGGCCGCAAGGCCCGGAACGCCGCCGTAGTACCCCGAGGCCGCCGCGGACCAGATGAGGGCGATGAGCCCCTCGACGATCATGGCCCCGTAGAACACCAGCCGCAGGTGGCGCTCGGACCGGAGGCAGCGGGCCATGAGCGGGCTCTGGGTGGCGTGGAACCCCGAGATGGCACCGCAGCTCACGGTGATGAAGATGATGGGCCAGGCCGCTGTGCCGGCGGGGTGGTGGTTCTCGAGATCGAACGGCGTCGCCTGAATGCGCCCGCTGACGAGCGCCACCAGCAGGCCGAGCACCATGACCAAGAGCGCCGCGCCGAAGAAGGGATAGACCTTGCCGATGAGCTTGTCGATGGGCAGCAGCGTGGCCAGCACGTAGTACAAAAAGATCGCGCCCATCAGGATCCACATCCACAGCGAGAGCCCGCCATGGACCTGGGCGAGCGCCTGGGCCGCACCTCCCCCGAAGAGGCCCCCCACCATCTCGGGCGTGATCTCGCGGGAGATGAGATCCGCCGGGCCCTTCACGAACACCGTGCCCACCAGCACCATGAGCACCAGGATGAACACGGTGGCCAGGTGGCGCGCCGGTTTTCCCAGGTAGTGGCCGATGAGCTCGGGCAGGCCGGCGCCGTTGTTTCGCACCGAGAGCGTCCCGGCCAAAAGATCGTGCACCGCCCCGCCCAGGATGCAGCCGAACACCACCCACAACATGACCTGCGGCCCCCACAGGGCGCCCAGGATGGGCCCGAACACCGGCCCCAGCCCCGCGATGTTGAGGAGCTGGATGAGGAAGATGCGCCAGGTGGGCATGGGCACGAAGTCCACGCCGTCCTGACAGGTGGTGGCGGGAGTGGGCCGGAGAGGATCGGGGTTCAGGGTGCGCGCCACCACCGGCCCGTAGAAGAAGTACCCCGCCACCAGAAGAGCGAGCCCGATCAAGAACATGATCATGACGCGGCCTCCCGAAAATCGAGTGCAGTGTACGCCCGCAAAGAGCCTTGCGCAACGCGCCGGCGGCGGTAAATATAGCCGCATGAACCGCCTGCTCTACTTCGTGGTCTTCGTCATCGTGGCGCTCCTGGTGGTCGGCGGCGTCCACTACTACATCTGGGCACGCCTCATCCGCGATCCCGGGTTTTCGATTCCGGTGCGCCGCGCGCTCACCCTCGCGCTGCTCGTGCTGGTGGCCACGCTGCCGCTGTCGTTCATCGCCGTGCGGCTCTTGCCGCTCACGATCGCTCGCGTAGTCACGGTGCCGCCGTACCTGTGGATGGGGTTCTTCCTGCTCATCTTCTTTCTGCTTCTCTTCGGCGACACGCTGCGCCTGCTCGCCTGGCTGGGAACACGGATCGCGGGGCAGGGCGAGTGGTGGAGCGCCCACCGCCTGACCCTGGCCCGGGCGCTGGCGGCCTTCGCCGCTTTCGGCGCGCTGATTTTCGGCGTCGTCGCCATCGTCACCGGGCTGTCCGAGCCGGTGGTGCGGCGGGTCGAGGTGCGGCTCCCTCGCCTGCCCTCCTCTCTCGACGGGTTCCGCATCGTGCAGCTTTCCGACCTCCACCTCGGACCGACCCTCGGCGGGGGCTGGCTGCGGCGGGCCCTGGAGATCACCCGGGAGCAGAACCCCGATCTGGTGGCCATCACCGGCGACTTCAGCGACGCCTCGGTGGCGCAGCTCGGGCCCGAGGTCCAGGCGCTCGCCGAGCTCAAGCCGCCGCACGGGGTGTTCTTCGTCACCGGCAACCACGAGTTCTACGGCGACTGGCCGGGCTGGCGAAGCGAGCTCTCCCGGCTCGGTGTCGAGGTCCTGGAGAACCGCCATGTCGTCGTCGAGCGCGACGGCGCGCGGCTGGTGATCGCCGGGGTGCACGATCCCGAGGTGCGCCGTATGCTGCCGGGCGGGGTCTCGGACGTCGCCGCGGCGCTCGAGGGAAGCGACCCGGAACTGCCGGTGATTCTGCTGGCCCACCAGGCGCGCACCATCTCCCAGCCCGCCGCCACGCGCGCGGGGCTCATCCTGTCCGGCCACAACCACGGGGGACAGATCTGGCCCTGGACGTACTTCGTGCGCCTGCAACAGCCCATCATCGACGGCCTGCACCGCTTCGGCGACACCTGGGTGTACGCCAGCCAGGGAACGGGCTTCTGGGGGCCGCCCTTGCGGCTTTTTACCCGCAACGAGGTCACGCTCATCGTGCTGCGCACGGACAGCGCCATCTCTACTGCCAAATGATATCGTCGGGCCATCGCGCCAGGACACTTCATTCGTAAGGCGGTTGGAGCTGGCGTCTGGCCGCGCTAGACGGCATAAGCCGAGCGAAGGCTACCAAGGAGAATTGAAAACCAATCAGAAGGATCCCTGGACGTAGAAGCTCAACAGGCGGCCCAGCTCCTCGCCGCCCCTGGGCCGGCCGTTGGCCTGGACGCCGCCGGCCACCTCGCGGATCCGGAACAGCTCCCCTGCCCAGGGCGAGAAGGGCAAGAAGAGCTTCGTCCCGGCCTCCATCTCGATGCCGGCGCCCGACAGCCAGCGCCAACCCAACTTGCCGATGAAGAGCATCTGGTTGGGGTAGTACACCCGCTCCTTCATCTCCAGCAGGTTCCCCGGCGCGCTCGACTCGGAGGTCTGGCTCGAGAACTTCGAGCGGCTGAACAGGTAGAGACTCCCCAGGAAACCCGACTCCAGGCGGAAGCGCCCGCCGGCGAAGAAGAGGTTCTTGGGCGAGTCGTCAGAGGAGCGGTGCGTCCCGCTCTCGTCCTGAATGAACACCTCCCGGTGCGCCCAGCCGATGGAGAGCTGGACATGCCGCCACGGCGAGTAGCGAACGGTCAGCTCCGAGCCGCCGATGCGGGGGGCCTTGTCGGTGTTCTCGGACCTGGCGCTCGAGCGCGAGAGGTCGGGCAGCCCCGTCGCGTCGACATAGAGCCTCGGGATCATCTCGATCAGGTCGTCGTAGAAGTTCATGTAGAGGTTCCACTCGACGGACAGGCGATCCGACAGGAACCGTCCCAGGTAGCCCGCCTCGGCGGAGAAGAGCTTCTCGGAGCGGAGATCGGCGTTGCCCAGCACGCGGGTCATGAACTCGTTGAACCCCTCCTGGTCCAGCGGGCTGCCGGACGGAACCGTGGCGGACACGTGCAGCCCGCACTCGAGGTAGGACGGCTTGCGGAAGGAGCGCGCCACGCCGAGACGTAGGTGGTGGCCGGAGGCGGGCGTGAAGACCGCCGCCAGTCGCGGGCTCAGGTTGAGGCCCCGCCCCCGATCTCCGATCAAGGTGTCCGTCGTCTCGCTGTTCCAGTCGAGACGAACCCCGGCGGTCACGGCGATCCAGTCGGTCGGGCGGTACTCGCCGTGGATGAAGGCCCCGGCCCGGCCAGCGAAGTAGCTCACCCCGCGCTGGTGGTACCGGGAGCTGTCGATGTCGGCGAAGGTCTCGGCGTCGATGAGCTGGTCCGAAAACAACATCCCCAGCCGCCCACCGGCGCCCACCAGGAGCAAGAGCGGCCGGTAGAACTCGGGCAAGCGATACTGCACCTGGGCATCCAGGGTGTGGATGTCGCTGCTCGCGTTATCCACCGTGGCCATGGTCATGCCGTGGTAGACCAGCGGCATGTCGAGCTCGGCCTTGGCCGGGGTCCAGGTCCAGTAGAGGTGGGCCTGGACATCTTCGCTGGTGTAGGCGGCGCGCGCGGTGATCACGTTCAGCGTCCCGTACAGCATGCCCACCGGGGTGATCATCCGCCCCTGCACGCTGGAGGCGCCGAGGTCCAGCCGCAGGCGGTGCTCGCCAAAGGCTCGATCCACCACCCCGCGCAGCCTCCACACACGGCTGCCGGGGACATCGCGAAAATCGAAGGTGTCTCGCCGGTCCAGCGCGCCGCCCAGAGAAACGCCGAAGCCGCCCAGGACCGTGTTGGCGCGCGCCCCGAAGGACAGCTTGCCGACCTCCCCGCCCTCCAGCCGGCTCCACAGCGAGGTGGTCTGGGGCACCGCTCGGGTGGTGATGCTGATGACACCGCCGAAGGCCCCGGCACCGTACAGCGACGAGGCCGGTCCGCGGATGACCTCGATGCGCTCGATGTCGTCGAGCGAGATGGGCTCGGCCGAGAACAGCGGCACGCCCAGAAGCTCGAAGTTGGCCTCGCGCCCGTCGATGAGCACCAAGAAATGGTTGTTCTCGTCGGTCCAGAACATGCGGGCGGTGACGTTCTCGTGGAGCGGGGAGCCGGCCAGCACGTCCATGCCCGGGACCATGCGCAAGAGGTCGATGAGCGAGCTGCCGCCGAAGGTCTCGATGTCCTCGCGGGTGAAGATGGTGATGGCCGATGGGCTCTGGCCGATCTCCTGCCGGTGCCGGGCCGCCGACTCGACCACCCGGTCGCTCTCCAAGAGATCCAGCTCCTCGTCGACCAGGTCCGACGAACCGTCCTCCGCCGCAAGCTCGTCGGAAAGCTCCTCCGAGAACTCGCCCTTGTCCGCTCCGGCGGGCTCCCGTGCAGACGTCTCCCACGTCCAGGCCAGCCCGGCCAGCACCAGAAGGAAGCTCGCGATGTCGAATCCGCGTATCAACCTGGCAGCTCTCCGGCCAAGGGAGATCGCCATCCCCGCGCTACGAGTGTGGCATACATGGCGGCGCAAATTCAAATGAGCCGCAACTCATGGGCGCATGCAGAGCGAGCTTCGAGGAAACTGTCCGGTTTGACAGGACTCGCCAGCGGATGGTTGGATGGGCGCAGATTAGTTGAGGCCGGAGAATGCGGCCGGGAGGTCGAGCATGCGCCAGGTTGTCGTCCTTTCACTGTTCGTTGTGCTGGGGACCGTTCTCGCCGGCTGCGCCCATGGCGGAGCCGAGACGCCGCACGCCGACAGCGCCACCCTCTCCACGGACGAGGGCCGGCCCGCCGAGATGAGAGCGACCGGTGCAAAGGAGGCCGCCGCCGCGAAGCCCGTCGACGGCACCACCGACTACGCCAAGGACGAGCTCGCCAGCTACCCCGATGGCAAGAAGAGCGCATCCACCGGAGCCGAGCCACCCCCTTCCGCGCCTCCCGCCGGCCGCCCGACCTCGCCCGGCGTCAAGGCCGGCGCCGCGGACGACAACATGCAGTTCGGGGCCTTTCTCAAGTTCCTCGGCGAAAACGGACACCTGGGCCTGCGCGCCGACGTCTCCGATCGCCTCGTCATCAGCGTGCGCGATCGCAAGGGACTACCGCTGGCCGACGCCCGCATCGTGGCCCGCGTGGGCGAGACGGTCGCCGCCGAGCGGCGCACCTATGCCGACGGGCGCGCGCTGATCTTCCCGTCGGAGTTCCCCGCCCTGCGCACCCCGGAGGCGTCGTTCGAGGTGTCGTTCGGCGAGCGCAGCACCCGCCTGCGCGGGCTGCAGGGCAACCACCGGCTGGAGGTGGCGCTGGACCTCGAGCGGCCTACCTTCTCCGAGGTGCCCCTGGACATCGCCTTTATCCTGGACACCACCGGCTCCATGGACGACGAGATCGCCCAGCTCAAGGCGACGCTGGACGTGATCCACTTCCAGGTGTCGAACCTCTCCCCGCGCCCGGCGGTGCGCTTCGGCATGGTGTTGTTCCGCGACCGGGGGGACGACTACCTCACCCGGGTGGTCCCCTTCACCGAGAACCTGGAGGAGTTCCGCCGCGCGCTCTCGCAGGTCGCGGCCGGCGGGGGCGGCGACACGCCCGAGGACGTGCAGGCGGCGCTGCAGGCCGCCCTGCGCGAGCTCCCCTGGCGCACCCAGGGTGTGAAGCTGGCCTTCCTCATCGGCGACGCCCCACCGCACCTGGATTACGGCCAGGCCTACACCTACCTCTCCGCCATGCGCGACGCCGCCTCGCGCGGCATCAAGATCGCCGCCATCGGCGCCTCCGGGCTCGACCGCCAGGGCGAGCTGGTGTGGCGCCAGATCGCCCAGTACACCCTGGCGCCCTTCGTGTTCCTCACCTACGGCGAGCGGAGCGACAGCGAGGGCGGCGGCGGCGCGCTGGGCGGGGTCAGCCACCACGTGGGCTCCAACTGGGTGGCGGAGAACCTGGACGCCATCGTCATCCGCATGGTGAAGACGGAGCTTTCTCACTACTCGCCGACCGGCGTCGCCCCCAGCGAGGACTACTTCGCCGCCGCGGCGGTGAAGGGCGTGGCCAACGACTCGGTGCTGGAGGATCTCTTCTCGCAGGCGGCGCGCCAACTCACCGACTACTGCGTGCAGCGCCTGGAGGCGCGCACCCCGACGCTGGTGCTGCCCATCAAGGCCGAGGCCGCCCTCAAGCCCACCGGCGAGCGGCTGTGGCGCCACCTCAGCCTGGCGCTGTCGCGCAAGGGCGAGTTCGCCCTGGTCGAGAGCCAGGAGCAGGAAAAATTGCTTACGCTGATGGGCGAGCAGTTCAAGGCCCGCTACGACGGGGCGCGCGTCGCCGAGCTGGGCAAGCTGGTGCCGGCCAAGCTCATGGTGTTCTCCGAGCTCAACCGGGTGGCCCCGGGCAAGCTCGAGCTCCTGGTGCGCCTGGTGCGCCTCGAGACCGGGGAGATCCTGTCGCTGTCGCTTCTGAAAATCGAGGAGGGGCTGCTTACGGCCTGGGCGCGCTAGGCTACTCTTTCTTTTCCTTCTCCAGCTTGAAGAAGGCGTAGGAGGCGGTGAGCAGCAGGTTGTTCTGCACCTGCCAGGCATCGAGGAGCTGCGGCTGGCGCAGCAGTTTCAGCTGGTAGTCCAGGGTGAGCCACTCCAGCAGCTTGAAGGAGACGGTGGCGCCGATGTCCACGTTCATGAGTTCGAAGGCGCCACGGTCGTCGCCCTCCTTCTTGTTGTTGAGGATGGGAAGGAAGAAGGTGGCGTGGGACTTGTACACGATGCGCTTTCCCGCAAGCTCGCCCCAGGCGGAGAGCCCCAGCTCGGCGCCGGCCTGGTGGACGTCGGCCAGGAAGATCCACTCCTTCTCCGGCGTGCCCGCGTCGTCCTTGACCGCTTTTTGCCCTTCGGCGAACACGTGCATGCCGCCGACGCCGAGGCGCACCTCGGTGAGCAGCTTCTTCTCGGGGTGAGTGTAGGGCTGGGTGAAGAGACCGGCCGTCTCCTTGAGGGTGAGCGGGGCGAAGCCGTCGGTGAGCCGGTACATGATGGCGGTACGGTTGTCCCGGCCGGAGGCGGCGGCGTTGAACCACAGCGGCCGGGTGGGGTCGGCGGCGTAGGATTCGAAGATGGAGGTCTCCAGGTTGAGCTTGCCGTAGGGGCCGAGCCAGTCGGTGAGGTGGAAGAGGTAGATCGATTCGAGCTTCAGGCTGTCGGCCGACTTCAAAAACTCGTCGAGCGCCGGGGTGCGTGAGTAGGTGACCAGGATGTCCATCCGGTTGCGCAGCTCGTGATCGCCCATGCGGTAGTCGGCACCGGAGGCCAGCGTCACGCCCATGGTGGTGCTCAGGCCCTCGGGTTGGCCCAGCATGCTGCGGTTGTCGGAGAGCGAGGCGGTGGCGCCCGGGGTGAGCAGGAAGTCCCAGCCCTCCTTGGCCTTGGTCTCCTTGGGCTTGTCGTCGGGCACCAGGTCCACGTCACCGGCCAGCGCCGGCGCGGCCAAGGCGAGCACCGCAAACAAGATCACGAACCGCCTCATGTCAGCCTCCTGTTTCGTTGGTTTGCGCACCTTGGGTATGGCTTTACCGCAACCTCTCCCGCCACACAACAATAATCGACTGCCGGAAGCGTGGCCTACTTCGTCAGGCAACAGCGGAACCCCAGCGAGGCGCGGGCCTCGGTGAGCGGCAAGGCGGCGCCGTTGATGGCGTTGAGATCGGTTGTGCAGGTCGAGTTCTCCGGGGTGCTGCCGAAGCCCCCGCCCAGCACCTTGCGGTCGCTGGCGCCGGAGTACTGGGTGTCGGTCCACTCCCACACGTTGCCGCTCATGTCCACCGCGCCGGTGGTGGAGATGCAGTGGATGAACGAACCGCAAGGGCGCGCCACGCTGTCCTGGGTGTTGGAGTGGCAGTAGCCCTCGACGTAGCTTGCGCCGTACGGGTAGGTCGAGCCGCCCGTCCCGGCGCAGGCGGCGCTCCACTCGGGCGCGCTGCACAGACGCTTGCCGGAGTTTTGACAGATCTTTTTCGCCTGGTAGTAGGTCACCATGGAAATGGGCGTCATCCCCGAAAGCGAGGCGGCCGTGGCGGTGGTCCCCGTCCCGTCGGCGCTGCCCAGGCTGCCCGCGCGCAGCGAGGCTTCGAAGCGATCCACGCACACCCGCCGGTCGGCGAGGTAGATCATGCCCGCCGGGCAGCCGTCGGTCTCCAGTGTCCGGCAGGAGGTGTCGTAGCAGAACTCGGACGAGGCGCACGGCGGCTGGCAACTGGTGGCGGAGGGCAGGCAATTGCCGTCCTCGCAGGTAGTGCCGAAGTCGCAGGGCGGGAAGCAGCGGCGCTGGCACTGGCCGCCCAGGCACTCCTCGTCGGGAAGGCACGGGGGATTGCAGGTCGCAGGAGGGCACCCGAGACAGATCCCGATGCTGCCGGACAGGATCAGGCAGGAGCTGCCCGGGCAATCCGCATCCGAAGCGCACTGCGGCAGGCAAATCTGGAAGAACAGACCGCAAAGGAGTCCCTGGGCGCACTCGTTGGCCCCGACGGTGCACGCATCTCCGCACTGCTTGCCGGGGTAACGGCAGGTCCCGCTCAAGCAAGTCCCCCCGGCGCAGTCGTTGTCGGAGAGGCACTGGACGCAGCGCCCGGGCGAGGTCGCAAGGTCGCAGATGAGCGGCGGCGTGCAACCCCCCGCGTCCCGGCAGCCAGGGCCGCAGAAGCCATCGAAGCACAGCTTGCCCGTGCCGCACTGGCTGTCCTGAAGACACTCCACGCAGCGGCCCGATGGAAGGTCGCAGTAGCCGATGACGCACTCGCTGTCGTTATGGCAAGCGGCCTGGCAACGGTACTGGACGCATTTGCCGGCCGGGCAGTCGGCGTCCTGAAGGCAGTCCACGCAGGTCCCGTTGGGGCCGACCTCGACGGCGCACTTCTGGTTGGCCGGGCAGTCGCGCACAGTGCGGCAGCCCGGAACGCAGGCGTGCTGGTCGTTGCAGATGTTGCCGAGCGCGCAGTGATCGGGGATGAGGCACTCGACGCAAAGTCCAGAGACGACCTCGCAGTGCATGCCCGCGCAGTCGTCGTCCGTGGTGCAAAGCGAAACGCAGGTTCCGCCGCGGCAGCCCTGTCCCGTGCCGCAGTCTCCATCCTGTAGGCACTCCACGCAGCGTCCGTGCTCGTCCAGCGCGGGATCGCACAGCAGGCCGCCGGGACAGTCACGGCTGGTGTTGCAGCCGGCGACGCAGCTGTGCTGGTAGCAGATGTTCCCGAGCGCGCAGTGATCGGTCTCGAGGCAATCCACGCACTTTTCGCTCTGCGGATCGCAATGGCGGCCCGGGCAGTCTTCGTCCGAGGAGCAGAAGAACTGGCACTGGCCGTCCGCGCAGCGCAGGCCCAGCGGGCAGTCCTCGGCGGAGAGGCACTGCACGCACTGGCCGTGGTCGCCGCGGGCGCTGTCGCACAGCAGGCCCTGGGGACAGTCGCGGCTGGAACGGCAGCCGACGACGCAGGTCTTGTCGATGCACAGCTCGCCGAGATCGCAGTCCGCGTCCGTCTCGCAGGGCAGGCCCTGCTTGGGCTTGCACTGGCCGTTCTGGCACACGAAGTCCGTGGGGCACTGCCGATCGCTCAGGCACTCCACGCACGAGCCGGTACGGGTGTCGCAGAGCTGGGGCGCGCAGTCCTCGTCCGATTCGCACAACCACTGCCCGGGCTTGCACACTCCGCCCACGCAGGTCTCAGAGCGCGCGCAGTCGAGAGAGCTGAGGCAGGCCAGGCAGAGCCCGGTGGATACCTGGCAGCGCGGGGTGGGCGGCGCGCACTCCGAGTCACGCCGGCAGCCGGTCCCGCCATCGCCGCCGTCGCCGTCCAGCCCCCCATCGCCAGTCGGGCTGCTCGAGCCGCAACCAACGTTCAGAAGCAACCCGAGCCCCAGGACGATCCCTGACACGCGCATCATCATGGCACCTTCCTTCCTCCCGCCGGGGAGGCCATCGGTTTGGCCCCAGGATACTAGACGGAACAACCACCGGCTTCAAGGGCCCGGAGCCGGTTGACTTGCGCGCCCAGGCGACGCATCCTGCGCGCATGCCGGACCCCAAGACCCAATCCCTGGAGCGCCGCGGCGGCGACATCCTGGCCCTGCCGCTCGCCGACGCCGCGCGCGAGCTCGACCGCTTGCCGCTCTCCGAAAAAGTGGACCTGGTGCTGGCCCAGCCGGCCGGCCCCCGGCGCCAGGAACTCATCCTGCGCTCTGCCAACCCCGCCGAGATCGCCCAGGCGCTGCCGGTCGAGGACTTCGCGTTCACCCTCAAGGCCATCGGGTACGGCGACGCCCTGCCGCTCATCGCGCTCTCTTCGGCGGAGCAGATGGCGTACCTTCTGGACCTCGACCTGTGGCGCGCGGACGGCGTGGACCTCGGGCGCTACCAGGAGTGGCTGAAGCTGCTCTGTGCCAGCCACCCCGAGCGGCTGGCGCGCTACTTCGACGAGGGAGAGTTCGAGATGCTCGCCTTGCTCGCCGAGCGGAGCCTGACCACGGTGGAGCGGGAGGCGCTGCCCGATCTCCCCGACGACCAGGCCGCCCGGGTGGTGACGCCCGACAACTACCACATCTTCGTGGTCCACCCCGGCGCCGACCTCGACGTCATGCGCGAGGTGCTCGAGCGGCTCTACGAGCACGACCGGGAGAAGTTCTTCGCCCTGTGGGGCAACCTGGGCACGAACCCGCCGGCCGAGATCGAGGAGCTGGCCCGGCGCTTCCGGGACGGGCGGCTGGCCGATCGGGGCTGGCCGGATCTGGAGGAGGCCGAGGAGTTCTACCGGCCGCTCTCGCCGGCCGAGGCGCAACGAGGCCGAATGCTCCCCCGGGGCGTGGACAACCCGCCCCGCTTCGCTCTCGAGCGGCCCGGCGGGCCTTTGTGGGATGGCGGGCTCTCGCTGATCGAGGACGAGATCCTGCGCGGCCGGCTGGCCTCGCAAGTGGCGAACCTGGTGAGCCGGGTGCTGGTGGCGGACGGCATGACCGGTGCCGAACCGGAGCAAAGCCGGAGCGCCTTCGAGCGTGTGCTCGGGCGCCTGGAGATCGGCCTGAACCTTTTGGGGGCGCGCGACGCCGAGGGCGCCAGGCGCCTTTTGGAGTCGGTGCCGCTCATCGACCTGTGCCGGGTGGCCCAGTACGCCATCCTGTCGCGGGCGCGGCTCGCCAAGGGCCTGCTCAATCATCCGGCCGCCGCCTGGCTCCCCCACCTACCGTCGCCGCTGCCGGAGCTGCTTTCGAACCTGGCCACGGCGCGCCCCCGGCTGGTCGATCCCGACACGCTGCTGCCGCGGGAGTTCGCCTCGGCGGGCGACTTTCCCCCCCTCGACGCGGCGCTGGAGCGCAGCCGCACCCTGCTCGAACTCGCCGCCCACCTCGGCGGGCCGGCCCGCCTGCCGCGGCCGTTCCCTCCGGGGAGCATCCCTTCCGGCCCCGAGGGGTTGGAGATCCCGGCGCTGCTCGCCACCCTCTTCGTCCGGCATCGCCTGGGCTTGCCGGCGGACCTCGCCCCGCTGCCCTTCTCGGCGGCGCCGAAGGTCGCCGGCGCGCTCCCGCGCAACCTACGCGACCTTTCCTCGGAGATTTCGAAGTTTTTGGACGAGCTCGGCGGCCCCGAGACAGCCGACGTGGACGCGCTTTCTGAACTTATCGCCGCCAACCTGTGGGAGGACGTGCTGTCGCGCCGGCCGGACGAGCTCGACGCGCGCTTCTGCCCCTGTCTGTGGTGGGTGAGCGAGTAGAAGAGCTACGGAGCGATGCGGCGCACGCGGTAGTTGCCGTGGTCCACCACGTAGATCGAGCCGTCCTTGCCCACCGAGACGCTCTGCGGCTCGTTGAACAGGGCGTCGCCGATGGCGCCGTCGAAGTAACCCTGCTGGCCGGGCTTGCCGGCCACGGTGGTCACCTGCCCGCCCGCGACGCGGCGGATGACGTGGTTGCCGGTGTCGGCCACCACCACCGAGCCGTCGGGCGCCACGTCCACCGCATTCGGCAGCAGAAAACGCGCCGCCGCCGCCGGGCCGTCCTTGTGGCCGCCCTTGTCCTTGCCCGGGGCGCACACCCCGGCGAAGGTGCTGACCTGGCCGCCCTTCAGCAGGCGGATGCAGTTGTTCTTCTGGTCGGCGATGTACACCTCGCCGCCGGGGCCCACGGCGATGCCGGCGGGCTCGTTGAACTCGGCCTGCTTGGCCGGGCCGTTGCTCATGCCGAACACCACGCCCTCGGTGGTGTCCTTGCCCCCGCGCCCGGCGATGGTCTTCACCTCGCGGGTGTTCTTGTCGATGAGCTTTATCTTGGAGTTCAGCATGTCCACCACCAGCAGGTTGCCGTCCTTGTCGAAGGTCAGATCGACGGGGCTGTAGAAGCGCACGTCCTGCCAGCCGCCGTCCTTGTCCAGGCCGGTGTCGTCGGCCTCGCTGCTGCACTTGCCGGCGTACGCCGAGGCCTGGCCCTCGGCGGACAGGCGCCGGATACAATTGTTGTTGCAATCGGTGATGAACACCGACCCGTCCGGGCCCACCGCGATGCCCCGCGGCTTGTCGAAGCGGGCGAACTTGCCCTGCTTGTCGTCGTTGCCGGGCTTCTCCGAGCCGGCCACGCGCACCGGCTTGCCGTCGGTCCCCACGCGGTAGATCTGGTGCTCGTCGGTCACCCACACCTCGCCGCCGGCGGTCACCCGCACCCCGTTGGTCATGTTGGTCATGAAGTGCATGACCGGGTTCTGCTTGCCGCCGAGCACGGTGGAGACGCACTGCGGCAGCCCCTCGTTCATGCGGCCGTCGCAGTTGTTGTCCTTGCCGTCGCACACCTCGGTGGCCCCGGCCTTCACCGCCGGATCGCCGTCGTCGCAGTCCAGCACCCCGTCGAGCTTCGGGTCGCAGGCCGGGCCGGCCTTGGCCCCGTCGCCGTCCCGGTCCTCGCACAGCCCGCTCTTGCGGGCCTCGAAGCGATCGCGGGCCTCGCGCGCCTCCTTGACCGTCATGCAGCGACCCAGCTCGGCCTCGGGCGGCTCCTTGTAGCAGGCGGGCAGCCCGCCCTTGACCTGGCCCGAGCAGTCGTTGTCCTTGCGGCACTCGCCCGGCTTCAGCGACTTGCAGCCCGCCCCCAACATCAACGCCAACATTGCCACCCACCACGCCGCGCGCCTCATGCCAAACCCTCCTGGAAACTCCGGCGGTTCTTCCGCCGAAATGGTTTCACGGAACGATCCAGCGCACCCGGTGACACAGGGTGTCGCTCACGAACAGGCTGCCGTCCGGGCCGGGGGCCACGTCCATCGGCGACTGGAAGCGGGCCTTGTCGATGGGGCCATCCAGGCACTTGGACTCTCCGGGTTTGCCGTACAGGGTGCGCGCCGCGCCCGCCGGAGTCAACAGGCGGATGACCGCGTTGCCGGTGTCGGCCACGATGAACTGGCCCTTGCCGTCGAAGGCCATGCCGTGGGGGTAGTTGAACTTCACCGCCTTCGGCGGACCGTCCACGTAGCCGCCGATGCCCAGCTTGGTGTCCGAGTCGCCAACGAAGGTGGTCACCTGGTACTTGCCGTCCTTTTCCGCGGTGAGCTGGCGCAGGCGGCAGTTGAAGGACTCCGACACGAAGATGGCGCCGCGCGCGTCCACCAGCACCGCCTGGGGATCGTTGAAGCGCGCCTGGTCGCCCGGCCCGTCCAAAAAGCCGATCTGGCCCTCGCCCTCCACCACCTCGGCCGGGCCGATGCCGGCCAGCGTGACCACCTGACCATCCTTGAGGCGGCGCACCCGGGCGTTGAGCTGGTCCACGATGATCAGCGCGCCGTCCGGAGCCAGGGCCAGGTCCGAGGGGCAATAGAAGCGGGCCGCGCTCGCCGGCCCGTCGGCGAACTGCCCGACGTCCTTGGTGAGGTTGGAGCACTGACCGGCCAGGGTGGACACCCGCCCGTCCGGGGCGACTTTCCGCAGGCAGTTGTTCTTGCAGTCGGCCACCGCCAGCGAGCCGTCGGGCAGCCGGATCAAGCCGTTGGGATAGGAGAAGCGCGCCTCGGCGGCCGGGCCGTCGGCGAAGTTGGACAGGTGGCTGCCGGCCAGGATCTCTGCCCGCCCGTCGGCGAGGGAGATCTTCCACAGGTGATGGTTGTCGGCCACCAGCAAGAAGCCGGCCGGGTCGTAGAGCAGGCCGCGGGGGTTGTCGAGCTTGAGTTCGGGGCGGCCCGGCACCGGCAGCCCGAACAGCGTCTGCACGCAACCCTTCTGCCCTTCGTTGTTGCGCCCGTCGCAGTTGTTGTCGCGCTCGTCGCACACCTCGGGCTTTCCCGGGGCGGCCTGGGCATCGTTGTCGTCACAGTCCAGCCGCTCGCCCGCCGGGCAGTCGGGGCCGGCGCGAAAACCGTCCTTGTCACGGTCCTCGCACACCTTGGGCCGCTCGGCCTCCTTGCGCTCTTGCAGGATGCGCTCCCGCTCCTTCATGCTGGTGCACTTGCCCTCGAAGCACACCTCGGAGCCGGAGCACTGGGTGTCCTTCTCGCAGGTCCCGGCAGGGCGCGAGGTGCAGCCGGCCATGACCAGAAGCGCACAGCAAGCCATCCAGGTACGCCGAAGCATGGGCACTCCCCGGAACACCGCCCCGGTCCGGACCGGGGCGCAAAGGTTGACAGCCCAGGCGAACATAGGACAAGCCGCGCGCGGGTGTCAAACGGGAAGGGGCTGTGGTAGTTTCGCGCCGCATGGAAGGCACCGACGACATCCTGAAGGCCGTGCGCCACCCCTCGCGCTACCTGGGGTGCGAGGTGGGCGCCCGCCGCGAGGAGCCGCGGGACCTCGCCTGCCGGGTGGCGCTGTGCTTCCCCGACCTGTACCCGGTGGGCATGAGCTACCTGGGCCTGCAGGTGCTCTACGATCAGATCAACGCCGAACCGGATCTTCGCGCCGAGCGGGTGTTCGCCCCGGACCAGGATTTCTACCTGGAGCTCGAGCGCCGCGGCCTTCCCCTTTCCTCGCTGGAGTCCAGGCGCGCCCTGGCCGACTTCGACCTTTTGGGATTTACCTTGCAGCACGAGCTGCACCTGCCCGAGGTGCTGTGTATGCTGCGCCTGGGCGGCGTGCCGCTGCGGGCCGCCGAGCGGACCGCAAAACACCCCGTGGTCATCGCCGGCGGGCCGGGCGCCGGTAACCCGGAGCCGATCGCCGAGGCCCTGGACGCGGTGTTTCTCGGGGATGCCGAGGAGGTCATCGCTCCGCTGGCCCGGGCGGTGGGCCTGGCCCGGCGCCACGGCCGCACCCGCGAGCAGGTCCTGGACGAGATCGCCGCCATGCCGGGGGTGTACCTGCCCGGCCGCTACCGCGTGAGCTACCACGCCGCCGGCCCCATCGAGCGGGTGACCCCCGTGGGCGGCGCGCCGGAGCGGGTGCGGCGGGCGGTGCTTCGCGACCTCGACGCCGTGGCGCCGCCCCGGCGGCCGATCGTTCCCTTCGCCGAGTGTGTCCACGAGCGGCTGACCGTCGAGATCCAGCGCGGCTGCACCCGCGGCTGCCGCTTCTGCCAGGCGGGCATGATCAACCGCCCGGTGCGTACCCGCTCGGCGCCGCGGCTGCTCTCGGCCATCGAGGAGGGCTTGGCCGCCACCGGTTTCGACCAGGTGTCGTTGCTGTCGCTCTCGGCCGGCGACTACCCCGACCTGCCGGAGCTGCTGGAGGCGTTCTACCGCCGCGCCGCGCCGCGCCGGGTCTCGCTGAGCCTGCCGTCGCTGCGGGCCGAGACCCTCACCCCGCGGGTGGTCGAGCTGGCCCGCACCGTGCGCAAGTCGGGGTTCACCATCGCCCCGGAGGCCGGCAGCGCGCGGCTGCGCCGGGTCATCCACAAGGATCTCTCCGACGAGGACGTGCGGGCCGCCGCCCTGGGCGCCTTCCGGGCCGGCTGGCGGCTCATCAAGCTGTACTTCATGCTGGGACTCCCCAGCGAAACCGCCGCCGATCGCGAGGCCATCGTGGCGCTGGTGGAACGCCTGCGGGGCGAGGCCCGGGCCGAGGGCCTGCGCCCCGACATCCACGTCACCCTGTCGCTGTTCGTGCCCAAACCCCACACCCCCTTCCAGTGGGAGGCCATGCTGCCGATGGCACAGGCCCGCCGCGCCCGCGAAGAGGTGGCGCAGCGCCTGCGCCGCGTTCCGGGCGTGAAGACGGGCTACTCGCTGGCCGAGATGAGCTGGGTGGAAGGCATGCTGGCGCGGGGGGACCGGCGCCAGTTCCCGGCGCTGTGCGCCCTGCTCGAGGCCGGCCAGCGCCTGGCCGGCTGGTCGGAGCACTTCCGGGCGGAGGCGTTCGAGCGGGCCTTCGGCGCCCTGCCCGTGCCGGGCGGGTCCGACTTCTACCTGCGCGAGCGGCCGCCGGACGAGGTGTTGCCCTGGGACCACCTCGATCTCGGGCCCCGCAAGGATTTCTTGCTGGCCGAACGCGAGCGGGCCTACCGGGAGGAGCCCACGCCCGACTGCGCCCGCGGCGAGTGCAGCGACTGCGGCGCCTGCGGGAGCGACATCGCGCCGCGCCTGCACCGCGCGCCCCCTCCTCCCGCGCCGCCCTCGGCCGAGCCGGACCCGCAGCCCTCGGTGGTACGCCTCACCCTCGCCAAGCAGGGCCCGGCCGCGCTGCTCTCCCACCTCGAGTTCATGAACGTGGTCGAGCGGGCGCTGCGCCGCGCCGAGTGGCCGCTGCTGTACACCCGGGGCTTCCACCCGCGGCCGCGGCTCTCCTTCGGCCCCGCCTGCCCCGCCGGAGCGGCCTCGCGCTGCGAGCTGGTGGACGTGACGCTCGCCGGGGCGGGCGATGACGCCGAGCTGGCAGGCCGCCTGCGGGACCAGCTTCCGCAGGGCCTTCTGCTGCTCGAGCTGGCGCGCCTTGCGCCGGGCGCCCCGGGGATCATGCGCGGCGTCGGCGCCGTGCGCTACCGGCTCTTCTTGCCCATGGACCAGGCTGAGGCGAGGGCCGGGGCCGAGCGCCTGATGGAGCGCGCCTCGTGGCGGCTGCGCCGGCACACCGGCGGCGCCGAACGGGAAGTGGAGGTGCGCCCGAGCCTGCTGCGGATCGCCATCGAACCGGGAGCGCCGGGCTGCCAGGCGGTGCTGGAGGTGCGCCTGGGCGAGGGCGCGGCGGCCCGGCCGCTGGAGGTGGCCCGCGAGGCCTTCGGGCTCACGGGGCTCGAGGTGGTGCGCGAGGCGCTGCTCCCCGCCGCGGCCGGCCCGGCGGGTTCGCCCGATTCCGCGGGAGGAGAAGAATGAACGCCCAACTCCTGATCGAGGCCCGCCAGCGCGAGAAACGCGTGGCGCTGATCGAGCAGGGCGCTCTGGCCGAGCTGTACGTCGAGCGGCCCGGCCGCCAGACCTGGGTCGGCAACATCTACCAGGGCCGGGTGGTGCGGGTGCTGCCCGGCATGGACGCGGCCTTCGTGGACATCGGGCTGGAGAAGGCCGGCTTTCTGTACGTGTCGGACGTGCTGACGCCCGAGTCGCCGGCCGACCTGGATCTGGAGGACGGCGGCGACGAGGAGCCGGTCGCGGACCGTTCCTTTGCGGACCGCGGCGCCGACAGCCGGCGGCACATCGCCGACGTGCTGCGCGGCGGCCAGGAGCTCCTGGTGCAGGTGGCCAAGGATCCCATGGGCACCAAGGGAGCGCGCCTCACCACCCACATCAGCCTGCCGGGCCGGCTGCTGGTGTACCTGCCCACCATCGATCACATCGGCATCTCGCGGCGCCTGGACCACGAGAACGAGCGCCTGCGCCTGCGCGAGATCCTGGAGCGCCTCCGTCCGCCGGGCACCGGCGTCATCATCCGCACCGCCGCCGAGGGCGCCGACGAGGAGGCGCTGGCCGCCGACCTGGGATTCCTCACCCGCCTGTGGGACGACATCCAGAAGCGGCAGTCGGCCAGCCCCGGGCCCCGGCTGCTGTACCGGGACCTGGACCTCCTCCGCCGGGCCACCCGCGACCTCTTCACCGCCGAGGTGGATCGGCTGGTGATCGACGATCCGGACGAGCACCGCCAGCTCCTGCAGTTCGTGCGCACGCTCATGCCGGCCCTGGCAGGGCGGGTGGAGCTGCACGACGGCGAGCTGCCGCTGTTCACCAGCATGGGCCTGGAGGTGGAGATCTCCCGCGCCCTGGAGCGCAAGGTATGGCTGAAGAGCGGCGGCACCATCGTCATCGACCAGACCGAGGCGCTGACCGCCATCGACGTGAACACCGGCCGCTACGTGGGCAAGCACAACCTGGAGGAGACCATCACCCAGACCAACCTGGAGGCGGTCAAGGAGATCGCGCTGCAGCTGCGCCTGCGCGACATCGGTGGCATCATCATCATCGACTTCATCGACATGGAGCGTCCCGCCAACCGGGACAAGGTGTTCGCGGCCTTGCAGGAGGCGCTCGCGCGCGATCGGGCCCGCTGTCACGTGCTCAAGGTCTCCGAGCTCGGGCTGGTGGAGATGACCCGAAAGAGGGTCCGCGAGAGCCTCACCCGCGCGCTCACCCAGGCCTGCCCGTATTGCCAGGGCGCGGGGAGGGTCCGCTCCACGGCCACGGTGTGCTTCGACATCCTGCGCGCCATCGAGCGCGACTTCCGCGAACGGCCGGGGGGGGTCACGGTGCGGGCGCACCCCGAGGTGGCCGGGTTCCTGCTGGACGAGGCGCGCGAGGCGCTGGAGGATCTGGAGGCGCGCTTGCGCCTCCAGCTGCGGGTCGAGGCCGATCCCGGCTTCCACCTGGAGCAGTTTGAGGTCCGTCCGGCGGAGGCGGCGCATGCTAGCTGAGTTCTGCGCCGTCTTCGCCGACGAGCAGGGCCGTCTCCGCGCGGCGCCAGAACTGGCGCCGGCCGCGGCGTGCCTGGGCGCGATCCATTCCGCCGCAAGCTTCGGCCGGTTCGTCTTGCTTCCGGCCGGCAGCACGCTGTACCGCCTCCCCGGCCGCGCGGCGCTGGGCCTGGACCACCGCGGTCGCCAAGTCCTGGCGGGAAAAGGGGCCCTGGCGCTGGCCGCGGCGCTGCCCCCGGGCTGGCTGCGCCTGGCCCTGCCCGCCTACCGGCGCCTCCCGGGCGCCCCGGAGCTCCCGCTGCGGGCCTACACGGCGGTGGCCGTGCGCCGGGGGCGATTGTATGCCCTCGCCCGCCGCATCGACCGGCGCAGGCACTGGGACCCGGAGCGGTTCGCCTGCCAGGACTTCCCGGCGCTCACCGCCCGCTGGATGCGCCGCCTGCCGAAGAACCGCCTGGTGCGCCAACTCGCGCGCTGCGCCTGCGACTACGGTTGCTCCACCGCCCGCAATCTCTTCCTGGGCGCCTTCGAGGCGGGCCTGCCGGTGTCTCCTCGCTGCAACGCCCGCTGCCTCGGCTGCATCTCGCACAGCGCACCCGGGGAACCCCCCAGCCCGCAGCAGCGCATTTGCCGGCCGCCGCCGGTGAGCGACATCGTGGAGGCGGCGGTGTCCCACCTGGCGCGGGCCCGCCCCGCCATGGTGAGCTTCGGCCAGGGGTGCGAGGGCGAGCCGTTGCTCGAGGCGCGCCGCCTGCGCGCGGCCATCGCCGCCATCCGGCGCCGCACCGGGCGCGGCACCATCCACATGAACACCAACGGCAGCCTTCCGGCGCGGTTGCCGGCGCTGGTGCGCGCCGGGCTCGACGCGGTGCGGGTGAGTTTGTTCAGCGCCCGGCCGGACGCCTACGCGGCCTACCACCGCGGCCGGGTCACCCTGGCGCGGGTCGAGCGATTTCTCGAGCGTGCGGTCCGGGCGGGGCTCATCGTCTCCATCAACCTGCTGGTGTTCCCGGGGTTCACCGACCGGGAGGGCGAGCTGCGCGCGCTGCTTTGCCTGCTCCGTCGCACCGGCGCGCGCAACCTGCAGCTTCGCAACCTGGATCTGGATCCCCAGCGGCTGCGCGGGGCGGTGCCGCCCGCCGGCGGCCGGCGGCTGGGGCTCGAGCGCTGGCTGCGGGCGCTGCGGCGGGAGGTCCCCGACCTGTGGATCGGGAGTTTCAACCGTTTCCGGGAGGAGGTCGGGCCAGTTTCTTGATCCGCGGCGCCGGTGGCGGTAGGCTCTGGAATGGATTTCGAGACGTCCGGGGAGCGCCATGGATTCCATCTCACGCGGCGCGGTACAGATCGATCAGAAGCTCCTGATCATCCTCAAGCAGATGGTCCAGGACACCGGTGTGGACCTGGAGGGGCTGGTCAACCTGGGCGCCTACGAGCTGGCCCACCGCATGGGGTACGTCAACCCGCAGCCCCGGGCCCTGGCACCGCCCCCGGCCCTCGACCTGCTGGACAAGGCCGAGCCGCATCCGCCCCCCCGCAAGCCGGGCCGCCCCGCGGCGCCGCCCCCGCCTCCCCGGCCCGCTCCGGTCGCGCCGCGCTCGCCGGTGCTCACCATGCAGGTGGACAAGAACGCCCCGGTGCCCATCCGCAAGGACGTGTTCCTCATCGGCCGTGGGAGCAAGTGCGACTACATCATCGAGCACCGCAGCGTCTCCCGCGAGCACGCCGTGATCACGCGCGAGCGCAACGGCTGGTTCATCGAGGATCTCAACTCGGCGAACGGCACCTGGCTGGAAGGCGAGCAGATCAGCAAGCACCGCATCGAGAACGGCGACGAGATCCAGATCTCCAACCTCACCCTGCGGTTTTCCCTGCGGTAGATTCTCTGTGCGTTCGATGTCCGCATTTGAGGCAGTTGTTTCTTGGCGCGTCCGACCGCGGGGCCGAAAGAGCCAGCGCGGGCGGGCGCGCGTTCTGGTCGCGACCGGAAACCAATCCAGGACGAGGCCGATGCGCAGACGCCTGACAGAGATCGCGTGCCTTGCGTGCGTGCTGGCCGCGTGCGGTGCCAACACCGACCAGGCCGGACCGGCGCCGCGCATGCCATGGCTGGCCGCCACCGCCGACCTCGGCAACGAATCGCGCGAGCGGGTCCCCCGGCTCGGCCCTCCCTGGACCTCCAGCGGCAGCGATCGCGCCGGCGCCTTCTTCGGCTGGAGCGTAGCCGGGCTCGGCGATGTCAACGGCGATGGCTACCCCGACGTGGCGGTGGGCGCGCCGTACCACAGCACGGCCTCGGTCCGGGCCGGAAAGGTGTACGTGTTTTACGGCGGCCCGGGCGGGCTCGGCAGCCAGCCGGCCTGGACCTCGTCCGGCGACGACTTCAACCGGGCGCTCTTCGGCTACAGCGTGGCCGCGGCCGGGGACGTGGACGGCGACGGCTACGCCGACCTGCTGGTCGGGGCGCCTGGCCACCCCACCGCCAACGCCAACGCCGGCAAGGCCTACCTCTACCGCGGCTCGGGCAACGGGCTGCTGCCGAACCCCTCCTGGACCTCCTCGGGCGACGACCGGGCCGGCGCCTTCTTCGGCACCGCGGTGGCCGGGGTGGGAGACGTGAACAAGGACGGCTTCGCCGACGTGCTGGTGGGCGCGCCCGCCGAGAGTTTCGAGCAGGGGCCGGTGAGCGGAGAGAGCGGCAAGGCCTTCCTGTACCTCGGCGGACGGAGCGGGCTCTCCACGACGCCGGCCTGGACCTCGAGCGGCGCGGGCCAGGCCGAGGCGGGCTTCGGCTGGTCGGTGGCGGGGGCCGGCGACATCAACGGCGACGGCTACGCCGACTGGCTGGTGGGCGCCAACCTGCACGACGGGGGAGCGGGCGACAGCGGCCGGGCCTTCCTGTTCTTCGGCGGTGGCGGGCCCCTGCCGGCGCAGGCCGCCTGGGAGTCCTCGGGGGACCCGCAGGCCGGGGCCCAGTTCGGTCAAAGTGTGGCCGGCGCCTCCGACGTCAACCACGACGGCTACGCCGACATCCTGATCGGCGCGCCGGGTTTCGACGCGCTCTCCAACGAGAACGCCGGGCGCGCCTACCTCTACCTGGGCGGGCCCGCCGGCCCGGGCGCCGCGGCCGCCTGGGTCCAGGCCGGCGATCGGCTGGCGCAGTTCGGCTGGAGCCTCGGCGGCATCGGCGACGGCAACCGGGACGGGTTCGCCGACTTCCTGATCGGCGCGCCGACCTCGTCGCAGCATGCCGCGGGGGCCGGGGCGGCCTTCCTGTTCCTGGGCCAGGCGGACGGCGCGGGCTCGCCATCCGTCTGGTCGGCGGCCGGCGACGCGCAGCCGGGAGCCGGTTTCGGCGGCGCTGTGGCCGGCGCGTTCGATGTCAACCGCGACGGCTTCGGCGACTTTTTGGTGGGCGCCTACGGCCAGGATGGCGCGGCGGCGGACGCGGGCAAGGCCTTTTTGTACTTCGGCCAGGGGGGCGGCTCGTGCAACGCCCAGAACGATCCCTGCGACGACGGCGACCCCTGCACGAAAGACGATCGCTGCGACGGCGCGCTCGTATGCCGCGGCACGGCCTATAGCTGCGACGACAGCAACGGCTGCACCCGCGACACCTGCCTCGGCGACGGCACCTGCCAGCACTTCGTGCTCGACCTCGAGCCGTGCGACGACGGCAACGCCTGCACCGGGCCGGACATCTGCCACGCGGGGGTGTGCCGCAGCGATGCCAAGGATTGCTCGGCGTTCGCCGACGCCTGCCACCGCGGGAGCTGTGATCCCGCGACCGGCGCTTGCCGGGCCGAGGCCCTCCCCGACGGGACCACCTGCGACGACGGCGACGAGTGCACCGCGGGCGAGACCTGCCGGGGCGGCGTGTGCCTGAGCCGCGAGAACACCTGCCGCCAGGGAGGCTGCGGCTGCGCCAGCGCCGGCGCCCCGGCGACCCCGCTCCTGCTGACCGCGCTCTGGCTCGGCGCGCGCCGGCGAAAACCCGCCCCATGACCCCCGGACGCAACCACTCATCCCCGTTGCGGCCTGAGCCCGCGACCCCATGGTGCGCCCGAACACGCCAACCTTTGGGGCCCCGGGTTCGCTCGGCGCGGCCCTCCATGCCTTTAGTGGCGGCGCTGTGCGTTCTGCTCTTGTGCGTGCCTGCCGCGCGCGCCGAGACGTTGAGCGTCGATCCCGGCCCGGCCAGCGAGTCGCGCCTGTGGCTCGGGCGGGCGGTGTCGCAGCTCGAGTTTCCGCGGCCGGTGTGCCGCATCGACGACGCGGCGGGTTGGAAGATCGGCGATCCGCCGACCCGGGTGGAGATCGACGTGGCCGCGCCCCGTCCCGGCTGGCGCCGGCTGGCGGTGGCGGCCGGAGAGGCGGGCTGCGCCGGGCCGCAGCAGACAATCCATCTGCTGCTGGCCCCGCTGCCCCAGGAGGAGGCCGCGCCGGGTAGCCTCACCGTGTGGTTCGACGCCCGCAACGCCGAGTTCGTGCCCGCCCGGCCGGGCCGGGGACACCTGGTGGCCGTGTTGGACGACATGGTGGTGGCGAGCCAACCCTGCCGGGACCGCGAAAGCTGCCTGATGGATGTCGAGGCGCCCTTCTGGGAGGCGCTCGCGGCCAGGCCGTCCCGGGCCGGTCTGCTGTGGCTCCCCGAGACGGCGGAGCTGCCGGCGGGCCAGCCCTTTCCGCCGCTGCTGGGCCTGCGCGCGGGGGCGGTGGGGTGGAGCGAACTGCGTCTTTCCCCGGAGCGCGTGGTGTT
Organism: uncultured Myxococcales bacterium; assembly: GCA_964561025.1. GTDB lineage: Bacteria > Myxococcota > B64-G9 > B64-G9 > B64-G9 > JAAZNF01. Next base: position 25,036 of record CAZLNM010000062.1, read on the forward strand.
CAACGCCCCGCTGGTCGCCGAGCAGGCGCTGGACACGGCCTCGCCGCGCCACGAGATCGAGGTGCGCTTCCCGGAGGCGCTGGACCAGGTGGCCTGCGACGTCGCCGAGTGCCGCAAGACGGCGACGCATGTTCGCTTGTTCCAGGTGGATCCGTCGGCGGGACGGGTGCGGCTGAATTACACCCTGCGGCCGCGCTTCTTCTTGCAGCGCGATCGCAAGCTCCTGCGCGCCGACTCGGTGGTGCTGCGCCTCGAACGCTGCGCCATCCAGGCGCCGCCCGACGTGCCGCTGCTCTCGGGGACCCAGAACCATCGCCTGTTCATCAAGATCCCGGCGGACTGCCTGAGCGCCGCCGAGCCCGTCGAGGACCGCCTGGCCTTGCGCACCCGGCCGGTGGTGCGGGCCTTCTTGCGCATGGAGCACCCCTCGGGCGACCCCGCGGTCCGGCTGCTGGAGGTGCAGCTCGAGCGGGTGCCGGCGGGCGTGGAGCAGCTCTCCCTCACCCTGCTGGAGCGTTCGGGCGGAGTGCGCCGCCTGGGCGCGGTGAACCTGCCGGTGGTCTCCGCCTTCGAGCCCGGCCGCATCCGCCTGGAGGTGCCGGCGGTCGGCCCGGTCGAGTTCATCCCCAACAACCGGCCGGCGCGCCTCATGCTGGCCTTCGACGACGACCGCTTCTCCTCGGATCTCACCGTCGAGGACCGGCCCGGCTGGTACCGCTCGTCCCGCGACGCCGAAGGCTGGTCGGTGCAGGGCGAGCCGGGGAGCGCGGGGGTGGTGCCGCTGCGGCTGGCCTACCGACCCCGGGCGCTGAACGCCTTCCTGGGGCGGGCGGCCGATGAGCCGCCGCCGGAACTGGCGCTGTTCGACACCCAGGCCCGCTTCGAGGTCCGCACCCTGAACCTGGTGGTGCCGCTGGTGCCGGAGCGCTCCCCGACCGGCCCGATCATCGAGGTGGAGTGCGGCCCGCCGGGCCACGCCCGCACGCTGGTCCCGGGGAGCCTCAACCGCATCCCGTTTCCCCAGCGGGACAGCTGCCGGCTGGTGTTCCACCTGACGCGCCTGCCGCCGGACGCCGGTCTGCAGCGGCTGCGGGTGCAGGCCGGCGAGTTCAACCAGGTGATCACCCTGGCCCCGGGGCCGGGGGAATTGCTGGCCAGCATCCCGCCGGGCGAGCGCAACGAGTACGATCAGCTCACGGTGAGCGTGTCGCACGATCTGCTCAGCGGGCACTACACCCTGCTGCCGCGCCAGTCGCTGGGCCAGGATCTGCGCTACCGCATCCTGCTCTCCGACCGCTCCTTCCGCATCAGCGCCACCACCGCCCTGCCCACCGGCCTGTTCCGCTTCAGCCAGAAAGAGATCACCGGCGCGGTGCCGGTGAGCGCCGGCGCCCTGGGCCGGGTGCTGTACATCCAGGCCAGCGGCCGGGAGTTCCCGCTGGGGCTGGAGATGGGCCTGTTCGCCACCAACCTGTCGAACACCCCGGACTTCTCCATCGTGATCGGCCTCGGGCTGAACCTGCCGGTGCTGAACCAGAACACCGCCCTGCAGGCCTCCTTCAACCTGCACGCCTGGGCCGAATACGCCCCCACCCGCCTCAGCCGCGACCTCACCCCGTTCGCGTTCCTCTTCGGGCCGTCGTTCTCGGTGGGAATGATCTCCACCAACTTCTGAAGCCGCTCAGGGGTTCCAGCGCACCCGCGCCGGGTGGCGCACCTCGAACTGCATGAGCAGGCGGCGCTCCTCGCCGGGGGCGAGCTCCAGGTTCCAGGCGCACAGCCCCTGATCGTCGAGCGCAAAACCGGGGGCGGTCTTGTCCCGGTCGAGACGGACCGTCACTTCCTTGATCTCCGACACCGGCAACCGCTCGGTCAGCCGCAGCGCGCGCCGCGCGGCCGAGTGGTTGGCCAGGTAGAGGCGCACCCGGAAGGTGTGCACCCGCTCGTGGCGGATGGCGGTCTCGTCCGCCTCGTGCTCCCGCTCGCGCATCACCACCAGCTCGTCCTCGCTTCCCCAGGAGAGGGCGAAGCGCTCGGCGGGCGCAACGTAGCCGATGCGCGAGCGGCCCACCGTGCCGCCCCCGCGCAACAGCATGACCGGCCCGGCCAACAAGGGCAAGGCGCTGGCGTTCTTCTGTAGCGACTTCAGAAACACGAAGGGCTCCAGCTCCGGGCAGCAGGCCAGCTCCAGCTCCGCCGGGGCCTCGAAGCTCTCGTACTCGAAGCGGTGCGGCCGGCCGTCGGAGGGGACGTCCACCGGCGCCGGCACCACGAAGACCCGCTCCTCCCCGCCATCGTACAGGCCCGGCGGGGTGTCCTGCTCATCCTCGGAGGCGGAGCCGGTCTTGGCGATGTCCTCGTCGCGGGACTCGACCTCGATGACCCGGCGCTCCTCCTCGCTCTTCTGCCGCGCGCGCAGCACGTCGTCGGAGAGCAGCGGCAGCTCGGCGCCCTGCGAGGGCCGGGCGGTCGAGAAGCGCAGCTCGACACCGCTCCAGTCCTCGCCGGTGTTCTGCCACACCCGCCCGGCGGCCTGCCAGCGCACGGCGGGCCGCTGCCCCTCGAGCAGCTCGGCGGTGTACTCGGGGCGCCACAGCGCGCAAGGCACCTGATACTGCCACTCGATCTCGGCCACGGCCTCCTTCTCCGACGAGACCTCGGTGTCGATGCGGGCGGTGTATTCCGAGAGCGGCGCCAGCACCAGCCCGAGCTCCTCCTGCAAGCGCCGGATGGCCAGCCGCCGATCCTCCTGCTCGAACTGGGCTTGAAGCAGCGCCTCCTCCAGCTCGCGCCGCCGCGTCCACAGCCGCTCCAGTGCCTGGTCCACCCCCGGGTCGAAGGCGCCGGCGGCCACCCGCATCCCGATCTGCCGGCCCAGGTCCTCGGCCGCCTGCCGCACCAGCGAGAGCTCGCGCGCCTGCGCCATGGCATTGTCGAACGCGGCCAGGTACTCGTCCTTGAGCCGCTCGAGGTTTCGGCGAAGCTCCCGCTCGGCCTCGGGGCGCGCGGGCCGCACCCGGTAGCTTCGCGAGAGGCGCACATCGAGCACCCGGACGGCGTCGCGCGGCCCGTCCAGCGGGCGGACACGGCAGCGCAGCGTCCCGTCGGCGCACAGGGGGGTGACGCCACCCACGCTCAGGTGCTGCCGGCCCTCCTTCAAGGAAAGCCGGGCGGCGCGGGTGACCTGGGCCCGGTCCTCCATGACCAGCACCGCGCGGATGGGGGCCGGGACGTCCACGGAAGGTGCCATCAAGCGTTCGTCAGTCACGGCGGTTCCCTCCCACGAGCATCTGTTTTGCCGGCAGCTCGATGCGGTAGGAAAGCTTGCAGGTGGCGCTCTGGCGCGGCGCCAGGTTCAGGCGGAAACACAGGCCGCCCCGGACCCGCTGGCCGCGCTCCACCTGATCGTAGCTCTCGGCCGTGGGCTCGCTGGAGAGCAGGGTGACCTTGATCTCCGGGCTGTCGCTGACCGGGACGCGCTCGAGGATCTCCACCCGGGACGGGACGGCGCGCTTGCTGCGCACCTCGATCTCGACCGTGTGCACGATGGCGGTGGTCCCGCCCAGCAAACCGGCGCTCCCCTCCTCCACCTTGAGCCGGCGGGCGACCGCGATGGCCGGCTCCAGCCCGAGGTTGACGCAGATGGTCTTTTGCGGCGGGGTCGTCTCCATCTGCGAGTCCACCAGGAAATCCCCCTCCTCGAAGACCTTCACCGCGCCGGCCAGCAGCGGCACCTCCAGCGGGTTGTCGAACTCGGCCAGCGCGAACACCCGATCGTCGAGCGCGGGGACGCAGCGGAACACGCGCCGGATGTTTTCTTCTCGCCGCAACACGGTGAGCCAGTGGGGTTCGCCGTCGCTGGGGATGGCCGATGAGCCCTGGGCCGGATAACGCACCGCGAAGCTCCCGGCGGCCACCTCCAACGGCACGGGCCCCTCCGGCGGCACCCAACCCTGCTCCTCCGCTTGCAGCCGAAGCTGCAGTTCGCCGGGATTGAACGGCGGCTGATCCCCGCCGCTCTCCTGGGCGAGCCGGTTGAGCTGGGAGCCGAGTTCGTCCTCGGGCCGCAGGGCCTGCAACCGGCCGCGGGCCCCACCCGCATCGGGCCCTCGCATGAGCAGGCGAGCGTAGTCGAGGGCGTCCTGGCCCAGGGTCACGGCCGCGGCCTCCGATGGCGAGGTCAGGTACTCGCCGGTCGTCTCGTCCGCGACACCACACTCGTCGCACTCCGCTTGATCGTCCATGACTGCGGCGCCTTCACACTCTCGGTCCACGTCTCGCGCCATCCCGGAAGGAGCGGCGAACCTGGCGCTGGCCATCGGAGCGCAGGCGGGGACGGGAGCGGGCGGGGGCATGACCTGCTCCGGCGGCGGTGGCGGCGGCGGCGCGGAGCGGGCCTTGGCGCGCTTGGGGCGCGGCGGGGGCTCCTCTCGCAGCGCGGCTTCCAGGATCCGGGCCTCACCGCCCTTGCGAGTCTCTCTCTGCTCCGCCGAGGCGATCAGGGTTGGCATCTGGGGGAGGTCGAGCGCCGGCAAGGAGGGCGGCAGGTACACCGTTTGCGCCCGGCGGAGGCCTTCATCGTATCCGGCGAACAGCTCGTCCAGCCCCTCCGGCAGCTCACGCCAGCCGCTCTGCCGGGGAGGCTGCGCCCGGCCGATCCGCCAAGACGAAAGCTCCGGAAGCTCGGTGGAGCGGTAGAAATCGGCGGTGGAGAAGGCGAGCTGCGCCGCCGGCCAGTCCTCGCCGCTCTTTTGGGCCACCACGGCCTGCAGCACCAGCTCCGCCCGGTCCTGCTCGCGGGACACCCGGAGCTCGTAACGCGGGTGCCAGCCGGCGTAGGGCACCAGGTAGCTCAGCTCGATCTCGGCGGCCGCTGCGCCCGCCGCCGGCACCAGGGTCAAGCGGGCGGCCTTGCGCGCCACTTCCAGGCTCTCGGCGATGGCGCTGCTCTGGCGCTCCAGCCGATCTCGCGCCTCGGCCAGCTTGTCTTCGAGCTCGAAAAGCGCCTTCTCCGCCTGGCGCTGGCGCTGGCGGGCCCGGGCCAGCTCGCGCGACACCAGCTCGGCAAGC